>NZ_DASYHB010000109.1:0-122108 GCF_035999185.1 Ensifer sp. | reverse complement strand
AAGATGGCGTATAGTGGGCTGTCAGCAAGCCAGAGGCAAGGCTGCGTCCCCATATTAGTTCTCGGCCAAAATATGCCGAGGGTCTTGCGTATCCGCGGCGGGACGATGTTATTCTGGTCAATAAGAATCAGTTAACCGTATCGGTAGTCGCGCGTAAACGAGGGGCTGGGAGAGAATGGCGGATAGGACATCTTCAAAAGACGTCATGCATGGTGACGACTTTGGCAGCGACGCTCTCGACCTCATCGAAATCACAGGCGTGATCAAATGGTTCGACGTCGCCAAGGGCTTCGGCTTCATCGTGCCTGACAACGGCATGCAGGACGTGCTGGTTCATGTGACATGCCTCAGGCGTGACGGCTACCAGACGGTCCTTGAAGGCGCGCGTGTCGTCGCCCTCATCCAGAAGCGGGACCGTGGCTACCAGGCGTTCCGCATCCTCTCCATGGATCAGTCGACCGCTGTGCACCCGTCGCAGCTTCCCCCCGTGCGCACCCATGTGCAGGTAACACCGACGAGCGGCCTCGAGCGGGTTCTGGTCAAGTGGTTTAACCGCACCAAGGGCTTTGGCTTCCTGACCCGGGGCGAAGGCACAGAAGATATTTTCGTGCATATGGAAACCCTGCGGCGCTTCGGTCTCACCGAGCTTCGGCCGGGACAAGTGGTCCTCGTTCGCTTCGGTGACGGCGAGAAGGGCCTGATGGCCGCCGAAATCCATCCGGATGGCCCGTCGCCAAGCGCGCGGTCGCACTGATGATCGCCGCACGTCAACTTGTCACAAGAAGCGCCCTGGTGGCGCTTTTTTTGTTCGCACTCGTGTCGGCGAGTTTGGCAGAGATCGTGTTCACCAAGGACAAGATGCGTCTCGTGACCGCCGACAACGTGGTACACGAACTGACGGTCGAACTGGCACTCGATGGGCCCCAGCGCGAGCAGGGGCTGATGTTTCGCAAGACCATGGCGCCGGATCACGGCATGTTGTTCGATTTCGGCGAAACGCGTCGCGTCATGATGTGGATGAAAAACACCTATCTGCCACTCGATATGCTTTTCATCGACAGTCAGGGCGTCGTGCGGACGATTCGCGAAGATGCGGTGCCTCACTCCGAAGCGATCATCGATTCCGGTGAGCCGATCTCCTTCGTGCTTGAGCTCAACGCCGGCACGGTCAGGCGCCTCCATATTCGACCTGGCGATCGGCTGGAAGGCGCACGATTGCCGCCCCAACGACCATGATTGGTGCTTGCCGTCAGTGGCAACACCTTGTTCTTCCGGGATTGCCGCCTAAATCAATGGGGGTGATGATCTGGTGCTGCAGGTAGGGACTTAAGGCCCGAATGCAGACTTCGTCTTCATAAATTGCTAATGTTCTTCTGAGGCAACAGGAGGCATCCGTGATGATCCGGAGTGTGCTTGCAGCCGTCGTGGCGAGTTCTGCGTTTGCGCAAGCGGGGCTGGCCGCGGATCTGGCCCAATCGCTGGAGCCTGCTCCCCTCGTGGAAACGGCGCCGGCCTTTGTCTGGACCGGTGGCTATGTGGGCCTTCAGGGCGGCGGTGGCTGGCTGAATGGCGACCTTAGTACCCCCGGTGGCAGTGCCTCGAAAGATTTCAGCGGCGGCTTGCTCGGCGCTTTTGCAGGCTTCAACTATCAGCAGGGCGATTGGGTCTACGGCGTCGAGGGCGATGTCAGCTACAATTGGAACGATAAGACGTTCGATATTTTTGGAACGTCGATCGAAGCAGGCACCGAGGTCTCCGGCTCGATTCGTGGGCGCGTTGGCTATGTGCTGAACGACAAGGCCTTGCTCTACGGCACCGGAGGCTGGGCCGTGACCCGCGGCTTCGTCGACGTGCCGGGCGCGTCGAAGGAGAAGGAAACCTTCAACGGCTGGACAGTCGGCGCCGGCGTCGACTACTCCTTCACCGACAGCGTCTTCGGCCGCGCCGAATACCGCTACAACGACTACGGCGACAAGGACTTCGGCGGCGTGAATGTCGATGTCGACCAGCACCAGTTCACGGTCGGTGTCGGCGTTAAATTCTGATTTCAGGAAAACGGGCGCTAGAGCGCCGGCACGATGCCGGCGCTCTGTGTGTTTTCTCAGGCTGGAGGCGATCCTCCTTGCGCGCGCTCGACGATTTCAGCCCAGTCCGCTTCTGCTGAAAGATCAATTACGATGCGCGCGCCGTCCTTGATTGGCCGCTGCAGGGATCTTCGCGTCTCTGGCATGAGAATCACGCGATCCGTCTCGGCAAGTCGCGCAAGCCTGGAGCGCGAGACGCCAAGCTCGGCGGCAAGCAGGCGATCGGTGCGCACACTCACAACTGTCGGCGCGGTAAAGAGGATCTCGAGGCGCATGCTACCCTCAAGACGACCTGCAAGTACGTGGTGACTGACGCGGCAATCGGGAAATTCTTCGATACGGGTGGTGCTGCGGCGAAGATCTTCGACGTCGAATGCGACACCGTGGATCCACGCGCGGTCGTTGTTCTGAAGCGCATCGAGCGTGTCGGGGGCGACATCGCGAACGTTTTTTCGCTCAAAAACAGGGCGGTTCCAGGAATCTCCGCAATCGGCGCAGCGGTAGATCAGCCAGGCGTCGAGCCGCCGCCCGTTGGCGTTGAGCCGCGTCTTGCCGCTGCAAACGAAAGGACGTTGGCCGCGGCAGCGGCTGCAGGCAAGCCACGGGCGTGGTGCGGTCGTGGGTTCTATGGTCCATCGGACCGTGAGGGCATGAGACATCGTCTGGTTCTTCCGAAGGGAAGTCCATCGAGACGACGGTTTGAGTACCCGATGCGGGGACACGGTCTGGCAGCGAATGGAGGTGATGGTTCCGCCTGGAAAAGTGCCAGGCTTGAGATCGGCAATGCCATTCCGGTCTCGAACCGTCACCTCAACGAACGCAAGAAAAATCAATCCGATAGCAATTGATGCTACCGGGCGTACGGGGTGAAACTAGCGAGACCGGATTTTACAAAGGCAAGGCGAAACTCCAAGGTGAGGCAGCGCGATCGTGGTCGCGCTTTCGACCTACAGCAGTCGCTCGCCGACGCAAAGTGCATTGAGGGCATGTTCGCCCGTCATGGTGGTGTTTTCCGGTGCGATAGGTGAAATTTGGCCACACGCGAAATTGAGCCGATAGAGTAAAATACGCACTACACCTCCAATCTGAAGCGGCTCCGACAGGGTTGAACATGGGCCGCTTCTCTTTTTCGCGGAGGTGCTTCGGATGACAATTCTCGCTTCCGATTACGCTGTCGTTCGAAGCACCACGGACCTTTCCACGTCTGACACGCCGCGCGGCGTTCCCGACGACGTGACGCGGTTGCGACCGAGGCGCTTGGCTTCGTAAAGTGCGGCATCCGCCCGGTTGAACAATTCCTCCCAAGACCGTTCTGCGCCGTCGGCTGCAGCCAACCCCATGCTGACGGTCAGCGCCACGTTTTCGCCGTTGCTGGTCATCCTCAGGTCTTCGACGGCGATACGCAGCCGTTCGGCGATCGTGCGCGCCTGTTCTTCGTCGGTCGAGGGAAGGTAAAGTCCGAACTCCTCACCGCCGAGCCGGGCAAAACAGTCTCCTTTGCGAAGGTTCTTTCTGGCGAGATCGGCAAAGGTCACCAGTGCTTGGTCGCCGGTGTGATGGCCATAGCGGTCGTTGATACGCTTGAAGAAATCGAGGTCCATCACGACGAGGCAGTCACCGGTCCAGTTGGATTTCGGCAGGGCTGCGAGAAACCAGCGCCGGTTCCCTGCACCGGTCAGCGCATCCGTATCGGCCGAGCGCCGCAGCTCCGCCTCGGCGCGCTCCTTGACGAGGACGAGCGTGAAAAGCGCGATCGCAAAGTGACAGATGATCGAAAGGAAGAAGGCATAGGTGGTGGTGATCGGGATGATGTCGGGTTTGACGAGGCCGATCACCACGGCAAGGCAGAGGTTTGCGCCGACGGTCATGGCGGCCGCCAACATGGCGCGCGCCGGCAGCGGCTCGCTGGCGCGATCGGAAGCAACGGCAAAAGCGGAAGCTGCAAGGAAGACCAAGGCGGTGGCGTTGAAGACACCGGCGCGAACCGTGTTGACCACGTGAAAGTGGGTCGCCAGGCCGATCAGGGCGCCGGCGAAAGGCACCGAGAGTGCCAGCCAATCCGTCTTGCGGCGCCGTCCGGCGCTCAGGCGCCGTACGCCGATCCAGAACAGGGCGTATCCCCCGATCCCGAGCGAGAAGCTGGAGAGCGTCCACAGATGGCGCGGTAGCAATTTCTGCTCGCCGTAGCCAGCAAGCGTCGAGGCAAGTGCCAGGAACAGGAAGCCGGTCGCGAGAATCCCGAGCCCCACGTCCCGCGGCGATTGCCAGCGCGCATAGAGAAAGCAGAGCGCGCCGATCAGGAACGATGACTTGTGAAGCAAAAGGACGGTGGCGAGGTCGAGTTGGGCAGTCATTCTATCGCTCGGGCAGGCAAGGGAGGGTCGAGCACGGCATGGTTGCGCGCCGGTCCGCAATAAGCGCAATGGCTTTAGCGATTACTAAATTCGAATGACAAACCTGTGATTTGTCCCGGAATGGGACATTTTTACTCGGCGTGCGATCCTGGCGCTTGGCAATGAGATGGGGACTTTGCCCACGATTGAAGAAATTTCATCTTGCGGCCCCCCGGCGAAGCGTGTATCTCCGGCGCCGTTGGCACGGAGTGTAGCGCAGTCTGGTAGCGCATCTGGTTTGGGACCAGAGGGTCGGGAGTTCGAATCTCTCCACTCCGACCATCGTAACGCCGTTAGCGTTCCCATTATTCTTCCAATCATTCGGATCGACTTGCGAATCGTCTGATGAACGCGAATGCGTTGTTCTGCCGTTGGAACGCCCAAATCCCCCCGATCTCCCGCTGAAAAGCCGAATTTATCCGGCCGAAAGTCATTTCGTTTTAAATCATTCTGCGTTATGGGAGGACGGTAAGCTGGCGCCCGTGAGTGTGGCCGGCGAAAGTATGGAGCCGTTCGAAACCATGTCCGCAAAGATCTATCGTCCAGCAAAGACCGCCATGCAGTCTGGCAAGGCCAAGACGAATCTGTGGGTGCTGGAGTTCGATCAGGAAAAGCCGCGCACCATCGACCCGATCATGGGCTACACCAGCTCCGGCGACATGAAGCAGCAGCTGCGGTTGACCTTCGAAAATGCTGAGCAGGCTATCGCCTATGCTGAACGTAACGGCATCGAATACCGCGTGATTGCGCCGAAGGAGGCGACACGCAAGAGTGTGTCCTATCCGGACAACTTCCGTTTCACCCGGATGCAGCCCTGGACCCACTGAGGGTCCTTCAGCCGCATTCGACGGGCAACAGCCCGAGACGGCCCCTTAGCTCAGTTGGATAGAGCACCTGCCTTCTAAGCAGGTTGTCGCAGGTTCGAATCCTGCAGGGGTCGCCAACAATTTCAAGGGTTTTGCGGCGATTTCTCGCCTTATACTGGATCCCGTTTACAGCTTTCCTGTAGCCGTTTACAGAAGTCATTCTCCTGATGTTCTTTCCATCCGCAGAATGACAGCATCGCTGGTCTGCTGATCCGTCGCCAGGTAGTGCTTCTCAAGCACTCTGCCTACCTCGGCAATCGAGTGTCCGGTGATCGACGCGATCTGCTCTGTCGTTGATCCTTCTCGCTGCCGTTCGGTGATGAACGTTCCGCGCAGATCGTGGAATGTCACTCCCTCGATCTTCACGTCTTGGCTTTCCTTATTCAGCCTGGCGCACTCTTTCGCCGACGACGTCTTGAAGCCGTCCTTCGTCCAGGGCCGGCCGCGCGAGTTGTTCACGATTCGCATCTTGTCCCTTGGTAGGGCGTCGATCATGGCCTTGAGCTTGCTGTGGACTTTCACTCGAACGCGCTTCTTTGTCTTGCCTTGGTCAAATGATAGGTGGGTTCCGTCGTACTGCTTCCAGGTGAGGGATAGCAGGTCGCCCTGGCGCTGGCCGGTGTGTATCGCCATTTCGAAGGCGAGGAGCATGTGAGCTTTCGCCTTGGCCCGAAACAGCGCGATCAACTCCGGCGTCCAGACGCTTTCCTTGCGCGATCCGGTGTAGAGGCGGCTAATGCCAGTGCAGGGATTCTTTTCGATCGCCGCTCGCCGGCCGGCGCTTGACCTTATAAATTCCTTTGAGCTTCACGAGCACGTTCTCGGTCTCTCCACGCCTGCCATTCCGCCAATGACGTGAAGTCATCTGGTTTCAGGTCAACCGTAACAGGCTTGGGGGGGCTTGGATATCTGGAGAAACGCCGACGCGTTGTCCGTTGACCTCGATCCAAATCGTGACGCCCTTCGACTTGGCCACATCGGCCATACGCTTCAGGTCGGCCGCCTTGATTGCTGCTCTCGCGGTCATTCTTCGGCTCCTTGTTCTTGGCGGGAGATGCCGGATTTCACGCGGGCGAGCCAGCGGCCAACCTTTTCAGGCTCAAGCCAGGCCCAGATGAGGAGCAGGGATGCGATGAAGCCGAACCCGGTCACGTCCGCGTCTCCTCGGCTTTGGCGCGGATCGCAGCGGCAATCGCTCTGCCGGCAACTATGCCGAGCCGGTAGTCGCGAACGGTGTCGGGGCCGGTATCCCACGGCTCAAGGTTCTTTTTCCCGAACGCGGACCAATCGGCGTCGAGTTCGGCTACGGCCGCCGCCTCCCTGAAAGCACCCGCCCGCGCTTCGTCGATGAGCGACTGGCAAGCGATTTCGCCGCGCAGGTAGTTGATGCGAACGGCGGCCGGGTCTTTCAGCAGGTCGCTGACTTCGGCCAGCTCCCGCCGCATCCGGTCTAGCTCGGACGATGTCTCAGCGAACGCGAAAGACAGGTAGGCCAGCGCGTTTTGCTTCCTGCCGGCGGCGATTTCCTCTCCGATCCGGTCAAGATGCCACTGCAGACCGGCGTCCGGCTGCCAGCCATCGGGCGCGGGAGGGGCGGCGGCAAGCATGGCCTCCCACGACGAAGGGCCGCCATAGCCACCTTCGATGTTCCAACGAGCTATACGGCCAGCGTCGATCATCTCCGGCGTCGGCTCGATCGGCACGAGCTTCCACCCGTCCCGCTCCCCCACTACCGCCGCTGCTGGCTTGGCGGAGAGGGCGGCGGAAAGGACAGATTGGGCGTCGAAGAGATGGCTTGACCGCTCCTCGTCTGAGGCCGTCTCCCATCTGGTGAGGTGGTGCAGCTCGAATTGCTTCTTCGCTGCAGCCTCGATCATCTCGGGTGTCGGTGTTGGCTTCATTGGCCCTGATCCTTCATGTACCAGTCGACGATCGCGTTGAATTGGGCGCGCGGAATGGTCACCCACGATGGACCGGGAACGCCAGATGGCGGGAACAGCGAGACTTCGTCGGCAAGATTGAGAATGGTCCAAGCCGATGTTTCTTGCGGGTGGTTGTCACTGCGCATCGACAACAGATCGGCTTCAGTCTTCACATCGTATGGTCGCATGGGATTAATCCTCCCTGTTGGTGGACTGGGCAGAGGAGAGGGCGGCTTCGCGATACATGGGCCGGTAGGGCAGCGAAGGTTTAGGCGACCGGCGCGCGGCCTTCTCGGACTTCGCGAACCCGGGCGACCGGATCGGCTTCGTCTGCCGCTTGATGCCGAGATGGTTTTCCTCGCGACGCTTCGCCTCGGCGATTACCGAGACGCCTTCGGCCGTCTTCGGCTTGTGGCAGCATTCGACGCCGAGGAGCTTGCCGTCGTCGGCCGTCAGCTTCCGGGTCTTGTCGATCTGCAGGGCGTCCGCGATTGTGTGATCGACGTGGTATTTCTTCTTGCCCAGGATGAGGCCGCAGCCCTCGCAGGCGATCTCTCCGTTCGGGAGCATCGCGCGCTTCACGATCTGGACGTAGACGGCTTTGGTGAACTCGCGACGGGCCATTATGCTGCCCCCTTTGCCTTTACCATCAGCCGTTCAAGCGGCGAGAGGTGATCCTCGATGGCCTTCGCCTTCAGCGGCGGCAGGCCGAACTTTTCGAGATACTTGCGGGAGTGCTTCGCCCAGACCTTTTTTCCCCAGCTCGTCGAGGCGAATTCCCAAGGCCGCGCAGCGCGCAACGCCCTCTTGCGGGCGGCGAGATCGGCGTCGGCTGGAAGGTTACGGTGAACCTCGCCGATGACCTGAGAGGCGGTTTTCTGCCAGTCGATCATGGCGCAAACTCCAATTTCGCGAACGCGACGATCGCGGGCCGGTAGGCCAGTTCCCGCAGCATCTCGCAGTTGATCGGATTCTGGCGAACGACCGGGCCGGCATCTCCATCGATGTGACCAGGCTCCGGGGCAACCGCCAATGGCTCGACGAGCGAGCGCAAGATCGGGAAGCGGATCAGCGAGCCGCCTTCGAAGATGGTGTAATAGCTCCCCGCCGCCATGACTTCGGCTTCGGTGTAGTCGCCAGCCCACGCCAGCGGGTAGGCGTAGTTGGCGTTATTCGGGCGCCAGAAGGTGACGTAAGGACGCCAGTTCCATTCAGGGCGGAGGTCGCAGATGAGGAGCGGGCCGGTCATGCGGCGCTCTCTGCGTTTCGGTGCGTGGTGCCGCGCTCGACGCCGATCAGGTCGTCGAGGAAGTCGAGGACGGCCACCTTGCTCTGTTGGAATTCCTGCTTGTCCATCGCTTTCATGGACTGGCTTTTCGCCACGTACCGGGTGACGGTTGCCTCTTTGACGTCGACGATGGAAAAGCCGTCGATCGGTCGGATGAAAGCCGCCATGCGCGATGCTTCTGCCTTGCTCGAGCAGACGATGGTGTGAGCGTCGCAATAGCCGGTGCGGATCAGTGCGTAGGCGCGCAGATGCTCCGCGGATTCGGTGAAGGGCAGGCCGGCGAAATGCTCCGGCAGGTTCCGCCAAGCCTCGGCGACCGACGCGAAATAGTGCCGGTGCGTGTTCATGCTCCGGTCGTTGTGCTCGGCGAGCGTATAGAACTCGCCGACTACAAAGCGCTTGTCGCACTGGCTGACCCAATGCCGGTTCGCCGGCTGGAAGGCCTCGCCGTTCCATTGGAGAAGGACCGGGCCGCCCATGTTCAACCAGCCATCAGCGGATGATTGCGCAGCGGGTCGTTCGCCGGCCGGGACGGAGCGCGCGCTATAGCGGCATCAATGCGCTTGCGCAGTTCCAATGCGTCACCCTTCTGCAATGCCCAATAGCGCTGCAGCGGCTCCCGGTTGGCATCGCGCCACCTTGCCACGGTGTCCGGCGTCGACTCGTTGATGAATTTGACCGCCTCGTCGAAGAACTGACCGACCGGCACATTCTCGAGCGCCCAATTGTCGCCCCAGGTGACGGTGATCGAGTTATCGGCGCCGATTGCCCGCATGCGGTTGTCTTCGGCTTCCTTCAGGACGATTTCAGATGCTGTCAGGTCGAGAACCTTGGCGCGATCCATTTCTGCTTCGTCATAGAGGCCGGTGAACTGCTCCGGCCAGCCCGCGCGCAGCGCCTGCATTTCGGCACACTTCGCGATCATCAGGCGCGGCATGCGGGCCCAATTGCCGCTGTCGTCGAGCGTCTGCTTGCCGGTCTTGTAGTTTTTCCCGTTGTCGTTCTGCGCCCATTCGTCCTTGATCGGGGCGAACTCTTCCCAATAGGCTTGGCCGGCGACCTCGTACCATTCACCCGACTTCGGATCCTGCTTCCAGAGATAGACCGTGGCCGAAACGATGCCCTGCGGGTTGAGCGGGCTTTTCAGCTCCTTGTCGAACTCGTACGTCGGTGGCTTGCTGGCGGGTCGGTAGTCGCCGCACCGTTGCGCGATGACGCGCTGGCCGTCGCGGCTGATAATGATCGTCATCTTGCGCTTGTTGGCGTCCTTCTTCGAGAACACCATCGGAATGATCTGCCCCAGAAACGGGTCGAGCCCCTTGCCGCGCGCCACCTCCATGTAGAGGTTGAACTCGTCGTCGTTGCAGTCCTTGGCGATCGTCTGTTTGACCAGCGTGACCTGTTTGGACGTCATGTCGTATTTCGTGAGGGCGTTCATAGTCACTTCCTCCTGACGGAAAGGCTGAAACTGCCGTTGTCGAGCGTGGCGCCGGGCACTCTGGCGTTCTCCTCGCGCAAGGCGGCGGTTAGGGCTCTTTTGTCGAGCTTCGGCGCCGGGCGCTCCTGCTCGATCCAGAACTCGACCGGGATGTCAGCTTCATTGGTGACGATCAGGCCCGGCGCGCGCTTTGAGAGCGACAGCGTCGCCGTCGGCAGCTTCATGGACATCTGGTCCGTTGCCAGCATCGCCTGTTCGATCAGGGCCCGGATGCGCTCGGCGCGCTTCGCGATCGCCTTGCGGCGTGCCGCGAAGTCGGATTCCTTGGCCTTGAGGCCAGTTACGAGAACGTCGCACTCGTCGAGTTCCGCGATTGCCTCTTCGATCGCCTCAAAGAGGTTCGTTTCGCCCTCGATGGTGTCGGCGACGAGCTCGGCGTCGTCATCGGCGCCCTGGTTGCGGAGATCGACGAGGAGGGCCTTTGCCGCCTCGGTCTGCCGGCGCATGCTGTGTTCGATTGCGGGAGCGGTCATCAGACGGTCCTCTCGGCGACAATTTTGCGGTGGATCTCCTCGGTGTTCGCAAAGCCGATCGCCATGAAGGCGAGGAGGGCGGCGAGGAGGATGATGAAGGTGGCGAGCGAGTACGCTGCGGCGTTGAACTCCTGCAGCGCGTCCAGGTCGGCATTGGGCGCTGGCGGCAACTGGCACCGCGAGCACTCGCAATACCGGGCTACCGGATCGCAGGCGTACTGGATAGGGCAGGTCATGACCGGCCATCCTGCTTGGAAGCATCGATGCCAAGCCTCACAAGCTGCCGCACCGCTTCCGATCTTGTTGGTATCCGGTTCGCATAGCGCCAGTCGTCAATGGCGGAGATCTCTTCAGCGGTGATCGCCATATGGAAGCGCTCGGTGTTGCCGTCGCCAAGCTTTGGCCGTCCTTTCGCTTTCGTGCTCATGCGAGTGCCGCTCCTGCGACAGGCGCGAACTCGCGAGCGGCGAGGCGGGCGCGGTTGTCGTATTCGGGCTGGTCGACGTAAGAACCCTCGGCAAACCCGGAGGCGCGGAGGATCGACAGAGCGTCCTCGATCGCGTTGTTGTAGGCCTCATCCTCGGATGAGTTCGACGCGCCACCGAGGGCTTCAATCTCGCGGTACAGTTCGTGCAGCTTCACGCGGCGGGGCTTGAAGGACATTACGCGGCCTCCTTCTCGATCGAGGGCGTTGCTGTGAAATCGGGGAAAGCAGAGGGGCGCTGGTACGTTTCGACCGTGCAGCCCGGGTAGACGGCCAGCTCTTCGATGGCCTCGTCTTCGTCCCGGAACTCGGCTGCATCGTCGGCTTCGTACGAGAAGAAGCCCTCAGCGGTGAGGAACCGGCCAACCTCGTCTTGGATGTTGTATCGGGTGACCATCGCCATTTGCTTAGTCCTCTCGTCAGCGCCTTGCTGATGAGAGCAAGGTACAGATTGTACCTGATGTCGTCAATATGAAGGGGTATAAAAAATACCTTATTGATTGCGCGCTGCCCGAACCCTGCTCGAATCGCAGGCAGCAAAAAGCCCGCCGATTAGGGCGGGCTGAGAAAAAGGATAATCGTTGGGAATAGGCGAGGGGACTACCGGTACGTCAGGATGTGATGGTTGGTGATCTCCACCCAAAGTCGCTTGGAAGTTTTGGTTTGGCTTTCGCGCCACTCGTGCTCGATCAGGCTAAGTGCCTGGGCCACACGCTTCGATGTCATCACTGCGTTGCAGGAACACATCAGGAGGTCCAGCTTTTGGAAGCGGTCCTCAGTTTTCCCAAACCGCTTCGTAAGCTGCTTCATGTCGGCATCGACGGCGACAAGGACAGCCTCATTCTCAATTGCGGTTTGGCAGACGACAGGGTCTTTCGTGCCGTCTGCGAGCGCTTCTCGGTGGTAAATCACCGGGAAACCTGCATCCGATAAAACCTTGCCAACAGAATCGGGGACGCTTGCATCCAAGAAAAATCGCAAAGGTTTCTTCGGTGCTTTCAAGCGGCATCCACGTAATTGATGGCCGCGATGACGTCGTTGCGATCCAGGGTGGGGTACTCCTTCAGGATTTCATCGATGCTGTAGCCGGCATCCGAAAATGCCTTAACAGCAGACACGGGGATACGCGTGCCAGAAATCGTGGCGGCCGCTCCAGTCCCGCGCTTGCGTTCAATCTTGCCGACCGAGCTTTCGTCGCGCCGGCGCATGGCATCCACAGCGCTCTGCAGTTCGCCGGTGACGACTTTCAACGGGATTTGTAGAATGCCCTGTCCAGAAACAATTTCTTCCTTAGATTTCGTCTCTGGATTGTCGAAGATGACCTTTTTGTTGAGCACATAAAGCGTAGTCTTTGCCCATGCGTCATCACCCAAATGGGCCAGTTTCTTCTTAACTTCTCGAAGGTGCTGGAGTGAAACACTCGATTCGTTCCGAAGCGCGTTGAGCACTTTCAAGCACGCCAAATCGCGGAACGAGTATAGCCTGGCGTACGGGCGGCTACGGTCTTCATAGGCCAAGCTGGGGACAAAGAACTTCGTACGGTCCCATGTGCGCAGCTGGCGCACAGTGACACCGGTAAGACGTTCCACCTGCTCTTCGGTAAACGCGGCAATAACGTTCTTTGTCGTTTTGTCGTTCATGACAACAACACTATCACCCCAACTGACTCCCATCTATTAAGAAATATTGGCGGGTAGTCACATTCCGTTGTGCGCAATCCAAGCTGCGCAACACAAGACAGCGGCGCTTTTCAGAGAGTCGGTGCTACATCCTGTGGCTGTTAACCTATGCGAATTGATCCCTAACATTGTTCTTGTTTCGTTCTCATTTTACCGCCGTGCTTAGCCCAATTCAAGCGCTCAGGGGAGCAAGAGCATGACCTATTCTCACGTCGGCAAACTACCGGAAATCAACGACACAGAACGGGTGTAGGCGGGCCATGGCGATCATCCATCAAATCCGTCGCAAGTATGCAACCAAGGCCGAGGAGACAGTAGCGGATCTCCTCTACGGCACTGGCGTAAAGACCGAAGAGGAGATGGAGACCGTCATCAAACGAAAAGCAGCCGAGATCTCGATAGCAATGGCTATTTTGCACGGTGGAGAGTGGGGCGTGCAGATTGATCATCAGAGGGGCTATGTGATGGTTGGTCGCCGCCCTTCGGAAGGTAAAAGGTGACGAGCCCCCACAATGGGTCAAGCGCTTCTTCTGGAAGCCCATCAATCCGGCGGAGCAGCTTCTTCACCTCTGCTTCGCCGACTGCTTTTGATGGTGCCGGCTCATTCGGTACCGGTGAGCCGATACCCAGGTAAAGCCATTCGAGCGAGACATTGAACATCTCGGCATATTCACGAGCATCAGAGACGGTGAAACCGTTGCGACCCTGTTCGTGAGCTTTGTAGACGTTCTCGTTTATCTTCCCGTCGGACGCGTTCACCACGCCCTTCGGTCCCGACAGACCGGCGGTCTCACGTGCTGCTTTAAGGCGTTTCGCGCGCTCTTCTCTCTCAAACTTCTCTTGGTCACTTGCCATGGTATAAAAAATACCCGAGAGAAGGGTACAAGTAATATCCTTTGCGCTTGACATGATAGGGTATGATTTGAACCTTATAAGGTATGAACCATACCGAGATCGCAGCGCGCCAACGCGGTTCTCTGGTGATCGATCGGTACGAACCGAGGTTCAATGGCCATCGCATTGGTGGATACGCACAGGAGCGGGCATGGCCGCGCACCGGAGCGTCAACCTACTACGGCGAGGCGATCCCGCCGACCGAGGTTCCGGTCCCCATCATCAATGCCTCTTACGAGGCTGCCTTCCTCGAGCTGACGAACCCGAGCAGCCTTTTGCCCGTCGTCACCGCGATCGAGGGGCTGCTCTGGGCGTTCCTAACGCCGATCTGGCCAGGAGCGCTGGTGGTGTGATGGTCAACCCGCTCTACGCGCGCCTGCAAACCACGGCACGGCGCCTAATTGCCAAGTTCGGCCAGGAAGGTGCTGTGAAACGCCTGACGCCTCCGGACAACGTCTACGGCGGCGAGCCCACCGTGACGTCACACCCGGCAACGCTAGTCCCGATGGCCTACGAGGCCCGCTACATCGACGGCACCACGATCAAGACCGGCGACATGCAGATCTACATCTCGTCAGTCGGGCTGGCGATCGAGCCGACCGTCGGCGACGTGGTGACCGCCAACGGTACCGACTACGCCATAGCGAATAGCGACCCGAACAAGTACGACGGCGTGACCGCTGTCGTCTTCATTGTACAAGGAAGGAATGATTGACAACTCAATCGGGACGCTCGGACCTATTGCTCTCCGTGCTCTTACAAAATGAACTTTTCCAAGTTTTGAAAGCATCCGGTGTGACGAGTTTTTCGATGTAAGCGTCGCGAAACCCGAGGCAATCGTAAGCCGATAGTTTTCCCAGTATGAGGCGATCATTCGATTTGACGGATTTGGTGATGATGTTACTGCCTTCAATCGCAGCGACGGGCGAATAACCATTCGGAATCTCGGCTATAGGCGAAGGTGCAAAATCACCAACGCTGGGACCAAAACCACTGCCCAGGCCGCGGCCAGAGCCACCGAAGCCACCGAAGCCACCACCAACGCCACTGCCCAGGCCGCCGCCAGGGCCACCAAAGCCACCGAAGCCACCAAAGCCACCACCAAGACCGCCAGATGGTAATCCGGTGGTATTTGGGTAAGGGAGAACAGCGGCAGCGGAAGGAATCCGCCCGCCCTGCGCCCACGGCCTCATAACTTCGTCTGCGATCTCAACTCCTGAATATTTCTTCAGGGTACGAAGTGCGAACAGACGGGCTTCCACATAGGAAACATCTTCAGCGGGATCGTCCGCACCACCTTTCTCGCCGCCCAAGATACTAAGGCTCAGTTCGATCATCTTTATATCGAGATCGCGGCCAGCATTGATGAACGTGAAATAGGAACCAATAACACCGCCGATCAGTGTCAGCGCACCACCGGCTATTACGGGTACAATGGGTGTCCAGATCGAACGACGTCCATCTTGGGTGTCTTCGCTCATGTGTGGCCTCTGTATTTGGCTCTTACTCTACTGAAATTCTAACATTCGTGAATAGCGCTGAAGGCCTCGACGCTCTGATGTCCAAATAGGTCGGCGCTTGTAACAAATTTACGGTCACGAACCTGGATCGCTACGGCTCATGAACCTCCATACACTGCATCTCACCTACGAGCCAAAGCTCGCCGCGGCTTTCCGCGAGGCAATAGACGAGATACGCGCGTCCATCGTCCTAGCGCGCGTCATCGAACGGCTCGAGCGCGGCGACATCAGCGGAGCAATCGAGGCCATGCAGATCGAGCCCGAGGCTTTCTCGGCTCTCGAAATCGCCTTGCAGGAAGCCTTCAATGCCGGGGGCACGAATGCAGTCGCCGAGCTCCCGAAGGTAGCAGACCCGCAAGGCAACCGCGTCATCTGGCGCTTCGGGGTCCGCAACCCGGCCGCCGAGGCGATTTTGCGCGAATTGTCGTCGACGATGGTCACACACATCACGGACGATCAGCGGCAGGGCATCCGCCAGGCGCTGGAAGCAGGCCTTGCCCGGGGCGCGAGCCCTCGCTCGACGGCGCTCGACGTTGTCGGCCGCGTCAATCGGGTGGGCAAGCAGCGCGAGGGCGGCGTCATCGGTCTGACGCGCCACCAGATCGCGTTCATCGAGCGGGCGCGCGTCAATCTTGCTTCCGGTGATCCGAAGCTGATGGGCGAGTACTTCGAGCTCAAGACCCGTGACAAGCGCTTCGACCGCACCATTGCAGCCGCCATGCGGGAGGGTAAGCCGATAACCGGCGACGACCTCGCGAGGATCATCGGTCGGCTGCGCGACAAAAACCTGCTTCTCCGTGGTGAGATGCTGGCGCGCACCGAAACCGTGATTGCGCTCGGCTCTGCTCGTGACGAAGCGATCCGCCAGCAGATCGAAGGCGGGAAGGTCCAGGCGCAGGACGTGACGAAGACGTGGCGAAACGCAGGCGACAAGCGCGTCCGTCATACGCACCGTGTCTTGAACGGCACATCGATCGGCATCGACGAGGTGTTTCAGAGCCCGTCCGGAGCGCTACTCCGGTATCCGGGCGACCCACGCGCCCCGGTCAGCGAGATTTCCGGCTGCCGTTGCCGGTTGGAATACAAGATCGACCACATCGGCGCCGTCGTCCGCCGTTTCCGTGCCGAGGCTGTCTGATATGGCGAAGCTCTCGTTCAGTGCCACCGTTGCCGCGTTCGCAGAGAAGATCCCGGGCGCCGTCGAAGCCGTCTTCAAGGAATCCGTGCACGACGTCACCGAGGAGATGCTGAAGCCGACGGGCGCCGGTGGGCGCATGCGGGTGGATACGGGCTTCCTACGGGCCTCTGCGCTCGCTTCGACAACGGCGATGCCGACGATCAAAAGCCAGTTTGGCCCCGTTGCCGGTCAAACCTACGCGTTCGACGTCGGCCAGATCGAGGCCGTTATTCTCGGCGCCGACGTCAACGACACCATCTATGTCGGCTTCACCGCCGGCAACGCGGTTCACCGGGAGTTCGGGGCAAACGGTCAGTCGCCGGACGCGTTCGTCCGCAGCGCGGCCCAGCGGTGGCAGGGCATCGTCAATCAGAAGGCGTCGGAGTTGAAGCGTCGTCTGGGGCTTTAATTGCCCGGTTCTCGTCCGATCCGCTGTCCTGTGCGGCTAGGTGGCCCATCTGAAGCAGCAGGATGGCGCGACGCGCGGCTTTCAGGGCGGTGTCGCCCCTCACGGTCTCTCCATCCTCCCGGCCCAAGGCGAGGTAGGCGGCGTGCAGGCGTTCGTAGACCTGATCGTCGGAGAGCTTATCGGCCATCGCCGGGAAGGATTACACGAATGCCGACAGGTGTGGAAGCGAACATCTTCAAGGCGCTGATTGACCGACTGGTGTCGCTGACCTTCACGCCGGCCCAGCCAATCGCCGCGCCGTTTGTCACGTTCCCGCCGGCGGGGCAGACGAAGCCGAAGGATTACCTCGAGGTGGTGTTTCTGCCGAGCCCGACAAGAACACGCACCGTCGGGCCTGGTCGCCAGCAGCACCGCGGCATCATGCAAGTCAACGTCCACTACAGCAGCGGTACCGGCATCATCGTGCCGTTGCAGCGCGCCGACCAGATCGTCGCCCATTTTCCGAAAGACCTGATCCTCTACGAGAGCGGCGTGAAGGTGAAGGTCAACCGCAAAACCTATGCAATCCCGCTCCCGCCAGCCAACGGCTCGTTGATGGTCCCGGTGACCATTCAATACGAAACCTTCGCAGCCTAAAGGAAACCTCCCATGACGATCACGACGGCCACTGGGGCCCGCTATTTCATCGGCGGGACCACCGCCATTCCGTATGCAAGCGGCGATGCAGCCGCAATCGCAGCCTTTGAGGCCCTGACTTGGGTTGAGATCAAGGAAGTTGAGGACGGCGGCGAGATCGGCGACGAATCCGCCGACGTAACTTTCCAGTCGTTGTCTGACGGCCGTGTTCGCCACCTGAAGGGTGCGCGGGACGCCGGCACTCTTGCTCTCGTCGTCGGAGACGATCCGCTCGACTCCGGCCAGCAGGCGCTTCGCGACGCGGAGAAGACGAAGTTCCAATACAATATCAAGGTCGAATACGAGGACGCTCCGGACGCGACCTATTCCAATAGCGTCGACTACTTCCGTGGTCTCGTGATGTCGGCTCGAAAGCAGGTCGGCGCAGGCGACAACGTGCTTCGCCGCACCTTTAACATCGGGATCAATACCGAGATCCTCACCGTCGAGCCGGCCGTCATCTAAGGAGCACTCATGTCCGATCTTGCCAAGTTCGACAAGGAAATCGCCTTTGACTTCGAGCAGGCGTTCCCGCTCGAAATCCTTCACCCGATCACAGGCGACAAGACCGGCCTTGTAATTGAAATCGTCTCCTACCGATCGGAACGAGTGAAGCGGGTGCAGCGGCGCCTGGCGAACTCCGCCATCCGCGAGAACAAGAAGAACCCGAAGAAGGTCGGTACGGTAGAGGAGGTCGAGGAGCGCACGAATGAAATCGTCGCGGCTTCGATCGTCTCTTGGAACATGACCAGGGACAAAACACCGGTCGAGTGCACTCCCGAGAGCGTCATGCAGATCATCTCGGATCCTCGGTACTTCTTCATCGCCGAGCAGGTGGATAAGGCCGCCGACGAGGACGCGAATTTTACGAAGCGGTCGCAGAGGACTTAATCGCCTTTGCGGCTGCGCATTTCGCGCCTCGGCGCAAGAATGATGCCCCGCCCGAAGAACTCGTCTTCGGGCTTCATATCTGGGATTGGTTCGTCGAACTGCACAACAGCCGGCAGTCCGGCTTTGCTGCCAACCCCATCAGCTTCGGTGAGATAGAGTCCTTCTGTCGCCTCACCGGAGCGGCCATCAATCCCTGGGAACTCTCCGTGATCCGTCGCATGGATCAGGTGACCCTCTCCATCATCAACAGGACCGGCAAGCCCGACACTGTCGACCGTCAGACGACGGCGGCCGATGTGGCGGAAGCGAAGCTTCGGATACGCGGGGCGGCAAGAAATCGCCGCGTGGTTAAGCGGTCGTCAGAGACCTAGCCACCAAAATGTGCCTCTTTCGTAGCAGTCACTGTCACGCTTGCTGCCACACTCCGCCTTAAGACGGTATCCATTGCCCTTCATGCATTCGTCGAGCGCGGAATTATACGCGTCACCGCCAAACTTGCCGTCCTGAATTGGATTCTGCTCGCATGCCGCAAAGTTCGTGTACCGGTCTCCGCCACCGGCCACTACCTGTGGAGAGGCCGCGAGCGCGGTACCCGTCGACGAGGCGACCATCAGCAACATCAATATGGAACGCATCACATCCTCGTTTTGGTTGTAGATCTGCGGCCCTGTATACTCTGGTTGGTGAAGAATGACTGAACTCGCTTCCTTAGGCATCGAGGCCAAAACGACCGGCGTTGACCAGGCCACCAGCAAGCTCGACAAACTTACCGGTGCAGCCAAGCGTGTCGGCGCCGCCGTCGAGAGTATTCAAGGTCGATATCGAAGGAGCGGAACCCTACGTCATGAGAGGCGCCGAGCGCATCCTTACGACGCAGTCCCCCATCGTCATGTCGGAGGTTCATCCTGGCCAGCTTCAGGCTGTCTCGCAGACAGATTAGCGCGGTTACTTCGACCTAATGAAGAGTGTCGGCTACACCCCGTTCTTCTTCCGAGGCGGGGAGCTTGCTGAAGAGGTCGGCCGCTTGGACGACGGCAATGTTTACAACGTCGCCTTCATCAAGAAGCAGTAATCCTAAAGAACTGAAATGTTTATGGAACCCCGCCTTAGCCGACGGGGTTTTCTTATGTGGGCAACTATTAGGAGCGACCAATGACCGACAAAGAGAAAACCGCTCTCGCCATGCTGTCTTCCGGCTCATCGTTCAAGGAGGCGTCTGACCTCACGGGCATCAGCGTTGATCATTTGATGGAACTCTGGCGCGAGACTCACAAAACCGCAGCTTGAGGCACGCTACAAGCTTGAGTTACAAAGCCGTCCGCCCTACAAGCGGGCGTCTGTGAATTCGAACGCTCAGACGGAAGGCCCTAGATCCTCCTCGTGGGATCTGGGGTCTTTTTCATAAACCTGGTGAGGACGCCTGATGGAAGACCGCGGCCTGATCACAAAGTGCGAAATCGAGCTTTCTAGCCGAAGGCTCTCAGGAGCATTTTTTTGAACCACCCACCTTGAGGCTTGGGCATCGGTTTCCGGCAGGCGAAGATGTTGAATTGGCCAGGCACGCCGTCCTGCAGAGCCATTTCGGCTTCGGTCAGCAAGCCGCCTTGTTTGCCTTCGGGTGTCATGTCGTACGTATTTTGACCCGCGAAGGTGATTGTTTCCAACCCCTCAGCGAATGCCAGTTCTTTGGCCTGAGCAGTCGTGTAGTGACGATGGTGGAAGTGGTTGCCAGTCGCGGACAGAGGAAGCAGGTCCTCATTCGGCGTCGAGTATATGAGGATACCACCCGGCTTCAGGGCGGAAGACAATGCGGCAAAGAAGTTCGCCCCATCTGGAACATGTTCGACGGATTCCAGTGAGACGATAAAGTCGAAAGCTTCGCGAGGGAGTTCAAACGGCCAGTAAGCATGGGCGAAATGGACCCGCGGGCCGCCAAAGTGATCTGTGGCGAAGTCGACCGCTTCCTTCGAGCCGTCCAATGCCAAGACTTGACGCTGTTTTCCTAAGAGCCAGGCGCCATAGCCGTTGCCGCAGAACGCGTCTAATCCAAATCCACCTGGGGGGATCAGCCTGTCGGCCCACTCGTAGCGAAAGCGATGGTCAGCACGGACGTCTTCGTAGCTTCCGGCAATCTGCCGCTCACCCGAATGGAAGGAAAGATCATGTGCCACCAGAACGTGCTCCGTCTCAATAATTGTTGTCTCATTAAATCGGGATATTCAGACAAGCAAGCATTCCTTCCGACACCTCTCGAAGGGCCTTGGGACATCCTGATCTCTTCGACTCCGAGGACAGCACGATGAGCGTCATCACCGATCAGCAGGTTCGCGATGCCTCGAAGGGCAAAGTGAACGAGAGCAACCTCATAAGCAGATTGCAGTGCCGCCGATGAAGATAAGCGCGGCTCCCGGCCAAGAAGGCAATCCAGCGATCCAGTCATGCAGGCGGCCACGTGCGGCGGCTTGTTCGGCGGGCAGGTTTCGACCCTTATCGATGTCACGCAGGAAGCTCTCAGCCAAGGGCCTTCTGGTTAGCCAGAACAGCCCCGCTATCGCTACGACCGCGCCCAAAGCATCCATCGACGTTCCCCTCTGTGCTCCCGCGTCACCGCGACGGGATATCTGTAAGGCTGCCAGCGTGACGGTCGCTCCACGTGACTAATGTACACCGGCCTTCTGCAGCTGTTTCGCCACGACAAGCCCCCAGATGGCAACCGAGAAGGCTGTCACCCAGAGCCCTCCTATCAACGCAGCATGGCATTTGCCCAATTTGGTGGCGAAGTAGCGCCGGTACCTGATTAGGCCCCACGGGTCGTCGCAGACACGTTTCGATGCCGGATCCCACGCGACATTCAGGATTAACGCGGCACCAAAGAGAATTCGACCGATCAAAGCGAGCGTTTCTGGGTGCATTTTGTCATTCCTGATGCTTGAGCAGTGCACACAATCAGATCGCGGACAAGTTGTCGAGACGACGAGATTCCCCTCAGTAATCCACAAGGACATCGCCATGAAATACCGCCTACCGCTGGAATGGCTCCAGCCGGTGAAGATGTCGCGCATTTGAGCGCGGTCCGCTTTTTCCCAACAACAAGGTGAACCACATGGCTCGGGAAACTCTTCCCGTCGCTCTCGAACTCATGTTCGGGGATGAGGGCGGCTATTCTAATCGTGCTTCCGATCGCGGCGGCCCGACGAAGTACGGAATCACGCATACGACGATCGTGGCGCACCGCGGCGTCTCATCGGTCACTGCCGACCAGGTCAAAGGCCTGACCAAGATGGAGGCCGAGGACATTTATCGGCGCTCCTACTGGGGCCAGAGCGGTGGCGACCTCCTTCCACCTGGGCTCGACTACGCCGCCTTTGACTTCGGCGTGAACTCCGGGCCCGCACGCGCGGTGAAGACGCTGCAGAAGGTCGTCGGCGCCCGAGAGGATGGCCATGTCGGCGAGCAGACGCTTGCGGCGGTCCGCCGGTATCCGGGTGGCGTCGGCGCTGTGATCCGCGAACACTGCGCGGCCCGCATGGCCTATCTGCGGTCGTTGACCAATCCCCAGACGGGGTTCCCGGTGAACGGGCGTGGCTGGACGATCCGTGTCATCGGCAAGGATCCGAAGAAGCAGTGGGCCGACCAGCCGGGCGTGATCGGCAATGCGCTGCGCCTGGCCGCCAATGCCAGCGGGTCGGACGTCGAGAAGACACAGACGCCGCCGGAAGCAGGCGCCAAGGCAGACAGCCGCGACACCGGACTCGGCGAGGTGCTGAAGAAACCGGAAGCATGGGGGCCGCTTGGTGGCCTTCTGTCAGCCGGCGGTGCCCTATTTGCCGGCAATGGCCCGGTGCAGTGGCTCTGGCCGCTGCGCTCGTCGCAGGCATCGGCGTCGGGCTGTACTACTTCATCCGGCGCGTTCGCGAGGCTGGGTGATGTTCAGCCGTATCTCTCTGGCCGCTGGCGCTGCTGCCGGCGGCCTCGTCGTCTTCCTCGCCATGCAGGCGGCCAACGCCGTCTGGCTGCTGCCCGAGGCGCGAGACGAGGGCAGGGCCGCCGAGCGCGCCGAAGCCCAAGCAGCCACCACGAAAGCAATCGGAGAACTGACCAATGCAGCGGATCGCGCTCGCGTTAATCGTCGCCTGTGCCGTGAGCGGGGCTGGGTGTACCTCAACGGCTCGGGTCAATGCGTCGAAAGAGCAACTCAACCTGACGGCTAGGTCGGTCGTCGGGACGTCGCTTATCGGCGCGCGCGGCGCGACGCCGGCAGACCAGGACAAGATTGATGACACAGTCGCGGGCCTATGCGGCGCCCGCGTCTGGACGAAAGAAGAGTGCAGCGCTCACGACGCTGCGCAGTGATCATCAGAATTGCATACGAGGGGCACAATTTTGACCGGCAGGATCGACGATATGGAACCCGACCTTCGCGCGCGAGTGGTTGCATTGGAACAGGAGGCTTCGGACACGGAGCGGCGGCTCTCCGGTATGGAGCAATGGCGCCAGCAGTCCGACCTGACCGACGCCCGGAAGGACGAGCAGTGGAAAAACTTGCTGGAGAAGTTTGGCTTGATGGATCGCAAGATCGACACCGTCGACACGAGCCTGAACAAGAAAATGGACGAACTCGGCGGCAACATCCGTTGGCTGGGCAAGATCGTGATAGGCGCGGCTCTAAGCGCCATGGTCGCTGGCGTGGTTGCCTTCATGATGAAGGGCGGGTTTCACGTCCCGTAGAGCGTTGACAGGATGCAGCTTTTGGTTGATTTACCGCTATCAAGTTAGTGAGGAGAAGCTGCGTGAGGGACGCAATGAAGAAGGCGATATCAACCGGCGGCATCGCTGCCTTGCTTGCCCCCGCGCTGGTGACTCAGGTTTTCGCGAGCTCGGAGCCTGGCCTTGACCCAACTTGCGCAGTCGTCAACGAGACGTACGCGGCCACTCGTTCATCGGCGTCGTATTCTGCAAAGGTCTTTGGGATAGAGAACGGCAAGGAGACCTTCAGCCACGAGTATCGCGTGACAGAGAATATGGAGTTTGAACGATATGCAGACGGGTTCCTGCGGCAGGGAGCTCGGAAAGCAACCGCTCCGCTATCCTATTCTTCAGGCCCCAGATTTTCGTCGTGCAAACTAGTTGACGGCGGGACCTCTTCAGCTTCAGGCCCGAGCGACACGCACTACACTGCGAAATGGGCGGTGGTTCCGTACACGGCAGACGTCTCGATTTGGCTGACCGCCGATGGAAAAAGAGTGGAGAAAGTGAAGCTGCGCTACCATAGCAGCTACATGCGACCGCAACCTTACCCAGAGGTTGTCGAAGTCTTCTCCTACGACAATCCGTGATTGCCGACGCTGGGTGCGCGAGAAAAATGAAGCTTAAACGGTCCGTCTGGCTGTCAATTCTTGCGTACTGTGCCTTCGCTTACATGGTGTTTGGCGACATCGGCGAGCCTATTGGTTTTGCAACCATGTGGTCCGATCGTCTCGGAACGGCGTACTGGAGAGTACTAGTCGCCAGCAGTTTCACGATAGCTGCGGTGGTTTTCTTGATCGCATCCAGAATGGGGCTCAATCTACCTTACAGAATTCTAATCTTTGCAGTGACCGGCGTGTATATGTCGGTGCTGTCCGTGGGAATGTACGTTGATCGTCTAAGGCATGAGAAGATCGATGCGTTCAATGCTGACGTTTTCTTCGAGAACTCCTTCCTCCGTTCGATACAAGAAGCACCGGTTGAATGGCAGTATTTCCTCCATGCTGCGGCGCTGAAGAACTGCACTCCGTATGCATGGAGTTATCGTCTTATGGATTTTTATGAACTGAAGCCAAATGTCGCGATCAACGTGCTTCCGGCGGAGTGGTTGGAGCGTTGCAACATACGGCGCGACTTTTGAGATCTTCATTTTGACCAGAAGTTAGTGCCGCGTAGTTTCGGGCGCCAGTCGCGAATTGCTCAATGCGATCCCGGCCGAGACGCCGGCGGCGGCGCTGAGGCGAAAGGGTGCGGTGTTCGCTCGACCCTTGTTGGTTGCTGACGTCGAGTACCGCGCTTGGACGCAGGACGGAAAGCTGCGCCACGCGTCCTACAAGGGGCTGCGATCGGCACAAGGTTAAAGCGGCAATCTTATGGTTGCAGGAGTATGCCAAAAGATACCACACCCGCGTCACTGCGTGATCTTGGTCTAGGTGTCTAGAACATGGAGGGAACAATGTACTTGATGCTCGACCATGATAATTTTCTTCAAAGCCGGAAGGCCTTAATGGTGACCTCCGCTACCGTTCTCCTGCTTCACAACTTAGATATCAAGGGAAGTGTCGTAGAGTTATCCGGTCTGACTTTGAATCTCGATAGGGGCGTCCTCGTAGGGTTCACCAGTCTGTTCCTTTTATATTTTTTTGCTGTTTTCATTATACGGGGACTCGAATACTCGCAGTCATTCGGATTAGCGAACGCAGAACGTGAAGCAAACAAGGCAAATCAGTCGTCGCCCGCCGGTAGGGCGCTATCCTGGGGAGAGGTTCTTCGGCACACATTCCGAACTGGTTTTAGATCGTCACCAGTTGAGGTGTGGCAAGCCGAGCATCGATTTCGTGACAATCTTCTTTATCGATACCGACTTTTTGTTGCCATGTTGATTGACGTGGGCGTACCGATAATTTTCGCGGTCTTGACAATCTCTGTGACAGGTTCCTTTGGAGCGGCGGGCGCATTTTTGGATCTCCTTTGAGCCCACCTGCTGTCCGGTAGGTCGGTGGATACGGTGCCAGATGGAGCACCAAAGAGGTGTGACGACGAGACGTTTATGGTCTATGAACGCGACCGGTGAAGACGCAAAACCGTTTACATCGACCTCGGATTATTCAATGAAAAGCGGGGCGGTGATTGTAAACCGTTTCGCTGCACTGCCTGGAAACCCTCAGTTCGCTTTCTGCCTTCTAAGCAGGTTGTCGCAGGTTCGAATCCTGCAGGGGTCGCCAACGATTTCATATGCTTATGCTGAATTCTTCATGTGCCACTGGATGGCGCTTTAGGCTTTTATGTAGCCATTCAGAGTTGCACGTGATGTTGTTGGCAGCCGCAGAATGACGGCATCGCTCGGAACTAGCTGACTAATGCACCTTCGACTTGCGGGTGTTGGTGTCTGCGGCCTGTTCGAGCATGCGGTCCCGGGCGTCCAATGCGAACCAGTGGTTATGGGCCAGTTCGATCAGTGCGCTGGCCACCTCACGCTCCGCCCATCCGGCCGCTACAGCGTAATCGGCGATGGTCTTAAAGACATCCTCGATGGCGGTCTGGCAGTCGAGATCTCTGTCCGAGTACGAACCCGGTCGCTTCGGTGACAAGAATCTCGGATGTTTCGCCATAGTGAATGACCTCTCGCTTGCGAGAGTAGAGCGCGCCAACCTATCCTCAAGCTTTCGCTAAAACGTTTGCGACCGCTGCGGGTCCATTAGTGCCTGCGTTTCCAGCGTCCACGTGCTTTTCAGCCGTGCAGCGGATTTTGGCCGAACTCGGCATCGCCCGACTTGGGGCCCTGTCTCATGGCGCATCGCCGGAGCGCTTTCAGTTCTCCTTAACCGAGACGCCGTCCTCACCGATCTTGATCTCGACGCCAGGCTTGGTTTCCTCCTGGTAGACGTAAATGCCGAGACCGACAACGGCGACGGCGAGAAGGGCGATCACGAGGTACAGACTGTTTCGGTTCATGCAGAGCGTTCCTTTGCTTGGTGTACTCGAACCTCTACCTAGGTTAGGCCGCGCGAAAGGCAACGCATTGGTTCTTGCCGAGCTATCGGCAAAACGCGTTGCCATGAGCATCCGTTTCAAGGCGCGCGCAATTCTCGGCCAATTTGATGGGGACGCCGGGTGATGATTGCGCGATCGTCCGGCTCGACACTCACCGTGCGTGGCGGTCAGATGAAAAAAAAACGGGCCGGCGGATGGTTTCCGACCGGCCCGTTCCGGCAAAAGGCGGAAAGGGGAACGTCTCAGCGCGGGGCTGCAGCGCCGCGCGTAGGGAGATCGATACTTAGTGATAATGCCCGAACGCCATTGCGGGAATTGACATTTTCCGCTCGAAATTTGACATTTACCGCATGCCTTCTGACGGACGTCCACAGCCTGTGATCGAAGTATCCGTCGTCATCCTGCCGGAGTCGTCGATCATGTCGCTCGCCTCGGTGCTGGATCCGATGCGGGCGGCCAACCGCATCTCGGGTCGCGAGGTGTTTCGATGGCGGTTGCTTTCGGCCGATGGCGCGCCGGTGACGCTGACCTGCGGCGTGCCGATCGCGGTCGACGGTTTGCTCGGGCAACCGCTTGCCGGCGATGCGCTGCTGGTGATCGGCGGCTTCAATCTCGATCGCCACGCGGGCAGGAAATTCATCGGAGCGCTGCAGGAGTGCTCGCGGCACTTCGATATTGTCGCCGGTATCGAATCGGGCTGCTGGCTGCTTGGTCGCAGCGGTCTGTTGAACGGGCGCAAGGCGACGGCCCATTGGGAGGAGCTTGAAGATTTTAGCCAGGCTTTTCCCGCGTTGACGGTGCTCGGCGACCGTTTCGTCATTGACGGAAAATTCTGGACCTCCGGGGGCGCCTCGCCGACGTTCGATATGATGCTGCATTGGATCACGCAACGGCTGGGGTCGGCCTTGGCGCTCGATGTCGCCAGCATCTTCGTTTACGACCAGACGCATAATGCTGCCGACGTGCAACCCTATGTCTCGCTCGGCCGGATCGAGACGCGCGATCCGGAACTTGCCGAAGCAATCCGCCTGATGGAACGCACGCTCGAACGTCCCTTGACCATCGCGGCACTGACAAAACGGTTGTCGATCTCGCAGCGCAAGCTGGAATTGCTCTTTACCAGAGGGCTCTCGACCAGCCCCGGCGCGTACTACCTTCGCCTCCGGCTTCAGGTTGCGCACCGGTTGGTGCGCGATTCGGGC
The DNA here is from genome assembly GCF_035999185.1 of Ensifer sp. Classification (GTDB taxonomy): domain Bacteria; phylum Pseudomonadota; class Alphaproteobacteria; order Rhizobiales; family Rhizobiaceae; genus Ensifer. Next base: position 94,913 of record NZ_DASYHB010000109.1, on the reverse strand, counting down.
AGCCCGATCCGCGAGATTGCGCTGCGCTGCGGCTTTGACAGTTTGTCCGCCTTCTCGCGGGCCTATAGTCGTGAATACGGCATGAGCCCGCTGAAGATGCGATTGGCGCGACGAGCAGCGGTGGCGTGAGTGTCTGAAACGAGCGATTTCGAAGGGCATGGCCGGAAACCGTAAGTCCATTGACAATCTCAGGTCGCATGTCAGGAATTCCCGCAATATTTGCGGGAGAGAATCGGAATGTTTCACTGGTCGCCAATCAGGCTTCGCGAAGGCAGCATCGTCGAGCCCGGCAATTTCGGCCGCATGATCCGGCGATACAGACGTGATCAGTTTGGCGACGGCTGGCGGATGGCCCGCGAACTGCTGTTCGAACAAGCCCGTCAGGACTTCGCCGCGAGCGCGCCGTCACGGCTGAATGCCTGTTTCATGTGCCCGACATACGAGGAGGCCATGCGATATCAGGCAGCGTACGACCCGCACCTTCTGCAGGTCCTTCACGAAGTGGAAGTCGTCGAACTGGGCGCGCCGGAGCATGCCGGGGCGCTAAGCCTGTTGAATGAGAACGAGGCGACGTCCTTCCTTGATTCGTTTCAACGTCAGGCTCGCGCCTACTGGGAAGGCCGCGGAGAGGGGGATCGTGAAGTGCTTACGGCATCGCCAATCCGGGTTGTCAGGACGTTTTGAAGACGCGCGGGACCGCAGCGCCGCGCGGTTGCGACGTAGCCCAACTGGCAACCACAGATCGTCGTCACAGCGATGGCCAATGCCCTTCCATCAGTGGACGGTCTGTGGCGGCTCGTCGGTAAAGGTATGGATTCCGTCACGTTGGACGGTTGCGATGAATTCCTCGAAAGCTTCTCGATCGGTCGGGAAGGGCTCTTCCCACGTGGTGGAAAAGCCTTCTTCATCAACCACTTCGAGAATCCAATCACGGTTGGTGCCTAAGGGGCGATAAATCCGCAATTCGACGACGACACCATCGTCACTGAACCGGCCGGAAAACTCCGAAAACTCGTAGGTCTGCTCTTCATCCGTCATTTCAAAAGTGTAACACGCTTTGTTGGACGACGTCTCAGGTTGTTCAGGATAAGGTGGCTCTGGGCGCACTGTTTGGGTCTCGTAAGACCGACTGCACGCCGCGGCCTGAACTTCGTGGTCGCGGCGCCAAAGATCGGCGACATCGGTTCGTGGATCCGCGGGCGCGCCACGTCACCTTACTCCTGAGTGCCGCCGCCAACATCACAGATGTGGGCGCCGGCCTCGAGAGTGTGGAAGCCGCGGAGTTTCCAAGTGCCCGAAAGCGCTTGCCAGGTTCTCGCTTCGAATCGTCGATCGAGAACCATCCCCGCCCTACGCCGTCGCCCTATCGGCAACGAGCCTCGTACCGCCGTCCATAGCGATCACGATAGACGCAGTAGCCTTCGCGCTCCTGGGAACGGCCGATCAGATTTCCGATAACGCCGCCCGCCACGGCCCCGATCGCCGCGCCTCCCCAACTGTCGCTGACGGCGCCGCCGATGATTGCACCGGTTCCGGCCCCGATCGCGGTCCCTTTTTCCGTCTGCGTGCAGGACGCAAGCGTACCAATCAGTCCAAGCGCAATGACAAACTTTCTCATGCTTTCACCCCTTTGCCCGATTTCCGTCTGAGGATTTCACCACGTTGCAACTACGGCATGAGCCTCCAGCATCTACGCAACATGCGAAAATGTCGAGTGCGTTGTCCGACGACGTCCGCGCACAAGGCGCCGCCGAGATCCTCGGAGAAACCGAAGTCCACGGGTGTTCGATTGAACGGCGAAGGTGCGCCGCACTTCGATAGCTGCTCAACATGGCGGCTGTCCCTATGCTTGGCACTGTCAAAGACCAGAGTCCGGCGGTGCGCTGGTCAGATAGGCTACGAGAGCGCCGTCGACCCGCCGGTCGCAGCCGCCGGCGGTTTATCGTGTAGAGCCACTCTGTCGAGCTTCCTAGCCGCTGCTAAGTCGGTGGACGTGCGTTTTTTAAGGGATTGGTGAAGAGATTTACAACCTATCGTCGTTAGATGGAGGCAGCCGAAAGGAAATGGTGGAGCACCAATGCAATCAATTTTGGCCCCCACACTTCAAGCGGCACTTGAGGCACAGGCGCTACGAGAAGGTCTCTTGACGCGGGATGACTATGTCTATGGAGAACTCCACGATTTTTCAGACGCGGTCAAAGGACTCGGTCAGAATTCACAAATCCTCTCCTACCTCTGCCTATTTCCAGAGATTGAGGGGACGGAGTCTGAATTCAGGTTGGAGGGACTGGCCTCTCGAGCTGGATTCCAATATCGGTCCGTTTCGCCCCGTATTATCAGGGCTTCGCAGTTGTCGGAAACAATTGGCATCCACGAGGAGGCGATCAGCGCCCTCATGACGGAGTGCCACGATCGCGCCTATCGGTCATTCGAAGAGCAGCGAAACCAAATTCTTCCAATTCTACACGCTTCTTTGGTCAAAGAAAGAATGAGCGCGACGGCGAGGCTCCGTCGCAATGCGACTTTCTACACCGGGAACACAATGATCAAGGAGGCGGCACTCGGGGCGGTCGATTTGTTGACCAATTGGTACGCAAGAGATCTATCCGCATCTCCCTGGGGCTACGGCATTGGCTTTGAAGAGGCCCTAGCAAAGTTCGAAGGCATTCCTGAAGTTTTGCTTCGAGATCCAGACTTCGAACTCTGGCTCGACAAGTTGGACGATTTTTACGTCAGGCATTTTGCGACGATTTTCTGGTCTGCCGTCGAGGAAAAGGCCTTGGCTGCAGGAAGCCCAGGAGCCAGGCTTCCCTATGTTTCGCCTCAAAAAAAGGAAGAAGCAGCAGGTCTAGCTGCTTTAGTTTCTGTGAGTTTCCGTGACGAGTTGCGCGTTGTTCCTGATCCTAGAGGGATAGAGGAAGCAATCGAAATGGCAAATTCTCGCGAAATGTCCAGACTACGCGAGAGAATTTTCGAGTGGCTGTCCGAGGTGGGAAGTCGCGACCCATCGGTTGAAACCAGGATCCGGGCTGACATTAAAAAGGCATCCCGTGAGATCAAGTTTTTGGCGCGATATAAGGAACTGAACGCAAGCCCTTGGTTCTTTACCGCTAAATTGGCCATCGGGCGGATTCCGGTGCTTGGAGATGTTGTTTCGGTGTTGGAGTACGGCTTGAACTGGTACGAAAGCGTCGCCACACAGAAGAACATCTGGGTCTCGGTTAAGGAGCCACAATAGAGGAGTGGCTCTTGTTCGCCGAATTGGCGACTCGGTGGCGACTGGCTATCCCGCGATGGGCAAGAAAGTTTCGGCTAAATATCTGATTTTAAATGGTGAGCGCGCAGGGATTCGAACCCTGGACCTACTGATTAAAAGTCAGTTGCTCTACCGGCTGAGCTACGCGCTCCCTGGCCGCGGCCGTGAAGCCCGGCGGAAGTGGGCGGACATATGCACGCGTGTTTCCCGCCGGTCAACCGAAAAATTGCGATTTTCCCGAACAAAGGGGCAGGCACCATGATCGCCAAAAGGTGATTGGTATCATTATGATCCTGCGGCTAAGGGATAGCCCAAATGCCGCGTGCCGGAGTTCTTGCCGTTGTCGATTGCCGATATTTCCATCTGGACCGCCGTTCTTGCCGGCGCGCTCTCGTTCCTGTCGCCCTGCGTCCTGCCTCTGGTGCCGCCGTATCTCTGCTATATGGCCGGCGTCTCGGTCGACCAGTTTCGCAGCGGCGATGCGGCGACGATCGGCAGCACCAGGCGGGCGGTTCTGCCGGCGGCGCTGCTCTTTACGCTCGGTTTTGCCACCGTCTTCGTGGCGCTCGGGGCAGGGGCTTCGTCCATCGGCCTGCTTCTCAGGCAGCATATGGATCTGCTGTCGCGGGTCGGCGGCGTCATTATCATCATCATGGGCCTGCATTTCCTCGGCGTGTTCAAGATCGGCTTGCTGGCGCGCGAAGCCCGCTTTCAGGGCGGCGGCAAGCCGGCGACGCTCTCGGGCGCCTATATCATGGGGCTGGCCTTTGCCTTTGGCTGGACGCCCTGCATCGGCCCGGTGCTCGGAACGATCCTCGGCGTTGCCGCTGCGCGCGACACCGTCGGCGACGGCGCCCTGTTGCTCGCGATCTATTCGCTGGGTCTCGCCGTACCGTTCTGGATCGCGGCTGCCTTTTCAGGCTCGTTCATGCGCTTCCTCTTCCGCTTCCGCCGCCATCTCGGCCTGATCGAGAAGCTGATGGGCGGGCTTCTGGTGCTTGCCGGCCTTGCATTCCTGTTCGGTTTCATCAGTTCCGTTGCCATCTGGTTCCAGCAGACCTTCCCGATCCTGATGAAAATCGGCTAGGGCATTCCCTCGTATTTCGGAATCACTTTTCGACAGGACTGGCCTAATGCTCGGGCTCTGACCTGGGCTAGGCGTGTCGCCCTGGCGCGACCGCGTGCGGGGGAAACGAAAGTGGCAAGGGCGGGGTGGAGACATGACGGAAATCGCGGGCCTGGTGCTGCCCTTCTTCGGCTTGATCTTCCTGGGCTACTTGACGGCGCGCTTCGTCCATCATCCGGGCGAAGCGATGGGGTGGCTGAACACCTTCATCATATACCTCGCGCTGCCGGCTCTGTTCTTCAAGCTTGTGTCGCGCACGCCGATCGAGCAACTCGCGCGGGCTGACTTTATCCTGACCACTGTCGGGGCGACCTACATCGTCTTTTCGCTGATATTTCTGGTCGGCGTCTACGTGCGACGCAACTCCATTGCTGAGGCGACGATCCAGGGCTTTGGCGCAGCCTATGGCAATATCGGCTACATGGGGCCGGGCCTGGCGCTTCTGGCGCTCGGAGACGCGGCCGCGGTGCCGGTGGCGCTGATTTTCAGCTTCGAGAACGCAGCGCATTTTGCCGTCGCCCCGGCGATGATGGCAATTGCCGGTGGCCGGCAGGAAAAGCCGCTGGTGCTTGCCGCGAGTGTCGCGCGCAAGATCATCCTTCACCCATTCATACTGGCGACGCTTGCCGGCGTCGTTGCCGCTTTCTTCGCCGTCCAGCCGCCGGTGCCCATGCAGAGGCTGATCGACTATCTCGCCCAATGCGCGGCACCCTGTGCGCTCTTTGCCATGGGCGTTACCCTGGCGCTCCGGCCAATCAAGCGCATTCCGGTCGAGATCGGCTACATCGTGCCGGCAAAGCTCGTGCTGCATCCGATCATCATGTTTGTGGCGATGAGCCTGACGGGCAATTACGACCCGATCTGGGTCCAGACCGCCGTCCTGCTTGCGGCACTGCCGACAGCGACCAACGTCTTCGTCATCGGTCATCAATATGGCGTCTGGCAGGAGCGGGCTTCGGCGACGATCCTGATCACCACGACACTGTCGGTGGCGACGGTGACGGGTCTCCTTTACCTGATCCGCTCAGGCGCTCTTCCGACCGATCTTTTCCCTTAAGCCATCCTTAAGCGCGTTGAGGGCGCTGCCCGGATGGACGCCCTCGCGCATCATGAGGCTACGCAGCGGTCCGACGGCGGACAGCACGTGAAGGCCGAGCGCCCGCAACGCCTGGACAGGCAGGAAGCCTGAGAGCAGCGAGCGGTTGAGGAGGTCAACACTCGCCGTGCGGCTGACAATGTCGAGACGCCGACGGCTGTCGAAACGGTTGCCGGTATCGGCGGCGAGCGATTCTCCCTTCGGCGCGCCGATGAGTTCGACGAGCGTCATCACGTCGCGCAGGCTGAGGTTGAGCCCCTGCGCGCCGATCGGCGGGAAGGCGTGCGCCGCCTCGCCGAGAAGCACAACGCGCCCCTTGCCGAACCGCTGCGCCGTCATGCCCGAAAGCGGGAAGGACTGCGGCGTGCCCTCGACAGTCACCTTGCCGAGGATCGATTGCATCCGGTCCTCGACGGCGCGCGACAGCGCGGCAAGATCCAGCGACAGCGTTTGTGTGGCATCGTCGGGCTTGCGCACCCAGACAAGGCTGGAGCGGTTGCCGGGCAGGGGCACTTGCGTGAAAGGACCGCTTTCGGTGTGGAACTCGGTCGAAATGTTTTGGTGCGGCAGCTCATGCGCAAAATTGAGGACGACCGCCGTTTGTGGATAGGACCAGGTGCTGGCGGAGATGTTTGCAGCCTCTCGCACCGGCGAACGGCGACCGTCGGCACCGACGAGCAGATCGGCGCTGCAGCGGCCGCCATCGGCAAGCTCGATCGTCGCGGCCGTATCGGAGAGGTCGAAGCCGATTGCCGAGGTCGTAATGCGCGTTAGCGTGGGGCTCGCTTCTGCCCGCTGCCTGAGGATGTCGATAAAGGGCGCATTCGGGATATTGTAGCCGAAGGCGTCGAACCCGACCTCGGAGGCCCGGAAGTTGACTGGCGGCGCACGCAGGAGCCGATTGGTGCCGTCGAGGATGCGCATGGTGGAAAGCGGCGCCGTCAGCGGCTCGATCTTCTCCCAGAGCTCCAACGCCTTCAGATACGTGATCGACTGGTCCATCAGAGCCGTGGTGCGGCCATCGGCAACCGCCGCCTCCGGGCCGATCAGCGCAACGCGGTAGCCGGCGTCGGCAAGCGCAATGGCGGCGAGCGATCCGGCAAGCGCGGCACCGATGATGGCGATGTCGTAGTGATCCATGGTGCAGCAAGCCCTTTCCGCGCGCATTGGGGCCCCTTGATCTGGCCTCGATCATACCTCTAGTCGCGGGCGAGCGCGAAATAAATGGGTAGAATCAGCGCAGAAGCAATTTGAACGTGTCCACAGGACAATGTGGCGAACGGAGGCTGCAACGCTTGAATTTTAGTGGCGATGCGTTGCAAAGGGTGCATATTACGCCCAATGCGCCGCAGAGCGGCCGCGGTGGGCTTCCACGCCCGCACGGGGAAAACAATAGGGGTAGGCGTCGTCCGCTAATGAAGTTCTTTAACTACAGACGAGTTCCCTACGCCGAGATCCGCGCCTTCTCCGTGCATATCTTGACTGCTTCGGGATCGTTCCTTGCCTTCCTGGGCGTGGTGGCTGCCGCTGAACATCGCTTCGTCGATATGTTCTGGTGGCTGGGACTTGCTCTGTTCGTCGACGGTATCGATGGCCCCATCGCGCGCAAGGTGCGGGTCAAGGAAGTGCTGCCCAACTGGTCTGGCGACACCCTCGACAACGTCATCGACTACGTGACCTATGTCTTGCTGCCGGCTTTCGCGCTCTATCAGAGCGGCATGATCGGCGAGCCCTGGTCCTTCGTGGCGGCCGGTGCGATCGTCGTGTCGAGCGCGATCTACTATGCCGACATGGGCATGAAGACGGACGAGTACTTCTTCTCCGGGTTTCCTGTCGTCTGGAACATGATCGTCTTTACGCTGTTCGTCATCCAGGCGAGCGAACTGACGGCGTCGATCGTTGTCTTCGTGTCGGTGGCCCTGACCTTCCTGCCGATCAACTTTCTCCATCCGGTCCGGGTGCAGCGGCTGCGGCCACTCAATCTCGGCATATTCTTCGCCTGGTCGGCGCTGGGCATCTACGCGTTGCTGCTGCATTTCGCGACGCCCGCCTGGGTCGTGACCGGTTTTGTCGTAACGGGCATCTATCTCTATGTGATTGGCTTCGTGCTGCAGATTTTCCCAAGTCTCGGCCGGAAATAGGAGCAGGCAATGGCGCAGGCGATTGTGGTACGCGAACTTGGTGGACCTGAGGTCCTGAAACTCGAGGGCGTCACTCTTTCGCCACCGGGGCCGGGCGAGGTGCAGATTCGCCAGGCCGCCGTTGGCCTCAACTTCATCGACGTCTACTTCCGCACCGGCCTCTACAAGTCGGCCTCGGGCCTGCCCTTCGTGCCGGGCAAGGAAGGCGCGGGCACCGTGACCGCCGTCGGCGACGGCGTCAGCCTGTTTTCAGTCGGCGACCGTGTCGCCTATGCTTCGGCTGACGGTGCCTATGCCAGCGAGCGCAATGTCGATGCTTCGCAGCTCGTCAGGGTGCCGGATGGCATCAGCCTTGAGACCGCGGCCGCGATGATGCTGAAGGGCATGACGGCGCAATATCTGCTCAACCAGACCTATCAGGTCGGTCCGGGCACGACGATCCTGTTTCACGCCGCCGCCGGTGGTGTCGGCCTCATCGCCGGGCAATGGGCAAAGGCGCTCGGTGCGACGGTCATCGGCACTGCGGGATCGCAGGACAAGATCGATCTGGCGCTGGCGCACGGCTACGACCACGTGATCAACTACCGCACCGACGATTTCGTCGCTCGCGTCAAGGAATTGACGGACGGCCGCGGCGTCGACGTTGTCTACGATTCCGTTGGTCGCGACACCTATCCGGCTTCGCTCGATTGCCTGAAGCCGCGCGGCCTATGGGTCTCCTTCGGCAATTCGTCCGGCCCGGTAGACGCGTTCAGCATCGGCATTCTCGCGCAGAAGGGGTCGATTTTCGCGACGCGTCCGACACTCTTTGGTTACGTCGCCACGCGGCCTGCGCTGGAAGCGTGTGCAAATTCCCTGTTTGATATTGTGCAAAGCAACAAAGTGCGTATCAATATAAATCAGACTTATCCGCTTGCCGATGCCGGTCGGGCGCATACGGATCTTGAGACAAGAAAAACGAGTGGAACAACACTGCTGATTCCGTGATCGAAGCCCTAAGGCGGACGCGGATCGACAGAGGGGAAAGAGGGCAGCGTGCCTGTTGAGGGAGTAGCGGCGAACGGTCACCTGTTGACTGTGAGCAACCTGACGAAATTGTTTGGCAGCTTTGCAGCCTGCAATGGGATCAATCTGCAGATTGAACCGGGCGAGATCCACGCCCTTCTCGGCGAAAACGGTGCCGGAAAATCGACACTGGTGAAGATGCTGTTCGGCGTCCTGGCGCCGACGGCCGGCGAGATCCACTGGCAGGGCCAGAGCGTGCGCATTGCCAATCCGGCCGCGGCCCGCAAGCTCGGCATCGGCATGGTTTTTCAGCATTTTTCGCTGTTTGAGGCGCTGACTGTCGCTGAGAACATTGCGCTTTCCTTGGATGCGAACATCTCCCTTGCCAAGGTCGCGGACGAGGCCTCGCGGCTGTCGCATGCCTATGGCCTTCCGCTCGACTCGAAGGCACATGTGGCCGATCTCTCGGTTGGTGAACGCCAGCGCATCGAGATCGTACGCGCGCTGCTGCAGAACCCGCGGCTCATCATTCTCGATGAGCCGACCTCCGTGTTGACGCCACAGGAAGCGGACCGCCTTTTCGAGACGCTCTACAAGCTGAAGGCCGAAGGGCGCTCGGTTCTTTATATCAGCCATCGGCTCGAGGAAGTTCAGCGCATCTGCGATCGCGCGACGGTGCTGCGCCACGGCAAGGTGACCGGGGCCTGCGATCCGAAGGCGGAGACGCCTTCGTCCTTGGCGCGCATGATGGTCGGCGGCGATGTGGCGGCCGTAAGCGCGGCGGGTACCAGCACCAAGGGGCAGGTTCAGCTCGAGGCCCGCCATCTGACGGTGCCCGCGCGCACGCCCTTTGCCGTGTCGCTGAAGAACATCTGTCTCAAGGTGCATGCCGGCGAAGTGCTGGCTATCGCCGGAGTGGCCGGCAACGGCCAGGGCGAGCTTTTCGATGCCTTGTCCGGCGAGTATCCGGTTGCCGACGACAATGCGGTGCAGATCCGGCAGAAGTCCGTCGGCAGCAAGAACATCAATACGCGCCGTCTGATGGGCGCCGGTTTCGTTCCCGAAGAGCGCCACGGTCACGCGGCCGTGTCGGCACTACCGCTTTCAGACAATCTGGTGCTGGCCCGCAGCCGCTCGGACGCCAAGGCGTTTCTCGGCGGCGGTTTCCTCAACATCATCCGGCGCGATGCCGTCGCAAGCGCTGCAAAGCGCATTTCCGAGGCGATGGACGTGCGCAAGAGCGGCGAAGACCCGCCGGCAGGCTCTCTGTCGGGCGGAAACCTGCAGAAATTTATCGTCGGTCGAGAGCTTGACCGCCAGCCGAGCGTGCTCGTCGTCAACCAGCCGACCTGGGGCGTGGACGCGGGCGCCGCAAGCCGCATTCGCCAGGCGCTGGTCGATCTCGCCAAGGCGGGCTCGGCGGTGCTCGTGATCAGCCAGGATCTCGACGAAATCTTCGAAGTGGCGACGGAAATCGCCGTCATCAGCGATGGGCGGCTTTCCGATCCCTATCCGGCGCAGGAGCTTTCGCGCGAAAAGATCGGTCTCCTGATGGGCGGCATGTACGGCAAGACGGAAGGCACGGAGGCCGCGCATGCGCATTGAACTGGAAAAGCGCGCCAAGGTCTCCACGCTGTTTTCGATCCTGTCGCCGTTCATCGCCTTCCTGCTGACGATCGTCTTCGGCGGCATCATGTTCGCGCTGCTCGGCAAGAACCCGGTCATGGCGCTCTACAGCTTCTTCGTCGAGCCCTTGAGCGAAGTCTGGTCGCTGCACGAACTGGCGATCAAGGCGGCACCTTTGATCCTGATTGCCGTCGGACTGTCCGTCTGTTTTCGCTCCAACAACTGGAATATCGGCGCCGAGGGCCAGTTCATCATGGGCGCGATCGCCGGTTCGATCCTGCCGGTCGTCTTTTATGACTGGCAGTCGCCCCTGGTGCTGCCGCTGATGATGCTGATGGGCATGCTCGGCGGTGCGCTCTTTGCCGCCATCCCCGCCTTCCTCAAGGCGCACATGAACACCAACGAGATCCTGACGAGCCTGATGCTGGTCTATGTCGCACAGCTCTTCCTCGACTGGCTGGTGCGCGGTCCCTGGCGCAATCCCGGCGGCATGAACTTTCCCGAAACGCGAACCTTTGCCGCCGACGCGATCCTACCGGAGATGATTGCATCGGGACGGACCCATTGGGGCTTCGCCTTCGCGATCATCGCGGCAATCCTCGTGTGGTTCATGATGCGCTACACGCTGAAGGGCTTCGAGATTTCCGTTCTCGGCCAGTCGGCGCGGGCAGGGCGCTTTGCCGGCTTCTCGTCGCGGCGGATGATCTGGTTCTCGATGCTGCTTTCGGGCGCTTTCGCCGGGCTTGCCGGCATTTCCGAAGTCAGCGGCGCGATCCAGCAGCTGCGCCCGGTCATCTCGCCCGGCTACGGCTTTACCGCCATCATCGTCGCCTTCCTCGGTCGCCTCAATCCGCTTGGCATCGTTGCCGCGGGCCTGGTTCTGGCGCTGACTTATCTTGGCGGCGAGGCCGCACAGCTTTCGATTGGCGTTTCGGAAAAGGTGACGCGCGTTTTCCAGGGGCTGTTGCTGTTCTTCGTGCTCTCCTGCGACACACTCATTCACTACCGCATCCGGCTGGTCTTCGATCGATTGACCGGCAAGAACCCCGAGGGGAGCCGCTGATGGGTATCGTTGAAGCGATCCTTCTGAGCGTCATCACCGCCGCAACCCCGCTGGTGCTGGCTGCAATCGGCGAACTGGTGACCGAGCGATCCGGCGTCCTCAATCTCGGTGTCGAGGGCATGATGATCATGGGGGCGGTCTCCGCCTTCGCGATCACCCAGATGACCGGATCGCCCTATCTCGGCATGCTTGGCGGCGTCGCCTGCGGCGCGCTTTTTTCGCTGCTCTTCGGCTTCCTGACGTTGACGCTGGTCGCCAACCAGGTGGCGACTGGTCTTGCCCTGACGTTGCTCGGGATCGGCGTCTCCGGCATGCTCGGCGAGAGCTTCCTCGGCATCCAGGGCATCAAGCTGCAGCCGATCGCCATTCCGCTGCTGTCTGACATTCCCTATCTCGGCCCGCTCCTTTTTCATCAGGACATCATTTTCTATCTTTCGATCGCGATCGTCGCCGGCGTGAACTGGTTCCTGTTTAAGAGCCGCGCCGGCCTCAAGCTTCGCGCTGTCGGCGACAGCCATGCATCGGCCCATGCGCTCGGTGTCAACGTCATCCGCACGCGCTATCTTGCTGTGATGTTCGGCGGCGCCTGTGCCGGTCTGGCCGGCGCGCAGCTGTCATTGGTCTATACGCCGCAATGGGTGGAGAACATGTCGGCCGGTCGCGGCTGGATCGCGCTGGCACTGGTCGTCTTTGCGTCATGGCGGCCGTGGCGGCTCGTGGCAGGCGGCTACCTTTTCGGCGCCGTCTCGATCAGCCAGCTGCATGCCCAGGCCTTCGGCATCGGCATTCCCTCGCAGTTCCTGTCGTCGCTTCCCTATCTCGCGACGATCGTTGTGCTCATTCTCATTTCCCATAACCGGCGCATGACCTTGATCAACACGCCGGCATCGCTCGGCAAACCGTTTGTGCCGGACCGGTAAAAGCAAGCATTTCAGACGGACATTTCTCAAACCGACAGAGGTCAAGAAAATGAAGAAACTACTGCTCGTCCTCGCAAGCACCGCGGCCGCGATCGGCTTTGCCACGGGTGCAAGCGCCCAGGAAAAGGCCAAGATCTGCTTCGTCTACGTCGGTTCGAAGACCGATGGCGGCTGGACCCAGGCGCACGACATCGGCCGCCAGGAACTGGAAAAGGCGCTTGGCGACAAGATCGAGACGCAGTTCCTTGAAAACGTGCCGGAAGGTCCGGATGCGGAACGCGCCATCGAGCGTCTGGCACGCTCGGGTTGCGGCCTGATCTTCACCACGTCCTTCGGCTTCATGGACGCGACGATCAAAATCGCCGAGAAGTTCCCGGACGTGAAGTTCGAGCATGCAACCGGCTACAAGACCGCGGCGAACGTCGCGACCTACAACAGCCGCTTCTACGAAGGCCGCTACATCCAGGGCCAGATCGCCGCCAAGCTGTCGCAGAAGGGTGTCGCCGGTTACATCGCCTCCTTCCCGATCCCGGAAGTGGTGATGGGCATCAACTCCTTTGTCATTGGCGCCCGTTCGGTCAACCCGGACTTCAAGATCAAGGTCGTGTGGGCAAACACCTGGTTTGACCCGGGCAAGGAAGCCGATGCCGCCAAGGCGCTGGTCGACCAGGGCGTGGATATCCTGACCCAGCACACCGACACGACCGCTCCGATGCAGGTTGCCGCCGAGCGTGGCATCAAGGCCTTCGGCCAGGCGTCCGACATGATCAAGGCCGGCCCTGAGACCCAGCTGACGGCAATCGTCGATACCTGGGGCGCCTACTACATCAAGCGCACGCAGGCATTCCTCGACGGCAAGTGGGAAACGACTTCGAGCTGGGACGGCCTGAAGGACGGCATCCTGACGATGGCGCCCTACACCAACATGCCTGACGACGTTAAGAAGCTGGCCGAGGAAACCGAAGCCAAGATCAAGTCGGGCGAACTGAAGCCCTTCACCGGCCCGCTAAAGAAGCAGGACGGCAGCGAGTGGCTTGCAGCCGGTGCGTCGTCTGACGACGGCACGCTGCTCGGCATGAACTTCTACGTCGAAGGCGTCGACGACCAGCTGCCGAAGTAAGCGGTATCGTTAACGAGAGAGCCGACAAACCCCGCCGAAACGCGGGGTTTGTTGTTTCTGGCGCGCATAGGTTGCTGCCGCCTTTCGCACTGCGCGGAATGCGATTTTGTGCCCGTGCCGGGGCTTTCCGGAATCGGCAGTTCAAACTACATTCGTTGCACAAAATGACGTGTTCCCCGTCTCGTATGCGGGGAGCCTTTGGTGGCAGGCATCAGGCAGGGGAGTGCCTGGAGGAGATCGATTGAACAGGAGTTTGCTGGAAACCGTGGTGTCCGGCTCGCGCAAGCGAACGAGCCACGCACACGTCGTCGACCAACTTGGAAAGGCGATCATATCCGGCGAGTTTCCAGTGGGGTCGATCCTGCCGGGGGATCCGGAACTCGCAGCGCGCTTCAAGGTATCGAGGACGGTGCTGCGCGAGGCGATGAAGACGTTGGCCGCCAAGGGGCTGGTCGTGCCGCGCGCGCGCATCGGAACCCGCGTGACGCCACGCAACGACTGGAACCTGTTCGACAGCGATATCCTCACATGGCATTTCGAATGCGGCGTCGACGAAGATTTCCTCTACCACCTCAGTGAAGTGCGCCTGGCCTTCGAGCCGCATGCCGCAGCGCTTGCCGCACGCAACGCCTCGGAAGCCGAGATCAGCCGCATGATGCGTCTGGCCGTCGCCATGGGCGAACTGGGTCATACGGCCGAGAGCCTCGCTGTCGCGGACCTGAAGTTCCATCTTGCCGTTGCCGAGGCCTCCGGAAATCCCTTCATGCGAACCGTCGGCGGCTTGATCGAGGCAGCTCTGGTCGGCGTCTTCAAGCTGAGCTCGCCCGTCGCCGAAAAAGGCGGCATCGACGATGTCGCTCGCAATCATATTCGCATCGTTGAGGAAATCGGCCGGCGCGACGAAATGGGTGCGCGGCTCGCGATGGAGAATGTGATCAAGATCGGCCGGGAGCGTGTTCGCAGCGCCCTGCACAAACACAACTGATCCAACGCTGGTCGGCATTGTTCAAGAAACGAATGCTTGCCGCATTCAATGTTCAAAAGATTGCATCGATTTCAACGCTTGCGCTTGCTCAGATCGTTCGCTGGCCTTATCTGGTGAAGGGCCGTTCCTCGCGGAGCGGCTTTCGTCAACGGTGATCTGGAGACCATGTCCGAGTTTTTTGTCATTTTCGTCCTGCTTTTGATCAATGCATTTTTTGCTCTCTCGGAAATGGCAATCGTCTCGGCAAGCAAGCCCATGCTTCGCCAGATGGCAAAACAGGGAAATCAGCGCGCCGAAGTGGCGCTGAGGCTTGCTGAAGATCCTGGCAAGTTCCTGTCCACGGTGCAGGTTGGCATCACCCTTGTCGGCACGTTGGCCGGCGCATACGGCGGCGCGACGATCGCGGCAAAATTCGCCCCCTTGCTTGATGAGATCGCCTGGATCCATCCCTACGGCAACACGGTCGCGCTCGTGCTTGTCGTCACGCTCATCACGTTCCTGTCCGTGGTCATCGGCGAGCTCATTCCGAAGCAGCTGGCGCTGAAAAACTCCGAGGCGCTGGCGATGTTTGTCGCGCGCCCGATGCTTCTTCTGTCGCGGATTGCAGCTCCGGTCGTCTACCTCTTCGAGACCGCGGCGTCGCTCGCCATGCGTCTGCTTGGCATTCGTCCGGATGATCCCGACCATGTGACCGAGGAGGAAGTCCACGCGATCATGGCCGAAGGCGTCGAAAGTGGTGCCATTGAGAAGTCGGAGCACGAAATGCTGCGCCGGATCATCCGGCTCGGCGACCGGAACGTGAAGTCGATCATGACCCATCGCACCGAGGTGAGCTTCATCGACGTCAACGACAGCCTGGAGATGGTTGGCCGCAAAATTACCCAGTTCGGCCATTCTCGCTATCCGGTGGTCGATGGGCCGAGCGGCGAAGTTCTCGGCGCGGTTCTGGCGAAGGAAATCCTGAACGCTCCGACATCCGGTGCGTTCGACGTGCGCAAGTACATCAAGGAAATTCACACGCTGCCGGAGACGGCGTCGTGCCTGAAGGCCTTGGAAGCCTTCAAGGCGTCGAGCATCAACATGGCGATGATTGTCGACGAGTATGGAAGCACCGAGGGCATCATCACCATCGCCGACATCCTCGAAGCGATCGTCGGCGTGCTGCCGTCGAACTACGATGACATTGAGCATGCCCTGATCCGCCAGCGCGAAGACGGCAGCTACCTGGTCGACGGCCGTACGCCCATCGACGAAATCCATCTGACGATCGGTATCGAGGGGATCGATGCCGACGGCAACTTCGAGACGATCGCCGGTTTCCTCGTGCAGCAATTGCGCAAGACGCCGGAGGAGGGCGATATTGCGATCGCCCACGGTTATCGCTTCGAGGTGATCGATATGGACGCCCGTCGTATCGACAAGATCCTGGTCAGCCGCAGCGACGAAGTCGCCAACTGATTGCGATCTATTGAGATCGTGGTTCGGGCGCCTCTGCCTGGGCCGAGGGCAACATTTCTCCTGGAGCACGCGTTTGCGTGCTTCCCCCTGATCGATGCTGGCAAAGCTCGGCAGCGACCTTTCAGATCAAGCGCGGTGTGGTGGGCTCTCGTCTCGTGGACCGACAGAGGGGCGAACCGTGATGGGGATCGCGCCCGTCTCTGATTTCAGCGCAGTCTCAGGATGTCGCAGGCGCCGCCAGCGGGGGCCTCTGGCGCGAACGGCGCACGCACGATCAGGCAATCAGACTGCGCAAAGACCTTCATCATCGACGAGTCCTGCCGCGAGAACGGGTGGGCGATCAGGCTTCCGTCATCGGCCCTGGAGAGCCGCGCGCGCACGTAGTCCTGCCGGAGGTCGTTGGCCGGCAGCGGGCTTGCCAGTCGCGCGGTCGCCATGCGCTCACGTCCCGGCAGGCGAGCAAGCTTGCGCAGCAGGGGTTCGAGGAAGAGCAGCGAGCAAACGAGGCTAGAGACCGGGTTGCCTGGCAAGCCAAGCACTGTAGCTGTGCCGAGTTGCCCCACCATCAGCGGCTTTCCCGGCCGCATCGCGATGCGCCAGAAATCAAGCGTCATGCCACAGGCAAGCAGCGTCGATTGGACCAGGTCATGGTCGCCAACCGAAGCACCACCAAGCGTCACGATCACGTCGGCATCCGCGGCCCGTGCCTGCGCGATCTTTGCCGCAATGGCGTCGCTTTCGTCGCTTGCGATGCCGAGATCGATCGCTTCGGCGCCATTCTCGCGTGCAATCGCCGCCACGCCGAAGCTGTTGGAGGCAATGATCTGGTCGTCGCCTGGAGCGCTGCCGGGAGGCAGCAGTTCGTCGCCGGTGGCAAGGATAGCGACACGGGGACGCCTGAAGACGGGGAGGCTCGCGTGATTCATGCCTGCGGCGAGCGTCAGCCGTCCTGCATCGAGCACGTCACCAGCCGAAAGCGCTGCTTCCCCGGCCGTAAAGTCCTGACCGGCCGCCCGGATGTGCCGGCCCTTGCCGGGCACGAATTTGGTTCGGACGCGGTTGCCGGGCAGGCGCTCGGTGTCTTCCTGGATGATCACCGTATCTGCGCCGGACGGCACCGGTGCGCCGGTGAAGATGCGCACGGCCTCACCAGGCTTAAGCTCACCCTTGAAACCATGGCCTGCCGCCGACTGGCCGATCACTGTCACTTCTGCGCCGATGGTGGCGATGTCGTCGTGGCGAACGGCATAGCCGTCCATCGCCGAATTGTCGAAGGCGGGGTGCGTAACGCGTGCCGGGATATCCTGCGACAGCACACGCCCAAGCCCGTCATTGAGGCCGACCAGCTCGCCCAGTTGCGGCGGATTGGCGCTGCGGAGGATTCGGTCGAGCGCGTCTTCGACGGATAGCAGCGACATGGCCCTATTTCCCTTCGCGCTGATAGTCGCCGGAGCGGCCGCCGGATTTGCTGACGAGCCTTATCCCGCCGATCTCCATCTCGCGATCGGCGGCCTTTGCCATGTCGTAGATCGTGAGACAGGCAACGCTCACCGAGGTCAGCGCTTCCATTTCGACGCCGGTGCGGCCCGTGAGCTTGGCAAGGGCTTCGACCCGAAGGCCCGGAAGACTGGGGTCGGGCGTGATGTCGACCGTCACCTTCGTCAGCATCAGCGGATGGCAGAGCGGAATGAGACTGGACGTCTGCTTGGCGGCCATGATGCCCGCGAGCCGGGCAGTGCCGATGACATCGCCCTTCTTGGCATCGCCTTCCAGGATGAGTGCCAGCGTTTCCGGCTTCATGCGGACATGGCCTTCGGCAACGGCGACGCGCACCGTTTCGGTCTTGTCGCCGACATCCACCATGTTCGCTTCGCCGCTGCCACCAAGATGTGTGAGCGTCGGCTTACCCATCACTCGGCCGCCACCGTGTTTGTCGCGCCGGTCAGGAGTGTGCGCGTGGCGGCCTCGACATCGCTCTTGCGCATCAGGCTTTCGCCAACAAGGAAGGTGGTGATTCCGCTCTTTTCCAACCGCTGGCAATCCTCGTGGGTGAAGATCCCGCTTTCACCGACGAGAAGGCGGTCGGCCGGCACCATCGCCGCGAGCTGTTCCGAAACGGCGAGATCGACCTCGAACGTCCTCAAATTGCGGTTGTTGATCCCGACGAGCGGCGAGGCGAGCATCAGCGCACGCTCCATCTCTTCTGCGTCGTGGACTTCAATGAGCACGTCCATGCCGAGCGCGAACGCCGCGTCCTCGAGCCGACGGGCGTCGTCGTCGCTAAGCGACGCCATGATCAAGAGGATGCAATCCGCACCCCAGGCCCGGGCCTCGAACACCTGATAGGTGTCGAACATGAAGTCCTTGCGCAGCGCCGGCAACGCACAGGCGGCGCGAGCTGCTTCAAGAAATGCCGGCGCACCCTGAAAACTCGGTGCGTCCGTCAACACCGAGAGACAGGCCGCACCACCGGCCTCATAGGCCTTGGCAAGTGCCGGCGGATCGAAGTCCGGGCGGATAAGGCCCTTGGAAGGGCTCGCCTTCTTGATCTCGGCGATCAGCCCGAACGCGTCCGCCTCTTTGCGCGCAATGAGGGCCTTGTGAAAACCGCGCGGAGCGGACTGCTCGGCGATTCGCGCCTTGAGCGCATCGAGCGAGACTTGCGATTTCGCAGCCGCGATCTCGTCGCGCTTGTAGGCTTCGATTTTGCGCAGGATATCCGTCATCTGCCGATCCTTCCTCAGGCCGCGTTCGAAACGCTGATCAGGCGCTGCAGCGCCGTCCTGGCGCCGCCGCTCGAAAGCGACTGGCGGGCGAGCGCCATGCCCTCCGTGAGGTCCTTCGCCCGTCCAGCTATCATCAGCGAAGCCGCTGCATTGGCAAGGGAAATGTCCCGGTAGGGGTTCTCGGCACCGTCGAGCACGGCTTGGAGCGCCACGGCATTGTGCGCGCCGTCGCCGCCCTTGAGCGCATCGAGCGTCACCGTCTCGAGGCCGAAATCGGCCGGCGTGAGGGTGAAGGTCGATATCTTGCCGTTTTCGAGTGCGGCGACTTCAGTCGTGCCGGTCGTGGTGATTTCGTCGAGGCCTTCGCCGTGAACGACCCATACGTTTTCCGAGCCGAGATCGCGCAGCACCTCCGCAAGCGGCTGAACCCACTGCGGTGCATAGACGCCGACGAGCTGGCGTTTCACGCCGGCCGGATTGGAGAGCGGACCGAGCAGGTTGAAGATGGTTCTCGTTCCGAGTTCCACCCGCGTCGGGCCGACATGGCGCATCGCCGAGTGATGCTGCTGGGCAAACATGAATCCGACACCGGCATCACGAATACACTGCGAAATGATTTCGGGGCCGATATCGAGCTTGACGCCGAGGCATGAAAGCGCGTCCGCGGTGCCCGACTTCGAGCTCAGGGCACGGTTTCCGTGTTTGGCGACCGGCACGCCGGCACCGGCAACAATCAGCGCAGCCAGCGTCGAGATATTGTAGGTTCCGGCACCGTCGCCGCCGGTCCCGACGATATCGACCGCGCCGGCCGGAGCCTCGACCGGCAGCATGCGGGCGCGCATCGCGCCGACCGCGCCGACGATCTCATCGACCGTTTCGCCGCGCACGCGCAGCGCCATCAGGAAGCCGCCGATCTGCGACGGCGTTGCCGCACCCGACATGATGATTTCGAAGGCGGCGCGCGCGTCCTCGCGGTTCAGCGGCTCGCGGGCGGCGACCTTGGCAACGAATGGTTTGAGATCACTCATCGTTCATTTCCTCGGAACCTACCGTTGTGCGAGTGCCGTCTCGGCGAGCGTCTGGTTGATCGAAACGCCGTAGGCGGCCTGCAGCGTTGCGACCATCTGGTCCAGGATATCTTCGCCGCTGACGCGCGCCAGCGCATCGATCTGGCGGCTGTCGTCCTGCAGGGCGTCTGCCGGGCCGGCATTTTCAACGGACGTTACCTGAAGCAGGACCTGTCCCTCGCCACCGAGGCCGGTTGCGTTGGCGATATGGCCGTTCGCGCCGGAGAAGGCGGCTGCGACCGCTGCGGGGCTGAGAGCAGCATCCGAGGTGGCGCGCGTCAGGCCGGTCTTGGTTTCGACAACGAGGCCAAGTTCGGTCGCGATGTCCGCTAGCTTTGCACCGTCCGTCAGGCGTTGCTTCAGTTCGCCGGCCCGCTTGGCCAGGGCCGCGCGCTGCTGCTCAGCCATCCAGTCGGCGCCGATCTCGTCGCGCGCCTCGTCGAGCGTGCGGTCGCGCGCGGGGACGACTTCGTCGAGGTCGAACCAGACATAGCCGTCCCGGCCGACGTTCACGGGCAGGGTCTCTGCGCCGACGTCCGCCTTGAACACTTCCTGCAGAAGAGCCGCTTGCTCCGGCAGGCCAGCGACTGCGTCGCCGTTCTTGTCCTTGCCGGTTGCATCGATTGCGTCGATCGTCACCAGCTTCAGCTTGAGCTGATCGGCCACTTCCTTGATCGGCGCGCCGGATGCCCGCTCGTCCTCGATCTTGTCGTGCAGGCGCATGACTTCTTCGCCCGCCGCGGAAAGGGCGATGTCCTGGCGCAGCTCGTTCTTGACCTCGTCTAGGCTGCGGACGGTTTCAGCGCGAATGTTCGTGACGCGCAGGATGACCGGGCCGAAAGCACCGTCGACAACCGGGGTCACGCCGCCGTCCGTTTGAACGGCAAAGGCCGCATCGGCGATCTTGGCGTCAGGCACGCGGTCCTTGGTGAAGTCCCCGAGAAGAACGTCCGCAGCGCTCTTGCCTTCGGCCTTGAAGAGATCATCGAAGCTCGTGCCCGAGGCAAGCTTGACCGAGGCAGCGTCAGCAGCTGCGCGCGACGGGAAGGCGAGCTGTTCGATGGTTCGCGATGCGGCCGTCCGGAAGCTGTCCTTGCGCCGGTCGTACTCAGTGCGGATCTCGTCGTCCGTCACGGCTGCCGTATCGGCAACGTCCGCCGGCTCGAGCTTCACGTAGCTGACCTTGCGGTATTCCGGTGCGCGGTAGTTGGCCTTGCGGCTGTCGTACCAGGGGGAAAGCACGTCATCGCCCGGCGCCTTGACCGCGTCTATGTTGGCGTTCGAGAGCAGCAGGTAGTCGACAGACCGCGTCTCGTGGCGGTACGCGCCGATGGCGTCGGTGAGGACCTTCGGAGCAGCATAGCCGTCGGACAGCGCGTCGACGATCTGCGAGCGGATCGCCGTCTGGCTCTGGCTGTTGATGTAATCCTGTTCGCGCAGGCCGGCATTGCGCAACACGCTCGAGAACGTCGTCCGGTCGAACTGGCCGTTGACGCTGTGGAATGCCGGGTCGTCGGCGATCAGCTTTGCAAGCCGATCCTGCGACAGGCCGAGGTTCATGTCGTTGGCAAGCTGGTCAAGCGCTGCACCGGCGACGATCTGCGAATAGACCCGCTGCTCGATGCCAAAGGCGCGAGCCTGCTGCGGCGTCAGCCGCGTGCCGATCTGGCGGGAGGCCTGCGCCAGCATTGTTTCGTAGGCAAGCCGGAATTCTGGCGCCTTCACCTTGACGTCGCCGACGGTCACCACCGCGTCCGTCTGGTTCGTCATTGTCAGCGATGAGCCGCCCCACACCATGAACGACAACACGAGAATGACTAGCAGGCCTTTGACGACCCAGGTCTGGGCGGCAGTTCTCAGGAATTCGAGCATGGGGGCAGAAACCTCGTTGTATTGCGGTGGCTGTTCGCCAAACGAGATCGTTCCTTAGAACAAACGAAACAGGAAATGAAGGGTTGTTTGCCGCAAATTGCGCCCATTTGCGGGATCGCGCGTCAGCGCAAAGTCTCCGGTTTTCAATGCCCGTCACCCTATATCCGGTGGAGCGCCCCCTCACGCGTGCCCACTGCGTCGGTCTGTCCCAAGGGCGTTGTCACACGGATGTCAGATTCATTAGCCGGCAATTGAAATTTATCTGTCACATTGGCTCGAATCCGCCTCGGAACTGTGGTTGTGTTGCATAGGCCGAGCGATTCTGAAGCGGCCGGCAGGAAGACACGCCAATGCAATCAACAATCGTGATGGTAAACCTGTTCGGGGCAGTTGCGCTGCTTCTATTTGGGCTGTCCCTCGTCAAGGACGGGGTGACGCGCGCCTTCGGGGCGCGGCTGCGTGCCGGCCTTGCGCAAGGGACAGAAGGATCGATCCGCTCCTTCGCGACGGGTCTTGTCGCAACACTGGCCCTGCAAAGCTCGACCGCCACGGCGCTGATGACCGCGTCCTTTGTTGAGAAGGGGCTGATCCGCTCGCGCATGGCGCAGATCGTCCTGCTCGGTGCCAACCTGGGCACCGCCATGACGGCCTGGATCGTCGCGACGGGCATTGAGTGGTTGTCGCCGCTTGTCATTCTGGTTGGCGTCGTCTTGCACCGCGCCAGCCGATCGAACGCGCGCCAGGGCCTCGGTTCGGCATTCGTCGGCATTGGCCTGATGCTTCTTTCGCTGCATCTGCTCGGTGCGGCGACGGAGCCGATGCGCGATAGCCCGGCGCTCGCGACTTTCCTCGGGATGCTCGATAGCGCTTGGCCGGTGGCGTTGATCTTCTCGGCCGGTCTTGCCTTTGCGTCGTCCT
This sequence comes from Ensifer sp., assembly GCF_035999185.1. GTDB lineage: Bacteria > Pseudomonadota > Alphaproteobacteria > Rhizobiales > Rhizobiaceae > Ensifer. The sequence continues at coordinate 72,534 of NZ_DASYHB010000109.1, read as the reverse complement.
CCAGCCTGGCCGTCGTCATGCTGGTCTTGTCCTTGTCGTCGGCCGGCATCCTGACCGTTGGGCTGACGGTGGCGCTCGTGCTTGGCGCCAACCTCGGTGGCGCCATCCCGCCCGTGATGGCGACCCTTGGGTCGGCGCCATCGGCGCGGCGGGTCACCCTTGGCAATCTCGTCGTCCGCGCCATTGGCTGTTTGATCGCGCTGCCTCTGACAAGCGTGAGCGTCGGTTTTCTCCAGAGCCTGCCGTTGCCGCAACAGAACCTTCCGGTCGACATTCATCTTGCATTCAATCTGGCCGTTGCTGTCCTTGCCTGGCCCTTTGCCGGATTGCTGTCGCAACTGATGATCCGGTTCATCCCCGACGGCGAGGCTGAAGAAACCGGCCCGCGCTATCTTGACGAGGCGACGCTGCACACTCCCGTGATGGCGCTTTCCGGTGCCACCCGCGAGGTCCTGCGCGTGGGCGACCTGGTCGAGATGATGCTGATGCGCGCTGCGAACGCCTTCAACAACAACGAACTGTCGGACATCCGCGACATCGCGAAGTTCGAGAAGCAGGTCGACCTCCTGCAGCAGGAGGTGAAGATCTTCCTGTCTCGGCTCGGCCGTGACGGTTTGAGCCCCGAGGACGGCCGCCGTTCGATCGTCATCATCGACTACGCCATCAATCTCGAGCACATGGGCGATATCATCGAGAAAGGGCTCTGCGAGCAGATCGCCAAGAAGGTGAACAACGGCCTGAAGTTCTCGGAGGAGGGGTATCAGGAACTGAAGAGCCTCTTCAACCTGACGATCGACAACCTGCGTGTTGCGCAAACGATCTTCGTTACGAGAAACGCCGATCTCGCCAAGCAGCTCATCGAGGTGAAGGTCAACGTCCGGCATATGGAAAAGCGCTCGGCCGAGAGACACATCGAGCGCTTGCGCGACGGGCTGGTTCAGAGCTTGCAGACGAGCTCCCTGCATCTCGACATGCTGCGCGATTTGAAGCGCGTCAACGCCCACATCGCATCCGTTGCCTATCCCATCCTTGAGGAAAACGGACTGTTGAGCGAGAGCAGGCTTCGGCCCGGCGCCTAGAACGCCCTGCGTTCAATACGAACGTCCGAGGGGCGCTCCAGCACTCTGATTCGAGGGCATCCTGCCTCGTTCTGTCGTCGCCTACGAACTCTTGGCTCCCGGGGCAGGCTTCAGGCCGTTGCGTACGAAGGCATCGTAACAGCCTGTCAGCTTAACACGGCTGTGGTTCGGCTCGAGGCTTGGCAGGTAGAGCGCCAGCAGTGTTTGGTTGACGTTGGTGACTGGACATGTCGGCACCAGCGCAATGTCGACGGCGGAGACAGCAGCGAGAACATCGGCATCCGGCGACGGAACGGCGCGGAACGGATCAGCGCCGATCGCCACATGTTCCGGGGCGCTGCGGTCCATCAGCCAGGGAAACGGGTTGGCGAAATCGATATTCAAGATCGTCTGGAAGCGAATGCCGGTTGCCGCTTCGTAGGCCCGGATCGCGTCGATGGCCTCGTCCACATTCGCCAGCCATCCTGCCTGGAAATCGAAGTCGCTGTAGAGCAGGAACGACGGAAGTTCGCCGGCCGAGGAGAAGGCGTCGAAAGCGGGGCGCTGTGCCTGGTAGATTTCGCGCAGGCGCTCGGCGCGCAGCGCCAGGATCGGCCGCACATTGACCGCCCCCATCGTGCCAAGGTTTCGGTTTTCCAGCGGCACGTTGTTGATCGCGCCGATCCAGGCGCGGGCACTTTTCTGAGTAACGGCAGTGATGGGCGGCAAGGCGGCTGCCAGCGCAAGCATGGCCACGCCGATTACAACCGGTCGGGACCTAGCGCCAACGGCCTCGTCGACGATGAGTTTGAGGAGGAGCGGCAGCAGAAAAATGAAGGCCTGGCTACCAGTGTTCTGGCTTTCGAAAACAATGCCCGCCAAAACGAAAGCGGCAAGCCAGAGGAACGGCTGGTCGAATGCTCTGCCGACTGCCGCTGGAGAGGGGCTCGCGCCAAGCCGTCGCAGCGACTGGCCGAAAGATGCGGCGTGGATTCCGAACAGCAGCAGGCAAAGCAGTCCGGCGGGGATCAAGAGGCCCGCATTCAGCGACGCCGCTTGCAACAGGCGCGGCAGCAGGCTGCCGTCATTGACGGAAAGCAGCGCAAGAATATCGGCGAGATAGGCGGAGACCCCGCCAAGCGAGACTTCGACGATTGCAAGCACGGTCAGGACCAGAGCCGCAGCCGCGAGCGCCGATTTGAAGGGCAAGCGCCCAGCCGCAAAGGCCATCAGGCACATGAGGGTGCCGGCGACGGCGCCGGTGATCTTCACGAAGAAGAGGGCGGCCATGGCACCCGCGACCGAAAGAGCGAGCAGCCGACGGTCGCGCACGTGAACGAGTGCCGCTGCCAGTACATAAAGCAGCTGGCAGATCTGCCGATTATAGATGCCGAACCCGTCGGAGCCGGGGTAGGGGTAGAAATCGCCGGTATTGAACGGCAATACCGAGAAAATCAGGAATGGAACCAGGATCGCATAGGCGAGAGATGCCGAGCGTTTGCTGACATCGAAGACGACGAGGCCGATCAGCGGTCCGCTGACGATGAGCAGGCACCAGCTTGCAAGCAGCAGGGGCTGGCCTTTGGGAAAAATGCTCTGCAGGGCCGTGAAAAGGTAGTAGCCGAGCGCGCCGACGGGCGTGAAAAAGTCAACCGAAGGCACTTGTCCATCACGGATGCGGTTGGCTGCGTCGAGATAAAGGTAATGATCCCAGAACATAGGGCCGATCGGCTGAGGGATCGTGAAGGTGAGCAGAAGCGCCAGCACGCCGAAGGTCACGGCAAGCAGCAGGAGCGGAGAGCGAACAAGAAGCAAGGTCTCGCCTCTGACGCTTGACGATGTGTCGAAATCGGTGCGGCTGTGCATCGCGGCGTCGTTCTCCCGAGGGGAGCGATGCACCCGCACTCTTTGCCGACACAGGCCCCGCGCTTCCTTATGCCATCATCGGGTTTTAAGCCGGTTAATGCGACGTGATTGTGCGAATTATGCTTCTCGCAATATCTTGCTGCTAGCACCGCGCCGAATCGGGCGCGATTTTGTACTTGAGCTGATTCCGATTTAAGGGATCGCCCGAAGGGCTCCGGCCCGCGAAAGACCAAGGAGAGACACATGGAACGGACGTGCCTGGCCATCGTTTTGGCTGCGGGTGAAAGCACGCGGATGAAGTCATCCATGTCGAAGGTGCTGCATCCGGTGGCCGGCCGGCCGATGATTGCCCATGTTGTCGAGGCTCTGGCGCGCGCGTCGATTTCCGATGTCGCACTGGTCGTCGGGCGCGACGCGGAAGCGGTCTCCGCGGCTGCCGATATCGGCGATGTGTCGATTTCGTCCTATCTGCAGAAGGAAAGGCTCGGCACCGGACATGCCGTGCTTGCTGCCCGCGAAGCCATCGCGAAAGGTTATGACGACATTCTCGTCGTCTTCGGCGACACGCCACTGATCAAGCCGGAGCCGCTGAAGGCTGCGCGCGAAGGCCTGGCTGCCGGCAATGACGTCGTGGTCATCGGCTTCGAGACGGCGGATCCGACCGGCTACGGTCGTCTCATCGTCAAGGATGGGGCCTTGCTCGCAATCCGCGAGCACAAGGACGCGACGGACGAAGAGCGCCGCATCACCTATTGCAATGGCGGGCTGATGGCGATCAACGGTCGCAAGGCGCTCGATCTGCTCGCTCGTATCGGCAATGACAACGTCAAGGGCGAATACTATCTGACCGACCTTGTCGAGATCGTCAGAGAGATCGGCGGCCACGCAATCGCGGTCGAGGCGCCGGAGGAAGAGCTGACCGGCTGCAACACGCGTGCCGAACTTGCCTTCATCGAGCGGCTCTGGCAGCAGCGCCGCCGCCATGAGCTCATGCTGTCGGGCGTGTCGATGATCGCGCCGGAAACGGTGTTCCTTGCCTGGGACACGGTCCTCGAGCAGGACGTGCTGATCGAACCCAATGTCGTTTTCGGCCCCGGCGTGCGCGTCGAAAGCGGTGCAATCATTCATGCGTTCTCGCATGTCGAGGGCGCAACGGTTCGCAATGGTGCGACGGTCGGCCCGTATGCGCGGCTGAGGCCCGGTGCGGACCTTGGCGAGAAGTCCAAGGTGGGCAATTTCTGCGAGGTCAAGAAGGCGGAGATCGGTGCAGGCGCCAAGGTCAACCATTTGACCTATATCGGCGACGCCTATGTCGGCGCGGGCACGAACATCGGCGCCGGTACGATCACCTGCAACTATGACGGCGTGAACAAGCATGAGACCCGGATCGGCGAAAACGCCTTCATCGGGTCGAATTCGTCGTTGGTCGCTCCGGTTTCGATCGGCGACGGGGCGCTGGTTGCCTCCGGCAGCGTGATCACCGAGGATGTTCCGGCAGATGCCGTCGCCTTCGGCCGGGCGCGCCAGGACATCAAGCCGGGCAGGGCAAAGCTGCTGCGCGAACGCTATGCGGCGGTGAAGGCCGCCAAGAAGGCGGCGAAGGCGGCCGAATAGGTCAGCGGCACGCGCCTTTTGGCGAAGGCGCAACGCTTCGCTGCGGCGTTTGGATTTATTCTGCGCTTTTCCGTCTGGCCGGTTCGACCAGGGAAAGACGCAACGGCGTTAAATACTGAAACCGAAAGTGAAATCGGGGCGGATTGTCTCGCCCCGTAAATGCTTTACCAAGGCTACACACCGGGCGGGACAACCGCCCCAATTGGTTAAGGCGTCGATGTCGGCGCGGGGACGAATTCGGAGACGACTATGTGCGGTATTGTTGGCATCGTTGGCAACCAGCCGGTATCGGAACGACTGGTCGATGCGCTGAAGCGGCTTGAGTATCGCGGCTATGATTCTGCCGGGGTCGCCACGGTGGTGGGCGGAAAGCTGGAGCGCCGGCGCGCCGAGGGCAAGCTCGTCAACCTCGAGATCCGGCTGCGCGAAGAGCCGCTCGGCGGCACCATCGGCATCGCCCACACGCGTTGGGCGACCCATGGTGCGCCGACCGAGCGCAACGCGCACCCGCATTTCACCGACGGCGTTGCCGTCGTGCACAATGGCATCATCGAAAATTTCGCCGAACTGAAGGACGAACTGATCGCCGGCGGCGCCCGGTTCGAGACGGACACCGACACCGAGGTGGTCGCGCATCTGCTCTCGAAATTCCGCCGCGAGGGCCTTGGCCGGCGCGAGGCGATGCACGCGATGCTGAAGCGCGTCACCGGCGCCTATGCGCTCGCCGTGCTTTATCAGGATGATCCCTCGACGATCATGGCGGCGCGCAACGGTCCGCCGCTGGCAATCGGCCACGGCAAGGGCGAGATGTTCCTCGGCTCCGACGCGATCGCACTCTCTCCCTTCACCAATGAGATCACCTATCTGATCGACGGCGACTGGGCGGTGATCGGCGCAAACGGCGTCCACATTTTCGATCTCTCCGGCAACGCCGTCGATCGCCCGAAGCAGATTTCGCTCGCCGCGGCCTACATGATCGACAAGGGCAACCACCGCCATTTCATGGAAAAGGAAATCTATGAACAGCCGGAGGTGATCTCGCACGCGCTCGGTCACTACATCGATTTTGCCGGAAACCGCATCAAGGCAGCGGACGGCGCCATCGATTTTGCCAAGGTTCCAAGCCTTGCGATCTCAGCCTGCGGCACGGCCTATCTCGCCGGTCTCGTCGGCAAGTACTGGTTCGAGCGCTACGCCCGCCTGCCGGTCGAGATCGATGTTGCCTCCGAGTTCCGCTACCGCGAGATCCCGCTGTCATCGGAGGCGGCGGCGCTGTTTATCTCGCAGTCCGGCGAAACCGCCGACACGCTCGCCTCGTTGCGCTACTGCAAGGAGCAGGGCTTGAAGATCGGGGCCGTCGTCAACACCCGAGAATCGACGATAGCGCGTGAGTCTGACGCGGTGTTTCCGATCTTGGCCGGCCCGGAAATCGGCGTCGCCTCGACCAAGGCCTTTACCTGCCAGCTGGCCGTGCTGGCGTCGCTGGCAATCGGCGCCGGCCGTGCCCGCGGCACGGTAAGCGCGGATGAGGAGCGCGTTCTGGTGCGCCACCTCGCCGAAATGCCGCGCATCATGGGCCAGGTGCTGAACGCCATCCAGCCGCAGATCGAGCTTCTGTCGCGCGAGCTGTCGAAGTGCCGAGACGTGCTCTACCTCGGCCGCGGCACCAGCTTCCCGCTGGCGATGGAAGGCGCGCTGAAGCTCAAGGAAATCTCCTACATCCACGCCGAGGGCTACGCCGCCGGCGAGCTGAAGCATGGGCCGATCGCGCTGATCGACGAAAACATGCCCGTCATCGTCATCGCGCCGCATGACCGCTTCTATGAAAAGACGGTGTCGAACATGCAGGAAGTGGCCGCCCGTGGTGGCCGGATCATCCTCATCACCGACGAAAAGGGGGCGGCGGCCTCCAAGCTCGAGACGATGGCGACGATCGTGCTGCCGAATGTCGACGAAATCATCGCGCCGATGATCTTCTCGCTGCCGATCCAGCTCCTTGCCTATCACACGGCAGTGTTCATGGGCACCGACGTTGACCAGCCCCGCAACCTTGCCAAATCGGTGACCGTCGAATGATCTACATCCGCCACGAGCGTCCGGGCGACGAGCAGGCGATCCACGATGTGACTGCCGCGGCCTTTGATGGCCATCCGCACAGCGACCAGAGCGAGCCGTTCATCATCGGGCGGCTGCGCGAGGCAGGTGCCTTGAGCCTCTCGCTGGTTGCGGAAAAAGACGAGGCCATCGTCGGTCATATCGCGTTTTCGCCGGTGACGCTGACGCCGGCCGAAGAGGGCTGGTTCGGTCTCGGTCCCGTCTCGGTCCTGCCGGATCTTCAGGCGCAGGGGATCGGCAGGCAATTGATCCGCGAAGGGTTGGAATGGCTGCGTGCCGAGGGGGCTTCAGGCTGCGTTGTCGTCGGTGACCCCGCCTACTATCAAAAGTTCGGCTTCCGCAACGAATCGGCTCTTGTATTCCCCGGTTGTGCGCCGCAATATTTCATGGCGCAGGCGTTGTCCGGCGCCATGGCATCCGGCACGGTCGCCTATCATCCGGCCTTCGGGGTTGCGTGAGATTTAGACGGAAGAAGCATGACGGAACATTCGAAACGCAGCTACATCGGTACCCGGCTGCGCAACTACTTCCTGACCGGTCTGATCATCTGCGCACCGGTGGCGATCACCGTTTGGCTCGTGCGCACATTCATCGATTGGGCCGACGGCTGGGTGAAGCCATATCTGCCGAATTTTTATAACCCGGATACCTATTCGCCCGTCGCCATTCCCGGCTTCGGCCTGCTCGTTGCCATCTTCGTGATCACGTTTGTCGGCTTCATGACGGCAAACCTGGTTGGCCGCTCGATCGTCAATTTCGCCGAGTCCCTCGTCAATCGCACGCCGCTCGTGCGCACGATCTACAAATCGACGAAACAGATCTTCCAGACGGTGCTGCAGGAACAGTCGTCCTCCTTCAAGAAGGCCGGGTTGATCGAGTATCCGAGCCCGGGTCTCTGGTCGCTCGTCTTCATCGCGACCGATGTCAAAGGCGAGATCGCCTCCATCTTCGACGAACGCGGCATGGACATGGTGGCGGTCTTCCTGCCGCCGACCCCGATCCCGACCGCCGGATTTCTGTTGTTTGTTCCGCGCGACAAGATTACCCCGCTCGAAATGAGCGCGGAAGACGCTGCCAAGCTGCTGATTTCAGGCGGTCTCGTGACCCCCGACTACAAGCCGCTCGCCAACGCGCCCGTCAAAATCAACCAGCAGAAGACCGCCTGAGCGGCGAAATCACGCAACTCCGGACGGAAAACCGTTCTACACTTTTCCTGGAGTTGCTCTAGCCGGCGCGCAGGAAGCGGATCGCTTCGTCGCGGCGGTAGAGATAGAGCAGCGTGCGGAGCGCTTCGCCGCGTGGCGACGTCAGGTCCGGATCGCGCTCGATCACGTAGGCGGCGTCCTTGCGGGCGATTTCAAGGAGGTCTGCATGGGCCTCGAGGCTGGCGATGCGGAAGCCCGGCGTGCCCGACTGGCGCGTGCCAAGCAGCTCGCCTTCGCCGCGCAATTTCAGGTCTTCTTCCGCGATCAGGAAGCCGTCCTCGCTGTCACGCAGGATCGAGAGCCGCGCCCGCCCGGTTTCGCCGAGTGGCCCCTTGTAAAGCAGGATGCAGGTCGAGGCCTCGTCGCCCCGCCCGACCCGCCCGCGCAGCTGGTGCAGCTGGGCGAGCCCAAAACGCTCGGCGTGTTCGATGACCATGATCGTCGCATCAGGCACGTCGACGCCGACTTCAACCACCGTCGTTGCGACCAACAGGCGGATTTCGCTGTTCTTGAAGGCGAGCATGACGGCGTCCTTCTCCGCTCCGTTCATGCGGCCATGCACCAGCCCGACCTGATTGCCGAAGCGCTGGACAAGGGTCTGGTATCGCTCTTCGGCCGACATCACGTCGACGGCTTCCGATTCTTCGACCAGCGGGCAGATCCAGTAGGCCTTCTTGCCCTCGCGCAATGCGGCATCCAGCCGATCGACAATGTCGCCCACGCGCTCGGTCGGGATTGTCACGGTCTGGATCGGTTTTCGCCCGGCCGGCTTCTCCGTGAGCTTGGATACGTCCATATCGCCGAAGGCCGCAAGCACGAGGGTCCGCGGGATCGGGGTCGCCGTCATCACAAGCATGTGCGGCGAAATCCCCTTGGCGGTCAGCCGCAGGCGCTGGTGGACACCGAAGCGATGCTGTTCGTCGACGACGGCGAGCGTCAGGCTCTGGTAGTTCACCGTGTCCTGGAACAGGGCGTGGGTGCCGATCACCATGCGCGTTTCGCCCGACGCGATCCGCTCCAGGATCGCGTCGCGCTCCTTGCCTTTCGTACGGCCGGTCAGCACGTCGATCGTCACGCCAGCCGGAGCCGCCATCCGCGCCAGGGTCGCATGGTGCTGGCGGGCGAGAATTTCGGTCGGCGCCATCAGTACGGCCTGACCGCCGGACTCGACTGCGGCGAGCATCGCCATCAGCGCCACCATGGTCTTGCCGGAGCCCACATCCCCCTGCAACAGGCGCAACATGCGCTCCGTGCCGGACATGTCCTTCAGGATGTCGGTAATCGCCGTGGACTGGCTGGTCGTCAGGGAGAACGGGAGGGCGGCGATAACGGGGCGAGAAAGAGCACCGGTCGCGATAACAGGTGTTCCCGCAACCTTGCGAAGACGCTGGCGGACGAGCGCCAGTGACAATTGGCCGGCGAGAAACTCGTCATAGGCGAGGCGTCGCCTGGCGCGTGCCTGCGGATCGATGTCGGTGGCATCGCGGGGTTCGTGCAAGGCATGGAAACTGTCGCTGGCGCTCTGGAAGCCCTGTTTGTCGATGAGAGCCTCATCGATCCATTCGGGCATCTCCGGAACGCGGGCGACAGCCGCCTCGATCGACTTGCGCAATGTCCGCGGTGAAAGCCCGGCCGTCAGTCCGTAGACAGGTTCGACGAGCGGAAGGTTGTCGGCCTCGGCAGCCCGAACCGCGTAATCCGGATGGACCATGGAGGGCCGGCCGTTGAACCAGTCGACCTTGCCGCTGACGATGACGGTTTCGTCTACCGGCAGGGACTTCTCCAGCCAGTTGCCCTTGACCCGGAAGTAGGTGAGCGCCAATTCGCCGGTCTCGTCGTGCAGGAAGACGCGATAGGGCAGGTTGGGCTTCCCGCGCGGCGGTGGTTGATGCCGATCGACGCGGCCGGTGATCGTGACGATCACCCCTTGCGGCGCATGCGCAATGCCGGGCTGCTGGCGCCGGTCGATCAGAGAATGCGGGGCATGGAACACGAGATCGACGACCCGGCAATCCTCGATCGTTTCGCGTCCGAGCAGCTTGGCATAGAGCTCGCCGATCTTCGGGCCGATGCCGGGAAGCGTGTCGAGTGGCGAGAAGAGTGGATCGAGCAGGGCAGGGCGCATGGCAATGAAATTGCGATGATAAATCCGGCTTTGGCAAGGCTGACAATCACCTATTCAGAGTTTATAGAGCCCATGGACGACAAACCTTACCCTGGGGCACGCCGCGTTTGAGTGCTTTCACCGAAGGCCGGCGGCACGCCCAGGTATCAAAACGCAGGAGCGTTCTCGCGTGTCTGGTAAGACCCGCGGCGCTCTTTCGAGCGGGCAGGAAGGAATTCCCATGACAGGCATTTCACGCACCAGCGCCGATCTCGATCCGCGTCGACGGCGGATCCTGTTTCGTGCCTGGCATCGTGGTATTCGCGAGATGGATCTCGTTCTCGGGCAATTCGCCGAAGCCGAGCTGTCGGTGCTTTCCGACGCAGATCTCGACGAACTCGAGACGATCATGCGCGAAGAGGACAACGATCTCGTCAAATGGATCACGGGCGAGCAGCCGGTGCCGGAGCGCTATCGGACGCCCATGTTTGATCGCATCGCTGCCTATCGTCCCGATTTCGACAAGCTTCCCGAAGGGATGAAGTAACCGATGATGCTGGCTGGCCTTGATCCGAAGAAGATTGTCGACGCACAACGGGAGATCACGGTCGGCCCGGTTCCCTCAGGCGCTGAAGCGTTGGTGCTGGCGGAACTAGCGCGCGCCGGCCAGCCGGTTGCCTATATTCTCTCGGACGGCCAGCGGATCGCTGATCTGGAGCAGGTCTTGGGTTTCGTCGCGCCGGATATTCCGGTGCTGACATTGCCCGGCTGGGACTGCCTTCCCTATGACCGCGTTTCGCCAAGCGCAGACACGTCGGCCCGGCGCCTTGCGGCGCTGAGCGCTCTGATCGCGCATAAGAAGAAGCCGCACGCCGCGATCGTCCTGGTGACCGTCAACGCCGCGCTTCAGAAGATCTCGCCGCAGGACGTCATCCAGAGCCTCGCGTTTTCTGCGCGGCCCGGCAACCAGGTGCGCATGGACGACATTGCCGCCCGGCTCGAGCGCAACGGCTTCGACCGGGTCGCGACCGTGCGCGAAGTTGGCGAATACGCCGTACGCGGCGGCATTCTCGATGTCTTCGTGCCCGGAAGCGCTGAACCGCTGCGCCTCGATTTCTTTGGCGATACGCTCGAAACCATCCGTTCCTTCGATCCCGCGAGCCAGCGCACCACCGGCCAGGTCCGGTCTCTCGACCTCAACCCGATGAGCGAGGTGTCCCTGACGCCCGAGACGATCAGCCATTTCCGCAAGCAGTATCTCTCGCTTTTCGGTGCAGCCACCCGCGACGACGCGCTCTATCAGGCGGTTTCTGAAGGGCGGCGCTATGCCGGCATGGAGCATTGGCTGCCGCTCTTCTACGACGGGCTGGAGACGGTCTTCGACTATCTCGAAGGGTTCCGGATTGTCACCGATCACCTGGCGCGCGAGGCTGCGACCGAGCGATCGAAGCTCATTCTCGATTACTACGATGCCCGCCTGGCCTCCGCATCGCCCGGCAAGGCGCAGGCGACCCAGGGCACGCCTTACAAGCCGGCGCCGCCTGAGTTGCTCTATCTGACGTCGCAAGGGTTCAGCGCGGCCTTGAGCGCGCGCGACGCCATTCGCCTTTCGCCGTTCAACGAGCATGAAGGCGAGGCCCGGCAGGTGATGACGGTCGACGCGCGCCAGGGCATGCGCTGGGCGAAGTCGGCAGGCGAAGGGGACGCCGAGAACGAGCGCGTCAACGTCTTCGACCAGGCGGTGAAATACATCGCCGAGCGCCGCTCGAAAGGCGCAAAGGTGGTGATATCAGGCTGGAGCGAGGGCTCGCTCGACCGCCTGCTGCAGGTGCTTGCCGAGCACGGTCTCGGCAACGTCAAGCCGATCAAGGCTCTTGCTGAGGTCAAGGCGCTGAAGCCGGGCGAAGCGGCCGCGGCCGTTCTCAGCATCGAGGCCGGTTTCGAAACCGGTGATCTCGTTATCATCGGCGAGCAGGACATCCTTGGCGATCGCATGGTTCGTCGCTCGAAGCGACGCAAACGCGGTGCCGATTTCATTGCGGAAGTGGCCGGTCTCGATGAGGGCAGCTACGTCGTGCATGCCGAGCATGGCATCGGCCGCTTCGTCGGCCTGCGCACCATTGAGGCCGTCGGCGCGCCGCATGATTGCCTTGAGCTCGTCTATGCCGACGAGGCCAAGCTGTTCCTGCCGGTTGAAAACATCGAGCTTCTGTCACGGTACGGGACGGAGGGAACCGATGCGATCCTCGACAAGCTGGGCGGCGTTGCCTGGCAGGCGCGCAAGGCCAAGCTCAAGAAGCGGCTGCTCGACATGGCGGGCGGCCTTATCCGTATCGCCGCCGAGCGCCACACCCGCCATGCTCCGGTCCTCGTCGCCCAGGACGGCGTCTATGACGAATTTGCGGCCCGCTTCCCCTACGACGAAACCGAGGACCAGCTGAACTCGATCGAAGCGGTACGCGGCGACCTCGGCAGCGGCCGTCCGATGGATCGTCTCGTCTGCGGCGACGTCGGCTTCGGCAAGACGGAGGTCGCGCTGCGTGCCGCCTTCATCGCTGCCATGAACGGCGTGCAGGTTGCCGTCGTCGTGCCGACGACGCTGCTTGCGCGCCAGCATTTCAAAACCTTCTCCGAGCGCTTCCGCGGCCTGCCGATCCGCATCCAGCAAGCCTCGCGCCTCGTCGGATCGAAGGAACTGACGCTCACCAAGAAGGAAGTGGCCGACGGCAAGACCGACGTGGTCGTCGGCACGCATGCGCTGCTCGGCACTTCGGTCAATTTCGCCAATCTCGGCCTGCTGATCATCGACGAAGAGCAGCACTTTGGCGTCAAGCACAAGGAGCGGCTGAAGGAGCTGAAGTCCGACGTGCACGTGCTGACGCTGTCGGCAACGCCGATCCCGCGCACGCTGCAGCTGGCGCTGACGGGCGTGCGCGAGCTGTCGTTGATCACCACGCCGCCGGTCGACCGCATGGCCGTGCGCACCTTCATCTCGCCCTTCGATGCGCTGGTGATCCGCGAAACGCTGATGCGCGAGCATTATCGCGGCGGCCAGAGCTTCTACGTCTGCCCACGGCTGAGCGATCTCTCGGAGATTCATGATTTCCTGAAGTCAGACGTTCCGGAGCTGAAGGTAGCGGTTGCCCATGGCCAGATGCCGGCGACCGAGCTCGAAGACATCATGAACGCCTTCTACGACGGGCGCTACGACGTCCTCCTGTCGACGACGATCGTCGAGTCCGGCCTCGATGTGCCGACGGCCAACACGCTGATCGTCCATCGCGCCGATATGTTCGGCCTGGCGCAGCTCTACCAGCTTCGCGGCCGCGTCGGTCGCTCGAAGGTGCGCGCCTTCGCGCTCTTCACGCTGCCGGTCAACAAGACGCTGACGGGCATGGCCGAGCGGCGGCTGAAGGTGCTGCAGTCCCTCGACACGCTCGGTGCCGGTTTCCAGCTGGCCAGCCACGACCTCGATATCCGCGGCGCCGGCAATCTGCTCGGCGAGGAACAGTCCGGTCATATCAAGGAGGTCGGCTTCGAGCTTTACCAGCAGATGCTCGAGGAGGCGGTCGCCGAGCTCAAGGGCGAGGAAGAAATCCACGATACCGGCTGGTCACCGCAGATTTCGGTCGGAACGCCGGTCATGATCCCCGAAGACTATGTTCCGGATCTGCATCTCAGGCTCGGTCTCTATCGTCGCCTTGGCGAACTGACGGATCTGAAGGACATCGACGGCTTCGGCGCCGAAATGATCGACCGTTTCGGACCGCTGCCGATCGAGGTGCAACATCTGCTGAAGATCGTCTACATCAAGTCGCTGTGCCGCACCGCCAACGTCGAAAAACTCGACGCGGGGCCGAAGGGCGTCGTCGTGCAGTTCCGCAACAAGGAATTCCCGAACCCGGCAGCGCTCGTCGGCTATATCGCCAAGCAGGGCACGCTGGCGAAGATCCGGCCGGACCACAGTGTCTTCCTCCAGCGGGAACTGGCGACGCCGGAAAAGCGGCTTTCCGGGGCAGCGATGGTGATGACGCAACTGGCGGGATTGGCAAAGTAGCAAGGCGCCGCGCTGCCGCGCGATGCGGCAGCGCTTCAGGGCATTTCCAGTACGGTTTCCTGAACCGCGATCGCGCCGTCAGTTCGGTTTGCCGCTTGCCTTCATCTGTGCGATTTCGGTGAGCGCATTGGTCAAAACCTCGACCGATTGCGCGCCCATCACTGCATACTGCCCTTCGATGATGAAGCAGGGCACTCCGGTCACGCCCATTTCGCGGGCCATCTCGACCTCTTCCTTCACCGCTTGCTTGTCAGCATCGGACGCAAGCAATGTCGCGATGACGGGGCGGTCCAGTCCGGCTGCCTCGGCAATCTCTAGAAGTACGGCGTGATCGCCGACATTGCGGCCCTCTTCGAAATTCGCCTTGAACAGGAGGCTGACGACAGCCGATTGCGCATCGGCGCCGTGGGTTGCGGCCCAGCGGACGAGCCGGTGGGCGTCAAGCGTGTTCGGGCTAATCTTGACCGCGTCGAAGTCGAAGGCGATGCCATCGGCGTCACCGAGCTTGCTGAGCATGTCATGTGCGCGGTCTACCGCCTCCTGGCCGCCGAGCTTTGCGGCGAGGTGCTGCTTGTGGTCGACGCCCTCAGGCGGAAGGTCGGGATTGAGCTGGTAGGGGCGCCACTGCACCGAGACGGCGACGTCAGGCACGTTGGCGATCGCCTGGTCGAGCCTTGCCTTGCCGAGATAGCACCAGGGGCAGACGACGTCCGAGACGATATCGATGCTGACGGTTTGCATGGTGCGATTGCCTTTCCTTGTTTGGTCTGACGCGAGATAAGCCGGTTTCACACGGCTTTCAATGCGTTACCAAAAGGGAACCGACCCTTTATTGTGCGTTCTGGTCCCACCAGGTTGGAAGCTGGTAGCCGTAGAGCGGCACGACGTCAGGACGGGCAATGTGCTTGCGCCGAGCCACCCACTGGGCATCAAGGTGGTAGAGGGGCACCAGGTAGGAGTTGTTGACGAGCAACCGGTCGTGCGCGCGCACGGCGGCGGTAAAGTCCTCGGACGTGCGTGCCTGGAGGATGTTGTTGATCATCCGGTCGACGTCTTTGTCGGCGACACCGGCAAAGTTATCGCTGCCTTGCCTGTCACGGGCTTGAGAAGACCAGCGCCCGGACTGCTCGATGCCGGGAGACAGCGTCGACGGGAAGGACTTGATGATCACGTCGTAATCGAAGGACTGGCTGCGCTGTTGGTACTGCGAATCGTCGACGGTGCGCACGGATACCTGGATGCCGAGCGGTGCGAGAAAGCGCTGATAGGCGAGCGCGATTTTCTCCTGGCCCGCATTCTGGCTCATGATCTCGAAGGCGAGCGGCTTGCCCTGCGGATCGATCATCTTGCCGTCTTTGATCTGGTAGCCGGCCTCGCGCATCAGCGAAACGGCGACGCGAAGCACGTTGCGGTCGCGTCCGGACGCATCGGTCACCGGCAGGCGGTAGGTGCCGTCGAGGATCGCCGGATTGATTCGCTCTCGCGCATCGCCGATGAGGCCGAGCTCGCGGTCGTCGGCCGGCGCGCCAAGGAAGCTCAGCGTCGAATTCTGCCAATAGCTCTGGGTGCGCGTATAGGCGCTGTCGAACAGGTTCTTGTTCACCCATTCAAAATCGAACACGAGCGCCAGACCTTGCCGCAGCTTGAGATTATCGAACATCGGCTTGCGCGTGTTGAAGACGATGCCGAGCATGCCGGACGGCGTCTTCGGCGTGAACGTCTCCTTGACGACGTCACCGGAGCGCACTGCCGGGAAGTCGTAGCCGCGCGCCCATTTGGTCGCGCTGCCTTCGGGATAGATGTCGATCTCGCCCTTCTTGAAGGCTTCGAACAGCGTGTTTTCCTGGAGAAAGTACTCGACGGAGATTTCGTCGTAATTGTCCTGTCCGACCTTGGAGGGCAGATCCTTTGCCCAGTAGTCAGGATTTCTCTTATAGACGATCCGCTCGCCCGGCTTGACCTCGGCTACGCGGTAGGGGCCGGAACCGATCGGCGGCTTCAGGCTCGTCTGATCGAACGTGGCGACATCGATCGCGTGTTTCGGCAGGACCGGCGACAATCCGAGCAGCAGCGGAAGTTCGCGGTCGGCTTCCTCGGTGAAGGTGAAGCGTACGCTGAGGTCGCCAACCTTTTCCATCTTCGCCACTTTCGCCAGACGGTTGGCGAAGGGGACGCGACCTTTGTCGCGCAGGAGTTCGAACGTGAAAATGACGTCGTCGGCCGTGACCGGTTGCCCATCGGCCCAGCGCGCCTTGGCGTTGAGGTTGAACTGAATGAACGTCCGGTCGTCATCCCACTCAACCGATTCGGCGAGCAGGCCGTACATGGTGAAGGCCTCGTCGCGCGAGCGCTGCATCAGCGATTCGTAGACGAGATTGCCGTACTCGGGGTCCCACATGCCGCGCGCAGTCGTACGCATGCTCTTCAGGATGAAGGGGTTGACGCTGTCGAAGGTGCCGACGACGCCGTAGGAGATCTTTCCGCCCTTCTTCACGTTCGGATTGACGTAGGGAAAATTCTTGAAATCGGCAGGCAGCGCCGGCTCACCGTGCATGGCTATGGCATGCACCGGAGCGGCTGCGGCACCGGTGCCGAACGAAGTTGCGGTCAGGAGCAACGCCAGACCGGAAAGAATTGCACGCAAGGTTACCTCCCGTGAGGGCGTCAACAGGTCGATTCCCCTAACGTTACCAACGGTGGTCGATGAATCCAACCGATTGAATGTCCAAAATCCGACCAGTGGAAAGTCAAAAAATGACACGAAACACTGGATAATCGGTGCAAGCCAATGTAACAGGTGTTTCCGGAAACGGGGTCATGCATTTGCCTTATTTGGCCAACAGGACAACGGCGGCTGACGATACTCACCTGCGGAACGAACTGTTCCGTTACCGGATTTCAGGAGACGGAATCACAATGATGTTCAAGTCGAATATTACTCGCTCAGGACTGGCGGCGCTGGCGCTCTCTGTAGCAGCTGCGGGCGTACCGAGCGTTGCCTCGGCTCAGCAGGCAGGCGGCAAGCCGCCGCAGGGCTGGTTCAAGGTTTGCACCAAGCAGGAAGACAACGACGTCTGCATCGTGCAGAACCTCCTGACCGCCAACAACGGCCAGCTCGTGACCGCTGTCGGCCTCATCACCGTGAGCGGCAAGGTCAACCGCAAGATCATCCAGGTTTCCGTACCGTCCGCACGCCTGATCCCGACCGGTATCCAGATGCAGATTGACGGCGGCAAGCCGGTCAAGCTCGACTATGCCATCTGCATGCCCGACAAGTGCGTTGCCGAAGCACCGCTTTCCGACCAGCTGATCGCCAGCCTGAAGAAGGGCAATGAAGTCGTCTTCACGTCGGTCAACTTCCAGCGCGCGCCGAACCCGATCAAGATGGTCCTCACCGGCTTCACCGGCGTATTCGACGGCGAGCCGATCGAGCAGTCGCAGCTCGAAGAACGTCAGCGCCTGCTGCAGGAAGAAATGCAGAAGAAGGCCGAAGACGCCCGCAAGAAGCTTGAAGAAGCCCAGAAGGCTGCCAAGCAGAACTAAGCGATCCTTCGCGAGTTTAAAAGAAACGCCCGGACCTTGCGTCCGGGCGTTTTATTTTGTGCGACGAGTAGCCAATCGGGTGGCTGAACGTCGCCGGGTCTAGTGACGGAACGTCGTCGTCTTCGGCTTGTAGTGGCCGATGCCATCCTTGTCGAACAGCGCGTCGACCTGAGCGTGGCGCATGGGCCGGTCGCTATCGTCGAACTCCAGGTTCTGTTCGGAGACATAAGCAACGTACTCGCTGTCGTCGTTCTCGGCGAACAGGTGGTAGAAGGGTTGATCCTTGCTTGGGCGGATCTCCTGCGGAATGGCATTCCACCACTCTTCGGTGTTGGCGTATTCCGGGTCGACGTCGAAAATGACGCCGCGGAACGGGAAAATCCGATGGCGAACCACCTGTCCGATCTCGAATTTGGCGTTTCTTTGTTTCATGACGCAACACATCCTTTCAGGAGATTATCTGGGTTGGCGCACCCAAAACATCAATAGGGGACTCCTTTCACCCTCCGTTGATCAGTTGCATGCACTGGCGCCGTCTGAACGCGTAAAAGTTGCTGTCAGCATAATATCACACAATTCCCCAAGTCGCGCCGGCGCACCCCGACATCGGGTCCAAGACATGGTGCCTGTTCGCAGGCTCGACCTCAAAGAAAAGCCGGCGGGCCCGATAAGGAGCCGCCGGCTTTTCGTGACGATGACGGACCGGAACAATGTTGTTGCCGCCGGTCCGCATGGTCTTAGACCGAGTAGTACATGTCGTACTCGACCGGATGCGGCGTCATTTCGAAGCGCATCACTTCCTGCATCTTCAGTTCGATGAAGGAGTCGATCTGGTCGTCGTCGAACACGCCGCCGGCGGTCAGGTACTTGCGATCCTTGTCGAGGCTTTCGAGCGCTTCGCGCAGCGAGCCGCAGACGGTCGGGATTTTCTTCAGTTCCTTCGGCGGCAGGTCATAGAGGTCCTTGTCCATGGCCTTGCCCGGGTGCAGCTTGTTCTTGATGCCGTCGAGGCCGGCCATCAGCATGGCTGCAAACGCGAGGTAGGGGTTGGCGGTCGGGTCCGGGAAACGGACTTCGACGCGCTTGGCCTTCGGGTTGGTGCCGAACGGAATGCGGCACGAAGCCGAACGGTTGCGTGCCGAATAGGCGAGCAGGACCGGCGCTTCGTAGCCCGGGACTAGGCGCTTGTAGGAGTTGGTCGACGGGTTGGTGAACGCGTTCAGCGACTTGGCATGCTTGATGATGCCGCCGATGAAGTAGAGGCAGGTTTCCGACAGGCCCGCATACTCGTCGCCAGCAAACGTCGGCTTGCCGTCCTTCCAGATCGACAGGTGAACGTGCATGCCCGAGCCGTTGTCGCCGAAGATCGGCTTCGGCATGAAGGTTGCCGTCTTGCCATAGGCGTTGGCGACCTGGTGCACGACGTACTTGTAGATCTGCATCTTGTCGGCGTTGCGAACGAGCGCGTCGAACTTGACGCCGAGCTCGTGCTGGGCAGCAGCCACTTCGTGGTGGTGCTTTTCAACGGTCACGCCCATTTCGGACAGAACCGTCAGCATTTCCGAACGCATGTCCTGGCAGCTGTCGATCGGCGGAACCGGGAAGTAGCCGCCCTTGACGCGCGGACGGTGGCCAAGGTTGCCGGTCTCATAGTCGGTGTCGTCGTTGGACGGCAGTTCCGAGGAGTCGAGCTTGAAGCCGGTGTTGTAGGGATCGGCCTTGTACTTGACGTCGTCGAAGACGAAGAATTCGGCTTCCGGGCCAACGAAGACGGTGTCGCCGATGCCGGATGCCTTGAGGTAGGCTTCGGCCTTCTTGGCCGTGCCGCGCGGGTCGCGGTTGTAGGATTCGCCGGAGACCGGGTCGAGAATGTCGCAGATGATGACCATCGTCGACTGCGCGAAGAACGGGTCCATATGCGCTGTTTCCGGATCGGGCATCAGCACCATGTCGGACTCGTTGATGGCCTTCCAGCCGCCAATCGAGGAACCGTCGAACATGACGCCGTCGGCGAACATGTCTTCGTCGACGCAGACGACGTCCATCGTTACGTGCTGCAGCTTACCCTTCGGGTCGGTAAAGCGCAGGTCGACGAACTTTACGTCGTTGTCCTTGATTTGCTTCAGAATATCGCTTGCAGTCGTCATTTGCCGTAATTCCCTCTTTGAGATGACGAGGTTTGAAAAGAAACCGGGCCGGACGGCCCGTGATATCAGATGGCGTCGAGGCCCGTTTCGCCCGTGCGAATGCGGATGACTTCTTCCACATTGGAAACGAAAATCTTTCCGTCACCAATGCGGCCGGTTTGTGCGGCGTTGCGGATTGCCTCGATAACGGCCTCCGCGTTTTCATCCGCCAGCACGACTTCGACCTTAACCTTCGGCAGGAAGTCCACCACATATTCGGCGCCGCGATACAGCTCCGTGTGACCCTTCTGCCGCCCGAAGCCCTTGGCTTCCGTGACGGTGATGCCCTGCAGACCGACTTCCTGAAGGGCTTCCTTCACTTCGTCGAGCTTGAAGGGCTTAATGATCGCTTCGATCTTTTTCATGAGAAAATGTCTCTCCGCTTCTCCCTTTAAAGCAGGATCATGCCCGCTCGCCCTGAATATGCACGTTGCATGCCAGTTTTTCTGCGAAAATCTGTCGAAATGACAAAAAAATTGCTGCGGGCGCACCGGTCACTGGATTTCCATGCCCTTGGTGTCGGGCAGTCTGCCTAATTTTTATGATTTTCGATCGAAAGATGCCCGATCTTCCTCCTTGCCTACTGCCGGTTCGCAGTTTGCGCTCGTTATTTGAGCAACAATTATAGGCAAATGCATAAAATATGATCATGTTGCCGGCGCTTGCCTCACGCTGTCAGACATGGATAAGTCTGAGGTATGCGCTCCAAACTTCATCACCTGTTGGTCACCCCGGCAGAAATGGCAGCAATAGACCGGGCTGCTGCACAATCCGGCATCGACAGCTTCATGCTGATGCGGAGCGCCGGAATGGCGGTTGCAGCCGCCGCCATGCGTCTCTTTCCGCAGGCCAACCGTTTCGTCGTGCTTTGCGGTCCCGGCAACAATGGTGGCGACGGCTATGTCGCGGCGGCTGCGCTCAGGCAGGGCGGCGCCACGGTCGCTCTCTTTGCGCACGGCGATCCCGCGACACTGCGGGGGGATGCGGCGCGGGCCCGGTCGCTGTGGCCCGAAGCGGTGACGCCGCTTGGTCTCTTCGAGCCTGCTCCAGGCGATGTCGTTGTCGACGCTCTCTTCGGTGCGGGTCTATCGCGCGCGCTGCCCGACGACGTCATCCGCGTCATCGATACGGTCAACGATCGTGGACTTCCGGTCATCGCAGTCGATCTGCCGACAGGTATAGACGGGCGCACCGGAGAGGTCCGCGGCGCCGCCTTTGCGGCCTGCCACACGGTGACCTTCATGGCGCCGAAACCCGGCCATTGGCTTCTGCCCGGTCGTTCCTTCTGCGGCACGCTCGAGGTCTTCGACATCGGTATCCCCGCGCGCATTGTCATGGCGGGCGCCGGTTCTTTCCGGCTTAACGCTCCGTCGGCTTGGTCAGGGTTTGGAGGCGAACTCACGCTCTCGACTTACAAGTTCACGCGGGGACACCTCGTTGTGTTTTCAGGCGATCGGCAGGGCACGGGCGCGGCGCGCCTGGCTGCCGCAGCCGGCCTTGCGGCGGGCGCCGGTCTGGTCACGGTGGCATCCGGCAAGGCGGCGCTCGGCATCAACGCGTCTCACTTGACCGCGGTGATGGTCAAGGAGGTGGACGGCAAGCGCGATCTGGAGAAATGGCTGCGGGACCGCCGCCTTGGCAGCTTCGTCCTTGGACCTGGCTTCGGCATCGGCAAGAGAACGAGGGACTTTGCGCTTGCTCTGTGCGACCGCGCGCTGGTGCTCGATGCCGATGGCATCACCTCGTTCCAGGAGAACCGCGATGCGCTCTTCTCGGCGCTCGCGAGCCGCGGAGGGCGGATGGTCATGACACCGCACGAGGGTGAGTTCGCGCGCCTGTTTCCCGACATCGCCGGCGATCACGCGCTTTCCAAGATCGAGAAGGCGCAAAGCGCCGCCCGTCTCAGCCATGCGGTTATCGTCTACAAGGGAGCCGATACGGTGATCGCCGCTCCGGACGGGCGGGTGGTCGTCAATGGCAACGCCCCGCCATGGCTGGCAACCGCTGGTTCGGGAGATGTGCTTGCCGGCATCACCGGCGCACATTTGGCTCAGGGCATGCCGGCCTTTGAGGCGGCCGCAGCCGCGGTCTGGCGGCATGGAGCGGCAGGCAACAGGGCGGGGCAGGGGTTGACCGCCGAGACGCTGATCGGCGCCATTTCTCCACTCGCCTGACTTGGCCACGCGATTGACCGCGGCAGAAAAACAAGCGGCCGCCACGGGAGGGGCGGCCACATCTCTGCACAATCGTCGGAGGAACTTGGCCCTTAGCCGCGGGTGCCCTTGGCGATCGGCTCCTGGTAGGTAAAGCCCATATCCCAGGGGAAGTAGATCCAGGTGTCCTGGCTGACTTCGGTAACGAAAGTATCGACCAGCGGCCGGCCCTTCGGCTTGGCGTAGACGGCGGCGAAATGTGCCTTCGGCAGCATGGCGCGCACTTCGGCGGCGGTCTTGCCGGTGTCGGTCAGGTCGTCGACGATCAGTACGCCTTCGCCGCCATTCTCGGCGATCTCCGGCGTAATGCCCTTCAGCACCTTCATCTGACCCTGAGAGTCATAGTCGTGATAGGACGCGACGCAGACGGTTTCGATCATCCGGATGTTGAGTTCGCGACAGATGATGGCAGCCGGAACCAGGCCGCCACGGGTGATGCAGACCATCGCACGCCATTCCTGGCCGTTGTCGGCAAGCCGCCATGCGAGTGCGCGGCAATCACGGTGGAACTGGTCCCAGGAAACGGGGAAGGCTTTATCGGGCAGCGACATGGGGTAGGCTCCGGCTTGTCTGAACGAGGGTAAGGCGAAGCGTCCGGCAGATCGGGCAGGCGGAAACGCGTCATCCTGATTTGCCGACATGCAATAACGGCATTGAGGCCAAAAGTGCAAGGGCCTCGTGTCTATCCCTTCGCGCGCGCATCGGCGATTGCCTGGATCATCGCCTGGACTGCGGCTTCCGCCGCCTCCAGCGCCTCTGTGTCACGGGCTCGAACGACAATATCGGTCGAGAAATGCTTGCCGTCGAATTTCGGGTAGGAGCCGATGCTCGTCTCCGGATGGTTCTTCTGCACCTCCGTCAGCGGGCTGCCGATGTCGCCTTCGCCGAAGGGCGAGCGCACGGTCCGGGCAAGCAAGGGAGAGCCGACCTGTAGGCCCGGCAGCAGCGCGTCGAGCATCGCCTGGAACACCTGCGGTACGCCGGCCATGACGTGCACGTTGCCGATCGCAAAGCCCGGCGCCGTCGAAACCGGGTTGGGAATGTGGCGTGCGCCCAGCGGCATGCGCGCCATGCGCTTGCGCGCATCGGTAAATTCCATGCCGCGTCGCTCGTACATGGCACCGAGCAGCGCCATCGCCTCCGGCTCGTAGATGCATTCGACGCCGAAAGCACGCGAAACCGCGTCGGCTGTAATGTCGTCGTGCGTCGGGCCGATGCCGCCGGAGGTGAACACATAGTCGTACCGGCTGCGCACCGCGTTGATGGCCTCGACGATTGCGGCCTCGTCGTCGGCGACGATCCGCACTTCCTTGAGGTCAATTCCGACCATGGTCATCATATCGGCGAGGTGGCCGATGTTCTTGTCCTTGGTCCGGCCCGACAGAAGTTCGTCGCCAATGGCGACCATGGCGGCAGTGACAACTTTTGTGCTGCTCATCGGGATATCCTGGTTGTTTAAGATAATCATTTAACAGTAAGTGTTTATTGTTCGAGATGAGAGAACAGTCTGTTTCCCTGCTCACTCCTGGCAGCCGGCTGCAATTTGATAAATCTTCCTTGCAGCAGTGATCAAGTGGGATCGCTTGTATCCAAAGGAGCAATTTATGGCCAAGGTTCTCGTTCTCTACTATTCGGCATACGGACACGTCGAAACCATGGCCTACGCCGTGGCTGAAGGCGCGAAGTCGGTGGGGGCGGAGGTCGACGTGAAGCGCGTTCCCGAACTGGTGCCGGATGAGGTTGCCAAGGCGTCTCACTTCAAGCTGGACCAGGCAGCGCCGATCGCCAACGTGGAAGAACTGGGCGAATATGACGCCATCATCTTCGGCGCGGGCACGCGCTACGGAACCGTTGCCTCGCAGATGCGCAATTTCATCGACCAGACCGGCAGCCTGTGGATGAAGGGCAAGCTCGTTGGCAAGGTAGGCTCGGTCTTCACGTCATCGGCCACCCAGCACGGCGGTCAGGAATCGACCATCCTCGGCTTCATTCCGACACTGATGCACCACGGTATGGTCGTCGTCGGTCTTCCCTATGCCTTCCAGGGGCAGATGGGCGTTGACGAGATCAAGGGCGGCTCGCCCTATGGCGCTTCGACGATCACCGGCGGCGACGGTTCGCGCCAGCCCTCCGAGGTCGAACTTGAAGCAGCACGTTTCCAGGGCGCACACGTGGCCAAAATTGCCGCGAAGCTCGCGGTCTGATCAGACTGAAATCAGTCGAATCATGTGGTTAGGCGGCGCCGGAAGGGGCCGCCTTTCTTGTAAGCCGCTTAGCCTTTCCGGGTGATTCGCGAATGTGGCAATCCGTACCACACTTGTGGTAATATCCGCCGCGTTCGGCATGAGCATGCCACTGACGAGGAGGAAATTCAGGGTCGTGCGGCAACGGCCCACCGGGGACCGTAGCGTCTTCGGGCTATCGGGAGAGAAACATGGCGCGGATTACTTACTCCATCGTTCCTCATGACGGAGGCTGGGCCTACAAGGCCGCCGACGCCTATTCGGAACCCTTTCCCAGCCGCGAAATGGCGCTTGCCGCTGCCAAGGCCGTCGCCGCCGAGCAACAGGTCGGTGGCGACGACGAAGATATCAGTTTTCAGGACGAAGAAGGCCACTGGCACTTCGAGCACACAGATGGCGGCGATCGACCTGAGGCAACCGTGGACGACGGTTGAAGAGCCTGTAACGACTGGCTCATTGCGAACACGAGAGCGCCGCGCGTTCGCAGGAACGCAATAAAGGCGCTTCAGAACGTGAGTTTGGAGCGTCGTGCGTTCACATGAACACACAAAGAGCGCTCTGACGATCTGGCTCTAGGGCATCTTTCTGCCTCCGGTGGTTCCACGCGAAGGCAGGACACTCTGGACCATCTTTCCGCTACCGGTTGTTCCGCTTGCGAGCGGCTTGCTCCGGCGTTCTTGAGCGGCAACGCGTGCACACAATCTTCTCCATGGAGGGTAATCGATGCACTACAGCGTTCAGATCTTCACCTGGACCCCGCGGCAGGGTGTCCACCAGGTCGGATCGGCAATCGAGGTGGACGCCCCGAATTCCAAGGCGGCAGCGGTCTCGCTTCTCGGCCTCAGGCTGGAAAATCAGGGATGCGCGACGAAACTCGCCGTTCGCGTCTGGCATGATGATGCCTATCGCGCCGAGTGTGACTGCTACTATTACAACAACTGAACGGGCGTGCCCCAGAGAAAACCTCTCGCGGCCACCGCGAGTGGTTGGCTATGCCGAAAAATATGTCTGAAAGTCCGGTGTCTGGTGCGGGCGGCGGGGATCGAACCCGCACAGCCAAGGCCGAGAGATTTTAAGTCTCTTGCGTCTACCAGTTTCGCCACGCCCGCATGATCCCTAGATCAAACACTCGACGGGAACAGTCAAGGGCAAGGGAGCGCTTCGAGGGTGGAGAACGCTCAAGCGCGTTGTTGACGCGACTTGAGAAAGTAGAAGACGCCAGCCGCAATCAGCGCCCCAAGGCCGTAAGTGACGAAGGCCTCGGCAAAAGGGCTCCCTGAATTGAACGAGTAGAACGCGGGCGCCGCGACCACCAGCACAGCCAATCCCGCCAGGCGCGACGTGAAGACGCTCAATGCCGAGACTTTTCGCAATAGCCACCCAATCAACGTGCCTACCAGCACCATCACGATCACTGCACCAAACAATTGCGCGAACGCTCTTCCCCCAACTGAAACCAATTGTGGGAAGTAGGGTGGTTCGCTTGCGGTAGCTAATGTTTCAGCCTGTGATTGTCGATCGCTCAGGCATTTGTTGCCGGCTTTGCAGCTTAAGGGGTCAGTCGTTCCAGGACGACGCTCAGCCCGCCGAGATCCTCGATCTCGCGAAACCTCGGATGGGTCTCCGGCTTGTCGTGATGCTCGAAGGACCAGGTGAGCGCATGCGGGACATAGACCCCCCAGCTCCCTGCATCGAGTGCTGGAACGATGTCCGATTTCAAGGAATTGCCGACCATCAGGCTTTTGGCGGCGCCGTCACCGTGACGCTTGAAGATGCGCTCGTAGGTGCCGGCATTCTTGTCGCTGACGATCTCGACGGCATTGAAATAGTCGCCAAGGCCGGAAGCGGCGAGTTTGCGCTCCTGATCGAAAAGGTCGCCCTTGGTGATCATGACCAGGCGGAACTGGCCGTGGAGTGCAGCGAGGGTTTCCTTGACATGCGGCAACGGCTCGACGGGGTGGACGAGCATGTCGCGGCCGGCCGCCAGGATTTCGGCGATGACGGAGGAGGGGACCTTGCCCTCGGTTACGTCAACGGCGGTCTCAACCATCGACAGGACGAAACCCTTGATACCGAAACCATAGAGCCCGAGGTTGCGCTTCTCGGCTGCAAGAAGCCGGTCGGACAGATGCTCGGTATCGGTATGCGGGCTGAGGAGTTCGGCAAAACGTGCCTCTGTCAGGCGGAAGAACTGCTCGTTCTGCCAAAGCGTATCGTCGGCGTCGAAGCCGATCGTCGTCACGGAATGGGGCATGGTCTCTTACGGTCCGGCAATCTTGAAAGGTTGATCAACGCTGGCGCTCTTGCCACTGTTGATATCGTTGAAATGGAAGCGCAGCACATAGTCGCCGGCAGGCGCCCCGGAAACATCGATCGTCAGCGTCGCATAGATTTCCTGGTTTCTGAGGTAGCCGGTGAATGTGAAATCACCGAATGCCTTCTGTCCGGCAAGAACGTCGCCCTTCGGGTTGAGGATATCGAAGTCGACGGTGAAGTGGCTCTCGAGTTTGCCCCTTGTTGCCGCATCCTTCCAGCTGAGGCCGATCGGCTCGATGTAGGAGATCAGCGACTCTCCCGATTTGAACACAAGCCCGTCGCGCGGCTGATACATGGCATAGCCGGTCGGAGGACTGGAGACGAACACCGCCTTGCCGATCGCAAAGGGCAGCGTCTGCGAGAAATCGCTCATTGCCTGACGCAGGAGGTCATGGGCCTTCGCCGCATCGCCGGATGAAGCGAGCTTCTCGGCCTCTGCCGCCGCATCGACCAGCGGCCCGGCACGGGTGCCGGGACTTGCAGCCAGCGTTGCGGCGGCGGCCAGCGCCGCCAGAAGAAGCAGATGTTTCACCATGACGTTCCCCCATCGCCCATCTCGACCGACTGTCGGCATTTGCCGCATCGAGTCAAGACGATAGGGCTGGCGCGCAAATGGTCAATGCTTCCAGAAGACCGGCGTCAAAATCACCAGTACCGTCAGGACTTCCAGACGACCGAGCAGCATCATGAGCGAGAGAAGGTAAAGTTCCGGATCCTGAAGCGTCGAGAAGTTCCCGGCGGGGCCGATAATGTTGCCGAGGCCTGGGCCGACGTTGGAAAGGCACGTGATGACGGCCGAGGTGGCGGTGACGAGATCATAGCCGAGCGCGCCCATGGCGAGACTGCCCAAGACCCACAACAGGATGTAGGTGATGAAGAACAGGAAGATGGCGCGCTGTGTGTCGGCATCCACTGTGTTCCTGCCATAACGCACCGCATAGATCGCGTTGGGATAGACGAGCTTGTTGAGCCCGGAGCGGATGGCGTTGAACAGCACGATGAAGCGATAGGCCTTGATGCCGCCGGCGGTCGAACCGGAGCAGCCGCCCATGAAGGTCGCGACAAAGGCGGCCACCACCACGAACGGCCCCCAAAGCGTGTAATCCTGGCTCGCATAGCCGCTGGTCGACAGGATCGAGGTGATGTTGAAGAAGGAATGCGCCAGCGCCAGATGGAATTCCACGCCGTTGACAAGCCGGTGGTAGACGGCGACGGCGATCGAAAATGCCGAGAGATAGCCGAGGAAAACGAGGATCTGAGGATCGCGCAGCGCGTCGAGCCTGCCGCGCGCGACCAGCACGATCAGGATCGAGAAGGGCAGGCTGCAAAGCGCCATGAAGAAGGTGGCGGTCCACAAGAGCGGGATACTGCCGAAATAGCCGAAGGATGCGTCATGAGTGGAAAATCCACCGGTCGCGACCGTCGACATCGCATGGTTGATCGCGTCGAAGCGGTTCATGCCGGTCAGGAAATAGCCGATCGTGCACAGAAGCGTGATGGTGACATAGACGGCGAGGAAGGCGCGGCTGAAGCTGGCGAGCCGGGCAAAAGGCTTGTCGCTGGTGTCGGACGACTCCATCTTGAAGAACGACATGCCGCCGACCCTGAGATACGGGATGATGAAGAGGCCGAGCACGACGATGCCGATACCGCCGAGCCAGCACAGAAGCGAGCGCCAGACAAGCAGCCCCGGCGGCGCATCGTCAAGGCCGACGATCACGGTCGCACCGGTCGTGGTGATCGCCGATACGGATTCAAACAGCGCCTGGGCAAAACCGAGCTTGAGTGAAGATAGCCACAGAGGAATTGCGCCAACGACGGAGAAGACGGCCCAAAGCATGTTGACGAGGACAAAGCCGAACTTCTTCGAGAACGGCGGAGGGCCCATGCGGGTCGCCATGAAGGTCGCAAGCGACAAGCCGCCGACCAGGAAGGACGAGGCTGCAAAGATCTGCCAGTCCGGGTGACCGTAATAAAGGTCGACCATCGCCGGCACCAGCATCGCACAGGCGAGGTAGATGCCGAGGATCGCTGAGATATGCACAGCATGCCGGATCAGGGTTGCGTTCAAGCGTTGGTTTTCCCGGAAAGTGTTGTGGGCGTGCCGGCCGAATTGGGTACGGCCGTATTGTTCACGGCGCCCCGATTCGTGTCAAAGCGATGGCTTCACCCGTTGCAATGTGCAATAGCGACGACCATCGACCACTTCAATGGATGACGGCGCACAATGAAGCACGATGTTGAAACCGCAACCGAAGCCTTGCGGGAGATCTTCCCGCCGACGCCGCTGCAGCTCAACGAGCACTTAAGCGCGCGCTACGGCGCCAACATTTACCTCAAGCGCGAGGACCTGTCGCCCGTTCGCTCCTACAAGATCCGTGGCGCTTTCAACTTTTTCCGCAAGGCGATCGGAGCCGGCGCGTCCGGCAAAACCTTCGTCTGCGCATCGGCTGGAAACCATGCCCAGGGTTTCGCCTTCGTTTGCCGCCACTTCGGCGTGCAGGGCGTCGTCTTCATGCCCGTGACCACCCCGCAGCAAAAGATCGACAAGACCCGCATGTTCGGCGGCGAGTTTATCACCATCAAGCTCATCGGCGACATCTTCGACCAGTGCTACAAGGCAGCGCGCGAGCACGTCGAAGCGATCGGCGGCGTCATGGTTCCGCCCTTCGATCACGCCGACATTATCGAGGGACAGGCAAGTGTGGCTGCCGAGATTGCCTGGCAACTGCCAGATGGCGTCACGCCCGATCTTGTTGTTCTGCCGGTTGGCGGTGGCGGCCTTGCCGCCGGCGTGACGGGATACCTCAAGGACGTGGTTGCCGCGGATCATTTCATCTTCTGCGAACCCGCCGGCGCACCCAGCCTGCGTGAGAGCCTTGAAACCGGCAGCGTCGTAACCCTCGATCAGGTCGACAATTTCGTCGACGGTGCCGCCGTTGGACGGATCGGCGATCTGAATTTTGCGGCACTCCGGCGCTTCTCCGCCGATCAGGTGATGCTGCTGTCGGAGAATGCGATCTGCCAGACGATCATCGACATGCTGAATGTCGAGGGCGTCGTGCTGGAACCGGCCGGAGCGCTGTCGATCACCGCCCTTGAGGAACTGGCACCCGAAGCCCTGATTGGCAAAACCGTCGTCGCTGTCGTTTCCGGCGGCAATTTCGATTTCGAGCGCCTGCCGGACGTCAAGGAACGCGCAATGCGTCATGCCGGCCTCAAGAAGTACTTCATCCTGCGCATGGCACAGCGGCCCGGCGCGCTTCGCGACTTCCTCAATCTTCTCGGTGACGAAGACGATATTTCACGCTTCGAATATCTGAAGAAATCGGCGCGCAACTTTGGCTCGATCCTGATCGGGATCGAGACCAGGCAGGCGGCAAACTTCCCGCTGCTGAAGGCACGGTTCGACGCTGCCGGACTGCGCTACCAGGACATCACCGAGAACGAGATTTTGTCGAACCTCATCATCTAGGGCTGATGAACCCGTTGCGTTGAATATCGGCAGATAGGCTTTGACAGCACCGGTCTCGGCGACTAAGTCTTGAACATGGCATCGTTTTTCTCGAAATTGTTCGGCCGTAGCGGCACCTCCGAAGATCAGGCGCAAGCAGCGCCCGGGAAGGCGGAGGCCTATGCCGACTGCACCATCCGCGCCACGCCGATGCGTGAAGGCTCGCAGTTTCGCCTGGCCGGCAGCATCGAGAAGGTTTCGCCCGAAGGCGTGACCAAGGTTCGTAACTTTATCCGCGCGGATCTCTTCACGTCCGAGCAGGATTCTGTCGATGCCGCCCTTCGCAAGGGCCGTCAGATCATCGACCAGACCGGGCCGTCATTGTTCTCCGACGACGCCCCGTCGCGTCAGGTCTGACTGGTCGCCAGTCGCTAATTTTCCAGTTTTCCAGATGTTTGCTGGACTTTGCTGACACAGCGGATCAACGCGCTGTGTGCTGACGGCACCGTCCCGGCGTCCGCCGGGCCGGCTGCAGTTCCCGTTCGTCTGGCTTCATGGGCCGGGCCGTCGCAAGCGCGCGGCCCGGTCCAGATCGACGTGAAACTCAAAGCTTGATCCGGAAACGGGCGAAGCCTTCAGCAGCGTCACCGGCGTCCTCGATCGCCACACCCTTCACTTGCGCAACGAATTGCCGCGCTTTCGGGCCGCTGTCGAAGGTTGCGCTCGTGTTTGCCAGCGGGACGAAGGTCCAGTTGGCGTCGGCCGACGGGTTGATCGTGCCCTGGTCGATGATGTAGCGCACGACGACATCGCGGTTGGTGTCCGGTGCGACGAACACGACTTTGTCGGCAGTGACGTCGGGGAAGTTTCCGCCGCCGCCAGCCCGGTAGTTGTTGGTGGCAACCACGAATTTCTGTGCCGGATCGATGGGCTTGCCGTCGAACTGCAGGTTCTTGATGCGGTTCGAGGATGCGTTGATCGTGTTGCCGTCCTTGTCGAACTTCGGCGGCACGGAGAGATCGATCTGGTAGGTAACGCCGTCGATGACGTCGAAATTGTAGGACGGAAAGCCGCCGTTGATCAGCGGCGCGTCCGATGAGCCAGGCTTGACCTCGTTGAAGATGCCGGCCGACATCTCCAGCCAGTTGCGCACCTGCTCGCCTGATATGACCACGGCCTGGACGGTGTTCGGGTAGAGATAGAGGTCTGCGACATTCTTGATCGCGATGTCACCGGCGGGAACGTCGGTGTAGTAGTCGGCGCCGCCGCGACCGCCAGCCTTGAAGGGCGCTGCCGCCGAAAGCACCGGCAGATCGCGGTACTCCGTTTCCTTCAGCATGTCCTTGATGTACCAGGTCTGCGCCTGGCTGACGATCTGCACCGAGGGATCATCTGCGACCAGGGCAAAATAGGAGTAGAGCGGAGCGCTCGTCTTGCCGACCGGCGTGCGCACATAGGCAAGCGTCGCTTCGTGGTCCTTCTGCGCGGCGGCGAGAACCTGGGGCGTGTCACCGACCTCGGCGATCACCTTCTTTTCCTCGCGACGATAGATCGGCCGCGCTTCGCTGGTCGAGCTGACGACGCGCCAGGCGCCGCCTTCGCGTTCAAGAAGCAGGTCGATCAGGCCGAGATGCGAGCCCCAGAAACCGCCCATGACGCCAGGCTTGCCGGAAATCAGCCCCGCCTCGTTGTCGACACCGGCGATATCCTTGAATTTCGGGCCGGGGAAATCGAGATGGCTGTGACCGGTGACGATCGCGTCGATGCCTTCGATGGCAGCCAGCGGTACGGAGGCGTTCTCGAGATTTTCGGCGTAGGCCTGCTGGCCGATGCCGGAGTGGGAAAGGGCGATGACGATGTCGGCGCCTTCCTCGCGCATCTGCGGGACCCAGGCCTCGGCCGCCTTGACGATGTCGCGCGCATTGGCCTTGCCCTCGAGGTGCTTGGCATCCCAGGTCATGATCTGCGGTGGCACGAACCCGATCAGGCCGACGCGGACCTCGTGTTCCTGGCCGGAGCCATCCTTCACCTTGCGGTCGAGAATGACATAGGGCTTCAGGAACAGCTCGTCCTGGCGCGCGCTGGCGGCAAGCGCGCCCTTCGTGAGGTTGGCACAGACAAGCGGGAAGTTGGCGCCGCTCAGCGCCTTGAACATGAAGTCCAGGCCGTAATTGAACTCATGATTGCCGAGCGTGCCGCAATCGTATCCGAGCACGTTCATGGCTGCGATAACAGGGTGAACATCGCCGTCCTTCATGCCGCGCTGATAGGCGATGTAGTCGCCCATCGGATTGCCCTGGAGGAAGTCACCATTGTCGACGAGAATTGAGTTCGTTGCTTCGGCGCGGATGGCGCCGATGATCGAGGCGGTGCGTGCGAGGCCTACCGTGTCGTTGGGTTTGTCACCATAGTAATCATAGGGAAAGACATGGACGTGCAGGTCCGTGGTTTCCATGATTCTCAGATGCGCCTGGTTGGCTGCGGCGTGAACAGAGAACGGATGCAACATGACAAGCGCCGAGGTGGCCGCAGCCCCCGCCAGAAGCGAGCGGCGCGTGAGGTGAAGCGGGGGTGTCATCGATGTCATGCTGTCCTCCATTGATCAAGAAACCGGGGCGATCCCGGGGGTAAATACAATCCGGAGTTTTGTTCGCTGGAAAGCGAACCACGGTGGGTTGGCGGCGACTATGCCGGAAAGAGATGGTTTTCGAAAGCGGCGGATTTTTGCACTTCGTTGCAGCGCTTCCGCCGGCTCGCGGTAAAGTTTTCTTTAAGTTTCCTGGTTAACGCTGCGCCAGGAAACGGAACTTTTTCAAGCACATGCCAAACGCCAACCTTCTTCTCTTCGTCGGCGAGGCGCTGGTCTACGTCACGGCGATGATCGGGCTCCTGCATCTGCGTGCGCGATTGGGCCTTGGCGTCTTCGTCGCGGCACTCGGCGTGATGCATTTCATCGAAACCTACCTGGCCGCCGTCTTTTACGTGCAGCTGCCTTTCGGGGTGATTTCACCCGGTTCGGCCGTTCTCTTCTCCGGCAAGCTGATGATGATCCTGCTGCTCTATGTGAAAGAGGATGCGGCAACCGTCCGCCAACCGATCTACGGCCTGCTCGCCGGCAACTTCCTGACCGTGGCGCTCAGCCTGCTGCTGCGCCAACACGACACCGTGTCGATCGTCGCCGAGCGTTCCGCCGACATCGCCTTCATCGACGAGATGGGGTGGCTGATGGTGTGGGGTACGACGATCCTCTAC
This sequence comes from Ensifer sp., assembly GCF_035999185.1. Classification (GTDB taxonomy): domain Bacteria; phylum Pseudomonadota; class Alphaproteobacteria; order Rhizobiales; family Rhizobiaceae; genus Ensifer. The sequence continues at coordinate 39,308 of NZ_DASYHB010000109.1, read as the reverse complement.
TTCGATTCGCTGATGATCATCCTGCTCTATGAGCGGTTGGGACGTTGGCTGCGGCGATTCGCGACGATCCGTTTCCTGATCTGCGGCATTGCCGTTTTGACGTTTGACCAGGCCGCCTTCTATCTGGCGCTTCGCTGGTGGAATGGGGCGCCGGCAGAAGTGTTCTGGGGCGGCTGGATGGCGAAGATGCTGGCGGCCCCGTTCTATGCCGTCGCAGTCGGCCTTTACCTCAACCTCTCGCGCCATCCGTCACTTGCCATGTCGGACCGGCCGCTTGGCGACATCTTCAACACGCTGACGTTCCGCGAGCGCTACGAGGATCTGCTGTCGCGCTCCGGGCAGGATACGCTCACCGGATCGCTCGACCGCAGCCGCTTTGAAATCGAGGCACCGCAGATGCTGCGCGCAGCGAGTAGTGAGAATGCCGCGGTCACTTTGATGATCATCGACGTCGACCACTTCAAGGGCGTCAACGACCGCTTCGGTCACCTCGAGGGTGATCGTGTCCTGCAGCGTCTGGTCGAAACGGTGAAATCGAAACTGCGTCCGGTCGATCGGCTGTACCGCTATGGTGGCGAGGAGTTCGTGATCCTTTGCCCGGCGATGATCCACGGGGACGCATTGCGGCGTGCGGATGAAATCCGGATGGCAATCTCCGACCAGGTCTCGACCCCGGACGGTCGACCGGTCACGGCCAGCATCGGTCTCTCGTCGACCCCGGAAGATGGCACTGCCATCGAAGACCTGCTGTCTGGAGCCGACTTGCGGCTCTACGCCGCCAAGGGTCGTGGTCGCAACTGCGTCGTTGGCCGATAGCGGAACGTCAGATGCCGACGTTCGGCCGATCGATGATTTCCCGCAGCGAGAAGCTGGAATTGATCTTGACCACGTGCGGCAGGGCCGAAAGCCAGTCGCGGTGGATGCGCTCATAGTCCTGCAGGTCCTTGGCAGCGACCCGCAATATGTAATCGTACTCACCCGACATGAGATAACAGACAAGCACGTTCGGACAGAGCTTCACCGCAGCCTCGAATTCGGCGAGCGTCTTTGCGAACTGCCCGGACAGGGAAATGTGGACGATCACCATGATCTGGTAGTCGAGCGCTTTGTGGGCAATGCGCGCATGATAGCCGGCGATCGTTCCCGACTTTTCCAGGATATCGACCCGCCGAGAGCAGGCCGAGGGAGAGAGACCGACCTTTGCGGCGAGGTCGGCATTCGATATGCGGCCGTTCTGCTGGAGAATGCGCAGAATCGCATGATCGATGGTGTCGAGTTCGCTCATTCGTGTTTTCTCCCAATCACACGTCATTTCCCGCAATTTTCTTCGAAATCATTGCTCTGCCGATCATGTCTTTGCAAGGACATTCGGTTCGCCGCGTGTTTTGCTGAATGCCTAGACATAAGCGGCGGAACGCCGAAAACAGGAGAGGAACGCAAGCATGCGTGTCGGTTGCCCGAAGGAAATCAAAAACCATGAATATCGTGTCGGCCTGACGCCCGGCTCGGTGCGTGAATATGTTGCCCATGGCCACGAGGTGATCGTGGAAACCAAGGCCGGGGCAGGGATCGGCGCGGATGACGATGCGTACCGTGCCGCTGGCGCGAAAATTGTCGCGACGGCAAAGGACGTGTTCGAAAAGTCGGACATGATCGTCAAGGTCAAGGAACCGCAGCCCTCGGAATGGGTTCAGCTGCGCGAAGGCCAGATTCTCTACACCTACCTGCACCTGGCGCCAGATCCGGAACAGACCAAGGGCCTGTTGAACTCCGGTGTCACCGCCATTGCCTATGAAACCGTGACTGACGACCGGGGTGGCCTGCCGCTCCTGGCGCCGATGTCGGAGGTGGCCGGCCGTCTCGCGATCCAGGCGGGCGCGACGTCGCTGCAGAAGGCCAACGGCGGTCGCGGCATCCTGCTCGGCGGCGTTCCCGGCGTGCTTCCGGCCAAGGTCACCGTCATCGGTGGCGGCGTCGTCGGCCTGCATGCTGCGCGCATGGCTGCCGGCCTCGGTGCCGACGTCAGCATCATCGATCGCTCGATCCCGCGCCTGCGTCAGCTCGACGATCTCTTTGCCGGTCGTGTTCACACCCGCTATTCGACGATCGACGCGCTGGAAGAGGAAGTGTTCTCTGCCGATCTCGTCATCGGTGCGGTGCTTATTCCGGGCGCTGCCGCTCCAAAGCTCGTCACCCGCGAAATGCTGACCGGCATGAAGAAGGGCGCGGTCATCGTCGACGTTGCGATCGACCAGGGCGGCTGCTTCGAAACCTCGCATGCAACGACGCATTCCGACCCGACCTACGAAGTCGACGGGATCGTGCACTACTGCGTTGCCAACATGCCGGGTGCGGTGCCCGTGACGTCGGCGCATGCGCTGAACAACGCCACGCTTCACTATGGCCTGCAGCTCGCCGACAAGGGTCTGAAGGCAATTGCCGAGGACAGGCACCTTCGCGCCGGTCTCAACGTGCACCGCGGTCGTGTCACCAACGCGCCTGTCGCCGAAGCGCTCGGCTACGACGCCTTTGCGCCCGAGGCGGTGCTGAACGTCGCCTGACGGAATATATGTCGGCCCGGCAGAAATGCCGGGCCGGCTGTTTCAGGCGCTGACGATCCGGCATTGGTAGCAATTGTATTTGGTCGAGCGCACGTGGACGGACGCGACATCCGGCCGTGCCAGCAGCGCCTTCGCGCGGGCTTCGACCTCTTCTCGGTCAACCACGTCGCCACTGCCGTAGACGATCCGCTCGTCCTCGCTGTATCCGCGCAAAAGATAGTTGGCGCGCGAATTCAGGATCTGCGGCAAGCTCGCGCCGTCATGCATCGGGCATTCCTCGGCATGCATGAACACAGGACCGGTCTCGGCATAGGGTTGCAGCGAGGCAAACGGTCGAAACGCGAAGATCAGATAGGGTTCTCCGGCATCAACATAGCCCAGGCAGTGACGGCAGGGCACACCATCGCCGTCGGAAATATGCCGCTCCGGGGCATTGCCGTAGGCGTCACTTCCGCCCTGCCGGAGGCGACGAGCCTCTTCAGAGGACACGGGAATATAGCGCAACGACATCGTGCATCTCCTTGATACGTTTGACGTGTTTGATCAGGAGAGTGCACCGGGCGCGACCGTTTCGACACCCGAAACTTGCCGCGCCGGCTTCGTCAGAGGTTTTGGGCCAACGTCAGCAGTTCGGCGTCAGTCAAAGGTTCGACGGTTGCCTCGCGGGTCGCAACCGGCGAGAAGCCGAATTGCTGGTAGAGTTGCAGCGCGCGCGGATGGTCGAGACTGTTGGTCGTCACCGTCAGCTTGCTCGGGCTCAGCGCCCAGGCGGCAAACAGCGTCTGCAGCAGGAACCATTTGCCAAGGCCGAGGCCGAGCGCATGTTCCATCAGCCCGAAATGGACCAGTTCGACCACGTCGTCTTCGCCCTGGTGCAACTCGAAGAAGCCGGCCGGAGCACCGTTGACGTAGAGCACCGTCACACTTGTCCGCTTGTCGCCAAGCACTGCCGCCAGTTCGTCGTCGCTCATCCGCAGCCGCTCGGTCCAGTGCCAACGCCGGCCGACCCGCAGGTAGAGAAAACGATAGTAGCTGAGCGGAATGTCGGAGACGCGCAGGATAGCGGTCTGGATATTGACCGGCATCGGCAGGCTCTGCTTCGGCGGCGCCGTCATTTCAAGTTCGGTTACATGCGCCGTCAGTGAGGCGAGCTTCGGGGTGCGCATGATATCACTCTCGACCGGTAGCGACCGGCGTGTCAGCTCGACCGCCCCATTCAGACCAGGAGCCGTCATAAAGCGTATTGTCGGTATGGCCGAGCGACTGCAGCGCCAGCGTGATGATGGCGGCTGTCACGCCCGAACCGCACGTGGTGACCACGGGCTTTGTAAGATCGACGCCTGCGTCGGCAAAGGTCTGGCGGAGCGCCTCGATATCCTTGAGCTTGCCATTTTCTGAAAAGACGCCCGAAGGAAGGCTGTGTGCACCCGGCATTCGGCCAGAGCGCAGGCCAGCGCGGGGCTCCGGTTCCTCGCCGTAGAAGCGCGCGGCACCGCGGGCATCGGCAATCTGGACGGAGCCGCCCGCGACGATGTCCTTCATTCCGGCTAGCGAGGTGACGGCCGCCGGCGTGAAGCTCGTCTTGAACGTGGCCGGCTTGGGCGAGGGCGCCTCGGTGGTGACAGGACGGCCTTCCCTGTTCCAGCCGTCCATGCCGCCGTCGAGCACATAAACGTTCTTGGCGCCCATGATGCGCAATTCCCACCAGACGCGTGGCGCCGTCATGATGCCGGGGCCGTCATAGACGACGATCGTGTCCGTCTCGCTGACACCCAGTGCGCCTACGGCTTCGGCAAAAGCTTCGGGCGAGGGCAGGGTGTGCGGCAGGCCGCTGGTGTGGTCGGCGATCGCGTCCTGGTCGAAGAAGACGGCGCCGGGAATGTGTCCGGCGTCGTACTCCGCCTTCGGGTTGCGGTTCTGTGCCGGCAGATACCAGGCGGCGTCGAGGATCCGGATCGACGGATCGCCGAGGCGCTCCTGAAGCCAATCGGCAGACACGACAAAGGCGCTTTTGTTGGTGGTCACGGTCGCAACTCCTACTCAGACTGATGCACGATCTTCGGCTGTGCCGAAGCGGATACGGAACCTGCGGTTCTCCTTGCCCTTTTTCTCGATCTTGGAGATGTGGATGGCGCCAACCTCCTGGGTCTCGGACACATGGGTGCCGCCGCAGGGCTGGCTGTCGATCGCCGAATTTTCACCGATGCAGACAAGGCTGACGCGTCCAAGGCCGATCGGCGGACGCACGTTCTTCGATTTGACGATGCCGGGATTGGCCACCAGCTCCTCGTCGGTGATCCACTGGAGATAGACCGGGTGGTTCTCCTCCACGAGCTTCATCAGGGCGGCGGTCGCTTCGTCCCTGTCGATCGTCTCGCTCATGTCGAAATCGACACGGCTTTCGTCTTCGCCGACCGACGCGCCGGTGATCGGGTAGGGACAGACGACGGAGAGCAGGTGGCATGCGGTGTGCATGCGCATCAACCGGTAGCGGCGCGGCCAATCGATGTGGAGAACGAGCTTCTCACCCACATCAGGCCGTGGCTGCCCCTCGGCCGGCACATGGATGATGATGTCCTTGGTTTCGCCATGGCGGGCGACCGCGATGTCGATGCGGCTGCCGTCGGCACGCTCCAGGAAGCCCGTGTCACCGGGCTGTCCGCCTGAGGTCGCGTAGAAGCAGGTCTGGTCGAGTTCGATCCCGCCATCTTCCAGGATTCCCGTGACGTTTGCTTCGCAGGTCGAGAGGTAGAAATCGTCTCGAAAGAGGGCAGTCACGGTCCTGGTCATCGCATTCCTATCCAACTGATTCGTATGGCACTGCAATGTTGGAAGACGTCTTCAACCAGGTCGGGACCGGCAGTCCCTTGGACGTGAGGAAGTCCGGGTTGAAGAGCTTCGATTGATAGCGGTTACCATAGTCGCAGAGGATCGTCACGATCGTATGTCCCGGACCGAGGTCCTTGGCGAGCCTGACGGCCCCGGCGATGTTGATGCCGGTCGAACCGCCGACGCAGATGCCCTCGTGCTCGATCAGGTCGAAGACGTAAGGGACGGCTTCCGAATCGGGAATCTGATAGGAAAAGTCCGGCGTGAAGCCTTCCAGATTGGCGGTGATTCGACCCTGGCCGATGCCCTCGGTGATCGAGCTCCCCTCGGACTTCAGCTCGCCGTTGGCGTAGAAATTGTAGAGCGCTGCCCCTTGCGGATCGGCCAGGCCGATCTTGATGGCCGGGTTCTTTGCCTTCAGGCCTTGCGCCACACCAGCAAGCGTTCCGCCCGACCCGACAGCGCAGATGAAGCCATCGACCTTGCCGTCCGTATCCCGCCAGATTTCGGGCGCCGTGGTTTCGACATGGGCATCGCGATTGGCGACATTGTCGAACTGGTTCGCCCAGATGGCGCCGTTCGGTTCGGTCTTTGCCAGTTGCTCGGCGAGCCTGCCAGAAATCTTCACGTAGTTGTTAGGGTTCTTGTAGGGAACGGCCGGCACTTCGACGAGTTCGGCGCCAAGCAGCCGCAGGGCGTCCTTCTTCTCCTGGCTCTGGGTTTCCGGAATGACGATAACGGTGCGGTAGCCGAGCGCCTGACCGACGAGCGCAAGACCGATGCCGGTGTTGCCGGCCGTGCCCTCGACGATGACGCCGCCGGGCCGCAACTGGCCGGTGCGTTCCGCATGCCGGATGATCGAGAGTGCCGCACGGTCTTTCACCGATTGTCCGGGGTTCAGAAACTCGGCCTTGCCGAGGATCGTGCAGCCCGTCGCCTCCGACACGGATTTCAGCCGGATCAACGGCGTGTTGCCGATCGCTTCGAGGACGGACGGTAGAATGGCCATTTGCAGAACCTCGTGTTTGAGGACAGACGCCGGAGCAGGGCGGCACGTACCAGGTAAAAATGAGCGGCGACCAGCGATTTTCGACAACGATTTCGGATCGCCGAAATGTTGGCGTGTTTTCGGCTCAGCCTGCAGTTCAGGCAAGAAATAGCGTTTCGCCGCCGCTCTGTCCCGAACAAAAATCGTCTCCAGGAGATGAGGCGTTCAACGGCTTAGAGTGCGGCTTTGGAGAGAGGATCGGGCTTGGGGCGATAGGTGTGGCCCGCCCCATAAGATGCGTGCGTGTTTCCCGGCGCGTGCCGAGGAGTATGTGATGAGTGCAGTGCCTACGAAAACGGAACAGAGGCTGGCTTGGGTTACCGGTGCGAGTGCGGGGCTTGGGCGTGCCCTGGCGATTCGGTTGGTACGCGAAGGCTACTCGGTCGTGGTCACCGCAAGGAGCCATGAAAAGCTGGTGAATTTGCAGCACGAAGCTGCTGGCGAGGGGCGGATCACCGTCCTCGACGGTGATGTCACCGATCCACAGGACATGGAGCGCGTGTTGGCGGCGATCGAGTACGATCACGGCCATCTGTCTCTCGTCGTCCTCAACGCCGGGGTCGCGATCCCCGTCAGGGGCGATGATTTGCATCGCGACGTTTTCGAGAAGAGTTTCGCTGTGAACCTCAACGGCGTCGTCAATTGTCTTTTGCCGGCCGTCGCGCATATGAAGGCGCAGGGTTATGGCCATATCGCCATTGTTTCGTCCATCGCCGGCTATGCCGGTTTGCCGACGAGCGCTGCCTATGGAGCGACGAAGGCAGCGTTGATCAACATGGCCGAAAGCCTGAAGTTTGATCTCGACCGGCTCGGCATCCGGCTTCAAATCATCAATCCCGGCTTAGCCGATACGCCAGGTACGCAGCGCCTCCGCTTCCCAAGGAGCGCCGTCGTCAGCGATGAGGACGCGGCTGGCCGGATCGTCACCGGCTTGAAGTCTCGACGCTTTGAAGTGGCCTTCCCGCGTCGCCTTGCCTATGCGGTGAAGCTCATGCACCTCTTGCCCTATCGCCTCTACTTTGCACTGCTCACGTGGTTGACCCGAAGCCGCACGGAGGCCGGGAAGGAGACGACGCATGCCGGCCCCGGCGAACGCCGCCGTCAGGCCGTGTGAAGCACCAGAACCGCGCCGAAGATCATCGCAAGCCCGGCCCAGCCGATCGGCTTCAGCTTCTGTCCAAAGAGCAGGCGTCCGCAGATGGCTGTCCCGAAGATACCCGTGGCGCCAAGCACGGCATAGGCGATCGCGAGCTCCATGCCCTTGGTGGCCTCGGCAAGCAGGGCGAAGGCGGCCAGCACCAACAGGATCGACAACGCGCCCCAGCCCTTCCGAGCGAACCCTTGCGATTTCGTTGACGCGAGATTGGCGCCGACGTCGAGAATTCCAGCGAGCACGGCGAGTACAAAATAGATGCTAGGCGCGCTCATTGCTTGCTCCTTCAGCGGGGACGTCCTCTTCCTCGTGGTGTTCGCCGGCGTTGACGAGCAGGATGCCGATGATGGCCATAGAAAGCCCCAGCATCTCCCGACCCGTCAGCACGTGGCCGAAGACGAAAACGGAGACCAATGTAATGATCGCCACGCCCGAGCCTTCCCAGATGGCATAGGCGACGCCGACCGAGATGGTTTTCACCGCCTTGGCCAGGAAGACATAGGAAAGCGCGATCGAGACGTACATGACGATGTGGCCGAGATAGGAGCCGCTTGCCGAAGCGGCCTTCATCACCGTCAGGCCCACCACTTCGGTCGCAATCGCGAGCGCGAGGAAAAACCATGCAAGACGCATGCGGTACCTTCAAAACAGTTTGGATTGGATGGCGTCTTAAGCGTTGAACGACACGGGGTAAAGACGCGCTGCAACCGTTCTCATTCGAAAACGATCTGCCGGACGTCGATATTGCGGGAGCGGAAGCCGGCTTCGCAGTAGTAGAAATAGAATTCCCATAGCCGCTTGAATCGCAGGTCGAAGCCGAGTGGCTCGAGCCTGTTCCAGACAGACCAGAACCGCTCCCGCCATTCGCCAAGCGTGCGCGCATAATCGATGCCGAAGCCGAAGTCGTTGATCATGCGCAGGCCGGCATTGCGGCCAAGCTCGATCAGATGTTCGCGCGTCGGCAACATGCCGCCCGGGAAGACGTATTTCTGGATGAAATCCGGATTGGAGCGGTATTCCTCGTAGGCTTCCGGCTTGATCGTGATGATCTGAAGCCCAGCCTTGCCGCCGGGCTTCAGGCATCGCTTGAGCTGCGCGAAGTAGGTTCCCCAGAACCGTTCGCCGACGGCCTCGAACATCTCGATTGAGACGATGCGGTCATAGGTACCGTTTTCCTCGCGATAATCCTGAAGCTTGAGTTCAACCTGGTCTGAGAGTCCGGTTCGGCGCATACGCTCTCGGGCAAAGGCCAATTGCTCCCGGCTGATCGTCAGCCCGGTAACCTTGCAGCCGATCTCGGTTGCCGCGAATTCGGCAAAACCGCCCCAGCCGCAGCCGATTTCGAGCACATGGTCGCCGGCACGCAGATTGGTCGCTTCGGCAAGCGCTCGATACTTGGCCCTCTGGGCGGAGCGCAGGTCGTTGGCGCCGGTGCCGTAAAGCGCGGATGAGTAGGTCATGCTCGGATCGAGCCACTCGCTGTAGAAGGCGTTGCCGAGATCATAATGGGCGGAGATATTGCGGCGGGCGCCGGCTCGAGTGTTGGCATTGCGCCAATGCAGGAATTTGTCGAGGAGGCGCAGCAGGCCGCGCGCCCGGTTCGGAAAGTTTCGGCCAATCTCGGCGTTGACGAGGAAAAGCTCGAGAAAGGCGCCGACATCGGGGCTATCCCAGTCGCCATCTATGTAGCTTTCGGCAGCGCCGATCGTGCCGCCTGACATGGCGCGCTGCGGCAAGTTCCAGTTGTTGAGCGTCAGAATGGCGCGGGGGCCTGCTCTAGTGCCGTTGATCACCAGCTTGCGGCCGTCGGGTGTGGAGAGCATCAGCGTTCCCGCCTGAAGGTGCACCAGCGCGCCAAGCACCATCCGCGCCTTCAGCGGGAAATCCCCCAAGGTCGTTGCGAGATTGTCAGAGGACAGCTCAACCGCTCCGTCGAACGCGGCAAAGTCGGCATCCAGGTTACGCATACACCACCCCTTCAAGCTGTTGCATCCGTTACGTGAGCCTAGCTTCAATCGGCCAAAACGCCAACTGAGGAATTTCTACCGGAGGGCTCTAGCTCCCTAGGCCTTTCTCGCCGCGCTGGTGATGTCACGGAAGGCGGCAAGGGCACGGTCGCGCGCCACGGCATGGTCAACGATCGGCTTCGGATAGGTGCTGCCAAGGGTAATGCCGGCCTCTTCAAGAGCGCTCGCCGGGGCCGCGAAGGGACGATGGACATAGCGGGCGGCAAGGCGCTCCAGTTCAGGCACGAAACGCTTGACGTAGTGGCCGTCAGGATCGAACTTTTCACCCTGGAGGAGCGGGTTGAAAATCCGGAAGAAGGGTGCCGCGTCGGCGCCTGACCCGGCGACCCACTGCCAGCTTGCCCCGTTGTTGGCCGGGTCCGCGTCAAGCAGCGTGTCGCGAAACCAGGCTTCGCCTTTCCGCCAGTCGATCAAGAGGTCCTTGATGAGGAAGGACGCGACGATCATGCGGACCCGATTGTGCATGTAGCCATGCCGCCAGAGCTGGCGCATGCCCGCATCGACAATAGGATAGCCGGTCATGCCCGTGGCCCAGCGGGTGAAATCGTCCTCATCGTTCATCCAGCAGAAGCTGTCGAATCGGCGGTCGAGATTGCGATGCGGGAGCTCCGGGTGGTGAAACAGCAGATGGTAGGAGAATTCACGCCACGCCAGTTCCTTGCGGAACGTGGCGACGCCGTCGCCGGCGTCGGCCGGCAGCCGCGCTGTCGCGTGCCAGATTTGCGCGGGCGAGATTTCGCCGAAGGCGAGGTGTGGGGATAACAACGAGGTGCCGTCGACGCCAGGGAAGTCGCGGTCGCGTTTGTAGTCGTCGAGCGGGCCGTCGATGAAGTCGTCGAGGCGAGCGGCGGCGCCCTTCTCACCTGGCGTCCACACTTCGGAAAATGTCGCCGCCCAGTCGGGATTCGTCGGCAACAGCGACCAATCGGCGAGCCGTTCCGACCGCGGCCAGGCTTGCGGCGCGGTCAGCCATTGCGGCTCGTCGATCGGCGACGCTGGTTCGCCTTTGGACCCAAGCGCGCGCCAGAATGGCGTGAACACGCGGTAAGGCCCGCCCGTCGTCGTGAGCAGGCGCATTGGCTCATGCAGCAACTGACCAGAAAAACTCTCAGCGTGGATGCCCTGGGCTGCGAGCGCGGTCTTCAGCGGCGTATCGGTGGCGATGCCGTTGGGGTCGTAGCGTCTGTTCCAATAGATGCGATCTGCGCCGGTCTCTCGGGCAAGCTCGCCGATCACGTCAGACGGATTTCCTGAACGCAGAATGAGCTGCGAACCACGTCGCGCCAGCCGTCCGCCGAGGGCCTCAAGCGAATGGTGCAGCCACCAGAGCTGCGCTGCGCCAAGCGGACCGTTGCCGCTTTCGGCCGGCTCGCGGATATAAAGCGGGATGACGGGGCGCTCGCCTGCTGCTGCTGCAAGGGCGCGATTGTCGGCAAGGCGCAGGTCCTTGCGAAACCAGACGATGATGGGCGCGGTCGCTGCCTTTGTCATGGGTACCGTTTGAGATTGGGGATTGGTCACCTGGAGAACATAGGTGCAAAAAGAAAAAGAGCCATTCGCATCTCTGCAAATGGCTCTTTTAGAAAGTGGCTCCCCGGGCCGGATTCGAACCGGCGACCTGTCGATTAACAGTCGAATGCTCTACCGCTGAGCTACCAGGGATCATCCGCGCCGCTGTTTCGCTGTGCGCTTCAGAAGTGAGGCTGCTAATACGCATGCTTTTCTGATTTGCCAAGCGGTTTTTTCAAAAAAAATGACAAGTTCGGTTGCGAGGCTGTGGAGAAGTCCCCAATTGTGGGAAAATACGCCGGATAGGGAATGATGAACAAAAACAGGAAGCAGACACATTTTGGCATTGATCCGCAGACACGGCAGATCGTGCTCGGCAAATGGCGCATAGCGCTGCCCGACTCGCCACTGCTGCGTATCCTCCTGGGTTCGCTCCTGGTGTTCTGCGGCTTTCTCGGTTTTCTGCCGGTGCTCGGTTTCTGGATGGTCCCGCTCGGCCTTATCGTGCTTTCGCATGATATCCCTTCCGTGCGTCGCCGCCGTCGCCGTCTTGCCGTCTGGTGGGCGCGCTGGCGCGGCCGGGCCAATTCCTCGAAGGGATGATGGCCCGACGCCACCGAGCAACGTCACCAACGAAAGATGCAGCCCTCATCTGATACCGCCGAGGCCGGTGCCTCATCTCCCGATGTCATGCCGTTTGCGGGTACTGCGAAGCTTCCCGCCTATCATTGGGGAGCCTGCCGAAAACGTTTCGGCAACGCATCAGCCCCATAATGCAGTCGCGAATCAGGATGGGGACGCATGGCCAAAGCCACTACCAAACGTCGACGTAAGAGCTCGGGCCGCAGCGCCAGCAAATCAGGCGGGATGGCACCGTGGTATCTGGCCGCCGCACTCACGATCGGCGGCGTGGTCGCCTATGATCATCGCTCCGAGCTGCGGCATTGGCCCGTGGTCTCGGACGTGATGGCCTTCACATCGCAACAGGAATCAAGGCCGAAGCCCGTTCGTGCCGCTCAGAAGGCAGACGAGCGTCCCGGGCGGCAAGCGGAAAGCCACGCGGCCAAACCGGCCACGAAAGTAGCACTTGCCGCGCCGGTGCCGGCCGTCAACGTCGGCGTCACGGCTCCGACGCCGGTGGTGCGGCCGAACGAGGTCGTGAGCACGGCATCCATCCGGACGGACCAGTTTTATTTCTGCGGGATCCGCACCGACAACTGCGTCATCGACGGCGCCACCTTCCTCTACCATGGTGAGACGATCCGCGTGGCGGACATCGACGCGCCACGAATTCGCCAGGCAAGCTGCGACAAGGAGCGTTCGCGCGGCTTCTACGCCAAGCAGCGCCTGCGCGAGCTGTTGAATGCAGGCGATTTCAGGCTGGTTGCAGCCAGCGGCAGGCCGAGTGGCAAGGATGGCGAAAAGCTGCGGTTCGTCACCCGCGGTAGTCAGTCGATCGGGGGGCAGCTTGTATCCGAGGGGCTCGTGCGGCCATGGACAGGGCACGCGACGCCCTGGTGCTGACCCAGTAGGCGCTGCTGCTCGACGCGTCGCCATAGGGCGACTGCGATACTCTTTTATGTAAGGTGAAGATTTTTGGAGGCCTCGCCCGGAATTGAACCGGGGTACAAGGATTTGCAGTCCTCTGCGTCACCACTCCGCCACGAGGCCTCACCGCTTGGATAACCGAGCGTTGGCGCGGATTTAGAATGATTGCAGAAAAACCGCAAGAGGCTTTTCCGGAAAAACACAAAGCAGATTTCTCGGGCGTGCGCTTTCCACAGCGAAGGCCTTTCGTCATACGATAACATCGCCACGTGTAGCGGGCGTCGACCGCGTGTGGCCGGTTGCCGCCCTCGATGCGGTCAGCCAAACCCGATTTCCACTGCAATCCATGCGATGCGACGACGACTCCACACGCCCGCGCAAGCCAGGCCTGCAATGTTCCGGTCGGATATTATCGCTCGGTGAATCGGTAGAGGGGGAACGATGACTCCGCTGATATCAGCCGCACCGGTAGCGTCCGTCCACATCAAAAACGGAGGCAATGGCATATATGAAGACGAAACTTGTCCTGATGGCCCTGGCATGCTTCGCCACGACCACCTTGGAAGCGCGCGCGGAAGACCTGGTCTTCAAGTTGAAGAACAACACAGGTGCGGTTCTCACGAACTTCTACACGTCCCCGGTGGGCGTCAATGAATGGGAAGACGATGTCTTCGGTCGCCAGGTTCTGAACCCCGGCGAAAACATGGAAATCACGATCGCCGACGGCCGTGACGTCTGCAAATACGACATGCGCTTCGAGTTCGAGGAAGGCTCGGGCCTCGACACGACCGAGGATACGCAGGATCTGTGCGAGCTCGGCGAATACACGATCCACGAGTAAGGCCCGTATGGCCCGGCCAAAAGAAAACCTCGCTGCATCCTTGCAGCGAGGTTTTTTTAGCACTCGAAATTGGTGGGCTTAATGGTAGCGCCGGATCAACCCGACAAGCTTGCCCTGGATCTTCACGCGATCGGGTCCGAATATCCGCGTCTCGTAGGCCGGGTTGGCCGCCTCAAGCGCAATCGATGCGCCCTTGCGACGAAAGCGCTTCAGTGTGGCTTCCTCGTCATCGACGAGCGCAACGATAATATCGCCGGGGTTGGCCGTCGTCGCATTGCGGATGATCACCGTGTCGCCGTCGAAAATGCCGGCCTCGATCATCGAATCGCCTTTGACTTCAAGCGCGTAATGCTCGCCGTTGCCGATCATGTCGACCGGCACGGTAATGTCATGGGTGTTGTTCTGGATCGCTGAGATCGGCACGCCGGCGGCGATCCGGCCCATGACCGGCACGGAGACCGAAGTATTGTCGGCGACAGGCGCCGGCTTCGGCGGGGCAGGGGGTGCTGCAGGCGGCTTGCCGAGGCTGCCCTCGATCACGCTTGGCGAGAAACCGCGACGCGGCTGCTGTTGGCTGGAAGCATAGGCCTCAGGAAGCTTGATGACTTCGAGCGCGCGTGCCCGGTTTGGAAGGCGTCGAATGAAGCCGCGTTCTTCGAGCGCCGTGATCAACCGGTGGATACCGGACTTCGATGCAAGGTCGAGTGCATCCTTCATTTCGTCGAAGGATGGCGGTACGCCCGATTCCTTCATTCGTTCGTGAATGAACAGAAGCAATTCCTGTTGCTTGCGGGTCAGCATGGCACGCTCCAGAGAGGCATGAAACAAATCAAGAACAGACACTATCTGTTCCATATGTGTTCTGCAAGTGCCTAAAATTCCGTGAATGGCGGCGGCTGGAGCGCCGATCGGTGCCGGTGGCAGCCGAAATGGCTAAGAAGTGAGCGTTTTGCCTGTTTTGGGATGGACGAGGGATTAGGTTGGCGACCGCTGTTCCGCGGGAAACGGCGCTGCAGGTCCGTGATTCGCGTCCCGCGAATCACGTGGGCTCAGACCGGCTGACTGCCTGAGCAGGCGTCTTCGAATTCCTTGACCGTCTCGGCGCTGTTGTCTTCGGGCAGCACGGCATCGGCCGCGTCGGTCGCCACTGGCTTGTCGCCCTCATAGATGAAGGACTGGATGTAATAGGCAAGCGCGCCTTTCCAGACGTTGCGCCCGTCGATCTGGTGACAGGGCACGGCCGATTCGAAATCTGTCTGCAATTCGTCCACCGTAGCGGCGCTGAGCTTGATACCCGGCATGTTCGGTGAGGCTACGATCGAAGCGATAAGCAGAGCGGCTAGCACGTGAACAGTCCAATTGGTGGGGGATCGACGACGGTTAACGATGTGAACCGTGCTTTCGTTCCGAAGTCCAGCAAGCATGCCGGTCACACCAGCGTGTTCAACAGCTCTTTGCGGTGGCGCCGTGACCCCGGGGCCACAATGGCCGTGAAGCGGCATCGGCGCGCATGGTGCAATTGCCAGTCGTGCATCTCGGTTGCCGTCTCGACAGGGCACGCGAATCCTATACTTTGCAGGGAAAATGGGGTGCCTACATGTATAGATTGTCGCTTGTTCTTCTTGGTCTGCTGGTTACGACGGGTGCTGCATCCGCTGAAGAGGGGCGGTCGAACATTTGGAAACGGGTGAACGCCTGGACCATCGGATCGGATCCGTCCCTTGGAGGCTCCTGCTACGCCGCGACAGGTTATGATGCCGGTGCGATCCTGCGAATTGGGTTCTATCCGAGGGGCTCGGCGAATCTCGCGTTTCTTTCCGTCGGCAGCGCCGATTGGAAATCGATCGAACCGCAAAGAGAGTATGAGGTCGTGCTGCAGCTCGATCGCGGCCGGCAGTGGCCGACCGTCGCCTTCGGTCTCGAATTGACCGGTCAAAGGGCGCTCGTCGTCAATTTCTCCAACACGGAATTCTTTACCGAGTTCGTGCGCCGGAACACCTTGGCGCTGTCGTTCGAGGGGCGGGTGATCACCAGCCTCAGTCTTCGTGATTCGATGAAGGCTGTCAGCGAGATGTTCAAGTGCCAGGAGGCGGTGAATGCGCTCATTCCGAACGGTGGGCAACCGGCCGATCCTTTTGCCGGCACCGGAGACAACACGCCGAGCAAGGATCCCTTTGCCGGGGGAGGCGACACGAAATCGTCGAAGGACCCCTTTGCAATGTGAGACGGACGCTTGCGGCTGGACTGTTGTGAGAATATTCCTAAACTGGTGATGGAAGAAGATTGCACGCTGGAAGGGTGCGTGCGACTTCATCGGACGGGCAATCGGGGGCGGACATGCATAAGTTGTTGATGGGATTGGCGGTCTGTCTGATGGCTGCGGCGCCTGCCGTGGCCGAAGAGTCCGAGATCATCAAGTGGAAGGACGTCGGTGAATGGAGCGTGGCCTCCGATCGATCGATGGAGGGCTCCTGTTTTATCACGTCGTCTTTTGAAGGCGGGGTCAGCCTGCGACTGGGGTTCTACCCCAAGGGGTCGGAGGCGCCGCTCTACATGAGTTTTGCGAGTGACGACTGGAAGTCTCTGGAGGCCGGTAAGGACTATGACCTGACGTTCCGGTTCGACAAGAGCGATCCCTGGAGCGCCGAGGCCACCGCCGCTGGCAACGAGAATGGAAAATTCCTGTTTGTGAACATCACCGACGCTGAATTCCTGTCCGGCTTCGTGCGCAAGCGCTCGCTTGCAATCGCCTTCGAAGATCGAGTTATCGCGCATCTGAGCTTGCGTGGCACCGGCCCTGCGGCCGAAGAACTGATGAAGTGCCAAAGCGCCGTTGACGAGATCATCGCTGACGAGGGGCGCAAGTCGAAAGAAAAGAAGAGCGACCCCTTCGGCGCACCAAGTGAAAAGCGCTCGTCCCGCGATCCGTTCAGCCTTTGACCGGCGTCCGGTCGGGCGCGACCTCCGGTCCTATCTCGCGGTACGCGATCAGCTCGATCCGCTGAACTTGCGGGGTAGGCGGTGTCTGGTCCTGCGATGGATCTGGCGGCATTTGCGCGAATGGTGGAGCCGAAGGGAGGGCAACCTTTCCACCTCTTTTCTCGTTTCTTTTCAAATTGTTGTTGAATTTCAACAGTCTTTGGGACTAAGTCTGGGTACTTTTTTGGGTACTCACCGAGGATTTCATGCCAGCCCCATCGTCAGCCGATACCAGATATCTCGAAGTACACGGCAGCAAGTGGCGGGTGGTCTTCAACGTGCCGAGGCAACTCCAGGGAAAGCTCGGGACGAAACTGAAGCGGTCTTTGGGGACGGATAGCCTCAGCGAGGCCAACCGCCTGAAGTGGGACGTTGTGGCAGAGTTTAGAGCGACCATCGATCAAGCGAGGCGTCTGAATGTCTCGAAGGAAGCAGCTCTTGCCAGCGCCCGGGTGAAAGCCATGGAGGAGGCGCGGCGACTCTCTCTGCAAAGACTGGTAGCTTTCGGTACCGAGCAGCGCGAACGGGTGGATGACGCGATTGAGGACTATGCCGAGGTTCTGGCTGGCGATCCAGTAGAGACCGGGGACCATGGCACCCCCATCTACGAGCCGGAGCGTGACGCCCTCGCGATGGAGTTCCTCGTCGTGGCGAAGGGAAAGAGGACGCCGATCGATTTCCACCATACGAAGTACATGTCTGCGTCTCAGGTGAAAGCCCGAACAGCCGCCGACGACAAACGGGCCATCAAGTATCTGAAGGATTGGTGCGAGGCGAATAGTGTGCCGTCATACCTTCAGGCCATCACGAAACGGGAGGCTGTCCGGTTCTGTGACGATCTTCCCGGCCTCGTTGGCAAGTCGCACCCTGCGACCCTGAACAAGTACATTGGTCGCCTCTCCGTCTACTGGGGCTGGCTGGAAGGGCGACATGAGGTCGACGCCAACATATGGCGAGGCCGTCGATTTAAGATGCCGTTACAGACGACCGACGACAAGGAACGCCCGTTCACGGACGAGGAGATGCGGAAGCTGCTCTTGGGACCCGCGCCCCAAGCCATGCACGACGTTATGCGAATTGGCGCGCTTACAGGAGCGCGACTGGATGCCATCGTTTGCCTCAAGGTGAAAGACTGCCAGAATGACAGCTTCACCTTCAAGCCCCAGAAGAAGGAACCGGGGTCACGCCTTTGTCCAATCCATCCTGATCTGGCAGAGATCGTTGCGAGGAGGTCTGAGGGCAAGGAAGACAAGGACGACATCTTTCCCGAGTGGCCCGGGCCGAAGAAATCCAGCTCACTCCGGGAGCGCTCATTCAAGACATCGAACCAATTCACCGACTACAGGCGAGACGTTGGCGTAGACGATCAGCGGGAAGGGAAGCGCCGGAGCCTCGTCAACTTCCACTCGTTTCGCCGATGGTTCGCGACTAAGGCAGAACAGGCGGGACAGCCAGAAAGCATCATCGCCGCTGTCATCGGCCATAAGCGAAACGGTATCACATTGGGCGTCTATTCCGCTGGACCGCTATTGGAACAGGCCCGTCAGTGTGTCGAGGCCGTGAAGCTGCCGGATTTGACCAACTACGCGGAGACTGCCGCCGCCTAATCGCAAGCCCAGGTTTGCCGAAGCGCCGTGATCGTCAAATAGGCGGCGGGCTTGTGCCGTTCCGCTGGGTTGCTCCCGAGCCAGTTGCAGACGACGTCTTTGATTTGGCCATTGGTGACGCCTTTTGGGATGCAGAAATATCCCGGTTCTGGCGCAGTAAGGGCTGCTGTGTCCTTTGCGCCCGTCACGAAAGCGAGGGCCATTGGGTCATCTGTGCCACATTTTGATGTCGCACCGCCTTCCATCCCATCGACCTCGCCGAAAGAAACCGCCGCCATGACACCGACCAACAAGATCAAGCAATACCGACCAGTCCGCTACTTCGCGGTGACGTACTTCGACGGAGACGAGACCCTGAGCGATGGTCGTCAGTCCATCTTCCGTTCAAAACGATTGTGCCGAGCCAAGCGGATCGCCCGATCAAACATGCCACCTGATGCCGACCGGATGGAGCTTGTCGAGATCAACGGGGCAAAGTTCGACGAGCGGCGAGAGGCGTACCGCAACGCCAGTGGCTGGCACCGCTCCGGGCAATAGGGACAACAGTAGGTACGCCGGGGGTTCATCTATAGTTATACACTTAGGTTAGAGCCTTGGTGGCCTGAGGGTCCCTGACTACGGTTCCCTTGATACCGAGGAGGGTGTCATCACCACTCCTTCCCCTGACCAGAGCCCCACCGCAGTGAACCACGGTCCACACCTGCGTCATTGCCTTGGGCTGTCCTGAGGCTCCCTCTCGCAGGTGGTCCATCGTGGCATCCACGCGAGAGCCTTCCACCGTCCACACCGAGGTCTGATCCGTAATGAGGAGGATCAGCGATCCCCTCCTGACCAGTAGTCGGCCTGAGGACACCCGGAGTTACGCTTTCGTCTTTGCCCAGGGCGATCTGTGACAGCCTCCGACAATGCTTCCAGCCACTGGCGTCGGTAGTGACCATCGACGCGCTCCGGTTCGTCTCTGGTGTCAACGCCCAGCCAAACCCACAGCGCTCGTAAATCGGCTCTACCGCATCACAAAGAATGCCGGTCTCGGGGCGATGTCGAGTGCGCCCCCATATCAACATCACCAACAGGAAAGGTATCCTGAATTGATCCCTGCGGTCATCACCGCCATGCACACAATTGAACTGATCGGCTCGTTTGTCGCCCGTCATGTCGAAAGCGGCCTCACGGTCGATCTCACCTCCAACCGGAACCGCAGAACCACCAAGGGGCCGATCTCCCCGCTGTGCCGGAAGCTCGTTGACCTTGGGCACGACCCGAGCGGGAAGGTCCACGTCATCCGCAAGGCCCTCGTCAGGGACGGACACATCCCCGTCTTCCAGAGAGATCGAGCGTTGAAGACTTGGGCTGAAGCATCGCCCATTCCCTGATGCGGTAGGGGCATCTCAGATGGGTTAGCGGCTTGGGGCTACATTGGTGCCGGGAGACTCAGGTGCCGCCTCATTGCCGCCTACGGCAACGTCTCCTGTCGCTCCAGCCACTGGCATATGCTCATTACAGGCTGTGCGTTCAGGCACCCGGCTGCCGGTCCGTTTGAGAGGTTGCGTCAATGCGTGGCAATCGGCGTGAGAGCGTTTGACGCTCCCTTGCGGTCGCCGCTGGGTCTGTCATAAATTCGAGCGAAAATTGGGCCCCCCGCATGACCGTCATCTTAAGTTATCGTTCCTCTGCCTTCATCTTTCTTGCGGCGGATAGCTGTCGCTGGGACTTTATCCTCCAGAAAAACCTCGGTCCCATTGTAAAATTACACTCACCCTTCGATGGCTCGGCGTTTGCTGTCGGTGGCCAAAATATCGACCGTACCGAGTTCGCGAAGCAGATGGTGACTGCGCGGCAGAACGGCTCAGATTACTTAGCAGCGGCACGATCTATCGCTCCCCAGCTATTCGCGGAAAATCTGGCGAAACAAAAGGAATTGGGCGTCCAGCAGCCTCAGAGGCTAATCAGCTGGTACGCGGAGGGTTCCGGAGAGGTCTGTACTCTTACACTCCACGAACTGCCCGTGGATGAGAGCCGCGAAATAGACGGCCTGTCTTGCATGGGCCCCGACAGTGTCTGGTTGCAACAGTATGCCATAAGATGTCTCGACAACGTGAGATCAGCGGATGGAAACGTTGAATGGGATGCTTGGGCGTATGAGGTCCTGAGGGAAGCCTGTCAACGCTTTCCGACGCACGTTGCTTTCCCAGCAATAGCTACGATGATTAGGGCGGATGGCTCGCACCGGACGCGCAATGATCTTCATCCCTCAGCGTGGCGAGGGCCGGATCCCGAATTTCGCCGTAAGATCACATAGAATTATGATGTTTGCCGTGGGTGTGAACACCGGCAACGAGGTTTGCCCCCTGAGAGGCGATGAAGTGACCCTTCTCCATATAAAGTGTCAGCGCCGTCACGTCGAAAGTGGCCTGACGGTCTATTGGGTGCGGGGCCAGGAATATCGCCCATATCCTGACGCGGAAGGCGCTTTCCAGAGGGGTTAGCACCTTTCGGAGGGCACAGGACATCAGAAGATCTTGAAGCGCTTCCTTGGCGCGGACCGGCAGTAACACGCTGGCCTCCCGGCCCGGGGCCACAGCCGCTGGATCAGCTTGTTTTGTCCCTTGGCGTCTGCATCGGTGTCATTTTCCACTCAGTTATCGCCGGGTCTTGTTAGGCTCCTGAGCGGCACCGTGGGGATGATGCATTCGTCTCCTTGCTCAATCGCGCTGTAGCTTTGGATGATCTCCCGCAGTTGTTCACTTGGCTCCTCTTCATCTATCGGTACAGCCTTCCCCGTCCAACCACAGTCAGCGCAGGTTGGTCGCTCCCAAACCACTTCCGGTGTCTCAAGATTTCGACCTTCTTCGGGTTCGAGATTGGGGGAGGCACAATCTGGACAAGCCTCTGGGACTTCCCTCATCCACAAGATCAACAATGAACTCGCCAAACCTATGACGTGTTCTGTTGTCGAGAGACAGGCTTCAGCGTCCCGCCAAGTCGCAGACTTTGCGTGGGTGAGCCACGCCGCGAAATCCCAAGCCTCCTTAGACAAGGTTTTGAAAAGGCGGCGACGATCCTTTTGATCTCTCCCCGGTAGAAGAGTATCGAAGATAAGTTCCGACCACCCTTTGAAATCGGCCCTCTTTGGCGTCTCGGCGCCGTCCTCAGGCTCGAACCAATCCTGAGCTATAGCAATAAACGAGAGCAGAGTTTCGCGGCTGCGCATCCCGACGGATTGATAGCCGGATACATTTGTGGCCTGAGACAGTGCCAAAGTTGCTGCTTCAAGCTCTTTGAAGACAGCGCCAAACGGGAGAACCCGTCTATCCTGACGGCGTTGCTTCAGGGTTCTCGGTATCCTCAGACATAAGCCGATATGAAAGGTCAATGCGTAATCGAGGTTGGGAAACTGCTCCTGCGAGTAAAGGTTCGTGGGGTTCGTTATCACCCACCACCTGTCCTTGTTGGTGTGTACATCCCAGACATCGTGAACGTGGTTCAGGACATGCTCAGAGTAGAGCTTTTGCATGAACGTGATTTCGAGGTCAGGCGCTTGTCCAAGGAAATAGCTGGATACGGTTTCGCGTTCTTCCTCGTTCTCAGTCAGCATATTTGATCACTCTTTAACGATATAGCGCGGCTGCACGATGCAACTTAAAGACTGCTGAGGGAACGGTCTATGGTCCAGTAGCAGTCCGGTCCGGGGAGGGATGTCGTCGTTCCTCCCGGCCTTCATGATGGGCTGGTTCGCCTCTGACATCGTCGAGGACATCACCGAGAAGAAGGAAGAGGTGCTGCCGCAGGTTCCGGCCACGGTTCCGGTTCCGACGCCGAACCCGACCGCAGCCGTCCCGACGAACTGATGGCCGAGAACAGGACCGGCATTCACATCCTCGCGAACCGTGCCGGTCTGTCCTATCGCGACACCAAGCAACTTCTCTTCGAAATCATTGTCGACACGCCCCGGGCTGCATCCGCAGCTCGGACCCTCGCCATTGCCATCGGCGGCGAACGACACGAACGACCACTGGAGCACCAATGACTGAAACAACCCTCTTCATGTTCAAGGATCACGAAGTCCGCACGGCGAAGATCGGGGGCGAGCCGTGGTTCGTGGCGGCTGATGTCTGCCTGTCCATCGGCTACTCGGTTAAGTCGGACGGAAGCGTGAACGTCTACAACGCCCTGAGGACCCTCGACGCTGACGAAGTTACCACTCACCGGATCAGTGGTAACCGTGGGACCGGCTCGAAGTTTGTCTCCGAAAGCGGCCTCTTCAAGCTGATCATGCGGTCTGACAAGCGCGAGGCCAAGGACTTCCAGAACTGGGTGACCAAGGTGGTCCTCCCCGCGATCCGCAAGGACGGCGGCTACATCCACGGCGAAGAACATGTCGTCTCCGGGGCGATGACCGAGGACGAGCTGGTGTTCAAGGCCATGGAGGTTTCCTACGATAGCTTGGACACGACCTGATCCTCGGCCGAGCTTCGGGGCACGGTGGCCACGCTTTCCCCCTCTGGGATAGGTGGAAGTGTGGCTTCATCCGGTTCCGCCCCCGGAACTATGCTCATACGGCTTAGTTTGGGAAGATCGGCTTCCATGAGATCAAGAAGTCTGTCGAAATGTGCGACTTCACTGTCCGCCAGTAACTCTCGTTTGTCAGACGACTTTATCTCTCGTCTCAGCTTATAAAGCGCGTGGGTTGGATTCAGCAGGACTTGTAGCTCTCTCATGAGGCCGACTATGCCGCCGAAGTGTAGGAAGGCGCCCGCCGCAACGAGGGCCATTAGCCCCCAACGCGCAACCTTAGCCGCGCCCTCGCTTTGGAACGACGACTGGTGCAGCGTTGACAAATAGAAGCACGTCATGAGCGTAGCTAACAACGCTGCCGACGATGTGATCAACGCCGCCCTAAGCAATACAGCTACAATGAAAGCATCCCTTCTTCCGAAGAGAACAAACTTCGTGCGTACGATCTTTCTGATCAGGTACTTCTTGTATCTTGCCTTAGTAAAGTAGTTGATCTTGTACGAGTATTTTGCAAATCCGAAGCTTATCACCAGAGCGAAAACAAGAGAAACGAAGGGATTCTGAATCAGTTTCTGAACGTATTCCATGCGTGGCTCACTTCCCTTCCAAGATTGAACCGCACCATAACGGCAATGGCTCCAAGTTTAGGAGATGACAATTCACACCACAGACTTTCAACGTCAAGTCGAACTTGAGATCGATATGAGCAACCTCGGCGCAGCTCTTGCTGCTGCGGTCCCGTGATCATCAACCAGCATTCCCCCAGAATTTCGTCCTGGCTCCCGGCCTTCATGATGGGCTGGTACGCCTCGGAAATCGTCAAGGAAATCTCTCGGGCTACCCAGAGCCCTCCCCATCTTTTTCCAACGCATAGAATTGTTCCCGCTGGTGCAACTATTCGCACCCTAACGATGAGCAGTCCCTTCTGCTGTCTCCTGCGCAGCAGGGCGTTGCGGTTCTTTCAGACGTTGTTGAGATAGTTGCACTGGCGGGATGATTTCACTAACGCAATGATTTAATTGAATAATTTACTATCTCATGGATTGACGGCGGCTCAGGCGCTCCATAGATGCACGTCCGGGTTTAGACACCCAGTGATTTGCAATGGAGAACATTAGAATGAACCCGCACGAACTACACCTCGTCATGACCGACAGGACGCGCCCATGGAGCCAAGAGCTTGCCAAGGCTGCGGACTGGAGCGAGTGGCAGGATGCGCCTGTCCCGGCTGGCTACGATACGGTCTTCAGCTTCACCTCACGTTGGGAGCCTGAGATCATCGGCGACATGGAAGAGCCTCTGGACGCAATGATGAAGGAACAGGAGCGCCTCTTGGATGCCACAGAGAAGAGCGTGAACCGGGTCTATGTGGTTCCGGCACCGACAGCCCTGCGGCGGTTGGGTTTGGAGATCGTCCCGGCGCTGCCCGTTGCTGTTCTTCTGACGGATGCGGTGCGCGGCGGTCACTCGGACGCTACAAACACCTCTGCGATCATCGACCATTACTTCCAGCCAAAGCGGAAACGGCACGACGACATCTAACGAGGATGGTACCGTCCGCGCTCTTGGGTACTCACCGTGGGTACTTTCTTGGGTACTCACGTTTCAGGCACTCACAACAAGACGCTGAATTTGCTATCAAATTAGACACGAAAGAAACGGTGGTGGAGCCGAAGGGAGTCGAACCCTCGACCTCCGCAGTGCGATTGCGGCGCTCTCCCAACTGAGCTACGGCCCCTTGCGGTCAATGAAACGTCAGGTTCGGCAGATCGTCAAGGCGTGCCGCTGACGCAAGATTGCGGCGTTCAAACAGATCGCATTCCATGCAAGGGACGACCGTTCGCAGTGCAGCGACTTAAGCGCAGGTCTTCCCCTTAAAAAACCTTTGCGCCTGCCAAGGAGAGCAAGCGCCCTCAGTCGCTGCGTGTGGCCCTGGGTTGCACCTTGAAGCGCGATCCATTGTCGAACCGTGCTTGCAGGTTTAGGCTGACAGTCATGAGGGGCAGCTGACGAACGCGCTGCGGTCTTGCGACGTCGTGCAGGGCATCGAAGCGGGCAGGATCGACGGGCAGATCGCCATCAGACCACGATAGTTACTGCGCCGCTCCATTTGCCGATTGCTCGTTGCGATCGACGCGATTTTCCATGCGCCGTTACACAGGCAGGCGCTGTGACATGCCTTACCGACACCGCTAAGCGAAATGCCGATAGACCTTTTGCAGAAAGGAAATGGCAATGAGCAAAGGCCTGTTTTCGAACCAGCATGATGGACTGTCGAGGAGAGACCTGCTGTTGGTAGCAGGCACTGCCGCCGCCACACTCGCCACGTCGAGCCACCTTGCACGCGCCGCGCCTCAGGACGCCCTGGTGATTGACGGGGTGAAGCAGGGTGAGGATGTCTTCGCCTACGTCAATCGGGTCAAGGGCGGTTTTGATCAGACGACCTATCGGCAGGTGCTGGGCTGTGCGAACGCGTTCAAGGAGGGCGACCAGGCCATCGGCGTAGGGGCGGGGGACGAGAGCTCGCGGAGCCATGCTCGGGCGCTTCTGGCAAACACGAAGATCGGCGACCTTTACCGTCACCCCTTGCTTGAAGACGATCTGCAGCGACTGATCTGGCAAACCACGGACGAAGCCCAGCATGAGAAGGTCAAGGACTGGACCATGGGCCAGTTGAAGGAATTTCTTCTGAGCGGATCGGAAGATGAGATCAAGGGCGTCATGAATGGCCTGACCAGCGATACCATCGGCTGCGTGCCAAAACTGATGAGCAACGATGAGCTGATCGCCGTCAGCCAGAAGATTTTCAATGTCATGCCCGGCACCAAGCTGGGCGCCAAGGGGTACATGGGGGCACGGATACAGCCGAATTCGCCAACCGATCACCCCGACGACATCATGTGGCAGGTGTTCGATGCGTTTTCCTATGCCACGGGCGACATCGTCATCGGCACGAACCCGGTAGACAGTACGGTCGCCAGTGTCGTCACCGTCGAGCGCGCGCTCAAGGACGTCGTGGACACGTTCAAGCTCGGCGATGTCATTCCATGGTGTGTGCTTGCCCACATCGACGTTCAGGCAGAGGTCGACGAAGGCTATCCGGGCACTGTCGCCACGGTATTCCAGAGCCTTGCCGGGACGGATGACTGCAACAAGATCTTCGACATCACGAACGAGAAGATCCTGAAGTACGCCCACGCGAAGGCGGGACAAAGGTATGGGCTCTACTTCGAAACCGGGCAGGGCTCGGAGTTCACCAACGGCGTGGCCAATGGCGTCGACATGATGGTGCTCGAGTCGCGAAAATACGGATTCAGCCGGGCTGTCGGCATGGAGCTTGCGAAGGTGCAGCCCGAGGGCGCATGGCTCCATGTCAACGACGTAGCCGGCTTCATCGGTCCGGAGGTGTTCAAGAGCCGTGAGCAACTGGTGCGCTGCTGTCTCGAAGACATGGTGATGGGCAAGCTGCACGGGCTGACCATCGGCCTCGACATATGCACCACCCTGCACATGACCGTCAGCCTCGACGACCTCGATTGGTGCCAGGACCAGATCATGCCGGCCAATCCGGCCTATCTGATTGCGCTCCCCACCAAGAACGACCCGATGTTGAGTTACCTCACGACCGCGTTTCAGGACCATGTGCGCGTGAGGGACAAATTTGGCTTCAAGGTCAACGACGCCATGTGGGATTTCTACAAGCGCATCGGGATCGTCGCCAACGACGACACCTACACGTCAAACTATGGCGATCCCCTCTGGGTCTACTACCAGTACCGTCTCGCCAAGGGTGACAAGCGGGCAAGGGAGGCGGTCTACGCAGAGGGCCGGCAAATGATGGCGCAGGTCGAAGCACGAGGCGTCGACCTGGTAACAGGGCACGGGGAGAACATTTGGGATCTCAACCCTGCGCTCGCGACGAAAGTGAAAGGTCTCTACGACGACGCCAAACAATCGCTGTGGGCCGAACTTACACCCGAGTTTATTGCGGCCGTACCCAACGTCGTCTCGGTCCGAACCCTGTCGAAGGATCGCAACGACTACATCGCGCACCCGACCACCGGGGAAGCGCTGAGCCCGGACTCCGTCCACGAGATTGAACGGTTAAGGGCGTCCTGGAAAGACGATATGCCCAAAGGTCAGATCGTCATTTCGGATGGCCTGAACGCCAAGGCGATCATGGATGACGGGCACCTGGCGCCCTATCTCGAAGAGATGCGCAGGTTGCTCGGAGATGCCGGCGTCACGGTGAGCGAGAAGGACATCCTGGTCACCGGCGGCAGGGTGCGGGCTGGCTACCGGATCGGGGAGATGCTGTTTGCAAATGCCGATCCCAACAGTTTCCGCGGTATTCTCCACATCATCGGCGAGCGGCCGGGAACCATGCACCACGCCTACTCGGTCTATATCACCGTCGCCAAGGGCAAGCGCTGGGCGGAGAAGGATATCGACCACGACATGACGAAACTGGTCAGCAACGTCGCCGATACAGCGCTCGCCCCCAAGGAGGCGGCCAAGGAAACATTGACGATCATCCGGGAAATCATCGGCAAGGACGTGAACGGCAGCCGGCGTTACGGATGATGGCGAATGCGGCAGGGAGCGCAACCCGGGGCTTTCAGGGAAGCAACTCGGTGAATGGCATTTCCAGGGCGGGTACCCGGGAATGCGCCGCGCTCCTTCTTCTGCGGCCTCGGCTTTTAGGAGAACCGCACCGAAGCTCCAGATAGGGATTCCGCGTTTGAGGTGTTCGCGGTACGCCGACTCAGTCCCCGTGAGGCGGCCGGGCTACCGCAGCACCGCAGTCGCGAGGGCTCGTTGAATTCCTCGGACGTCCGTCCCCTTTTTCAACGTCTTGCCGATCGGGGCACTGGAGCCGGAAACCCAGATCTTCAGCTCCGAATCCATATCGAACGTGCCCGCGGTCTCGACACTGAACCGGGTTATCGCCCTATAGGGAATGGACACGTAGTCGACCTTGCTTCCAGTCATTCCCTGAACATCCACGAGGATCACTCGGTACTGGGTAAAGACGAAGAAGTCTCGGATAACCTTGAAGGCCAGCTGTGCCTGCTCTCCTTCAATAAGCACACCATCGAGCCGCCTATTCAGGTCCGCAGGATCCACGGTCGAGCCATGGCCAAGGAGCCCATCCAACAAACCCATTCACACTCTCCCACTTAATGCGTCGCGCGCGAAGTGCTTTGCGACACCTTGTTCTGCTGATCGTACAAGACAGTATTTAGCAACCGCATTGACCTACACAAGGTTGCATTGGCGTCTTTATTTCTCAGAAGCCGCCCCAATGATTGAGCGTATAGAAAAGTAGCCTCCCGGTCGTCGGACATGCGGGCGCCGGTTGAAGTGCTGGAGACCCTTTGTTGCAACATGACGATGTCACTCCTTGAAATCAGAGTGATGGAGCGGCGGACCGCCAATACTACCCCCGGTTTTCTATCCCTTAGCTGCAGCCGCTGGTCGCGACGCAAATGTCGCGTTTTTCGCAGGCGCCGATTGCGAACCGCCGTGAAGGTCTGGCGCCCGTGCACATGTTGCCGGTGTGGCCCTGCATGATCGAGCGGGTGTGGCACTCGGCTTCCACAATGGCGACGTTGGCCACACAGGCACCAATGGACGCGCCGATTGCGCGCATGAAAAAGCCCAGGGGCACGGCTCAACGCCCCTGGGCAAACGTCTTGTCCGGGACAACCAGGCTTTTCTAACGAAATCGCCTGGCTGCCATCATCGGCGGCGGTGTCGTCAAGACTTAGCTGCAGCCGCTGGTCGCGCCGCAGGTGTCGCACTTCTCGCAGGTGCCGTTGCGCACCATCGTGAAGTTCTGGCACTCGGTGCACATGTTGCCCGTGTAGCCCTGCATGATCGAGCGGGCACGGCGTTCCGCTTCCACCTTCTTGGCGTCGGTCTTCGCCGACGCGGCTTCGGCGGCCGCCTTGTCGGAGAACAGAGCCGTCACTTCCGTGACCGCCTCTGCCGTTTCCTCGGCGATCTCTTCGGCAAGTTCGGCGGCGCGCTCTTCGTAGTCGCGCTTGAAGGCGACGATTTCGGAGGTTGCGATGGCCGTCGTCGTCTCGATCTTGCGTACCGTGTTGCCGGCAATCGCCGTTACGGTTGCACCGGACGAGGCGCGGGCAGGGGCTGTCGTTGCCGAGCCCTTCGGCTCGCTGCCCGTGCGGTCACCGGTACCACCGACGATGGTCGGCTTGTAGCCGCGGGTCCAGCCGGTCGAGATCAGGTTGGTCTTGCCTTCCTGGATACCCTTGCCGAGCGCGGTGTTGCTGAAATCCGACGTGTCGACATGGGCAAGGTCGTGGCGACCAAGGTATGACACAGCGAGTTCGCGGAAGACGTAGTCGAGGATCGACGTCGCGTTCTTGATCGCATCGTTGCCCTGGACCATGCCGGCCGGCTCGAACTTGGTGAAGGTGAAGGCCTCCACATATTCTTCGAGCGGCACGCCATATTGCAGGCCGAGCGAGATGGCGATGGCGAAGTTGTTCATCATCGCACGGAAGGCGGCACCTTCCTTGTGCATGTCGATGAAGATTTCGCCGAGGCGGCCATCACCGAATTCGCCGGTGCGCAGGTACACCTTGTGACCGCCGACGACAGCCTTCTGGGTGTAGCCCTGGCGGCGGTTCGGCAGCTTTTCGCGGGCGCGGATCACCTTCTCGATGACGCGCTCGACGATCTTCTCGGTGATCGTCACGGCCTGAGCGGCGGCGGGCGCCTGGATCAGATCCTCCAGCGCATCCTCGTCCTTGTCGTCCTCGATCAGCGAGGCGTTCAGCGGCTGCGACAGCTTGGAGCCGTCGCGGTAGAGCGCGTTGGCCTTCAGTGCCAGCTTCCACGACAGCATGTAGGCGTTCTTGCAGTCCTCGACGGTCGCCTCGTTCGGCATGTTGATCGTCTTGGAGATCGCGCCCGAGATGAACGGCTGGGCCGCGGCCATCATGCGGATGTGGCTTTCGACTGAGAGGTAACGCTTGCCGATCTTGCCGCAGGGGTTGGCGCAATCGAAGACCGGCAGGTGCTCGTTCTTGAGGAACGGTGCGCCCTCGAGCGTCATCGCGCCGCAGACGTGGATGTTGGCCGCTTCGATGTCCTTCTTCGAGAAGCCCATGTGCTCAAGCAGGTTGAAGTCCATCGCGCCGAGCTGCTCGTCGGTGACCTTCAGCGTGCCCTTGAGGAAGTCGGCGCCGAGCGTCCACTGGTTGAAGACGAACTTGATGTCGAAGGCGCTCTTCAGCGCAGCGTTGACCGCTTCCACCTTCTCGTCGGTGAAGCCCTTGGCCTTCAGCGTCGACGGGTTGATCGCCGGCGCCTGGTTCAGGTTGCCGTGGCCAACCGCGTAAGCCTCGATCTCGGCGATCTGGCTTTCGCTGTAGCCGAGCGAACGCAGCGCTTCCGGTACGGCGCGGTTGATGATCTTGAAGTAGCCGCCGCCGGCGAGCTTCTTGAACTTCACCAGTGCGAAGTCGGGCTCGATGCCGGTCGTGTCGCAGTCCATGACGAGGCCGATCGTGCCGGTCGGCGCGATAACCGTTGCCTGGGCGTTGCGGTAGCCGTGCTTCTCGCCGAGTTCCAGCGCCTTGTCCCAGGCGCTCATGGCGTGGATGACGAGGTCCTGGTCCGGGTTGTCGGCATGGATGAGGGCGACCGGGTTGACCGACAGCGCCTCGTAACCGGTCGTCTCGCCATAGGCGGCGCGGCGGTGGTTGCGGATAACGCGCAGCATGTTGTCACGGTTGGGCGCGAAGCCCGGGAACGGGCCCAGCTTCTCAGCCATTTCGGCAGACGTGGCGTAGGAGACACCGGTCATGATCGCCGTCAGCGCGCCGGCAATTGCACGGCCTTCGGTCGAGTCATAGGGAATGCCGGACGACATCAAGAGGCCGCCGATGTTGGCGTAGCCGAGACCGAGCGTGCGGTATTCGTAGGAGAGTTCTGCAATCTCGCGGGACGGGAACTGCGCCATCATGACGGATACTTCGAGGACGATGGTCCACAGACGGACGGCGTGCTCGTAGTCGGCGATGTTGATGCGCTTGGTCGCCGCATCCTTGAACATCATAAGGTTCAGCGAGGCGAGGTTGCAGGCGGTGTCGTCGAGGAACATATACTCCGAGCACGGGTTCGACGCGCGGATCGGGCCGGCGGCAGGGCTCGTGTGCCAGTCGTTCATCGTCGTGTTGAAGTGCAGGCCCGGGTCGGCAGACGCCCATGCGGCGTAGGAGATCGATTCCCAGAGGTCGCGGGCTTTGAGCGTCTTCATCACGCGGCCGTCCTTGCGGGCGGTCAGGTGCCAATCGCCATCGGCTTCGACGGCGCGCAGGAAGTCGTCCTTGATCGAGACCGAGTTGTTGGAGTTCTGACCCGAAACCGTCAGGTAAGCTTCCGAATCCCAGTCGGTGTCGTAGGTCTTGAACTCGAGGTCCTTGTAGCCCTGCTTGGCGAACTGGATGACGCGCTGGACGTAGTTTTCCGGAACCAGCGCCTGCTTGGCAGCGCGGATCTCGCGCTTCAGCGCCGGGTTCTGCTTCGGGTCGTAGCAGGCATCGTCCGTGCCGTCGCAGTTGACGCAGGCCTTCATGATCGCCTTCAGGTGCTTGGCGACAACCTTGGAGCCGGTGACGAGGGCTGCAACCTTCTGCTCTTCCTTGACCTTCCAGTTGATGTATTCCTCGATATCCGGATGGTCGATGTCGACGACCACCATCTTGGCGGCGCGGCGGGTGGTGCCACCCGACTTGATCGCGCCGGCAGCGCGGTCGCCGATCTTCAGGAACGACATCAGACCGGAGGACTTGCCGCCGCCCGAGAGCTTTTCGCCTTCGCTGCGCAGGTGCGAGAAGTTGGAGCCGGTGCCCGAGCCGTACTTGAACAGGCGCGCTTCACGCACCCAGAGATCCATGATGCCGCCTTCGTTGACGAGATCGTCAGCGACCGACTGGATGAAGCAGGCATGCGGCTGCGGATGCTCGTAAGCCGACTTGGACTTGGTCAGCTTGCCCGTGAAGGGGTCGACATAGAAGTGGCCCTGGCCGGGACCGTCGATGCCATAGGCCCAGTGCAGACCGGTGTTGAACCATTGGGGCGAGTTCGGCGCGACGCGCTGGGTGGCGAGCATGTAGGCAAGCTCGTCCTGGAAGGCGGAGGCGTCTTCCTCGGTGTCGAAATAGCCGCCCTTCCAGCCCCAATAGGCCCAGGTGCCGGCCAGGCGATCGAAAACCTGACGGGCATCGGTTTCGGAACCGTACTGCTCTTCCTTCGGCAGCGCCTTCAGCGCGTCCTGATCGGGAACCGAACGCCAGAGGAAGGAGGGGACGTCATTCTCCTCGAACCGCTTCATCTTGGCGGGAACGCCGGCCTTGCGGAAATACTTCTGGGCGAGAATGTCGGCAGCGACCTGGCTGAACTGAGCCGGGACGTCGATGTCGGCAAGACGGAAGACGATCGAACCATCGGGGTTCTTGATTTCACTCGTAGCCTTGCGGAATTCGATCTCCGCATAGGCGGATTGCCCGGCCTTTGTGAAACGACGTTCGATCTTCATTGTCCCTGGTCCTTCGTGTTGCCGCGCGCCCGCCACAGGCGCAGTTATCCCCGCCCGGCCGCGAGGGTATCCCGCAGCCAGTCTCAGCTTCCGTGCTTTGAGAGAAACCCATTGCTGGGTGACCCTGTATCTTGTGAGATAGGCTGGCTGCAAGCACTAAATATAGTGTTAACAGCATCTTTATGCCAGCCAAATATTGCCCCGGCAGCCCCCAAAAACCGCACAGAAATCCTCACGGCGACCGCATGGTGAAAACCATGACTTGCCGCCTTTCAGGACCGCCGATTTGGTGAGATGAACCGGGCTCTAAACAATCCGGTCCGCCGCCGTCGCAACGTGAAATCCATTAACCGTGAATCGTCGGGGGGCGTCAAGGGGTGGTTTATGACGGAAGTTTGAGCGCTAGATGTTGTGTGGGTCGGCTGTGGAAAACGGGGACATCGGCCAATACCATGAAAATCAGGCACTTCCGAAGGTTGCCTGTGAGGCTGCCGCAACGGTTGGCGCCGGATCAAAATTTTGACGGGTAAAAACCAGCATAAAAACCAACCGTAACGGCAAGCTCGGTTGCGTAAGGGAAAGCGATATGGGGTGGCGCGGTGATTCGTTTTAGAAGGCCCTAAACGTCGCCATTTTGGCTCGCGCTATGGGCCTGCCAGCCGGTGTCGCCACCCAGCTCGACCCCGGCGGCCCCATCGGCGTCGCCAGAATGAGCGGCATGGCCGGTTCCTTGCCATAAACGGGAACGGCCGCGGAACGCGCGGCCGATCCCGTCACAATCAATCGACCCGCTTTTGCAGTTCGCGGGCGCCATTGGGGGCGTTGACCTTGCCCTCGGTGATGAAGAAGGCGAACACGTCGCGTGCCTGCTTGGCGGCCTTGCGGTCGGGCGCGCTCTTTTCAAGACCGTCCGGCTCACCGCCGGCCGCAAACACCTTGGCGCGCTCGGCCCACAAATCGAGCTTGTCGGGGGCGTAGCAGGTTTCGATCGCGTCGCTGCCCTTCTGCAGGCGCAGATAGACGAAATCGGCGGTGACATCGGCAATCATCGGGTAATCCGCGTGTTCGGCGAGCACGACCCCGACCTTGTACTTCTCAAGGAGCGTCACGAAGTCCGGCGCCTGGAACGTCGGATTGCGCACCTCGACCACATGGCGAAGGGGCAGCCCGTCCTGCTTTTCGGGAAGCAGCTTCAGGAAGCTCTCGAAATCCTCGGGCTCGAACTTCTTCGTTGGCGCGAACTGCCAGAGGATGGGCCCGAGATGAGGGCCGAGCTCGGTCAACCCTTGCGTCAGGAATCGCTCCATGGATTCACCGGCTTCCGCGAGAACCTTGCGGTTGGTGACGAAGCGGCTGGCCTTCAGCGAGAAGATGAAATCCTCCGGCACCTCTGACGCCCACTTGGCGAAGGTCGCCGGCTTCTGCGACGAATAGTAGGTGCCGTTCACCTCGATCGCCCGCAGCTCCTTGCCGGCAAATTCGAGTTGCCGCTTCTTCGCGAGCGTCTCGGGATAGAAGGTGCCCTCCCACGGCTCGAACGTCCAGCCGCCGATGCCCACGCGGATCTTCCCGGAATTTGCCATGCCATCCTCCTCAACAGCAGCCAGCATATGGCCGCTTTCGTTCAGTCTTTGATCGTTTTCGCCATGTCCACGAGTGTCCATCCTGGACGATAGGGATTGGGTCGGCGACCCGTTTCTTGAAATCCATAGGCGCAATAGAGCGCAATGTTTCGCTCCATGCGTGAATTGGTATAGAGCCGCACCTCCGGCAAGCCCCATTCGGCTGCCTTTTCATCCGCGAACTTCAGCAGTTGGATGCCAAGCCCTTGGCCCTGGCAGGCCGGCGCAACGGCAAGACTGAAGATCATCAGGTGGTCGGCGTGCCGTTCGAAGACCGCCAGCGCCGAAATTGCAGCTTTCTGCTCCCACACCCAGACCTCGCCGCGTTGGATGCGCGGCGCGTAGTCTTCGGTCACCGGTAGCGGTGGCCCACCGAGCAGCGCCCGATAGGGCTCGTAGGCCGCCGCCGTCACGCCTTGCACGGCGGCCAGGTCCTCCAGATGAGCAAGCCGCAACATGCCGGGGAACTCCTTCTGGTCGCTGGCCAGTCCAGGCGTTTACTCCGCCGCCTCGACCTTTTTCATCGGTCGGCGCTCGAGCAGCTCCTTCAGGAACTGGCCCGTGTAGGAACGCTTCTCCTTCACCACCTCTTCCGGCGTACCCTTGGCGATAACTTCGCCGCCGCCGTCGCCGCCTTCCGGGCCGAAGTCGATGACCCAGTCGGCGGTCTTGATGACTTCGAGGTTATGCTCGATGACGACGACGGAATTGCCCTGGTTGACGAGCTCATGCAGGACTTCAAGTAGCTTGGCTACGTCGTGGAAATGCAAGCCGGTTGTCGGCTCGTCGAGGATGTAGAGCGTGCGTCCGGTCGAGCGCTTCGACAGTTCCTTGGCGAGCTTGACGCGCTGGGCTTCGCCGCCCGAGAGCGTGTTGGCCTGCTGCCCAACCTTGATGTAGCCGAGACCGACCTGGTTGAGAGTGACGAGCTTGTCGCGCACCGAGGGGACTGCGGCAAAGAACTCGACACCTTCCTCGACGGTCATGTCGAGCACGTCGGCGATCGACTTGCCCTTGAAGTGCACGTCGAGCGTTTCGCGGTTGTAACGCTTGCCGTGGCAGACGTCGCAGGTGACGTAAACATCCGGCAGGAAGTGCATCTCGATCTTGATGACGCCGTCGCCCTGGCAGGCCTCGCAGCGGCCGCCCTTGACGTTGAAGGAGAAGCGGCCCGGCTGGTAGCCGCGCGCCTTTGCCTCCGGCAGACCGGCGAACCAGTCGCGGATCGGGGTGAAGGCACCGGTATAGGTGGCCGGGTTTGATCGCGGCGTGCGGCCGATCGGCGACTGGTCGATGTCGATGACCTTGTCGATATGCTCGAAGCCGTCGATGCGGTCATGTTCAGCCGGGTTTTCGCGCGCGCCCATGATGCGGCGGGCGGCGGCCTTGTAGAGCGTCTCGATCAGGAAGGTCGACTTGCCGCCGCCCGACACGCCGGTAACGGCGGTGAAGACGCCGAGCGGGATCGAGGCAGTGACATTCTTCAGGTTGTTGGCGCGTGCGCCGACAACGGTGATTTCCTTTTTCTTCTTCGGCTTGCGGCGCTCGCCCGGTACCGCGACCGAAAGTTCGCCGGAGAGATACTTGCCCGTCAGCGACTTCGGATTGGCCATGACGTCGGCCGGCGAGCCTTGCGCAATGACCTCGCCGCCATGGATGCCGGCGGCAGGGCCGATATCGACAACATAGTCAGCCGTCAGGATCGCGTCCTCGTCGTGTTCGACGACGATCACGGTGTTGCCGATGTCGCGCAGATGACGGAGCGTTTCGAGCAGGCGAGCGTTGTCACGCTGGTGCAGGCCGATCGACGGCTCGTCGAGCACGTAGAGGACCCCGGTCAGGCCCGAGCCGATCTGCGACGCGAGACGAATACGCTGGCTTTCGCCGCCCGACAGCGTGCCGGAGTTGCGCGACAGGCTCAGATATTCAAGGCCGACGTCGTTGAGGAAGCGCAGGCGGTCGCGGATTTCCTTGAGGATGCGCACCGCGATTTCGTTCTGCTTGGTGTTGAGCCGCGCCGGCAGCGCCTCGAACCAGTCGCGTGCAACGCGGATCGACATCTCGGTGATCTGGCCGATGTGCAGCGTGTCGATCTTGACCGCGAGCGCTTCAGGCTTCAGTCGGAAACCGGCGCAGGCCGGGCAGGGAGCTGCCGACATGAAGCGCTCGATCTCCTCGCGCGCCCAGGCGCTGTCGGTTTCCTTCCAGCGGCGCTCGAGGTTGGGCACGATGCCCTCGAAATTCTTGGTGGTGTTGTAGGAGCGGGCTCCGTCCTCGTAGTGGAAGACGATCTTTTCCTCGGTTCCGTGCAGGATCGCGTTCTGTGCGGCGGAGGACAGTTCGTCCCAGCGGTTGCCAAGCTTGAAGCCGAAGACCTTGCCGAGCGCTTCGAGCGTCTGGTTGTAGTAGGGCGAGGAGGATTTGGCCCAGGGCGCAATCGCGCCGTCTCGCAGCGTCCGGTGTTCCTCCGGAACGATCAGCGCCGTGTCGATCTTCTGCTGGCTGCCGAGACCATCGCAGGTCGGGCAGGCGCCGAAGGGATTGTTGAAGGAGAACAGACGCGGCTCGATCTCCGAGATCGTAAAGCCGGAGACCGGGCAGGCGAATTTTTCCGAAAACAGCACGCGCTCGTGGGTTTCGTTGAGCGACTTGTTGGCCGAACCGCCGGCAGCCGTTTCCTCAAGCGGCAACGGCTTGTCGGCAAACTCCGCGACGGCGAGACCATCGGCCAGCGTCAGGCAGGTTTCAAGACTGTCGGCCAGGCGCGAGGCAAGATCGGGCCGGACGACGACGCGGTCGACCACCACATCGATGTCGTGCTTGTACTTCTTGTCGAGTGCGGGAACCTCGGCGATCTCGTAGAAGGTGCCGTCGACCTTGACGCGCTGAAAGCCCTTTTTCATCAGTTCGGCGAGTTCCTTCTTGTACTCGCCCTTGCGACCGCGAACCAGCGGCGCAAGGATATAGAGACGCGTGCCTTCGCCGAAATCGAGAACCCGGTCGACCATCTGGCTGACGGTCTGGCTTTCGATCGGCAGGCCGGTTGCCGGCGAATAGGGTACGCCGACACGCGCAAACAGCAGGCGCATATAGTCGTAGATCTCGGTGACGGTCCCGACGGTCGAACGCGGGTTGCGCGAGGTCGTCTTCTGCTCGATCGAGATCGCCGGTGACAGACCGTCGATTTGGTCGACGTCCGGCTTCTGCATCATCTCGAGGAACTGGCGCGCATAGGCCGACAGGCTTTCGACGTAACGGCGCTGGCCCTCGGCATAGATCGTATCGAAGGCAAGCGACGACTTGCCGGAGCCGGATAGTCCGGTCATCACAATCAGCTTGTTGCGCGGCAGATCGAGGTCGATGCCTTTCAGATTGTGCTCGCGCGCACCACGAATGGAGATGGTCTTGAGTTCACTCATCGGAAGCCAGCTTTTGCATGTCGGTTGAAAGCCCCCTATGTAATGACGCCAACGCCCATGTCGAGGCGCAATCGGCAAAACAGGCGGCCAATTCGAGTCGGTTGACAGGATCATAGCCAAATACTAGAACAAATAAAGAACAAATCATCCATAATACGACCAAAACTGTTGTGGATTATGTGCGAGGCGGGGCGTATCGGCGGCATCCGGCCGCTAAGATGCGCGCTCTTGAAATTCCAAGCCGGGCCCATGGCCCGGTGAAACCACGGGAAAAGCAACATGGCTGGAAGCGTCAACAAGGTAATCTTGATCGGAAACGTCGGGGCTGACCCGGAAATCCGGCGCACGCAGGATGGCCGGCCGATTGCCAACCTGCGCATCGCCACCTCTGAAACCTGGCGCGACCGCAACAGCGGCGAGCGCAAGGAAAAGACGGAGTGGCACCAAGTGGTGGTGTTCAACGAAGGCCTCTGCAAGGTCGTCGAGCAGTACGTCAAGAAGGGCGCCAAGCTCTACATCGAGGGCGCGCTGCAGACCCGCAAGTGGCAGGACCAGAACGGCAATGACCGTTACTCGACGGAAGTCGTGCTGCAGGGCTTCAATTCGACGCTGACAATGCTTGACGGTCGTGGCGAAGGCGGCGGCGTCAGCCGTGGCGGTGGCGGCGGCGGTTCGAGCGACTTCGGCGGCGGCGGCAACTACGGTGGCGGTGGTTACGACGACTACGACCAGCAGCCGCGCCAGTCCTCCGGCGGCGGACGCTCGGGCGGTGGCCAGGGTGGTCAGGGCGGCCAAGGCGGTGGCTTCTCGCGCGACATGGATGACGACATTCCGTTCTGATCGCAAAGCGATCACGCAGACAACGAAACGCCGTGTCGAAGGACACGGCGTTTTTTGTTGTCTACTGTTTGCCGCCCGTAAAGACGGACAGGCGGACTAGAGTGCCATTGCCGATTTCACGCCATCGACGACGAACTGCACCGCCAGCGCCGCTAGGATGACCCCGAGCAGGCGGGTGAGGATGGCGCGGCCGGTGACGCCGAGAAAGCGATCGACGCGCTCGGCGATGACCAGCGCCAGAAACAGGCTGAGCATCGACAGCGCGATGACGATCAGGAGCTGCGTGCGCTCGATGGGTGTTGGGAACGAGCCGGCAAGCAGGATCGTCGCCGAGATTGCGCCGGGCCCGGCAATGAGAGGCAGGGCCAGCGGAAATACCGCGATGTTGTGAATGTGGTCCTTGACCGTCGCATTCTCGCCGGTCTTTTCCTTGCGCTCCTGCCGCTTCTCGAAAATCATCTCGAAGGCGATCCAGAACAGCAGCAGGCCACCGGCGATACGGAAGGCGCCGATCGAGATGCCGAGCAGGCCGAGGATGCTGTTGCCGAAGAGGGCGAAGGCCGCGAGAATGAAGAAGGCGATCAGCGAGCCGCGTGTGGCCACCTGAAAGCGCTCCTGTCGGCTGAGGCCGACCGTCAGGCTCAGGAAGATCGGCGCGAGGCCCGGCGGATCGAGCGTGACGAGAAGCGTGGTGAGCGCATTGACCAGGAGGTCGACATTGAACATCCGTTTCCCCTTCCGGATTTCGCCCCGGGTTTTCCCGGTGACAGAGGCGCATTGTTAGGCAAGCGGCAAGGGGTTGGAAAGAGGGCGGCAAACAAAGTCTCAGCAATGACTTAATGAGCAATGTCTGTGGGCGGGTGAGGCCTCATTTCAGTGGCGGAAGGGGGATTGCAGCCGCGGGGCTTCCGATTTGCGGCGCGATGCCCTAGAAAAGCCTGCTCCGACGGCAAAAGACTGTTCACAACTGCTGCATGGCGCACCGGGTCCGGGGCAGGACTTTCGAGCGAATCATGCAGCGAATCAACGTGTTACAGAGGCATCTTCACAGGTTTGCGGGCACATGGTGCGAAGGGCCGGAAATTGGCGCTTCCCGTGGCAATCCGCTATAAATATCCGACTGATTCTGAACAAAGATCGTGATCACCATTGACTGAGCAAAGCACCCCCGGCGGCGGAAAAACTCCGCCAGGCATCGAGCCGATTTCCATCATCGAGGAAATGCAGCGGTCCTAT
>NZ_DASYHB010000094.1:0-8677 GCF_035999185.1 Ensifer sp. | reverse complement strand
GGACGCAGCCTTGCCTCTGGCTTGCTGACAGCCCACTATACGCCATCTTCTGCAAAACAGGGACAATGCAATGCGCTATCTGCACACGATGGTTCGCGTCAAGAATCTGGACGAGGCCTTGAAGTTCTACTGCACGGTGTTCGGCTTGACGGAAATCCGCCGCTACGAGAACGAAAAGGGCCGGTTCACGCTGGTTTTCCTCGCGGCTCCAAGCGACCTGGACCGCGCACGCGGCGAACTTTCGCCCTGCCTCGAGCTCACCTACAACTGGGATACGGAAGACTATACCGGCGGGCGCAACTTCGGCCACCTCGCCTATGAGGTCGACGACATCTACGGCTTCTGCCAGCACCTGATGGACAATGGCGTGACCATCAACCGGCCGCCGCGCGACGGCCACATGGCGTTCGTGCGTTCGCCCGACGGCATTTCGATCGAGATCCTGCAAAAAGGCGAGAACCGCCCGCCGCAGGAGCCATGGGCTTCGATGGGCAATACCGGCGCGTGGTAAGCTCCGCGCAATTCTGACTGACGAAGATGGTTTCATGCGGCCGGCAATCCCGGCTGGCATGGCCGAGCCGTCGATCAGCAACAGCTATGAATGATCTGGGCCCGGTTGATCCGGGCCTTTGCATGTCGGAAACATGCGGGCTCAAGGTTAGCGCCGGTTTACAAATCGCGTATCGTTGAGTATTTTTTCGCGCGAAACGTTGATGCCGGGTCCTATCCGCGATGTCTCGTGGCGGCGACCCCCTTTTGTACTTGGCCTGATCTTTTCCGTGGCGATCTTCCGGATCGGCGCGCGAAGTGTGCTTTTGTTTGTTCTGGGCGATGTTTCGGAACTGAAACTTAATGCATGACAAGGCGAAGACCTCGCCCGTCGTGCACGGAGAGCGGGGATAAGACGTTGCAACATCTGCACAAGAAGGGGACCGTGCTCGCGGCAGTCGCGCGCGCGGCAGCTCTATCCGTATCGCTGCTGGCGCTGAGCGGCTGCATGTCGGCAGTTGCGGAAAACGATGCGGCAACGGCGCTGAAGGCAGAGGGACAGACGGAGCAAGCGGCCGCGGCTGCGCAGGAGGGTATCGTCCAGGATGGGCAGGCGGTTGCGCTCGGCAGCGACCCACAAGCGCAGGGCGCTGGCAATCCCACGGCCCAAGATACGGGGCAAGGGCAACCCCTGACAATGCAGACAACCGGCCTTCGAGCCGCATCATCGAGCATCTACGGCCAGGCGCCTGCCGCACAGATGGCAACCACCAACGAGCCGCAGACGACGACGGGGACGGTCCCGCTTCCGGCAGGCCAGCCGGCGATGAACGCGACCTCCAACAGCCTCTTCAGCGGCAAGCAGCAACAGCCTCTGCCGTTAGCGACACCGCAAGTTGCGACACCGCAACAGGGCGCGTCGAACATGGCGACCGGCGCGACACCCGACACGGCCGTCTCCGCCTACGCGCCGTCTACCGACCAACAGAACGCCCTTCCCGTAGCGGTTCCCGTGCCACTGAGTGCCGAGGCGGCTGCAAGCGGCCAGGCATCGTCTGCGCCGCAGGTTGTAGCCAACGCCGAAATCGCGCCGGGAGAAGCGGAATTGGCGGCCGCGCAGCAGCCGGAATCCGAAAACAAGCAGGTCAACGGTGACAAGGAAGCGCCGAAAACCTGGACGCTGGCGGCGCTCTTTGCGGGAAAACGCAAGGAAAAACCGCAACAGGAAGCGCTTCGCGCCGCGCAACCAGCGGAAAAGAAGACGATTACCACGAGCAATGCCAGTCAACCGCAAACCGCCTCCCTCGCCTACACCCTC
The DNA here is from genome assembly GCF_035999185.1 of Ensifer sp. Classification (GTDB taxonomy): domain Bacteria; phylum Pseudomonadota; class Alphaproteobacteria; order Rhizobiales; family Rhizobiaceae; genus Ensifer. The sequence goes on along the minus strand of NZ_DASYHB010000094.1, from coordinate 6,870 downwards.
CCTGGCGTCAAACTGAATTCGCTCTACAACTACGAGCACGAGGAGCACCTTGGCGGCGAGGACGACGCACCCGTTCAGGTCGCCTCCCTTTCGGGCCTGGCGCGACTGGCGCCGAGCGGCCTCATCATGCAGACTGAGAAGGTCGAGGCAGGCTGCTTCAAGCCGGAACTGATGCAGATGCTGAAGACGGTGGAAACGCACTACGGCAAGCAAGTGATGGTGACTTCGGGCCTGCGCCCGATCAAGGTCAACCGTGCCAAGCAGTCGCTGCATACGCGCTGCGAGGCGGCCGACATCCAGGTCGAGGGCGTCAGCAAATGGGATCTGGCCGAATTCCTGCGCAGCGTCCCCGGCCGTGGCGGCGTCGGCACCTATTGCCACACGGAATCCGTACATATCGACATTGGCGCCCAGCGCGATTGGAACTGGCGCTGCCGGCGCAGCAAGGGCTGAACCAAGACATTGTTTCTACGGCCGATTCACGAAATTTCCCGACCGTTTTCCGCCCTGTGGATTTTTTACAGAAATATGAAAATTGCCGCTTGCGGTTCTCAAATCCTCTGGCTATAAGGCGGCCACACAGCGAGTGCGCCCTTCGTCTATCGGTTAGGACACCAGATTTTCATTCTGGGAAGAGGGGTTCGACTCCCCTAGGGCGTGCCACTGTGTTGATCTTTCTTCCCCCAAAAATCGCTATCTTGCTCATCTGAAACAGCGCCTTACTGTCTTGAGCACGCCTTCAATTCCGGCCTGCGGCGTGCCGGATTTTTCTCGCTGTTTTTAACAGGAAAAGCACAAAAATCATGAGATTGGCGCTTGCGATATCCAGAGTCGCTGGCTATAAGGCGCCCACACAGCGCGTGCGCCCTTCGTCTATCGGTTAGGACACCAGATTTTCATTCTGGGAAGAGGGGTTCGACTCCCCTAGGGCGTGCCACTGTGTTGAACCTCCCCCTAAAAATCAATCGATTTTCGGCTTCAAGAACAGCGTTTTACCGCTTGTTTCGACTTGCAATTCCCCGTCCTCCGGCGATGAAAATTTCCTGTCAGTTTGAACAGGAAAATCACAAAAAACCTGAGATTGGCGCTTGCGGTATTCAGAGTCGCTGGCTATAAGGCGCCCACACAGCGAGTGCGCCCTTCGTCTATCGGTTAGGACACCAGATTTTCATTCTGGGAAGAGGGGTTCGACTCCCCTAGGGCGTGCCACTGTGTTGAATTCCTCCCCTGCATTCACGAGTTTATGACGCAACGTCAGCGCACGCGCGGCTTTTGCCGATGACGCTCCGGCATTCATTTGCCAGAATCCATGCTGGTGGTTTTATGTCGTCGTTTGTGCTGAAAAGGCATAATATCCGCAGGTGAAACTCTCGCAGTCGCTGACGACTGCATTGCAAGTCATCGGCGGGAAGCATGGGCGCCCATCGTCTAGCGGTCAGGACGCCGCCCTCTCACGGCGGCAACACGGGTTCGATTCCCGTTGGGCGTGCCAATTGTCGTTGACGTCGGCCGCTCGCAACGGCGTCTGTCGCCAGTTCCTGATTCCGACCCTACGCGCTGTCGGCCTCCCTGTTTCTACCGCATCGATCGGCAGCCCGGATTCGCTTGTCCATTTTGCGGACTGGTTCCCTCACCTTACTGAATCGTTTGAGTTTTCATGATCCAAATCTCCAACCTGAAGAGCTGCCCGCATTGGACAGACACAGTGCCGACCGCGCCTGGAATGCGTGGTGGACGGCCACTGACGTGTCCTTGGCAGAGTATCGCGCTCACCTCGATCCGATGATTGAGGGACACGGCATCCCGTTTGCCCTCGTGGCGCACAGCCCGGGCCTTTATCTCGGGTCGGTTTTTGTCATCGAGAACGACCTCGACGAACGCCCGCAATATGCTCCGTGGATTACAGCACTTTGGGTCGAGGCGGAGGCGCGTCGGCAAGGGATTGCCGCCACACTGTTGGCAGCAGCCCGACAGGAGGCTTCCGCATTGGGGCACGAGACCTGCTACCTCTGCGCCAGTCCTGAAAACTCGCCGTACTATCTCGCGCGTGGCTTCGAACAAATCGAGGGCGACGTTTCCGGACTGAACCTGTTCTCGATCGGTTCGGCGGGTGGCTCCGGCGTTCGATAGATCGCGGCATCAGACACGGCGATCTGCAACTTCGAAAGCGGCGTGATGGCAGTTCGTCAAAGCGCCTTCGCCGCATCCGTAACGCGCAGTTGCACACGCCGCTGGCCCTGCCACAGATCGGCCGAGACCGATCCTGCCACGTGGATTGACGTCCCCCTGCTCGAGAGAAGAAAATCGCCAAGCGGCGTCTCGGTGGCTCTGAAGGCAATACCGTCGAGCCGGCTGCCATCCTGGCCTTCCAGCGTCACCTTGATGTGGTTGGCGCCCACCTGCCGGCTGTCGCGTAGCCGGTGCTGCGGGAAGGCGAAGACGGGTTGCGGGTGTGCGGAGCCATAGGGACCGGCCTGCTCCAGGAGATCGATGAGCTCCAGCGTCGCCCCGGAGGCGGCAAGCGCGCCGTCGACCTTGAGCGTCTGGATGGCGACGAGTTCGCGCACCGCCGTCTCCGCGCGCTCCTCGAAGAACTGCCTGAGCTTGCCGAGTTTCGCGCGCTCGACGGTCAGGCCTGCCGCCATGGCATGGCCGCCACCCTTGACCAGCAGGCCACCCTCGACAGCGCCGCGAACCATCTTGCCCATGTCGAAGCCGTTGATCGAGCGGCCGGAGCCGGTGCCCTTGCCGTTCGGGTCAAAGGCGATCGCAAAGGTCGGGCGGCGGAACTTCTCCTTGATGCGCGCAGCAAGCAACCCGACGATGCCCGGGTGCCAGTTTTCGCGCGCGGTGACGATCACCGAGGCGCCCTCGCCTGTTCCGTACTCTGCGAGAACCTCGGCCTCGGCTTCCGCCAGCATCGCGGCTTCCATCGCTTGCCGATCGCGGTTGAGTTCGTCCAGCTGAGCTGCGATCTTCTCCCCCTCGGTGCTGTCGTCCATCGCCAGCAGCCGGCTGCCGAGTGCGGCATCGCCGATGCGACCACCGGCGTTGATGCGAGGGCCGACCAGAAAGCCGAGATGATAGGGCGTGACCGGGCCGCCGATCGCCGCTTTGCGCAACAGGGCCGAGAGCCCGACATTGCCCATGTGCCGCGCTGCGATCAGGCCCTTGACGACATAGGCGCGGTTGAGCCCCTTCAGCGGCACGACGTCGCAGATGGTCGCAAGCGCCACCAGATCGAGCTGCGCCAGGAGATCGAAAGACGATACGCGGGCATCGCCGGCACCGCGCAGTACGCGCAACGTGTTGACGAGAACCAGATAGACCACGCCGGCTGCACAGAGATGTCCCTGGCCGGAAAGGTCGTCCTCGCGGTTGGGATTGACGAGTGCGTGACAGGCCGGCAGCGACGCTCCGACCTGGTGGTGGTCGATGACGACAACATCGATGCCCCGTTTCGCCGCGACATCGAGCGACTCGTGGCTCGTCGAACCGCAGTCGACCGTGACGATCAGCTCGGCGCCTCTGTCGATCAATTGCTCGATTGCCGTCGGGTTCGGCCCATAGCCCTCGAAGATACGATCCGGAATGTAGATTTCCGCCTCGATGCCGAAATGACGAAGGAACCGCGCCATCAGCGCGGAGGATGCGGCGCCATCGACGTCATAGTCGCCGAAGACGACGACCCTCTCGCGCCGCCTGATCGCCATGGCCAGGCGATCTGCGGCCTTGCGGCAATCGGTGAGCTTGTCCGGATCGGGCATGAGCGAGCGCAGCGTCGGATCAAGAAAGCTGGCCGCATCGTCGAGCACGACGCCGCGGCCGGCAAGCACGCGTCCGAGGAGATCGGAATAGCCGTGGACCTGGCTGATGGCGAGCGCGCGGTTCTGGCCCGCCTGATCAAGCCGCGAGACCCAGCGCTGGCCGCTGATCGATTGCTCGACGCCGAGAAAGGCCCGCTGTACCGGATCCACCAATTCTTCCATGCTCGCCCATCCGCCTGCACCTAACCGTTCTTAGCGCATAACGTCGAAAATCGTGACGGATTTTGGAACGGTGTGCACAGGGATCCTCCGTTTCCAAGGGTTTTCCCGGTCTCGGTCGCATGAAACACCCCTGAAACGCAAAACCCCGCCGGCACTGATGTGCGGGCGGGGCTTCAAAACGCGATCGGTGGTCGGGTTGCGCCTTACCGTATGGAGACGCGCAACGGCGCGCCGTCAGCTCGCCTTCGGGCGTTCGATGCGGATGACTTGCGGTTCGCCGACAAGATAGCCCTCGTGCTTGATCGCCTTGATGGCATCGCGAACGGAGTGCTCGGAGGTCGCGTGCGTCACCAGGATGATCGTCTGCGGCTCGCCGCTCTCCATCAGGTGCTTGGAGTGCTGCATGATCGATTCCAGCGAGATGCCGTTGTCGGCCATGCGGGTCGCGATGCTTGCAAAGACACCGGTGCGGTCGACCACCTTCAGGCGGATGAAGTAGCCGCCCTCGTGGCTCTGAATCTGCGCGCGCTTGTAGGGAAGCAGTGCATTGGTCGGACGGCCGAAGGCCGGAACATGCTGGGCGCCCGGGCGGCTTTTCGCAATGTCGGCGATATCGCCAAGAACGGCCGACGCCGTCGCGTTGCCGCCGGCACCGGGGCCGACCATCAGCAGTTCGCCGAGAATGTCGGATTCGATCGCAACCGCATTGGTCACGCCGTCGACCTGGGCGATGACGGAATCGTAAGGGACCATCGTCGGGTGGACACGTTGCTCGATACCGCTTTCAGTACGCTGGGCGACGCCGAGGAGCTTGATGCGATAACCGAGATCGGCGGCCGCATGGATATCGTCGATCGAGATATTCGTGATGCCTTCGAGATAGATGTCGTCGGCCGCGATTGCGGTGCCGAAGGCAAGGCTGGTCAGGATCGACAGCTTATGGGCTGTGTCGTTGCCTTCGATGTCGAAGGCCGGATCGGCCTCGGCGTAACCGAGACGCTGAGCTTCCTTGAGGCAGGCTTCGAAGGACAGTTGTTCCTTCTCCATCTTCGTCAGGATGTAGTTGCACGTGCCGTTCATGATCCCGTAGACGCGCGAGATCGTGTTACCGGTCATGGATTCGCGCAGCGCCTTGATGACCGGAATGCCACCGGCAACGGCTGCTTCGTAGTTCAGAAGCGCGCCCTTCTCCTCGGCAATCTTGGCAAGCTCGATGCCGTGCGCTGCAAGCAGCGCCTTGTTGGCAGTCACCACATGAATGCCGCGCTCAAGCGCCGCCTTGACGGCCGAATAGGCCGGGTCGCCGGAGCCGCCCATCAATTCGACAAAGACGTCAATATCGGCGTTGCGCGCAAGCGAGACGGCATCATCGAACCAGGCCACGCTGGAGAGGTCCACGCCCCGGTCCCGGTTGCGGTCGCGCGCGGTTACGGCTGTGGTCTCGATCGCCCGTCCGCACGTTGTCGCAAGCATCTCGTGACGATCCTGGAGGATCCGCACGAGCGAGGCACCAACGGTACCCAAGCCCGCAATGCCGATTTTGAGGGCATCTGCCATAGCCATTTCCTAACATGTAGAGGGCAAGCCGCGAGAACCGTGGCGCCGTTGTGGAAGGAGGCGCGCAATCAAGCACGCCTCCCGTCTTAATTACCTGTGCGCGTTGAGCGAGATGACGTTGTGCATCGTCTCGTCGGCGGTCGACAGGAATTTCTTGATGTTGCGTGCCGCCTGGCGGATGCGGTGCTCGTTTTCGACGAGGGCCAGACGAACATAGTCGTCGCCCTGTTCGCCGAAGCCGATGCCCGGAGCAACCGCGACGTCCGCCTTTTCGACGAGCAGCTTGGAGAACTCGAGCGAGCCCAGATGACGGAACTTCTCGGGGATCTTCGCCCAGGCAAACATCGTCGCTGCCGGCGGCGGCACTTCGAAGCCGGCCTTGCCGAAGCTGTCGACCATGACGTCGCGGCGGCGCTTGTAGATGTTGCGCACCTCGGCAATGTCGCTGCCGTCACCGTTCAGTGCCTGGGTCGCAGCCACCTGGATCGGCGTGAACGCACCGTAGTCGAGGTAGGACTTAACGCGGGTCAGCGCCGCGATCAGCCGCTCGTTGCCGACGGCAAAGCCCATGCGCCAGCCCGGCATCGAGAAGGTCTTCGACATCGAGGTAAACTCGACCGTGCAGTCGATCGCGCCTGGAACTTCCAGGACCGACGGCGGCGGCGCGTCGTTGAAGTAGATTTCCGAATAGGCAAGATCCGACAGCACGATGATGTCGTGCTTCTTCGCAAAGGCGATCACGTCCTTGTAGAAGTCGAGGGTAGCCACCTGCGCCGTCGGGTTCGACGGATAGTTGAGGATCAGCGCCAAGGGCTTCGGGATCGAATGGCGAACGGCGCGCTCCAGCGGCCCGAAGAAGGTTTCGTCCGGCTCGACCGAGATCGAGCGGATGACGCCGCCGGCCATCAGGAAGCCGAACGCATGGATCGGATAGGTGGGGTTCGGGCAAAGGATCACGTCGCCAGGTGCGGTGATCGCCTGCGCCATGTTGGCGAAGCCTTCCTTGGAGCCAAGGGTGGCGACGACCTGCGTATCCGGGTTCAACTTGACGCCGAAGCGACGGGCGTAGTAGGCGGCCTGGGCACGACGCAGCCCGGGAATGCCCTTCGACGACGAATAACGATGCGTGCGCGGGTCCTGAACGGCCTCGCAGAGCTTGTCGACAATCGACTGTGGTGTGGGTAGATCCGGATTGCCCATGCCGAGGTCGATGATGTCAGCACCGGCCGCTCGCGCGCTTGCTTTCAAACGGTTGACCTGTTCGAAAACATAGGGCGGCAAACGCCGGACTTTGTGAAACTCTTCCATCTCCAAACCTCGTTTG
>NZ_DASYHB010000053.1:0-2761 GCF_035999185.1 Ensifer sp. | reverse complement strand
ACCGTTCCTGCCGACATAACAAGAAGAACGGATCGGCTCTTTCGAGAAGGGGAACCGAATGGACTGGTTTTTTCAATTTCCGCACATGAACGACAACGCGCTTCGAGACCTGAAGAAGGTCATCGACGAGACTTTTCGCGGTTTCACCCGCAGCTACGGCGATCTGATCGAGGGCTTCTTTGCGCCGCTGCAGACGTTTCTGATCGCCGCCGAACGGTTCATGACCAAGACGCCCTGGCCGATCATCACACTGTTGATCCTCGCCATCGCCTGGGCAGCGACACGGAGCATTCGCATCGCCGCCGGCTGTCTCGTGACGCTGTTGCTGATCGGCTACTTCGGCATGTGGGACGACACGATGCGGACGATCTCGATGATCTTTGTCTGCACCGTTCTGTCGATCGCCATCGGACTGCCGATCGGCATTCTGATGGCACGCTCCGACAGGGTCCAACGGGTCGTCAATCCCGTGCTCGACGTGATGCAGACCATGCCGAGCTTCGTCTACCTGATCCCTGTCGTCATGCTGCTCGGTATCGGCAAGGTTCCGGGCCTGATCGCCGTCGTCATCTACGCCATCCCGCCGATGATCCGGCTGACCAATCTCGGGATTCGCCTGGTGGACAAGGATGTTCTGGAGGCCGCCGATGCGTTTGGCGCCGACAACAGGCAGAAACTCTTCAAGGTACAGCTCCCGCTGGCGCTTCCGACCATCATGGCCGGCATCAACCAGACGATCATGATGGCGCTCGCCATGGTCGTCATCGCCTCGATGATCGGCGTTCAGGGGCTTGGCCAGCCGGTACTGAAGGCAATCGCCAACCAGTATTTCACGCTCGGCATTTTCAACGGTCTCGCCATCGTCGGCATTGCCATCATGTTCGACCGTGTCAGCCAGGCCTATGGCGAACGGCTGCAGAAGCACCGGGAGGTCGTCCATGGCTGACCATGCTTTCGGCGGCATTGCGATCCGTCATCTCTACAAGATCTTCGGGCCGAATGCGCAGTCGCATGTCGAGGCGGTGAAGAACGGTCTGACCAAGGCCGAACTCAACGAACGGCACGGGCACGTGCTCGGCCTCCGCGACATCAACATCGAAATGCCGTCCGGCTCCATCCAGGTGATCATGGGGCTTTCCGGATCAGGCAAGTCGACGCTCATCCGTCACATCAACCGGCTGATCGATTCGACCGCCGGCGAAGTCCTCGTCGACGGCATCGACGTGGTGAAGATGCCGGAGGCGGAACTGCGCGAATTCCGCCGTCACCAGACAGCGATGGTGTTCCAGAAGTTTGCGCTGCTTCCGCATCGAAGCGTGCTCGACAACACGATCTTCGGTCTCGAAATCCAGGGCGTATCGCGTGCGCAGAGCATCGACACGGCGATGCGATGGTTGGAGCGGGTTGGGCTCAAGGGTTTCGAGAAGAAGTACCCGAACCAGTTGTCGGGCGGCATGCAGCAGCGCGTCGGCCTTGCCCGGGCGCTGGCCAATGACGCGCCGGTTCTCTTGATGGATGAAGCCTATTCGGCCCTCGATCCCCTCATCCGCACGGACATGCAATCGGTGCTTCTGGACCTTCAGAAGGAGATCAAGAAGACGATTGTCTTCATCACCCATGATCTCGACGAGGCCCTTCGACTGGGTGATCAGATCGCCATCCTTCGCGACGGCGAGGTCATCCAGCAGGGTTCGAGCCAGGATATCGTGCTGAGGCCAGCCGACGACTACGTTGCCAACTTCGTCAAGGAGGTGAACCGAGGCCGCGTCGTGCATGTCGGGGCGATCATGGCGCCGCTTGGTACGACGGCTGCCGGCAGCGGGCAGAAGATTGCAGCCGATCTCACGGTCGAAGAGGCGGTGCGTGCGCTTGCGTCAGCACCCGAAGGCGATATCACCGTCGTCGATCCCGCAGGCAAACCTCTCGGCACGGTCACCTTCCGCCAGCTCGCAAGCGCCATGGTCAATGCGCATGAGACCAACGATCGGACGACGGTGATTGCGGCCACCGCCGCGTGACGCGCCGAGCCGACAGTCCAATTGCCTTGTCTCCGGGCGGTGTGTTCGCCGCCCGGAAGGGACGATGAGCCCCTTCCCAACCCGATCCTCTGCCCGCCCGGAGTTGCGCCATGTCCAAGAAGTTTCCCCGGCTGTTCTCTCCGCTCAAGCTGCGGTCGCACAGGCTGAAGAACAGGATCGTCTTCGGCGCCCACACGGCGAACATGGCCGTCGAAGGTCTGCCAACCGAACGCCATGCCGCCTATTACCGGGAACGGGCGATCGGCGGCGCCGCGATGATTGTCGTCGAACCGATGCCGGTGCATGCCGCTGCGGTTCTGACTCGCGGCAATTTCCGCCATTCCGACGACAGCGTCATCCCGCATTTCAGGAAGGTGGTCGAAGCGATCAAGGAGCATGGGGCCGTTGCCATACAGCAGCTCTACCATGTCGGCGCCCATGGGGATTCCGACAACTCCTTTCATCCGCATTGGTCGCCTTCGGGCGGCCCCAGCTATCACGACAGCGACGGCTCGCATCCGATGACCGAGGCCGAGATCCATGAGACGATTGACGGTTTCGTCGAGGCGGCACGGCGATGTCGGGACGCCGGCTTCGACGGCGTCGAAGTCTGGGCAGCCTATCTTGGCATGGTCGACCAGTTCTGGACCCCCTGGTGCAATCGGCGCGACGACCAATGGGGCGGTTCGCTCGAAAATCGTACACGGATGTCGCGGGAGATCCTGACGCGGATCAGGCAGGTC
>NZ_DASYHB010000042.1:0-83262 GCF_035999185.1 Ensifer sp. | reverse complement strand
CACCGTGCTGTTGCTGACGGTGGCGCTCAACGCCGAGATGCTGCTCGGCCTCGGGCTGGCGCTGCTCGTCAACAAGGCGACCCATGGCCAGCGCCTGCTGCGCACCATGATGATGTTTCCGATGATGTTTTCGCCGGTGCTCGTCGGCTTCCAGTTCAAGTTCCTGTTCAACGACAATATCGGCTTCGTCAACAATGCGCTGCAGTCGCTGGGGCTGACCGATCAGGCGATCCCGTGGCTGATCGACGGCAATCTGGCGCTCCTTTCGATCATCATCGCTGAAGTCTGGTCCTCGACCGCGGTCTTTGCGATCCTGATCCTTGCCGGCCTGCTTGCCATGCCGAAGGATCCCGTCGAGGCCGCCCATGTCGACGGTTGCACGCCGTGGCAGACCTTCCGCTATGTCACCTGGCCCTACCTCATGCCGTTCGCCTTCATCGCCATGACGATCCGTTCGCTCGACGTGGCGCGGGCCTATGACATCGTCAAGATCATGACCGATGGCGGCCCGGCCAAGCGCACCGAGCTTCTCTGGACGCTCGTCGGCCGCACGGCTTACGCCGACGCCCGCATGGGGCTCGCCAATGCCATGGCCTATGTCGCGATCCTGCTTTCGATCGTCTTCACCGTCTATTTCTTCCGCAAGCTCGCCGCGGCGCGCCAGCAGATCGGAGCCGAGTGGTAATGGATATCAACGCTTCGCACCGCCTGCGCCGCCGTCTGCTCAAGGCCGCCCACTTGATCGCCCTGTTTCTGGCCATGGCCGTGATCTGCCTGCCGGGCCTCTGGATCGTCTTGTCGTCGCTGCGCCCGACCGTCGAGATCATGGCGAAGCCGCCGGTCTGGATCCCGGAGAGCCTTTCGCTCGATGCCTATCGCGCGATGTTTTCGGGCGCAGGCCAGGGCGGCGTTCCCGTCTGGGACTATTTCCGCAATTCGCTGATCATCTCGGTGACCTCGACGGTGATCGCGCTTGCGATCGGCATGGCCGGCGGCTACGCGTTTGCCCGCTATCGCTTCAAGGCGAAGTCGGCGATCTTCCTCGGCTTCATGCTGACCCGCGCCGTGCCCGGCATTGCGCTCTCGCTGCCGCTGTTCATGCTCTATGCCCGCACCGGCATCATCGACACGCATTTCTCGCTGATCCTGACCTATGTGGCGCTCAATGTGCCCTTCACCATCTGGCTGATCGACGGCTTCTTTCGCCAGGTGCCGAAGGATCTAGCAGAGGCCGCCCAGATCGACGGCTGCACACCGTGGCAGGCCTTCTGGCAGGTGGAGTTTCCGCTGGCCGGCCCCGGTATCGCGTCCGCCGGCATCTTTGCGTTCCTGACGTCCTGGAACGAGTATGCGCTCGCCTCGCAGATCACCCGCTCGGTCAATTCCAAGACCCTTCCGGTCGGTCTTCTCGACTACACCGCCGAGTTCACCATCGACTGGCGCGGCATGTGCGCGCTCGCGGTCGTGATGATCATCCCGGCGCTGACCCTTACCTTCATCATTCAGAAGCACCTCGTCTCGGGCCTCACCTTCGGCGCGGTGAAAGGATAATCGTTCATGGCTCCTGTTACCCTCAGGAAACTGGTCAAGCGCTACGGCGCGCTCGAGGTGGTGCACGGCATCGATCTCGAAGTGAAGGACCGCGAGTTCATCGCGCTCGTCGGCCCGTCGGGCTGCGGCAAGTCGACGACGCTGCGCATGATCGCCGGGCTTGAAGACGTGAGCGATGGCGCGATCGAGATCGGCGGCCGCAAGGTCAACGACCTGCCGCCGCGCGCCCGTAACATCTCCATGGTGTTCCAGTCCTATGCGCTCTATCCGCATATGACGGTCGCCGAGAACATGGGCTTCTCGCTGAAGATCGCCGGGCGCAAGCCGGATGAGATCAAGGTGCGTGTCGATGAAGCCGCTGCTATCCTCGACCTTGGCCATCTGCTCGAACGCCGGCCGTCGCAGCTCTCCGGCGGCCAGCGCCAGCGTGTCGCCATGGGCCGCGCCATCGTGCGCCAGCCGGATGTCTTCCTCTTCGACGAGCCGCTGTCGAACCTCGACGCGAAGCTCCGCACGCAGGTGCGCACCGAAATCAAGAAGCTGCATGCGCGCATGCAGGCGACGATGATCTATGTCACCCACGACCAGGTCGAGGCGATGACGCTGTCCGACCGCATCGTCATCATGCGAGACGGCTACATCGAACAGGTCGGCACCCCGGAAGAGGTGTTCCAGCGCCCGGCCACCAAATTCGTCGCCGGTTTCATCGGCTCGCCGCCGATGAACATGGACGAGGTGATCGTCGACAATGGCGGGCTGGTCTTTGCCAGCGGAGCACGCCTGCCGATTCCGCCGCGCTTCGCAAAATCGCTGCGTCCTGGTCAGAAGGTGACGTTCGGCCTCCGGCCCGACGACATCTATCCGAGCGGCCACGGCCTGCACGCTGGCGATCCGGCGGCGGTACACGAGGTCGAATTGCCGGTGTCGATCACCGAACCGCTCGGCAACGAGACGCTCGTCTTCATCCAGTTCAACGGCCGCGACTGGGTCTCGCGCATGCTCAATCCGCGTCCGCTTGGCGCGGGTGAGAAGGTGCGCATGAGCTTCGACCTCTCGCGCGCCCACCTCTTCGACATCGATACCGGCAAGGCTCTGGAAGGCTGACATGGCAAGAATTGAGAAAATCGAACTGCGCATGGTCGACCTGCCGCCGAAGGTGAAGCGGACCGATGCGATCCAGAGCTTCGTCAGCCAGGAAACACCCATCGTCACCATCACCGATAGCGATGGCGCGACCGGGACGGGCTACAGCTACACGATCGGCACCGGCGGTTCCTCGGTGATGCGCCTTCTCTCGGATCACCTCGTTCCCATCTTGCTTGGAGAGGATGCCGATTGCATCGAGGCGATCTGGCAAAAGATGGAGTTCGCGACTCACGCAACGACGATCGGCGCAATTACGGCGTTGGCGCTGGCGGCGGTCGACACGGCGCTCTGGGACCTGCGCGCCAGAAAGCAGAAGCTGCCGCTCTGGAAACTTGCCGGCGGCGCCAAGGACAGTTGCCCGCTCTACACCACCGAGGGCGGCTGGCTGCATATCGAAAAGGAAGCGCTGGTCGAAGATGCGCTTGCCGCCAAGGCGAAGGGCTTCTCCGGCTCGAAGGTGAAGATCGGAAAGCCGCACGGCTCGGAGGACTATGACCGTCTGTCGGCAATGCGCAAGGCGCTCGGCGACGGCTTCGAGATCATGACCGACTGCAACCAGGGTTTTACTGTCGACGAGGCGATCCGGCGGGCGTCGCGGCTGAAGGAGCTGGATCTCGCCTGGATCGAGGAGCCGCTGCCGGCCGACGATCTCGACGGCCATATCCGGTTGACGCGCTCCACACCGACGCCGATTGCGGTGGGTGAATCCATGTATTCGATCCGCCATTTCCGTGAATATATGCAGAAGGGCGCCTGCTCGATCGTCCAGGTGGACGTTGCCCGCATCGGCGGCATCACGCCCTGGCTGAAGGTGGCGCACGCGGCGGAAGCCTTCGATATCCCCGTCTGCCCGCATTTCCTGATGGAACTGCATGTCAGCCTCGTCTGCGCAGTGCCGAACGGCAAATACGTCGAGTACATTCCGCAACTCGACGACCTGACGACCAAGGGCATGGAGATCAGGAACGGCCGCGCTCTGGCGCCGTCGGAACCGGGCATCGGCATTTCCTGGGACTGGGATGCCGTGCGCGCCCGCTCGACCGGCGAATTCACCCGCGAGTTTCGTGGCTAGAGGAGGGAGGTCATCATGCAACGCATGGGAATGGTGATCGGCCTCGAAGCCTCGAAGATCACCGAATACAAGGCCTTGCATGCCGCGGTCTGGCCGGAAATCCTTGCTTTGATTTCCGAGTGCAACGTCACCAACTACTCGATCTTCCTGAAGGAGCCGGAAAACCTTTTGTTCGGCTATTGGGAGTATGTCGGCTCGGATTTCGAGGCCGACATGGCCCGGATGGCGGCGCATCCGAAGAACAAGGAATGGTGGTCGGTCTGCATGCCCTGCCAGAAGCCGCTCGAAACGCGGAAGGACGGCGAGTGGTGGGCGATGATGGAAGAGGTCTTCCATCATGGCTGAAGGCTTTGATCCCGGCGCACTCCGACAATGGTGGCCTAGGCCGAGCAAACCGCGGCCGATCGTCATCTTCGGCGCAGGCAGCATCGTCGGCGACGCGCACCTGCCGGCCTATCGCAAGGCGGGGTTCCCGGTTGCCGGGATTTATGATCCGGACTATGCCAAGGCGTCTCGGCTTGCGGAAAGCTGGGGCGTTCGCGCCTATCGCACTGAAGACGAAGCGCTTTCGGTGCCGAACGCCATCTTCGACCTCGCGACGCCGCCCGCGGCCCATGCCGCCATCCTTGGCCGGTTGCCGGTCGGCGCTGCCGCCCTGATCCAAAAGCCGATGGGCTCGGACCTCGAAGCCGCAACCGCCATTTTGGAAATCTGCCGCGCGCGCAAGCTCAAGGCGGCCGTGAACTTCCAGCTTCGCTTCGCGCCGATGATGCTGGCGCTGAAGGACGCCATCGCCAAGGGGCATCTCGGCGAAGTCGTCGATTTCGACGCCTGGCTGGCGCTCGCGACACCTTGGGGCCTGTGGCCGTTCCTGAAAGGCCTGCCGCGCATCGAGATCGCCATGCATTCGATCCACTATCTCGACCTCGTCCGCGGCCTGCTCAGCAATCCCTTGGGCGTTCACGCCAAGACCATCGGCCACCCGAACCACGACGTCGCCCAGACGCGGACGGCCGCGATCCTCGACTATGGCGATCGAGTACGCTGCGTGCTCTCGGTCAATCACGATCACGATTTCGGCCGCAAATTCCAGGCCTGCGAGTTCCGTATTTCCGGCACCGCAGGTGCGGCCTATGTCAAGCTCGGCGTCAACCTAGACTATCCCCGCGGCGAGCCGGACGAACTCTGGATCCGACCGGCGGGGGCGGATGATTGGGTCTCTGTACCGCTTGAGGGCGCCTGGTTCCCCGATGCCTTCGCCAATCGCATGGCCAACCTGCAGCGTTTCGCGGCGGGCGAAGACGAGGAACTGGTCGGCTCGGTGGAGGACGCCTGGCAGACGATGGCCCTGGTCGAGGCCGCCTATCAATCGAGTGCCGCGCCGGCAACGGCGATCGCGCCACTTCCGGGACACTGACATGTCAGAACAGATCATCCACTTCGAAGACTACGCGTTGGGGCACGAGCGCCTGACGACCGGCCGCACCATCACCGAGACCGACTTCGTCGTTCATGCCGGCCATACCGGCGATTTCTTTCCGCACCATATGGATGCGGAATTTGCCAAGACCTTGCCCGGTGGCCAGCGCATCGCCCATGGCACCATGATCTTTTCGATCGGCGTCGGGTTGACCGCGTCGCTGATCAATCCAGTTGCGTTTTCCTACGGCTATGATCGTCTGCGCTTCGTGCGCCCCGTTCATATCGGCGATACGATCCGCACCCGGGTGACAATCTCCTCCAAGGAGGACGATCCAAAGCGGCCGAAGGCGGGACGCGTGGTGGAACGGTTAGAAGTCATCAACCAGCGTGGCGAGGTCGTTCTCGCCGCCGACCATATCCTGGTCGTTGAACGCAAAGCATGAGGGATCGAGAATGACAGCGGATCTTAAAGGCAAGGTCGTCCTGATTACGGCTGCGGCTCAAGGCATCGGCCGCGCTTCGGCGCTGGCCTTCGCAAGGGCCGGCGCGAAGGTGCATGCGACCGATATCAACGTCGATGCGCTTGCAGCGCTCGCCAAGGAGGTCGACGTCGAAACGCACCGGCTCGACGTGCTCGACACGCAGGCCGTCGAAGCGCTCGTCGCCAAGATCGGCGCCGTCGACGTGCTCTTCAATTGCGCCGGCTTCGTTCATGCCGGCTCTATCCTGGAGATGAAGGACAGCGATCTCGAATTCGCCCTCGACCTCAACGTCAAGGCGATGATCCGCACCATCCGTGCCGTGCTTCCGGGCATGCGTCAGCGCAAGGACGGCGCAATCATTAACATGGCTTCGGTCGCCTCCAGCATCAAGGGCGTTCCGAACCGCTTTGCCTACGGCGTCACCAAGGCCGCGGTGATCGGCCTCACAAAGGCCGTTGCTGCGGACTACGTCTCCGAGGGCATTCGCTGCAACGCGATTTGCCCGGGCACGGTCGAAAGCCCGTCCCTGCAGGATCGCATGCGCGCCCAGGGTGACTATGAGACTGCGCGGGCCGCTTTCATCGCCCGTCAGCCGATGGGCCGCCTCGGCACGCCGGAGGAGATCGCTGACCTTGCCGTGCACCTTGCCGGCGCGACCTATACGACGGGCCAAGCCTATGCCATCGATGGTGGCTGGACCATCTGACAACCCACAAGCAGGAAAGAGTTCCATGAAACTTCTTCGTTACGGCCTCCCGGGTCAGGAAAAGCCGGGTATCCTCGACGCAAATGGCACCTTGCGTGACCTCTCGGGCCACGTCGCCGATTTGTCCGGCGCGGCACTCGACCCCGACAAGCTCGCTGAACTGAAGGCGCTCGATCTTGCCGGCCTGCCTGTTGTCGACGGCAACCAGCGGCTCGGCCCTTGTGTCGCCGGGACCGGCAAGTTTATCTGCATCGGTCTCAACTATTCCGACCATGCCGCCGAAACCGGCGCAAAGGTCCCATCCGAGCCGATCATCTTCATGAAGGCGACCTCGGCGATCGTCGGGCCGAACGACGACCTGATCATTCCGCGCGGCTCGGAAAAGACCGACTGGGAAGTGGAACTCGGCGTCGTGATCGGCCGCAAGGCGAAGTACGTCACCGAGGCCGAAGCGCTCGACTATGTCGCCGGCTATTGCACGGTGCACGACGTCTCCGAGCGCGCCTTCCAGATCGAGCGCCAGGGCCAGTGGACCAAGGGCAAGTCCTGCGACACCTTCGGCCCGACGGGCCCGTGGCTCGTGACCAAGGACGAAGTGCCGGATCCGCAGAACCTGCCGATGTGGCTGAAGGTCAACGGCGAAACCATGCAGAACGGTTCGTCGAAGACCATGGTCTATGGCGTCGCCTATCTCGTTTCGTACCTATCGCAGTTCATGTCGCTGCAGCCGGGCGACATTATTTCCACCGGCACGCCTCCGGGCGTCGGCATGGGCATGAAGCCGCCGCGCTACCTCAAGGCCGGCGACGTCGTCGAACTCGGCATCGAGGGCCTCGGCAGCCAGAAGCAGTCCGTTCGCGCGGACGATTGATACCTACCGACTGGAGTGACCATGACCCGCATCACTGACCTGCGCGTCTTCGACCTGCGCTTTCCCACCTCGCAGAGCCTTGACGGTTCCGACGCGATGAACCCGGACCCGGATTACTCCGCGGCCTATGTCATCCTCGACACGGACCGGGAGGGTGTTGCAGGCCATGGTCTCACCTTCACCATCGGTCGCGGCAACGACATCTGCTGCATGGCGATCAAGGCCATGCGGCACCTGATCGTCGGCCAGGATACGGCCGATATCCTCGCCCATCCCGGCCGTTTCTGGCGGCACCTGACGAGCGATAGCCAGCTGCGCTGGATCGGTCCGGAGAAGGGGGCGATGCATCTGGCAACCGGCGCCGTCGTCAACGCCGTCTGGGATCTGCTCGCCAAGGAAGCGGGCAAGCCCGTCTGGCGAATGGTCGCCGACATGTCGCCGGACGAGATCGCCGACATCGTCGACTACCGCTACATGACCGACGTGCTGACGCGCGACGAGGCGGTCGCGATCCTCAAGAAGGCCGAAGCCGGCAAGGCTCAGCGTATCGCGACGCTCGAGCAGGAAGGTTATGCCTGCTACACGACCTCGGCGGGATGGCTTGGGTATGACGACGACAAGCTGCGTCGTCTGGCCCAGGAGGCGATCGACGAAGGCTTCAATCACATCAAGATGAAGGTCGGCCGCGATCTTGCCGACGATATCAGGCGCCTGACCATCGCGCGCGAGGTGATCGGGTCCGACCGCTACCTGATGATCGACGCCAACCAGGTGTGGGAAGTCGGCGAGGCTATCGACTGGGTCAAGCAACTCGCCTTTGCCAAGCCGTTTTTTATCGAAGAGCCGACGAGCCCCGACGATGTCGCCGGGCACCGCAAGATCCGCGAGGCGATCGGTCCGGTGAAGGTCGCGACCGGCGAGATGTGCCAGAACCGAATCATGTTCAAGCAGTTCATTGCCGAAGGTGCCATCGATATCGTTCAGATCGACAGTTGCCGCATGGGCGGGTTGAACGAGGTGCTGGCGGTGCTTTTGGTCGCAGCCAAGTACGGACTGCCTGTCTGGCCGCATGCCGGCGGCGTAGGGCTCTGCGAATATGTCCAGCACCTGTCGATGATCGACTATGTCGCCGTCTCCGGGACGAAGGAGGGGCGCGTCATCGAATATGTCGACCATCTGCACGAGCACTTCCTCGATCCCTGCGTGATCGAAAACGCCGCCTACATGCCGCCGAAGCGGCCTGGCTTCTCGATCGAGATGAAGCCACAGTCGATTGCGGACTACACATTCCGCGGCTAAACCGAGCCGGATTATTCATATAGAAATTGCATATTTACACGTATCCGGCGCGGTGTGAACCGCGCCGGTTTTGTTTGTTCTGTCCTCTGTCCTTTGGGACATTGCGCAGCATCTGATCAACGCAGGCACGCCGTCTTATCCGGTGGCGGCGCATTGGACTTGACGCAGCTGAATCATTCATAAATAGTTTATTCATTCGCTTATGAATTCCGGAGGGGAGTCCGGAAAAGAGGAGGAACTGATGAAGACCTTTGTTCTCGCCACCGCCATGGCTGCCCTGTCCTTTTGCGGCATCGCCCAGGCACAGGAATACAGCCTGCGGTTCTCGACCTCGCAGGTGAACCCCAACGAGCCGATCGTCAAAGCGATGAAGACCTATGCCGAACGTGTCGGCGAACGTTCGGGCGGCCGCATCGCGATCACCGTCATGACCGGCGACCAGCTCGGCGCACAGAAGAAGGTCAACGAGATGGTCATGAGCGGCGCAAGCCTGCTCAGCGCCACGGACTATGGCCAGCTCGGCCAGTTCGTGCCGGATCTTTCCATCCTCGCCGGCCCTTACGTCTATCCCGATCTCGACGCGACAGACCGTCTGTTCGCCTCGGATCTCTACAAGGAGCTCTCCGGCAAGCTCGAGGCGCAGGGCATCAAGATCATCATGCCGAACGGCCTTTTCGGCTACCGCCACATCATCGCCAACAGGCCGGTCCGCTCGCCGGCCGATCTTGCCGGCGTTACCATTCGCGTTCCCTCTTCGCCGATCATGATGGCGACCTTCGGCAACTACGGGGCACGACCGACCGAGCTGCCGTGGGGCGACGTCTACAACGCGCTTCAGACCGGCGTCGTCGATGCTGCCGAGGGCCCTTTCGGCTCGATCGCCGGGGCAAAACTCAACGAAACCCGCAAGGTCATCTCCAAGACCGGCCATCAGATCATGTTCACCGCCTGGGTGGCGTCCAGCCAGTTCTTCAACGGCCTGCCGGAAGACCTACAGAAGATCCTGCTGGAAGAAGGCCAGACCATCGCCAAGGAGCTGACGGCGATGACGCTCGAAACGGACGACGCCTACGCCAAGCAGCTCGCCGCCTCCGGCGTCGAAATCGTCAGCGACGTCAATATCCCCGCCTTCATCGAGGCGTCGCGGGCGGCCTACGAGAAGGTGCCGAACATCACGCCTGGCATGTACGATCAGGTGCAGAAGGCGATGGCACAGTAAGGCGGGCGGCCACGAGACGCGGCAGTAGGATGCCACGTCTCCATCGCGCCTGCGCCGCTCATCCAGGCGGAAATCGCAAAAAGCCTTGGGGCCGGCGCAGCAGCCGGCTTCGCGCTCTGCCTTTCAAATGATTGGGACCATCATGGAAACCTCACGCTCGCCTGAAGAGAACACACCTCTTCTTAGCCTCCGGCGCGCCGATGAAGCGGTCGGCGTCGCCGCCCTTCTCGTCATCGTCTTCTCGATCCTGTGGGGCGTCGTCAGCCGCTACATTTTCCCGCAGCCGGCCGCCTGGACCTACGAGCTGGCGATCATGGCCTTTGCCTATCTCGTGTTCTTCGGTGCGGTTGCCGGTGTGCGCCTCGGCACCCACGCGGCGATCGATGTTCTTGTTGCCGCGCTGCCCGACGGCTGGCAGCGGGCGATCGCCTGGTTCAATTACCTGCTGCTCGCCCTGTTCTTCATCGTCATGGCGGTGCTCTTCGGCTGGCAGGCCTGGACCTCGCGACACGTGCACACGATCGCGATGGACCTGTCGCGCAGCCTTTCCTACGGGCCGCTGGCGCTGGCTTCGGCCGGCATGTTCGTCCAGCACCTGATCGTCGAAAGGCCCTGGACCGTCCGCCTGCACCGCAATGTGGAATCGCTGATATGACCTTCTTTCATCTCGCTGGCCCGTCGCTGCTCGTCGTTCTCCTCTTCCTGCTGTCGACGCCGATAACCTGGGCGATGGCAATCGGGGCGCTTGCGTTCTTCTTCATCAACATGGACATGATCCCGCTTGCCAATTTCGCGCAGGAGATGGCGGAGGGTAGTCAGTCGGTGTCCCTGCTGGCGCTGCCGCTCTTCGTGCTCGCCGGTTGCATCATGAACGCCTCCGGAATCACCCGGCGGCTGCTGACGCTTGCCGACGTGCTTGTCGGCCACATGACCGGCGCCTTGGCGCAGATGTGCACGGTGCTTGGCACATTGCTCGGCGGGCTCACGGCGTCTGCCAACGCCGATGCGGCCATGCTTGCAAAGACGCTTGGCGTCGAGATGTCCGAACGTGGATACAGCCGGGCCTTCGCCGCCGTCATCACCTCGTCGGCTGCCATCATCACCAGCCTGATCCCGCCGTCGATCGGCCTCATCGTCTATGGCTTCCTGGCCGAGACGTCGATCGGCCGGTTGTTTGCCGCCGGCGTTGTTCCGGGCCTGGTGCTTGCGGCCGGACTGATGATCACCACCTATTTCATCGCCCGCAAGCGCGGCTACAAGCCGCTGCGCAAGGAGCGCGCCAGCCGCGCGGAGGCAAGCCGGGCGTTGATCGACGGGCTTTGGGCGCTGTCGATCCCGGTCGTCATCTTCGCCGGCACGCGCTATGGCATCTTCACCACTACCGAGGCCGGCGCGGTTGTCGTCGTCTACGTCCTGTTCGTGGCTGTCTTCGGCTACCGCGAATTTACCTTCCGCCAGATCCCGGAAGTGCTCGCCGAGGCAGTGCGCGACTCTTCTGTTGTGATGATCATGATCTGCGCGGCGGCGGCCTTTGGCTTCTATCTCGCCTGGGAGCAGGTGCCGCAGGCGATGTCCGGTTGGCTCGGCGGCGCCACTGACAATCCGCTTTTGATGCTGCTCCTCATCAACGTTCTCCTGATCGTCATCGGCACGGCGATCGAGGGATCGGCAGCGCTCATCATCCTGACCCCGATGCTGATCCCGATCATCGACGGCGTCGGCATCGACCGGGTGCATTTCGGCGTCGTCTTCATCACCAACCTGACGATCGCCGGCATCACGCCGCCGGTCGGCGGCCTCATGTACATCTCGTCCATGGTGCTGAAGGTGCCGATGATGGCCTATGCGCGCGAGGTGCTGCCCTATTTGGCGATGATGATGGTCCTTCTCGTGATGCTCAGCATGTTCCCGCAACTGTCGCTGTGGCTGCCGAACCTCGTCTACGGAACGGCTGCGGTCCAATAACGCGATCAGTCCGGCTTCTGCGCACTGAGTGGCGCGGAAGCCGGCCCACAGGTCGACCCGGAACACATCACCGGAATGAATCGATCAGCACTGATCGATTCAAAACTCTCGTTGGACGCGTGGCACCCGCTCGGCCATCGTCCTTGAATGCTGAGCCAACCCTACGACCTCTATATCGAAAGAACGGATCCGCGCAAAAACATGGCGCGCTTTTACGCCATGTCGATTGACCGGACGCTGTTTGGAACGGCCTGTTTGACGCGGCGCTGGGGCCGGATCGGCACCATAGGGCAGTCAATGGCCCACCATTTTGACAACGAGATGGAAGCCGTCACGCTGTTTCTTGACCTTCTGAAACGCAAACGGAGGCGCGGATATCAACCGCCGACCCCATTTGGTTTGCGATAGGCCGTCGTCCCGGGTGCACGGTGGCACTGCTCCGCCTTGCTTCCATTTCCCAACATGCGCCAGCGGCCCCTTCCTCTTTGCCCTTGCTCGGCCTTGTCCAGCCCTCGCGTATATGCTGCAGAACGAATATTCCAGTCGCTATTATCTTCGATTTTACCGTTCTATTTTTCTCTTGCAGGTTCGTTCTCCTTCGTTTTTAATCAACGCACTTTCGCCACGAAAGTCAGACGCGTCTTGTTGAGGAGAACGGACGCGGCCCGGGAGAAACATTATTCGTCTTAATGATGGGAGGAACCGCCATGAGAGTATTCCAGTGGACCCTTGCGGCCACATCCGCGCTTTCGATCGTTGCCGCCTCTGACGCCCTCGCAGCGACGGAGCTTTCCTGGTGGCACGCCATGACCGGCGCCAACAACGAGACGGTCGAAAGGCTCGCCAAGGAATTCAACGAAAGCCAGTCGGAGTACAAGATCGTACCGGTGTTCAAGGGCACCTATGCCGAAACTCTGAACGCAGGTATCGCTGCCTTCCGCTCCAAGCAGGCACCCGCCATTTTGCAGGTCTTCGATGCCGGCAGCGGCGTGATGCTGGGCGCCGAAGGCGCCGTTGTCCCCGTCGTGGACGTCCTCAAGAAGGGCGGCTACGAGTTCAACAAGGATCAGTACCTGCCGGGCATCGTCGCCTATTACTCCAAGCCCGACGGCACGATGCTGTCCTTCCCGTTCAACTCGTCTTCGCCGATCCTCTACTACAACAAGGATGCTTTCTCGAAGGCCGGTCTCGATGCGGAAAAGCCGCCGGCAACCTGGCCCGAAGTCTTCGAAGCCGCCAAGAAGGTCAAGGCAAGCGGTGCGGCAAATTGCGGCTTCACCTCGACCTGGCTGACCTGGATCCAGACCGAGAATTTTTCCGCGTGGAACAACGTGCCCTATGGCACGCATGAAAACGGGCTTGCGGGCCTGGACGTGGAACTGAAGATCGACGCGCCGCTCTTCGTCGAGCACTTCCAGTCGATCGCCGACCTCGCCAAGGATGGTACGTTCCGCTACGGCGGCCGCACGTCGGAAGCAAAGCAGCTGTTCATGTCGGGTGAATGCGCCATCCTGACGGAGTCGTCCGGCGGTCTCGGCGACATCGTCAAGTCGGGCATCAACTATGGCGTCGGCCAACTCCCGTATTACGAAGGCCACGGCCCGCAGAACACCATTCCCGGCGGCGCAAGTCTTTGGGTCTTTGCCGGCAAGGAGGACGCCGAATACAAGGGCGTTGCGGAGTTCTTCCATTTCCTCTCGAAAACCGAAACCCAGGCTCAGCTCCATCAGGTTTCGGGTTATCTGCCGGTCACGCTTGCAGCCTACGAGGAAACCAAGAAGTCCGGTTTCTATGAGAAGAACCCCGGCCGGGAAACGCCGATCAAGCAGATGATGGGCAAGGCGCCGACGGAAAACTCCAAGGGCGTTCGCCTCGTCAACCTGCCGCAGGTTCGCGATATCCTCAACGAACAGTTCGAAGCCATGCTTGCCGGCCAGAAGGACGCAAAGGCCGCGCTCACCGAAGGTGTCGAGAAGGCCAATGCGGCGATTGCCGCGGCGGCCGGAAACTAACTCCCCAATCAATAGGCCCGCGTCGCGCAACCGCGCGGGCCTGTCTTTTTATGGATGGGGCACGCCATGCAGTCCGTCGTCTTTCCCAACAAGGTCCTGCCGTATCTTCTGCTGGCGCCGCAGATCGTGCTGACCGTGGTCTTTTTCTTCTGGCCGGCGAGCCAGGCGCTCTATCAGTCGGTCTTGCGCGAGGATCCGTTCGGCCTGAAATCCGGCTTCGTCGGTCTCGCCAATTTCCGCGCCATCCTTTCCAATCCGGATTATCTGCATTCGCTGCAGGTCACCGTCGTCTTCAGTCTTGCAACGGCTCTCCTGTCGATGGCGCTCGCCCTGCTGCTTGCAACCTCGGTCGACCGGGTCGTGCGCGGACGAAACGTCTATCGCACGCTGCTGATCTGGCCCTATGCGGTCGCACCTGCCGTCGCAGGCATGCTGTGGCTGTTCATGTTCAATCCGGCGATGGGAACCTTTGCCTATATCCTGCGCCGGAACGGCTTTACCTGGGACCCACTGTTGAACGGCGACCAGGCGATGCTGCTGGTGGTCGTCGCAGCGGCCTGGAAACAGATCAGCTACAATTTCCTGTTCTTCGTCGCCGGCCTGCAGGCGATCCCGAAATCGCTGATCGAGGCGGCGGCAATTGACGGTGCGCGCGGCACCAAGCGGTTCTGGACCATCGTCTTCCCGTTGCTCGCGCCAACAACGTTCTTCCTGCTCGTGGTCAACACCGTCTATGCGTTCTTCGACACCTTCGGCATCATTCATGCGGTGACCGGGGGCGGTCCTGCTAAGGCCACCGAGACGCTCGTCTACAAGGTCTACAACGACGGCTTCGTCAATCTCGACCTCGGCAGTTCGGCCGCTCAATCCGTCATCCTGATGGCAATCGTCGTCGCCTTGACGGCCTTCCAGTTCCGCTTCGTCGAGAAGCGGGTCCATTATTCGTGAGCCGCCGATGATCGAGAACCGTCCCATATCGACCCTGATCAGCCACCTGGTATTGGTGATCGGCATCGTCATCGTCGCGCTGCCGATCTATTACACCTTCGTCGCCTCGACCCACAGTTCGATCGAGATCGTGCGCCCGCCGATGTCGCTGACGATCGGCAATCATCTTGCTGAAAACTACCGGGATGCCGTTGGCGGGGGTGTCGAACGTGTCGTCGGCGTCAGCCTCGAGCGCCTGCTGTTCAATTCCACGGTTGTGGCCCTCGCGATCGCCATCGGCAAGATCGTCATCTCGTTCCTGTCGGCCTTTGCGATCGTCTTCTTCCGCTTCCCGCTGAAGATGCTGTTTTTCTGGATGATCTTCATCACTCTCATGCTGCCGGTCGAGGTGCGCATCCTGCCGACCTACAAGGTGATCGTCGACCTCGGCCTGATCGACACCTATGCGGGCCTCACCCTGCCGCTGATGGCTTCCGCGACGGCGACCTTCCTGTTTCGCCAGTTTTTCCTGACGATACCGGGAGAACTAGTCGAGGCCGCGCGCATCGACAATGCCGGCCCGTTCCGCTTCATGAAGGACATCCTCCTGCCGCTGTCGGCAACGAACATCGCGGCGCTCTTCGTCATTCTCTTCATCTACGGCTGGACCCAGTATCTCTGGCCGCTGCTCGTCACCAACGACGCGAAGATGAACACGATTATCATCGGGCTGAGGCGAATGATCGACTTCACCGACGCCTCGACCCCCTGGAACTACGTCATGGTGACCGCGATCCTCGCGATCATCCCGCCCATCCTCGTCGTCGTGCTGATGCAGCGCTGGTTCGTCAAAGGCCTTGTGGAGACCGAAAAGTAATGGCTGAGATCACCCTCAAAGACATCCGCAAAACCTACGGCACGGTCGACGCGATCAAGGGCGTCTCGCTCGACATCGCCGATGGAGAGTTTGTCGTTCTGGTCGGCCCTTCCGGCTGCGGCAAGTCCACGCTTTTGCGCATGATTGCCGGGCTCGAGGGCATTACCGGCGGCGACATCCACATCGGCGGGCGACGGGTCAATGATGTCGAACCGGCCGAGCGTGACATCGCCATGGTGTTCCAGAATTACGCGCTCTACCCGCACATGACGGTGCGCCAGAACCTCGCCTATGGCCTGAAGAATCGTAACACGCCTGCCGATGAGATCGACCGACGCATTACCACAGCTGCGAGGACCCTCGAGATCGAGCCCTATCTCGAGCGCAAACCGCGCCAGCTTTCCGGCGGCCAGCGCCAGCGCGTCGCGATGGGACGGGCGATCGTGCGCCAGCCCGCGGCCTTTCTCTTCGACGAACCGCTTTCCAATCTGGACGCCAAACTGCGCGGCCAGATGCGCATCGAGATCAAGCGGCTCCAGCGTTCTCTCGGAACGACCAGCGTCTATGTCACCCATGACCAGATGGAAGCGATGACGCTTGCTGACCGGCTGGTCGTCGTCAATGCGGGCCGCATCGAGCAGGTCGGCACGCCGATCGAGCTTTATGAGCGGCCGGCCACGACTTTCGTCGCCACATTCATCGGCTCGCCGTCGATGAACTTGCTCAATAGCACGGCCCCCACTGCCGGATGGGCACTGGCACCCGACGTGGCGCAGCCAGGCGGCGAGTATACCCTCGGGGTGCGACCAGAGGATCTTTCTCCGCTTCCCGCCGACGGCACGACGGCTCCATTTGAGGCGACCGTGCGCGTGGACGGGATCGAGCTGGTCGGGGCCGAGAGCCTGATCCATGGCAGGCTGGAGAATGGCGCAGACTTGGTGTTCCGCATTTCGGGTCGGGCCCGCCACGACGTCGGTGATGTGGTGAAGGTCGGCGCCAAGGCCGACGCGCTCCACTTCTTCGATGCAAACGGCGATCGGCGCAAGTAAGGGCTGCAGAAAGCGGCACGACCTTCAGTTTGTCATCTGAACGTTGACTTGCTTGCGCAGGCGGCTTCAGCGCGGCTTGAAGTCGACGAGCAACGATTTGAGCTCGATTTCGCGAACCCGCCGCGCTGCTTCGTCTGGGCTCACCCAGGCAAGCGT
This sequence comes from Ensifer sp., assembly GCF_035999185.1. Lineage (GTDB taxonomy): Bacteria > Pseudomonadota > Alphaproteobacteria > Rhizobiales > Rhizobiaceae > Ensifer. Next base: position 66,508 of record NZ_DASYHB010000042.1, on the reverse strand, counting down.
GCGTTCGCCCTTTTCCTTGTATTTCTCCGCCTGTTTGGTCGCTTCGATCTGAAATACGTCAACGACGCAGGGCACCACGTCACCATCATCCAGCATCTTCAGATAGGTGTAGCTGCCCACGGGCTTCTTGCGGACCTTACCGCGGACACCCGCCTCCTGCAGCGCTTCTATGGCCGCTGCCTCATGCGGATCCTTCTGCTTCATCGGCCATCCCTTCGGGATGAGCCACCGGCCACTGTCACGTGACGTCACAACAAGAATCTCGATCGCCGACCGGTCAGCCGTGCGACGAAAGCAGAGTGCTGCATATTGCTGGCGAAACGCGCCGGAAAACAATTTCTCGGGCGTAGCCGCCAGCTTCTGCAGCAGTGTCTTCGGCTTGGGTGCTTTCTGCGCCTTGGTCTTCTTGATCGCTCTCAAGCTCCTCAACTCTCGGCGCCAGTCATGACAAAAGCTTCTAAGCCATCTGACGGCTGAACCGAAAGGGAAAACGACAAAGCCCGAGATGTTGTTTCATGCCTTTGCGGCAAGGGCGCTCAGCTCTTCGAGATCAAGGTCCCGTTCCAGCTCGTGCAGCGTCTCGTCATCGATCTCGCCGGCCCGATGAAGCCGCAAAAGTTCGCGCCGGCCGGTGGCGACGGCCGCAAGGATCAGGTCGAAGTGGGCGTGAAGGATCGGTACGTAGTGCTCCGTGCGCTCGGCATAGTCGACAATGGAGACCGCCCGTCGCTGATACCGCTCCAGCAATTGCGGATGGATGAGGTTGCCGGCGGTGTCATAGGCCTGGCTCTCGACGGTCACGAGTTGGACCTGGGCCATGGCGGCCTCGGCCTGGCTCAAGGTGAGGCGCGCCTTTTCCGATTGCGGCTCGACGAGCCCGGCCCAGGCGATCACGCGTCCGAGCGTCGTGCCCTGGATCAGCACGGTTCCAAGGATAACGGCAAAGGACGTCACCAGGATGAAGTCGCGGCCGGGGAACCCCTCCGGCACGCTCAGCGCCAGCGCCAGCGTCACCACGCCGCGAACGCCGGCCCAGGAAAGAACCGTCGCCGCCCGAGCCCCGACAGGCGTGTAGCGCTTGATTCCGAACGCATTTCCGATCCGGATGACGGCATCCGATCCGAACACCCAGGCGAAACGTGCCAAGGTCAACGCAAGAAGGATCACCACGATCGGCCATGCCATCGTGGCAGCGACGGTTTCAAAGCCACCACCACGTTCGACGACACCTCGAAGCGACAGGCCGATGAGGATGAAGACGGCCGCCTCCATCAGAAAGACGATCACGGTCCAGAACGACGTGCCGCGCATGCGGGTCGCGGCAGAAAGCACCGTGTGCTGATGCCAGCTGGCAATCAGACCCGTGGTCACGGTCGCGATCACGCCCGAGACGTGCAGGAATTCACCGAGCAGATAGGACGTCCAGGAAAGCAGCACTGTCGCGGCGATGATCAGGTATTCGTCGCCGAGACGACGGGCCAGCTGAACCCACGCCGTGCCGACGGCAAGGCCGACCAGGGCGCCGCCGATCGCCAGCAGGAAAAAATTGCCGACGGCTGCGCCCGCACTGAAAGCGCCGGTCACCCCGGCGGCAATGGCGAAGCGGAAAAGCACCAGGCCGCTTGCGTCGTTGAGCAGGCTTTCGCCTTCAAGCAGGATCTGCAACCGCCGTGGCAGGCGCACGCGTTGAAGGACTGCACGGGCCGACACGGCATCGGGCGGCGCAACGATTGCACCGAGCGCAGCGCAGGCCGCCAGGGGAAGGGCAGGGAAGAGCAGATGTGTCGTCAGCGCCACGACGACGCTGGTGAAGAACACAGCACCGACCGCAAGCGAAGCGATGCCAATCATATGACGCCGCAAGCGACCAAGGGCGATCGTCCAGGCGCCGTCCATCAGCAGCGGCGGCAGGAAGATCACCAGCACCAGCTCAGGGTCGACCTCGATGGTCGGCAGACCCGGAACGAAGGCAAGGAGTGCGCCTCCCGCGAGCAACGCCACCGAGGGCGGCAATGCGAGCCGATCAGCGACGTAATGCAGCGCGATGATCGAAACAAACATGCCGATCACCAACTCGAACAGATGTGTCGGTTCCACGCCCCCGCCTCCAAGCCATATGACGATCGGCTGTATTACAGAACAGGTTTTTGCCGAAACGCAATTGCTGCGCCGGATGCCGGCGAGGGGGTCAGCAGCTGGGTTGCCGGGCGGGGTCGCGCACGAGGTATCGTTCGGGCAAGAAAAAAGGGCCAGCGGAAGACCGCGGCCCATAAGGTGTGAAGGTCAAAAACCTCCAGAGGGGAACAGCTGCTGCGGCGGACTGGGAGGAGACCCGCCATGTGCATCAGCTGTGTGCTTTATGCCTGATTTTTGACCACCTGGAAAACAATTATTGTGCAATGCAGCTATGCAGATATCGATGAGCACGGCGTGTGGGAGCGCCCGTCGGTTCGTCCTTTTCGGATTTTTTGGGATATCTCAAAAGACAATCGGGGCCGGTTGGAAACACCGACCCCGATGAGATAGTTGCTACACTAGCGGCCGGTGAGCTTGGCCGCGTGATCATTCTAGACCCACTTTCGCGATCGAAAAGTCGGCGCGTGGCACACCGGGGTTATGCCCAGGCAATCCACCTGATATCCACAGGCTGGCCCCGGCCCAAGATCTTGATGGCGCTGGCGTTTCGCCGAACTGTGATCAGAGCGACAGTTGCCACCCACTTTCGGACAACCGACTAGGCTGGAACTTAAGCCAGCGATGCCTGGCGCGTTTCCGCGTCGATCAGGACGGCTGCAATCGCGGCGACCAGCAGCAATCCGGCGAAGGTGCCGATTGCCAGCGCAAATCCTTTCGCCACCAGAAGTCCGATGAGCGATGGGGCAAGCAGGCCGCCAAGCCGTGCCATCCCGCCTGCGGCCCCCATTCCGGTCGCCCGCAACGCCGTCGGGAAAAGTTCGGGCGTATAGGCGTAAAGCGCACCCCAGGTGCCAAGCAGGGCGAAACTCATGATGAGCAGAGCGGCGGCGATAAGCGACGCTTCGCTCGCAACGACGAACAACAGGCAACTGAGGGCGGACAGCAGGCAGAACCCGATCAGGGTCGGGCGGCGTCCCCACTTCTCGACGCCATAGGCGGCCAGCGCATAGCCCGGGATCTGCGCCAGAGCGATGAGGACAAGGAACCCGTAGCCCCGCACGAAACCAAACCCTTCGCCGGCGAGCCGCGGCGGCATCCAGGTGAAAACGCCGTAATAGGAGACCGATACGAGGAACCAGACCGTGAGGATCAGAAGGCTGCGCCGGCGCAAATCCATCGAAAAGATGCCAGTGCTGACAGAAGGCGTCGGCGGCGCGATCGACACGGTCGTTTCGAGTTCCGCGCGACCATTGGCGCGCAGCATTCGATTGATGATGCTCTTCGCTTCGACGGCCTTGCCGGCGCGCAGAAGATAAAGCGGCGATTCCGGAACGAGGAAACGCAGTCCGACACCGATTGCTGCGGGAATGGCAGTGACCGCGAAGATGTAGCGCCACGCGTCCGCTAGACCGGCGAGCGAGATCAGCCATGCCGCCACAGCGACAATCAGCGTGCCCACCGCCCAGAAGCCTTCGAGCATGACCAGCCAGCGTCCACGGCTGCGAGCAGGCAGGAATTCCGACATCATCGCATAGTCGACCGGCAGGGTGCCGCCCACGGCCGCGCCCGTCAGGAGGCGCAGAAGCAGCAACAGCTCGAAATTGGGAGCGAAAATCGACAACATGCCGAAGACCGCATCGCAGGCGACGGTGACGATCAGCACCCGCCGGCGGCCGATGCGATCGGCCAGCCTGCCAAATCCGACAGCGCCGATCAGCATGCCCAGGAAGAAGACCGTACCGGTCTGCAGTGCCTGGGGAACGGTAAGCCCGAAGGTTGCAGCGATCGATGCAGCGGTGAAGCCAACGGCGAGCACCTGCATGGCGTCGGCAGCCCAGACGAGGCCGAATATGCCCATCAACCGGCGCTGATAGGGGCCTGTTCCCGCGCGGTCGAGCGCGTCCTGAATCGTGATTGCCGTCATCCTGTCCTGCCCTTGAGTTCACCGCGCGGACACTACGTCGGCGGGTCGCACTTGAACATCAAAGAATTGGCTTGCTCGGAATGTTCGCTTGAACCGCTCACAACCAATTTCGACTTGCGCTCGATGCACACGCGTGCAATTATGCACGCGTGTGCAATGGAGCCAATTGATGAACGACCTTAAGCCGCGTTATTCAAACGACCTTTCGGGCCGGGCCTTGTTGTGCCAGGACGTCATTCGCTCCGCCGGGATTCTGGTGCTCGATGGCTTCCGGCAAAGCCGACAGCGCGGCTTCTCGATGAAGGGGCCTCAGGATTTTCTGACCGAGACCGACGCGGCGTCCGAAGCCCACATCCGCCAGGCGATCGCCGAGCATTTTCCGCAGGATGCGTTTCTCGGAGAAGAGGGCGGCGGTACGATTGCCGAGCGCGTCTGGGTCGTGGACCCGGTCGACGGCACAGCAAACTTTGCCCGCGGGATCCCCCATTTCTGCATCTCCATCACCTATGTCGAAGAGGGCAGGGCGGAGATCGGCGCGATCTATAATCCGGCCCAGGACGAGCTCTATTTTTGCCGACGAGGCGCCGGTGCAACGCTGAACGACAAGGCGATCAAGGTCTCGCCGACGGCAACGTTCGACGCCGCCTCGGTCGAGATGGGATGGTCGCGCAGGGTGCCGGATGGCGTCTTCCTGGACACGATGCGGCAGATGCTGGAGAAAGGCGCCAATGTGCGCCGCGGCGCATCCGGAGCGCTCGCCCTTGCCTATGTCGCCGACGGACGCTCGGATGCCTATGTGGAACTGCACATGAACGCCTGGGACTGCCTCGCCGGACTGTTGCTCGTGGCGGAAGCCGGCGGCATCGTCTGCCCGTTCATGGAGATTGGCGATCTTCGAGACGGTGGGCCCGTTCTTGCTTCCACCCCGGCGATCGCCCGCGGCGTCAGCGATGCCTCAGGCATTCCGATAGAGAGCCGGGAACGCGCCGACGCGTTACAGCTCGCCTGAACGACAGTGGAAGAAGCCGGCGAACCACGCATCGCCGATGAAGAGGAACTTGCAATGGATGCACCGGTTTACGCGCGCCCCGCGATCAGCCTGATTGGCACGGGCCTCGGGCCGCACAGCGCCGATCTCTATATCGGCGGCAGTGATGGCGCACGCGACCTGGATCTGCTGAAGCGCCACGGCATCTCGATTGTCGTCAATTGCGCGATCAACTTGGATATCAACCTTGTTCGTGCGGAGGAGGTCGCGGTCAACGACGACCTCTTTGCGAGCGGCTACGCCGACATCCGCTACTACAAACTCGGCATGATCGACGGAGACGGTAGCCCCGACACGATGATGCTCGGCGCCTATTATATTCTCGACGGTGCCCTGCGCCAGACGATGCCGAAACGCGCGACTTATCCTTACAGCGATGGCGGCAATATCCTCGTCAACTGCCGTGGAGGGCGCAGCCGCTCGGTCTCGCTGGTGGCGCTTTTCCTGCACAAGCAGCAGCCGCATCTCTACCCGGCGCTCGACGCTGCGGTCGCCCACATCCGCGAACACAGGGAGCTTCGTCCGGACGAATGGTTCGAGACCCCGAAGCCGATGCTCTACGAGGCCGCGCGCCGCGCCTCGACCTGGATCGATCTGGTGGAAGCATCCCGCGCGGAGGCCAGTGCCGATGCCTGACTTGCCACGGATCGCCGTCATCGCCGACGCCCATTTTCACGATCTCGAAGGTGAATTCGAATTTCCCGCCATCGAGATCGACGGCGAAAAACTGGCCGTGAGAAGCTGGGTCGACACGCGCGAATCCACCCGCGTCTTCAATGAAAGCGCCAGGGCGCTCGACGAGGCGCTGGCGGACGTGTCCCGGCGCGGCATTCGCCATGTCGTTCTTCTGGGCGACTATACCGATGACGGGCAGCGGCTGACGACCGAAAGCACCCGCGCCATCCTGGACCAACACGAGCGTGAGCACGGGACACGTTTTTATGCGCTTCCCGGCAACCACGACATCTTCGGTCCGAGGGGCAGGCACCACACCAAGCAATTCCTCGATACGAACGACACCAGGGTTCTTGTCACCAGCGACGAGGGCAGGACTGCCCCCGGAACCTACGCCACCCCCGGCATGTATTGCGAGGGATACCCAAGCGGGCTCGCACCCATGGCCGCGTTCGGGTACTTCCGAAGGCCGGACTACGTTCACTGGGAAACGCCTTTCGGTCTGTCCGACAAGGCTGAAGACCGCCTCTACACCGTCTCCTCGCCCGATGGCCTCAATCGCTACAGGTTGATGGATGGGTCCTATCTGGTCGAGCCGGAACCTGGCCTCTGGCTGTTGATGATCGACGCCAACGTCTTTGAACCACGCGACGGCAGCTTCGAACACGGCGAAGAAGCGGCGTTCGTCGACAGTACCGCTGCCGGCTGGAATGCGCTTTTGCGGCTGAAGCCCTTCATCATCGACTGGATTGCGGATGTATCGGCGCGGGCAAGGAGCCTTGGCAAGACGCTTCTCGCCTTCTCGCATTATCCTGCGCTCGATCCGTTCGACGGCGCGACCGGTGCAGAGGGCGTTCTTTTCGGCGAGACGAACATTGCTCGCAGAACCCCACGCGAAGCGGTCGCGCAAGCGCTTGTCGATGCCGGGGTTACTGTTCATTTCAGCGGCCATCTGCATGTCGAGGGCGTGACGCGCAGACAGAAGAGCGGTCGCCAGCTCACCAACATCGCCGTGCCCTCGCTGGTGGCCTTTCCGCCAGCGTTCAAGATCATCGAGCCGTCTGCGACGGGCACTGCAATTGAAACCGTCGAGCTCTCGGCGACAGCGGTCGACCCGCGTATCCTGACCGCCTATCGGCGCGAAATGGTCCGATCGGGCGACAGTCCGGATCGCGCCTTCGACGCCCCCGACTACGGATCTTTCCTGAAGGCCCACAAGCGCGCCCTCGTCGAGCACCGCTACTTCCCGAAGGAATGGCCGAAGGCCGTCGTCGATACGGTTTCGGGGCTGACGGTGGAAGAGGTCTGCGAACTCTTGGGCGGCGCTGGCGCATTCAAGCCTGTGCTCGCCGCGATCTCGCAGGGTGCGGTCCAGGATGAGCAATCGTTGGCTCGGCTCGACATGATCGACCTCATTACCGATTGGTATTGCCTGCGCCAGGCGGCCTCATTGGCGCTCGACAAGATCCCGGAACCGCGCCTCAAGCTCTATCGCGTTCTCGCTGACCACTTTGGCCGGTCCCCCGAAAAGGGCTGGGCAGGATCGACGTCAGACTTTCTCTCGATCTTCTTCGGGGCGTTTGACGCCTTTCTCGATCGCGCCGAGGCCGGCAGTCTTCGCATCCACGTCGAGCACGCATTTGGCAAAGAGGAAGCTGCCTGATCATGGGCCAACAGGTTTTCACTCCAGGCTCCTGCGTCGCTCCGCCCAAGACCTTCATCGAGTTGAGGGAAGCCTGCCGCATCGGGGCCCGCCGCTTGAAGGGCGGGCGCCTGGAAGTGGCCAAGTTCGTGCTTTCCCATCCTTACGACGTCGCCTTTGCTAGCGCTCGGGAAGTGGCAACGCGCAGCGGCGTCTCGACGACAACGGTCATGCGCCTCGTCAGTGACCTCGGCTTCAATACCTACGCATGTTTTCAGCAGCTCTTCCGTGCGGAATTGTTGCGCGGCAGGACCAAAGCAGGGACCGATCGAGAAACCTATTCGGCCGGCTCTATCTTCGGGCACCAGACTTAGAGTGTCGCTCCACCTAGCGGCGTGCGGTTTTGCGCTCGACCATTGCGACGGGAACGACCTGGAGCCGGGTTTCCATCTCATCGGACTCCAGCGCCGCCAGTACATGGTCCGTCAATGCCGTGAAGGATTGGGCGACCGTGGTGAGTTCGTAGCTCTTCCAACCCGCCTGCGGGATATCGTCAAATCCGACGACGGAAAGATCGGCCGGGATCCGGCGTTGCATTTCGGTGCGGGCCGCATCGAGAAAACCGAGCGCCAGCAGATCGGTAACGCAGAAGGCGCCATCGATCGCCTCGTCGACGAGGACCTCGCAGCCGGCCTGGTAGCCGGTTTCATAACTCGTCGTGCCGCCGGTCCAGGCAACGACTTCGACACCGGCCGCCGCCATTTTCTGTTTGAACGCCGTGGTGCGACGCACCTGGGCGGGGGTCTGGCTACCGCTGGACACCACTGCCACTTTCCGGCATCGCGCCTCGATCAAGCGCAGCGCAGCGAGATCCGCACCGCGCGAGTCGTCGCTCAGCACCATATTTGTGTCGGTGCGATCGAGCTTCTGGTTGATGAGGACCAGTTTGACGCCATTGGCGACGCACTGATCAACGATCGATTCCGGTGGTTCGCCCGAGAGCACGACGATCGCCTGCGCACGAAACTCGAACAGAAGCTCGATCAGCGGCGCGATGTCCTTGCGGGCGTCGGCCGCATTGAGAAGCAAGCATTGCAAGCCGCGACGCAAAAGGCCGATGCTCAAGAGATCGAGCTGTTTGGCGTGAAAGGGCGAGCTGAGGTTGGCACCAACAACGCCGATGAGGTTGGATCGGTCGTTGTTCAGGCCCTGCGCCAGTCGGTTGACCCGATATCCGAGTTCCCGCGCAGCCTTCAGAACCTTGCGCCGCACAGCCTCGGAAACGCTGGCTCCAGGCGTGAAGGTTCTCGACACCGCTGAGCGCGAAACGCCCGCGCGTTTTGCGACTTCTTCAGCCGTCACGAAGCCTCTTGCCATGCCTCTCCCCTGCAGAATCAGACGGTTTCCATCAGGGCCATAAAAGCTGCCCCATTCCAACGAAAAAGTGCACCCGACCCGCACAGCACACCGTCCGTGACGCCCGCCAGATCGGACCGAAACGACCAGAATTGCTGCTGCATTTTTCGGCCATGTCACGGACTGTCTATCGCTTTTGGCGCGTCACTGATCACGCGTTCGAAAACAGAGGTATATCATATTAAAAATCACACACAAAACCAATTAGTTAGATCATTGCGCACGTGTGCATTTTTCTATTGACAAGGACGCCTCGTCATTGGATCATACGTTCCATAGACGGACGAAATCTAGAATGTTTGTTCTGTCTATGTTCGTGAAGATGGTAGCGCGGTTGAGGAGCCAACGCTGGCATCGGGCAGGCCATCGGCGCCTGTCGGCGAACGGGGAGGATTGAGTACCCGATAGACGCGATCGCCTCGGGTCTATGCGCGGATTTTGCATGTATCAGCGCCAGGTCGTGGCGCCTGGTCTCTCATTCCCCGTTGGCATTTTTGAACTCCCGTCCGGCATCGGTCGCCGCGGCAGGTTGCGCATGTTGAGTTCCGAGGGGAAGAGCATGGCCTTAGTGACAGAAACAGCCAAGGCATCTGCGGTGTCAGACGACGCATTGGCGCCGACCGCATGGCAGCGTTGGCGCTATCGAATGAAGGTCGCCTCGCGGGAGCCGACAACTTTGATTGGCATTCTGACCGCTCTTTTGTTCACCTATATCATCGTCGTTCCGATCATCTCGATCGTGCTTGACGCGGTGCAGGTTCAGTTCGGCCATGAGCGGCGCCTGGGCAAGGATTTCGGCGAGCTCACGCTCTACTATCTGGATCGCGCCTTCCTGTCGCCGGTCTCGGTTGACCTCTTCTGGCGACCTCTGCTCAACACGCTTTCGGTCGCACTCGGCGCCATCAGCCTGTCGCTTATGATCGGCACGGTGCTCGCGTGGCTGATCAGCCGCACGGACATGTTCGGAAGGCGCTGGTTTGCGACCGCGCTGATCGTTCCCTACATGCTGCCGGCATGGACCTTCGCGCTTGCCTGGACCACGCTCTTCAAGAACCGCACGGTCGGCGGCCAGCCGGGCTGGTTCGAAGCGATGGGGCTAACGCCGCCGGACTGGGTCGCCTACGGGCGTTTCCCGATCATCGTCATCCTGGCGCTCCACTATACGCCCTTCGTCATCCTGCTGTTCGGCTCAGCGCTGCGCCGTTTCGATAGCCAGCTCGAAGATTCGGCCCGCATCCTTGGTGCAAAACGTTATCAGGTGGCGATGCAGATCATCCTGCCGCTGATGCGTCCAGCCTTGCTATCCTCGATGGTTCTGATCTTCGCCAAATGCCTCGGCGAATTCGGCGTACCCTATGTGCTCGGCCTGCCGGTGAAGTTCGAGGTGCTCTCCACGTCGCTCTTCCGCAGCATCGCGTCGCGCCAGACCGGTGTGGCCGGCGTCGTTGCCGCCTCGATCATGCTGATCGGCATCATCACCCTGATGATCGACGCCCGACTTGTCCGAGAGGCCCGGCGTTTCGTGACCGTCGGCTCCAAGGGATCGATGAACCGCCAGAGCCGGCTCGGAAAGTACCGCCTTCCGGCGACCGGCTTCGCGGCCCTCATCTTCTTCCTGAGCGTTGGCCTGCCGCTGCTCACCCTGTTCTTGTCCACCGTCATGAAGCTGCCGGCGCAGTTCACGCTCGACAATTTCACGCTCGACTACTGGATCGGCCGCGACCTCCATACGGTGGCGCTACAGACCGGCGTGCTGTTGAGCCCAGATCTCTGGGCCGCCGCCAAGAACACGCTTATCATCGTCGGCCTCGCGTCGCTGACCTCGGGCATTCTCGGACTGCTCGTCGGCTATGTCGTCATCCGCACACCGGTCAAGGCCCTGTCGGTCTATCTCAGGCAGGTCACCTTCCTGCCCTATCTGGTGCCCGGCATCGCCTTTGCCGCCGCCTATCTCTCGCTTTTTGCCGTGCCGCGTGGACCAATGCCGGCGCTCTATGGCACGGTCACCATCCTGGTCCTGGCGTTGATCGCCGACCAGATGCCCTATGCCTCGCGCGCCGGTATCTCGGCCATGACCCAGCTTGGCAAGGATCCTGAGGAGGCAGCGCAGATCGCCGGTGCCGGCTGGTTCCGGCGGATGATCTCGATCGTCATCCCGATCCAGAAGGGCTCGCTCGTCACCGGCGTCCTGCTGCCCTTCATCTCCGGCATCAAGGGCCTGAGCCTCTTCGTCATCCTCGCCGTGCCGAGCACGGACGTGCTGACCACCTATTCGCTCAGGCTCGTCGACTACCACTACACGCAAGCCGCAAACGCGGTCGTGCTGATCATCGCCGCCATCGCCTACCTCGGAACCCTGGCAGCCCAGAAACTGACCAAGACCAATCTCGCAGAAGGACTCGGAAGCTGATGCCCACCATCAATCTCAGCGGCGCCCAGAAGAACTACGGTGTCAATTCCGCCAATGCCGTGTCGAACCTCGACCTCGAGATCCGTGATGGTGAATTCATGTGCCTTCTCGGACCCTCCGGCTGCGGCAAGACCACGACATTGCGCATGATCGCCGGTCTTGAAAACCTTTCTGACGGCGAGATCCGCATCGGCGAACGTCTGGTCGACTCGGTGAGGGCAGGCGTGTTCATCCCGCCGGAGAAGCGCGAGATGGGGCTCGTGTTCCAGAGCTACGCGCTCTGGCCGCACCTGACGATCGAGCGCAACACCGACTTCGGTTTGCGGCTGCGCAAGCTGCCGAAGGAAGAGCGCGAGCAGCGGGTCGAGAAAGTCATGCAGGCGCTCGACATCGCCAAGTACCGCGACCGCTATCCGTCGCAGCTTTCTGGTGGCCAACAGCAGCGCGTGGCGCTTGCCCGCATGCTCGCGGTTAATCCGGGCGTGCTTCTGCTCGACGAGCCGCTGTCGAACCTCGACGCCCGGCTGCGCCTCGAAATGCGAGCCGAACTCAAGCGCATCCACAAGGAATTCAAGACGACCATCGTCTTTGTCACCCATGACCAGTGGGAGGCGATGACGCTGGCAACGACCATCGCCGTGATGAACGAGGGCACGCTACAGCAGATGGGCACGCCCAACGACATCTACGACCGCCCGGCAAACCGCTTCGTCGCCGAATTCGTCGGCAGCCCGCCGATCAACATCCTGACCTTCGGCTCGTCAGCAGCCTCGGAATTGTCGCGTGCGGCCGAAGCGTATCTCGGCGCGCGTCATCCGACGCTACGCGGCATCGGCTCGGTCGGCCTTCGGCCGGAGGCGATCGGCTACGCCATGAAGGGCGGAGATGTTCCTGCCGGCAGCTTCGGCGGCGAGATGACGGTAACGGGCGTGCTGCCGACCGGCGGGAGCTGGATCCTTGAGCTTAGGAACGACAGCGACACCCTGTTCTTGACGACCAATAGCCTGCCGCGCGTCGAGACTGGAACACGGGTCTCGTTTTTTGCTCCGCCCGAGGCGCTGCACGTCTTCGACAAGGACGGGCAGCGCGTCGCCGAGGCGGATGCGCTTCTGCGCAAGAACGCCCTGAACTGAGCCGCTTTGGCGCCAGACAATGAACCGAAACATAATCTGAGGGAGGAACAGACGATGCATTTTCGGACGAAAGACAGGGCAGGGCGCGCGTTGAGGCGCGCATTGCTGGCAACCACCATCGTCGCTTTCGCCGGACCGGCGCTGGCGCAAGAGCCGTTCGACCTGAACGCGCTGATCGAGGCGGCACGCAAAGAGCCGCCAATCACCGTCTATGACAGCACCGGCAAGATCGTCGAAATGGCCAAGGCCTTTGCCGAGAAGTACGGCGTCGGCGCCGAAGGCTCCAAGGTCAAGGCGACCGCGCAGCTCGAGATGATCATTCGCGAAGCCCGTGCCAACAACATTCAGGGCGACGTCTCTATCATCAGCGACGCGCCGGCCGCCATGGCCCAGCTCATTCCGCAGGGCTTTGCCGAGAGCTGGCTGCCGCCGGATCTCGCAGAAAAGATCGCCGCCGAATATCAGAACCCGCTGACCGTTGTTACCAGCGCCAATGTCTGGGCCTACAACACCGAACTCTTCGACAAGTGCCCGGTCACCAACATCTGGCAGCTGACCGGACCGGAATGGAAGGGCAAGGTCGCCATGCAGGACCCGCTCGGCAAGGCGTCCTATGTCGACTGGTTCAACCAGATGTCCAAGCACGGCGACGACAAGGTGGCAGCGGCCTACAAGGAGCTCTACGGCAAGGAACTCGTGGCCGACGACGGCAGCGCGACAGCCGCCTGGGTGAAGGCGCTCGCCGCCAACGCGCCGCTCTTGACCGATGCCGATGCGGCGGCGGCCGATGCGGTTGGCGCACCGGGGCAATCGCAGCCATTCATGGGACTGATGAGTTCGGCCAAGTTCCGCGACAATGCCGAAAAGGGCATGAAGCTCGGCCTTTGCAAGGACCTGAAGCCGTGGCTCGGCTGGATGTATCCCGGCGTCGGGCTGATTACCAAGGGCACCAACAGCCCCAACGCGTCGAAGCTCTTCATCCACTACGTGATGACGGCCGAAGGCATCGCGCCGCAGGCCGAAGACGGGAAGATGTCCACCAACAAGGACGTCTCGCTGCCCGCCGACGAGCCGTCGGGCATCGGTGCCGTTCTCGACCAGGTCATGCCCTACCAGATGGCAACCAGCCTTGAGGACTGGGATGCGCGCGAGACCTGGCAGGATCTCTGGCGGCTCAACTACCAGAAGTAAGTGCAGCAACGTTTGAAACGGTCTCCTTGGGAGGGGAAACCATGAAGAAAGCAAAGAACAAATACTTGGCATTCGGGGCGGCATTCGCCGCCCTGACAACGGCCATCGCAGTCGAGGCACGTGCCGAGGAGGCGTTCAATCTCGATGCGCTCATCGAGGCGGCAAAAAAGGAAAAGCCGATCAACGTCTATGACAGCACCGGCAAGATCGTCGAAATGGCCGAGGCCTTCAGCGCGAAGTACGGTGTAAAGGCAACCGGCGTCAAAGTCTCGGCCAACAGCCAGCTGGAAATGATCATTCGCGAGGCCCAGGCCGGCAACGTCCAGGGTGACGTTGCGCTGATCACCGACGCGCCGGCAGCGCTGGCGCAGCTTCTGCCGCAAGGTTTCGTCGAAAGCTATTTGCCCGGCGACATGAAGGACAAGATACCGGCGGCCTTCCAGAATCCGCTGGCGATTTCGACCAATGCCAACGTCTGGGCCTACAACACCGAGGCCTACGACAAGTGCCCCGTCTCCAACATCTGGGAACTGACGGAAGCGAAGTGGAAGGGCAAGATCGCGTTGGTCGACCCCTTGACCAAGAGCACCTACACCGACTGGTTCAACCAGCTGGAAACGCATGCTGACGCCGCGGTGAAGGAGGCCTACAAGGTCCACTTCGGCAAGGATCTCGAAACCGCCGAGAAGAGTGCGGCCGCCGCCTGGATCAAGGCTTTGGCGCAAAACGGGCCGCTCGTGACAGACGGTGACGATCCCGTCGCCGAAGCGGTTGGCGCCAGCGGGCAGAAGGAGCCCTTCTTCGGACTCTTGAGTTCCGCCAAGTTCCGCGACAACGAGGGCAAGGGCTACAAGCTCGGGCTCTGCACCGAGCTTCAGCCATGGGTCGGCTGGACCTACACCAAGCTCGGCCTCGTCGCCTCGAAGTCGGCAAGCCCGAACGCCGCCAAGCTCTTCATCCACTATGTGCTGACGGAGGAAGGCATTGCGCCGCAGATGAAGGACGGCAAGCTGCCGACCAATATCGACATCAAGATGCCTGCAGACGAACCGTCGGGGATCATGGAAGTGGCGGACCGCCTGTTCCCCTACAATGCTGCCACCGGCCTTGATGACTTCGACCGACGCGAGGAATGGCAGGACTTCTGGCGCGTGAACTACAGCAAGTAGAAAACGCAGCCGGCGCGACAGCACGAGGACAAGGTCGCGCCGGCCTTTTCGGCATGGATGGGAAGAGAGCATGAACAACGCCAACAAGGCCGTGGGCCAGAGGGCCTCGATCGACGAAGAACGGCTCGACCGCTCACGCCAATTGATGCGCATTGCCGAGGGTGCTGCGCGAGCGGTCGGCGGGCCGCTGCTTGCGGCCTTTCGCTCGGATATGGCGGTCGACTACAAGCGCGACCTGCATGACATCGTGACCATCCACGACAGGAACGCCGAGA
The DNA here is from genome assembly GCF_035999185.1 of Ensifer sp. Lineage (GTDB taxonomy): Bacteria > Pseudomonadota > Alphaproteobacteria > Rhizobiales > Rhizobiaceae > Ensifer. The sequence goes on along the minus strand of NZ_DASYHB010000042.1, from coordinate 51,489 downwards.
CCCTGATCCGCGACTTCATCTTTGATCACGAACCGAACTCGGCCATGCTCGGCGAGGAGGGCGGCCAGGTCGGCGACGGCGAGATCCAGTGGTATGTCGACCCGATCGACGGCACCGCCAATTTCGCCCGCGGTCTCGCATTCTGGTGCATCTCGATAGCGGCCGTCGAACGGGGAGCCGTCATCGCGGGCGTGATCTACGATCCTGTCGCTGATCTCTTGTTTTCGAGCGACGCCACGCGCGCCTATCTCAACGGCGAGGTCATCGCGTCGAAGTCGGTGAGCGAGGAAAGCCGCGCGACGCTCATTACCGGCTATCCCGTTTCGCGCGACTTTCGCCTTGATGGACGGGTTGTCGCCCTCAGCCGTTATGGAGACCTGGTCGAAACCTTCTCGACCGTCCGCCGGCCCGGCAGCGCAGCACTCAGCATCGCCCATGTGGCGGCAGGATACGTCGATGTCGCCGCCGGTTTCGGCGTCAACGCCTGGGACGTGGCCGCCGCGATCTTGATCCTGAAGAATGCCGGCGGCCGCTATCAGCCACTTACGCTTGGCAAGGTGCCAGAGGGCTCCGCCGACTATTTCTGCCCCGGCTATCTGGCCTATGGCGCCGGTGCGGACTACCCGACCTTGAACCGCGTCGCCCAGGCCATCTGCGATGGCCGCAAGGGAAAAACACCATGAAGCACGAGGACAGCATGTACGGGAATTCAGCCGATGTCGCGACCACCAGCAAGGCCAGCAGGGAGCTCGCGACGCTCAGCCTCGTCTATTCCAAGCATCCGGCCTACGACGTCGACATCTTCATTGCCGGCAAGGAAGGCGCAAGCGATCTGGACCTGCTGCGCGCCAATGGCATCACCACCGTCGTGAATTGCGCCGTCAACCTGGACTTCAATTTCGTCGCAGAGCCCAAGCTTGTTTCGGATCACCGCAACAGCGTTCATGGTCCCGGAGAGATCCGCTACTACAAGATCGGGCTTATCGACGGCGACGGCAATCCCGATACGCAGATGCTCGCGGCGCATTACATCCTGAAGGCTGCGTTCGAACAGGTTCTGCCGGAAAAGCCCTCCTATCCGCGGCGCGAGCACGGCGGCATTCTCGTCAACTGCCGCGGCGGACGATCGCGCTCTGTCGTCGTCGTGTCGCTGTTCCTGCATCTGACGCTGCCGGCCGAGTTCCCGACGCTGGAGGCCGCGATCGCGTTCGTGCGCGACAAGCGGGGCCTGCCCGCGGACGAATGGTACAAGGCACCAAAACCGGTTCTTACAGCAGCTGCGCAACGAGCCGCAGCATGGGCGCGCGCGATCGAAGCCGGTGGTATCTGACCATGCAAATACGCCACCCGGCAAAGGTGGGTTTGCGGGGCTTTGCAAAGTATTTTTTCGACACCGCCAAAGGTTGTATTTACGCCTGAGTTCAGCACGCAGGGATGGCCTGAATCGGGCATCTCGTCTGCCCCAACCTAGCAAAAGTCATTGCCCTAGACAGTTCATCGGATGCCTTGCAGGCCATTGCAAAGATTCTTGCATCACAATCATTGACGGCAGCGAAACTTGCAGAGACCATACGTCCAGCAAATGAACTTGCAGGGACGTCATGACCATACTCGATCGCATCAAGGCGCATTCCAGGCGACTGACCGAGGCAGACCAGAAGCTGATCGCCACCATGCTGGAGAACCGGGCGGAAGCAGCCTTCCTGTCCGGTCCGCAGCTGTCACAGCGCGCAACGGTGCATGAGGCGACCGCCACGCGGCTCGCACAAAAGCTTGGCTACAAAGGCTTTCCGGATCTGCGCGCCCAGCTGCAGCGAGAGGTCCTCGATGATCAGGATGCCGCCAACCGGATGCGCCGCTCTGTCTCAAAGGTCGAGCATGGCGACTATCTGACCGATCTGATCGCAGCCGAGATAACGGCACTCGAAACGCTTGCACGCTCGGTGGAGCAGGCGGAGATCGACAGGGCGGCGGATCTGATCTTTGCTGCGCGCCGCGTTTTCATCTTCGGGCAGGGGCACGCGCAATCGGTGGCAGGTTTCCTGCAGCGCCGCCTTGATCGTTTCGGCATGACCACGGTTTCGCTCACCGGACGCGGCAGGGATATCGCCGAGCGTCTGGTCTGCATGGAAGCCGGCGACCTCGTGGTCGCGCTCGCTTTTCGCAAGCAGCCACAAAGCTACGGGCCGCTGGTGCGGCATGCGGCGCGGATCGGCGCCCAGTCGATCCTCATTTCCGATCTCGCCGGCCCGCTGATGGAGCCGCCTGCGGATCTCATGCTCTCGGCGCCCCGCGGGCGCTCGGGAAGCGAATTCCAGACACCGACGATCCCGTTTGCGATCGTCAACGCCATCGTGCTCACGATTGCTGGCCGTCATCAGGGGAAGGTGATCGGCAGGCTGGAGAAACTGTCGGAGCTGTTCAACGACTTCGACTGAGAGAAATTGATAAGGGAGGAGAACAACATGTTGAAAAGACTGACCAATGCCACGCTTGCCGCGTGTTTCATCCTGCCGTCGATCGCTGTCGCATCCGATCTCGACGGAATGACACCACAACAATTGCTGCCGCTGGCGCAGAAGGAGGGCAGCGTTACCGTCTTCTCCCTGTCGAGCCGCATCGCGAAGATCGAAAAGGCCTTCGAGGCTGCCTATCCCGGCATCGACCTGATCGGCCTCGACATGAGCTCGACGAAGCAGATCGCCCGCATCGAGGCCGAGCAGCAGGCAGGAGTCCATGCGGTCGACGTGCTCTACATTGCCGATACACCCGTCGTCTTCACCAAGCTTCTGGAGGCTAAGCGGATCGTCAACTACGTACCGCCGCGCGTGACTGGCGAATTGGAGGACCGCTACAAGGGGCCGCTTCTGACCCAGCGCCTTTCCACCAAGGTGCTGATGTACAATGAGAAGGCGTTCCCGGACGGTTCGCCCGTTGCCAATCTCTGGCAGCTGACGGAGCCGCAATGGCAGGGCAGGGTGCTGATGGTCGATCCGAGCCAGCGCGGCGAACTGCTTGATCTCTTGACCGAGATCGCGCTGCATCCGGACGAGATGGCCGCCGCCTACAAGGCACATTTCGGCAAGGATATCGAAGTGGAGGCCGACCTTCAGGGCGCCGGAGAGCAGTTCATCAAGGACCTCTTCGCCAACGACCTCATCCTCGTCCCCAACAGCGACGTGCTCAACAAGTCGGTCGGCGACGTCAACGCCAAGAACCCGCCAGTCGGCTTCGGCACCTATTCCGATCGCCGTGACAACGAGAAGGAAGGCTGGGCGCTGCAGATCGCCAACAATGTCGAACCGGCCAACGGTATCCTCTTCCCGGCTGTGCTGACCGTTGCCGACAAGGCACCGAACCCGGCGGCGGCGCGGTTGCTGATCGACTTCATGTTCGGCGACGACACACCATCAGGCGGGCCAGGCTTCGAGCCCTTCAACGTCCCGGGCGACTATGCCACCCGCAGGACGATCGCCGATCACCCGGACTCGGTCAAACTCGGGGAGTTGAAGGCCTGGACGATCGACCCGGCAAAGACGGCCGCCGCGCGCGGACGCATCGCCGATCTGATCATCACGCTCCAATAGGGAAGATGCCTGCCGGCACACATCTTGATGCGTGCCGGCAACCTTCGAGGCCTCTCATATGACATCGTTATCGCTCTTCGCGCCATCGGGCGGCCGGCTGCTCCGATCGGGCTTTCTCCTGCCGGCATTTCTCATCGCCGTCGTCGCCATTCTCGTGGTCGCACCGCTTCTGCGTATCCTTCTCACAACCCTGACGCCTGAGGGTCTCGCAGCCTGGAAGGCGGTACTCTTCAGTCCGCTTTCCGCCAATCTCTGGTGGCGACCGCTCTTCAACACCATGATCCTCGGCTTCAGCGTCGGCGCCGGTTGCCTGCTGATCGGCGGTTTCCTCGCCTGGCTGGTGGTGATGACCGACGTGCCGGGGCGGCGCTACCTCGGCCTGATGGCGACGCTCCCCTATATGATCCCGAGCTTTGCAGCAGCGCTTGCCTGGGGGACGCTCTTTCGCAATTCCCGCCTCGGCGGCTCGGCCGGTTTCTTCGAAACCAGCGGCCTTGCCATTCCCGACTGGCTCGCCTGGGGCCTCATCCCGACGGCGATCGTGTTGATCGCGCACTATTATTCGCTTGCCTACACGATCATCGCGGCGGCACTGAGTTCGGTTGGTGCCGATCTCGTGGAAGCAGGGCAGATGGCCGGCGCCAAACGCCCGCGTATCTTCTTCGGCATCATCCTGCCGGTCGTCACACCGGCGCTGATCGCCGCCGCGTCGCTGACCTTTGCCGGCGCCGTCGCCAACTTTGCAGCACCGGCGCTTCTCGGATTGCCGGTGCGCATGCAGACGCTGTCGACCCGCCTCTTCGGCATGATCGAGACCGGGCAGAACGAACGCGGCTTTGTGCTCGCACTGCTGCTGATCGCCGTCTCGGCACTGTTTCTCTGGCTATCGGACCGCATCGTCTCCGGCCGACGTGCATTCGTCACCGTGACGGGCAAGGGCGGGCGCACCAAGCGTTTCCCGCTCGGCGCCTGGCGCTGGCCGCTGTTTACCGTGGCCGTGGTGATTGGGCTCCTGACCACGGTGATGCCGGTGCTGGTCCTGGCCGCGTCGAGCCTGGCACCACAAAGCGGAGCGCTGTTTTCCAACTGGACGCTGCATTTCTGGATCGGGGAGGGCGGTGGCGAGATCGCGCAGGGACAGGCGGGTATCTTCCGCAACCCGGTGCTGATCGATGCGCTCTGGAACACGATCCGGCTCGGCCTGGTCGTCGCCTTCACGACCATGCTGCTTGGCCTTGCGCTCGCCTATACCATCGTGCAGCGCCGGGGCAGCCTGCTTGCGACCGTGCTCAGCCAGCTGGCCTTTCTGCCGCTGCTGGTGCCGAGCATCGCCTTTGCCGCCGCGTATATCGCGCTGTTCGGCGCGCCGATCGGGCCGCTGCCGTCGCTCTATGGCACCTTCGCGCTGCTCGTCATCGCAGCGTCGGCTCACAACCTGCCCTTTGCCGTGCAGTCGGGCCGGTCCGTGCTCGGCCAGATCTCGGCCGATATCGAGGAGAGCGCCCGGCTGACCGGGGCAGGGCTGATCCGACGCCTGTTCGCCATCATCTTTCCATTGGCGATCCGGGGCCTTTTTGCAGGCGCGATCCTCGTCTTCGTGAAAATGGTGCGGGACCTCTCGCTCGTCGTCCTTCTGTTCACGGCCACTTCGCCGGTGCTCAGCATGGTCGCCTATCGCTATGCCGCCGAAGGCTTCATGCAGTTCGCCAACGCCATCACCCTCGTCATCCTCGTCGTCTGCCTGGCAGCCTCGCTTCTTGCCCACAGCCTGCAGAACCGTGTCCAGAAATGGAAACAACCATGAATGCGATAGCAACCGGCGCTGCGGACGCCATCAAGATCCGCAGTCTCGTCAAACGGTTCGGTGCGTTCACCGCCGTCAAGGACGTCAATCTCTCGGTGCCCGCGGGCGCGTTCCTCGTGCTCGTCGGCCCGTCCGGCTGCGGCAAGTCTACCCTTTTGCGCATGCTGGCGGGACTTGAGGCCCCGAGCGAAGGCGAAATCGGGTTTGTTGGGCAAACCGTATCCAGTGGCGTGGGCGGCGTGATCGCCGACGCCGGTCGGCGTAACGCCGGCCTTGTCTTCCAGAGCTACGCGCTCTGGCCGCACATGACGGTTGCCGGCAATATCGCCTGGCCGCTGAAGGTCGCAAAATGGCCAAGGGACAAGCGCGATAGACGTGTCAGGGAAGTGCTTTCCCTTCTCGGCATCAATGCTTTGTCCGAACGTTATCCGGCAGAAATCTCCGGCGGCCAGCAGCAGCGCGTGGCCATTGCCCGCACGATTGCGCCGGAACCGAGCATCCTTTTGTTCGACGAGCCGCTGTCGAACCTCGATGCCAAGCTGCGCATCGAGATGCGCAGCGAACTGATGCGCATCCACAGGGCGACCGGGGCCACCTCGGTTTATGTCACCCACGACCAGGTGGAGGCCATGACCATGGCCACCCATGTTGCTGTGCTCAACAATGGCCGCGTCGAACAGTTCGGCAAGCCGATAGATCTCCTGCGTAATCCGCAAACCACCTTCGTCGCGACATTCCTTGGCACGCCGCCGGCAAATCTGCTAGGCGTCCGTCGCATTGACGACGGGTTGGTCTTCGGGGAAACGACGCTCGCGCCAGCTGCCCTTGCTGCAGACCACGATGAAGTGCAGCTGCTCTACCGGGCCGAGGACGTCTGCGTCGGAGTGACCGCCGGAGCACCGTCGCTTGTCGCCCGATTTGCCGAAGCCGCGCCGATTGCCGGTCGCACCATGGTCACCGCGATGATCGGCGAGCTGCGTGTGACGGCCATGGCCGACGGCTACTTCACCGCGACACCGGGGGAACAGATCCCCCTTTCGTTTATTCGCACACCCGATGCGGTTTTTGCCGCCACCGGAGAAAGGATCCATCAATGAGGCTCATCCTCATGCGTCACGGCGAAACGGAATGGAACGCCGAACAGCGCCTGCAGGGGCAGGACAATTCGCTGTTGTCCGAGCGCGGTGTCGCGCAGGTGAGGCGGTTCCGACCCTATGCCAAGGCGCTGAAGCCCGTCCGCATTATCGCTTCGGACCTTGGCCGGACACGGCAGACCGTCGCGTTGATCGGCCATCCTGACGCACCGACCGACGAGCGCTTTCGCGAGCTGGACATGGGGGAGTGGACCGGGCGTCGCAAGCCGGACCTGATCGCCGAGCGCCCGGAGGAGTATGCCGCCTGGCGCGCCGGAACGTTCACGCCGGCAAACGGGGAGACCTGGAGCGCGTTCCGGGGGCGTGTGGCGGACGGCGTGCGCGACTGGATGTCACGAACGGAAGGTGACCTGTTGATCGTCGCCCATGGCGGCGTCGTTCGGGCGGCCTGCCACGAGTTCCTCGATCTTCCGCCATCGCGGGTCGTCCCGGTGACGCCGGGAACGGCGACCATCCTGCACTTCCCGCGACGCGACAGCACGGCCGCGCAGCTTGAAGGCTACAATATCGGATCCGTCGCTCCCGACGAGAGCGTCGCCGACTGACGTTGAACCGGGGTCGAAGTGGGTGCAACGAAACGAAAAAGGTGGAGCGCCGCGGCAAGCAGCGCACACCTAACCTCACACCGCTCACGTTACCACCCACACGCGCCGGTTCTCGGCGCGCGTGTAGATCCGTGATCGTGAATGGGAGACGCTACGGCTTGGGCATGACGCCCTTGGTCGCCAGCCACCCCTCAAAGGTGCCCGGGCACCCTTCGCTGGTCCATCTCCCGCGATAGGAGAAACCGGGAGCTGCCCGCGCCGTGCCGACGAACCCGTCGTAGACACTGCGGTCGGCTCCGCCGATTTTGAATGCTTTTCCGGGATGCTTCCTCTTCGCCTTCGAGAACTTCATTGTCCGCCCCTTACGCACTACAACCATGAAGCCGTAGCGTCTCACAGTGCACGTGTCAGTCAAGGATTAGGCGGGACACACAAATGGGTTAGCGCTTCACGCCCGACGCGGCTTGTGGCCGAGCGGAGCAGCGCCCCGTGTTTGTGCAACCACTAATACGTCGCATACATGAGGGTCGAGGTGTGGACCTGGAGCCGACATTCGATCCCCGCGCCGCCAAGTGCATACCGTTAATTGGTCCAAAGCATTAAATGCTTGGCAAGGTTAGCTGCAGGATGAGGAGCGAGTACTCGTCATCTAGCCGCAAAGAACTCGCCATGACCATCCTGAACCTGTTTCCGTTCTCACGCTGTGCCCAAGCCTTGCTGCACTGCCGGTCCGGCAACTTCGGCCTCTTGGCCGCGTTGGTCACAATTCCACTCATTGCCGCTTTCGGCATCGCGCTCGACTTCGCCGCCGCATTCAATCGCAAGACCGCCATGCAGAGCGCTGCCGATGCCGCGGCACTGGCGGGGGCAGCCGCTGATCCCGGCGCGGAACAGACAATCGCCTACGGATTCCTCGGCGCCCACATTGGCCATAAGGACGCGACGGGCCCCAAGCCATCGCCCCACTGGAAGCATCAGGTCACCGTCGAACGCGACACCGTGGCGGTGACTGTGCAGGAGGATCACCGAACCGCAATCATGCACTTGTTCGGGTTCAAGACGCTTCATCTCTCGGTCCACGCAAAGGCCGCCAGGACATCCGGCAGCGCCGCTTGCGTCCTGATCCTTGACCCGAACAAGGCGGATGCGCTGAAAATCATCAACGCGAATTCCGTGATCAACGAATGCGGCTTCCAGGTGAACTCGTCGCATAACCAGCGTGCGTTCTACATGGAAAACCAAGGCAAGTTCTCCGCGTCCGAGATCGCCGTCAGCGGCCAGTCCAAGCTGGCCGGAAAGATGATCTCGCCAGCGCCGGTGGATGGCTCGCCCGTCGTCCCAGATCCCCTGGCCGACATGGCAGAGCCGGTGGCGCGGACCGCAGCCTGTACCTCCAAGACCCTGAAGACAATCAACGCCCAGGGCAAGACGTCGCTCGAACCCGGTGTCTATTGCGGCGGACTGACGTTGAACGCGTCAGACGACGTGACGCTGAAACCCGGGATCTACGCATTTCGAGGCGGTGCCCTTACCCTGAACACATCGGCCAAAGTGATGGGGAAGGACGTCCAGTTCTACTTCGAGGATGCGCAGTCGCCATTGATGCTGAACGGAGCCGCGATCCTGCAGGTTTCGGCTCCCACGACCGGTACGCATGCCGGCATCCTCATGTTCCAGGGGCGCCAGGCGAAAGACAGCAATGTCCAGTTCCGCATCAACACGTCTGCGGGCAGTTTCTACAACGGCGCGATCTATCTGCCCTATGCCGTGATCGACTGGAACGTCAGTGGTAGCCTCAATACGGAATCGAGCTTCACGGCGCTGATCACCAAGGTTTTGAACCTCTATGTGTCGGGAACGACATACTTCAAGAAGCCGACTGCAGTCGGTAAAGATTTCGTACCCAATGGTTTTGCCAAAACAAGCGGCGTTCGGCTGGTGGAATAGCGCTGGATCCGGCTCGTCCGTTTTTCGCATTGCCGATCATGACCAAGTTGGAAATGCTGCCGGATGAGAAAACAGCAGACGTGCGCCGCCCGTGCACGACGCCTGGAGAGGTAATAATGGCGGAAAGACGCTATGGCGCAGCGGCGCCAAAAACCGAAAACACGATTGCCGGCGCCGACTGGTACGGTCGGCAGATCGAACGTGAGCGTCACGAGAACACGTTCTTTGTTGATCTTGACCTGACTGAAGCGCAGACCGTGGGCGTGGTCTTCCACGAATGCACCTTTCGGCGCGCCCGCTTCAACTCCTCGTCTCATCAGGCAAGCGCCTTCGTGAACTGCACCTTCGTCGCCTGCAAGTTCTTCGACAGCCGTTTTACCGAGTGCAAGTTCGTCGGCAGCATGTTCGAGGCCTGCGATTTCGATCAGATGCAGGTTCAGGGCGGCGACTGGTCCTTTACCGGCTTGCCCGGCGCCGCGCTCGGCCGCGCATCTTTCAAGGAGACCCGTCTGCGGGAGGCAGATCTGACGGGCGCGTCCTGCAAGGCGGGATCGCTGCGCGATGTCGATCTCTCCGGCGCCTGGCTGCACGGGGCGGACTTCAGCGCCTGCGATCTCAGGGGCAGCGACCTCAGTGCGTTCGATCCGGAAAGTGTCCGGCTCAAGGAGGCGATCATAACGATCGACCAGACCATCGTGATTGCCCAAGCACTGGGTCTCGACGTCAGGCCGAAGTGACAGGCGGCAAGCATAGACCCGGCGCCGCCACAGTATCGACGCGGGCGACTGCGTCGCCCTGGTCACGCAAAGCGCATCGCCGATCGCGCGCGTGCCTTCGCTGCCTCTTCGTCCCGATTGCGCGGGGGTTGTGAGGTTTCGAGCGCGTCGATGAGGTCGCGGGCGCATGCCGCGATGGAGTCGACCGCATGGGCGAATGCTGCCTCATTGCGTTTCGACGGCTTGGTCGTTCCGCTGAGCTTGCGCACGAACTGCAGCGCCGCATCGCGGATCTCGTCGTCCGTCGCTGGCGGCTCGAAATTGAACAGCGGCTTGATGTTCCGGCACATGACGAGCTCCCGATCCTCTTTGCGTTTGCGCAGACGATCTCAACATAGGTCGTCTGCGGCAACAGGGAAGAGCAGTCGAACCGTCAGCTGCTCCTGCCGTTCGATGCGATCCGCGTGCCGGCCGCGCGGCCACCGCTCGGGACGACGACGATCTGCCTGACCTTGCCCTGCTTGAAGGCAGTCAGGAACCGCGCATAGTCCTTGAAGGCGACACAGCCATGCGATTCCGCCCGGCCTCCGCGCAGCAGGTAGCTGTGGGTCAGGAACCCGTCGCGGCCGTGCTTGTTTTTGCCGTCGATCGGCAGCATGCGGATCGCCTCCACCCCGTGGAAACGCGTTTCGCGCATCTTCAGATTATAGGTGTGCGGCGGGGTCGGTCCGGTCATCTTGACGTCGACATAGCGCGGATTGTCGGCCATCTTTCCGATGCCGGAATGGGCCTCCAGCACGGTGCCATCGGGCATGTAGACCTTGGCCGCGGTGATGTCGTAGACGGCAACACCGTTTCCGGCCTTGGCTCCACCGCCAAACATGTTGCGAAGCGCCTGGCCGAAGCCGGTACCGGCGCTGCTCTTCGCCGGATCGTCCGGCCGCACAAAGGCGACCTTCTGTTTCGGCGTTTCACGCTCATCAGGCTTGTCGGCTTTGTCCGCCTCTTCGGCTTTCGCTGCGACCGCTTCCTCTGCCGGCTTGCTCGCAGGCTTCTCGGCCGCGACGTCCGGCTTCTGGACCTGTTCATCACGCGGACGAGACTGCGGCAGAGGACCGGAGGAGGGCGTGTTCTCGTAATCCGGCAGTGCGGCCGCCTCATCATCGACGCTCGGCTCCGGCGACGCTGCGACATCGTCCTCGATCGGCGCTGTCAGCACCGCCGAAAAGGCGGCGCCCGTCGCCCCGCTTTGGGCGGGGGTAGCATAGGCAAGCTGGGTGAGGGGCTTGTCCGTCGATCCGCTGACCGGCGGTCCGAAGCGCTCCGGTGCGGGAACCTCGAACTTTGCCGAGGCCTGAAGCGATTTGGCAGCGGCGGTGTGCTTGAAACGACTGACGAGGAGCTCGGGTGTCAGACCGGCCTGCTTCGCCAAGGCGTCAAAGCGCGACGCGGTGGCATCCACCTCGGCCGGAAGGACATAGCTGCGACCGGATTTGGCTTCACTTGCCGAAAGGCTTGCGAATGTCGGGGGCTCCGATGCGGCGGCAGCAACCAGCTTCTGTGCCGGGCCAACGCGCGCATGCTTGTCCCACGGGCGATCTTTGGACCGCTCAGTCAGATAGAGTTGCGGCTTGGGCAGGAGGTGGCCCGAACCGTGGGTATGGGAACTGCCCATCGCGACCATACCGACCAACGACCAGGCTGCGGTGCCGGCAAGTGCGGTGCCGCAGCAAGTGATCAGCAGTGGCCGCAACAGGCGGTGCAAAAACTGTGAACGAGCGATCTTACTCAACTACGCAAATCAAACCAGCAAACCACGCAAGTTTCTTCGGGCCGACGAGCGACCACTTCAGCGCGACTTCCGGATTGTCCCCTTCTTGACGACGGATTGAGAAAGGATGGACAAGTATGGTTAAATTTTGCTTTCCAACCGCGAAATGATGCCAAAATCGCCTTTTTTTCGCCCTTCCAACCCCACAAGACTGATCAACAGTTGTCTGCCCTGGAACCCGCAACCACGTTTGACGGCACCGGAGGCATTTGGCACGCCTATGGTTCGCGTGGGCAAAAGGCGCGCCATAGCGTCCCGTGGCCCTTCAATATTGACAAACTTTGCCAATCTATGCCATCATCCGTGCTGGAAACGGAGGCTGCCATGGCCACGATGAACGTATCCTTGCCCGAACCGATGAAGGACTGGGTGGAAGCGCAGACACGGACAGGTCGCTATGCGAACGCCAGCGACTATGTGCGCGATCTGATCCGCAAGGATCAGGAGCGCAACGACAAGATTGCCGTCATGCAGCGCTTTGTCGACGACGGGCTGAGAAGCGGCGTTGGCGACCGCTCCAAGGACGACCTGTTTTCAGCCGCGCTTGCTCGCGCCGAAACGCCGCGTGATCGTGGATAATGGGATTTCTGCTATCGCGGGCTGCCGAAGACGATGTCATCGCCATCGCCGAACAGGGCATCCGCCTCTTCGGCGCTACGCAGGCGCGGCGCTATCACAACGAGCTTTTCAGTGTCTTCGAGATGGTTGCCGCGAACCCCCGCATGGCGCGCGAGCGCCTGGAATTGTCTCCACCCATGCGCATCCACCCATTCAAGGCACATCTCGTTGTCTATCAAATCGAACCCAGCGACGACATTCTCATTGTCCGCGTTCGCCATGGACATGAAGATTGGATGAGCAACGCCTTCTAGCGGCCCTGCCTTTGCCAGCACGTGCCATCCCCCACACCGCCCGGTTCCATGCCGCTTGGAATAGAGAAAGTACCCATGCCAGTCGTCGCCTCGTTTCTGTATCGGGATGGAAAACGCGTAGAAGAGCTGCCGCTTTCCCCAGCGCCGAAAGCCCTCGGAGAAAACGAATTCGCGTGGATCGGCCTGCACGCCCCGACTGCCGACGAGATGGCGACGCTGCAAAAGGCGTTCGGACTGCACCAACTTGCCGTCGAAGACGCACTCAGCACGCAGCAGCTGGCGAAAGTGGAGATCTACGGCGAGCAACTGTTTGTCATCGCCAAAACGGCGCATCTCGAAGGTGACAAGATCGCCTACGGCCAGACGGCGCTGTTCGTCGGACGCAATCACATCATCTCGGTCAGGCAGGGCTCGGCCCGTGCCCATAGCGATCTGCGCGCACAATTGGAGGCGTCGCCGCAATTGCTGCAGAAGGGTACCGACTATGTGCTGCACGCCATCATCGACTTCGTTGTCGACGGCTATCTGCCCATCGTTCAGACGATCGAAGACAAAGTGCTGGCAATGGAAAAGCACATGCTGGTGGCCTTTCTCGAGCGGGAGGAAATCCGGCGGATCTTCCGGCTGAGGCGACAGGTCATCCTGTTCCAACGCATCCTTGGGCCGATGTCCGAGGTGGCAAGCAAGCTCTCAAACCTCGACTTGCCGTGCATCGATGACCACGCCAAACCCTATTTCCGCGACGTGCTTGACCATGTGAGGCGCGTCGAGGGTACGGTCGGGGGCCTGCGCGACGTCATCACCTCCGTCTTCGAGGCAAGCAACCTGCTGGAGCAACAACGGCAAGGCACCATCACCCGGCAGCTGGCATCCTGGGCGGCCATTCTTGCGGTGCCGACGGCAATCGCCGGGATCTATGGAATGAACTTCGAGAACATGCCGGAGCTGAAAACACACTACGGCTACTTCTTTGTCCTCGGGACCATCGCGATCCTCTGCTCATTTCTGTTCTATCGCTTCAAGAAGGCCGGCTGGCTCTGAGGTGCCAATAGCCGGCATTTTCTCGAACACAAGGTCAGCTCAAGGGGCACGGCCCAATACACCAAGAAGTTCCAAAGATGCGGTTTCGGCTCTACAGCTGGGTGGGCGACTTGCAAAAGCTGATGTACCGTTTGCAACTTTGGGAGGTGTGTTCGGACCTGGGTGCTGCACATTGATTGCGCAGCCAATCGCATCGATGACTACTCGATCTTATTGTACATGGCCGCCAAAATAAAGCTGTTGACCTGACCGGCCAAATAAAAGATTAGCAGGAAAAGAATAAATGCTACTCCTGACTTCCACTTCTGAAGTCCCGACAGGTTCCTGAACGCGCCCCACCCGATAAAAATCCAAATAAGGATAAATACAATTCCTAAAGAAGCGACAACAGACCCTAAACTGAATGTATTTGACTCCCATGGCGGCGCCGTCTCCAACAAAACTGAAAATTTATTGCCTAATTGATTAAATTCATTCTCACGAATCGATTTCAATACAGAAGAATGATATGTTGGAGCATAACTCTTTAAAAATCCAAGATAAGTTAACGTTAATATTATCGTCATCCAATTTATAGCCGCGTAGTAATATAACATCACAACGAATATCGGTTTTGCCGCTCTTTTCCATCCAACCGCCCTCCAGGCAAGCATAATAGACATAGATATGAGCCCAATAGATATAAATGATGCGGCATAACCTAGAATAAGAAATACAATTAAATTATTAATTCCATATATAGTAAGCATAGTTATGAATAATAATAGTACCGTTATCGCCGCAAACACCAACGCCGATTCAAAGGCTTGATCAGAATACACATCCTTGGATTTCACGAACTCTTTCGGGCCTGAAACCAGATTGCCTAGCTCAAGAAAATACCGCGGCAGAAGCCCAGCGATTTTTTCGAGCAGTCCCTTTAGTTCGCCCGCGTCGCTCATGCCGCCGCTCCCGCAATGACAGCCGCTCCATCAAAGATCTATTTCAGCGCTCAGACTCTTCAGATTTCAACTGCTTTTGGATTTCCAACCCCGGTACGGGCAATCTCCAGTCGAGGTTCGACAAGGATAGGAATTTGGCCGTCGGCTCTCTGTCAAATTCCTTAGGCGACACTTCTCGCCAGGCTCGCCGGAGCTGCTGCGACTATCTCGTCAGTGAGATCGATATCGCGCACGAGGAAGACGGTTTCTACGACGCAAGTTTCGCGGTTTAGAGCAGGGTTCGATCAAGCCGTTGACCGAACTATGGAGCCAGAAGGCAATGTTTGCCAAAACGCACGGTAGTTCCATAATTCAGATTATCTGATTTCTGTGGGTAGCCGGGTACATTTTATTTCCAAGTGCGACAGCGATTAATTGGCCCAGACGACCCATTGCCAAAAAAAGAGCCCCGCTCGAGGCGGGGCAAGCGCGCATCCCCAGCTTTGCAGGATGCGAGGGAACTCTAGGCTTGGATGCGGATCATCGCGCCGCCCCTTCGGCCCGGGCGCTTATTTGCTCAGCTTCGAAAGGCAGAAGCTCGTTCGGCTTCTTGAGTTCGAACTGGCGGTCTGACGTGATGTAGTTGTCGGCGTGCAGTCTCGCGATGGGTTGATAGGTTTCGGGATTGGCATACCGCCCCTCGCCGTCCAGGCACCGGTCCTGGATATGCATATGCACGACCTTACCGATCACGAGGACGCGCTTGTCATAGTCGAGTGTGCGCTCGACCTTGCATTCGAAGCTGCAAGGACTTTCAGCAATGCGGGCCGCGTCGATCTGGTGACACTGTATCGGCGTCAGGCCGGCAAAATCGAGTTCATCCACTTCAGACGCGAAATTGACGCCGCAAACGATCATCGCTTCGGAGAGCGCCATGTCGACCATGTTGACGACGAATTCGCCCGTGCGGCGAATGTTTGCGACCGTATCCTTTTCATCCCCATTTCCACGGTTCTGGATACCCAGCACGACCAGAGGCGGCTCATGGGAAAAAACGTTGAAGAAGCTCATCGGGGCAGCGTTGTTGCGTCCGCCAGGCGACCGGGTTCCAACGAGTGCAATCGGCCGGGGTCCGACAAAATTGGTAAGCAAGCGATAGCGGTCGGGCGGAGGAAGCGTGGTGAAATCGATCTGCATTGCGGATCTCCTGCATATCTACCAAATGCTGGCCACGAGGCCACAACCCAGCGAGAGGTGTCATTGACACCGGCGGATGTGATCACCAAAGCAGCGGACGAGTTCCAGTCGACAGGCTGCACCGGGATCGGCGCCTCCTGCTTGTTACCTTGTCAACGCGATGCCCTTTCTAAGGCATATTTCGTATCCAATATAAAGTCAATATTGTATCCACATTGCTATGAAAACCATGCCGCGCCAATTCATGTGATGAGATCGGCACCCAGGCGCGCATTTCCAACAATGCGGTGCGTCCAAATGAATTAATTCCGTATACTCAGTATGTTAATTTCAAACATTGACGCACCGATGGCCACCTCACACGGCCCGATTCCGCCTACCAAGTTGGCCAAAATGATTGAAAGTTGGCTGAAGATCGAAAAAGCGCATCGGAGGTGGGTCGCATTCTTGTATGCAATCTCATACGCCTTTGACCTTCAGAAAGAATAGTGCGCCACTTTCGCAACGACGAACTAAACGGCCTAAAGGCCCTCTTCTCTAGCATAGGCCGCCAACAGGTCAGACAGGTCATTCTCTGAACTGCTTGTGAGCAGCGCCCGCGAGGTGATCGCCTCGATGTGGTGCCCCATCAGGGCGCAGGCCTTTTCACGATCATTCCGCGCAAGGGCAGCAATCAGTTCGCGATGCTCCGACACGGCACAGTCGGACGAATGCGGGCGGCCATAGAGCGACAGGATCATGGATGAGCGCGAAACGAGTTCTGTGACGTAACGCGACAGGATTGCATTGCCTGTCAGTTGCGCGAGCAGCACATGAAACTCGCCTGCGAGCTGGATCGAGGCCGAAGAATTCGTGAGCCTGGCCCTGTCTTCGGAGTCGACGTGCGCTTCAAGTTCTCTGATCATCGGGGCCGTCAACTTGCCGATCAGGCTATCGACGACCAAAATCTCAAGCGCGCGCCGCACGGCGAAGATATTGTGCCCGTCCTCAAGGCTGGGGTGGCTGACGCAGGCTCCCTTGTTCGGGCGCAATTCGACCAGCCCTTCCCCATTCAGCCGCGCCAGAACCTGACGCACGATCGTGCGGCTCACACCAAGCCTCTCACCAATGGAATCTTCGGGAAGCTTGGTCCCGGCGGAAAACGCTTGATCGAGGATCGCGCGTTTCAAGATGCGGTAGACCGCGTCCGATTTCGGAACCGCCGATTTCTGTATGCTGTCACTGGGCTTGGAGGTCATGACTGTCCTTGAAACTGGCCAGGGCGGCTTGAACCGATTGTGGATCGCAAACAACAAACACTCTAGAGCATCCTGCCTTCAAGGCGAGTCGGTGGGGCAGAAAAATTCCCTAGAATCAAATCGCTAGAGCGAAGCGGTCTTTCGCCCCTTCGCGCCGCTTCATTCCAGCGCCGGCAAATTGCCAACCAGCTTTCCGCCGTCGACGACAACGCGTCCGCGTCGGATGACGGTACGCTCGCGTGGCGTCAGGGCGACCGCTTCTGCCAAGGTGCGGGCCGGCACCAGGACCAGGTCGCCGACGCAGCCTTCGGAGAGGCCATAGTCGGCAAGGCCGATGCCTTGCGCACCTCCGAAGGTGCAGATGCGGGCTGTCTCTTCAAGATCGGCGTCGTTGGCCATGCCGTTTCGTTGCGCGAGATACTTGGCCCGTTCCAGCATGTCCCCGCTGCCGAACGGATCCCAGGTCCCTTGTATGCCATCGGAACCGGAGGCGACGGTCAGACCATACTGGCGCATCAATTTCAGCGGCAAGGCGGGCGCCGAGGGACTGCCGGCCGTCATCACCGCGATACGCTCTTGAGCCAGCGAGCCAATCAAGGCCCCCTGTCGCCCGGCCTCAAGCATTCCGAGGCAATAGGCATGGCTGACCATGACCTGTCCCTGCAACGACAGGGCACGGGTGCGCTCGATGATCAGATCGAGACAGAAGGCGCCGAGCTCTCCCGGTTCGTGCAGGTGGATGTCGACAGGTTTTCCATGACGATCCGCCAACGCGAAAATCGCATCGAGGTGGCGGACCGGATCACGCTCGATGGAGGCGGGGTCGATGCCGCCAACGATGTCGGCGCCTGCCCTCAACGCCTCATCCATCAGTTCAAGCGTTCCTTCGCGAGGCAGCATCCCGCTCTGCGGGAACGCCACGATCTGCACATCGACCAGATCGCGCAATGCGCCCCGCGTTTCGAGCACCCCCTCGATGTTGGCAAGGCCGATTTCCGTATCGACATCGACGTGGCTGCGTATGTTCAAAACGCCATGGATAAGGGTCTGAGCGATCTGGCGGGCCGATTGTCGACGCGCGTTGATGCCGAGCTCGCGTTTGGCGTTGCGGTCGGCCAGGATCCGGTCGTTGCGGGTCGGGCCCACCCGGTTCTCGAACCAGCCCATGCCGATGAGTGTCTTGTCGAGATGCGTATGGGCTTCGACTAGGCCCGGCAGGGCGATACATCCGGTCGCGTCGATCTCGGCCAGTGGACGGTCATCATGTGACGTAGAGAACCGGCCGTTACGGACCAGGATATCCTGGACGGGCCCGCCAAACGGACGGGCATTGCGGATGAGAAGGTTGGCACTCACGGTAGATCCTCCCTGTTGCGGTATCAGGCGCGGCCGCTGAGGCCAGCACGGGCCATCGCAAGATGAAAAGCGGCGGAAGCACGATCGAGGATCGCCCCTTCATGCTGGCCGACAAGGCGGCGCCCGCGCATCAGGACCCGCCCGCCGACAATGGTCGTATCCACGTCCGCGCCGTTGGCGTAACGGGCAACGCGCTGCACAGGATCATGCGGCGGCCAGAGATGCGGCTGCCGCATGTTCAGGAGGATGATATCGGCGCGCTTGCCGATCTCGAGCGAACCGATCTCGTCCGCCATCATCAAAGCCCGAGCGCCCCCGATCGTCGCCATCTCCAGCAGTCGTTCCGGCGGCAGCACCGCATCGTCGGCGAAGTGGCGCGCGTGGTAGCGATGCGCCTGGAACATGTTACGAAACATGTCGAAGGAGCGATCGGGTGCCGCGGCATCCGTGCCGAGCGATACCGTTACACCGTCCTCGATCAGCTCCGGCGCCGGGCAGCGACCGTAGACAGACATCAGCGCACTCGGATTGTGGGCAACCTTGGCGCCGGTTCGTGTCAGAACCGCCCGGTCGTCTTCGGTCAGGTCAATACAATGGGCAAGGAGCGAGTGGTCGTCAAAGAGACCGAGCCGGGCGTCATTGGCGGCGATGGAGCCGTTGCGGTGGCCGTCCTGCACCAACAGGACTCCCCTCTCCCGCGCGCGATCACGCACTTTGCATGCGATCTTATAGATCGCCTCATCCCCCAGCTCTTGGTCATCGAAAACGGGTAGGGAAAAGACAACCCGCAGCCGGTCGTCACGCCCGGCCCACGCGTCGACCAGAGCCGTGGCGACGTCGATCTGCTGGTCCGGGGAAACGACAGTGTCCTTGTGGGACGTCGCCGTGTACTGGCGATAGACGTGATCCCGCCCGGTCCGGTTCGGCCCGATGGCCAGAACCTCACGAACTCCCATGGCGGCGACTACGGCGAGATGGGCCTCCGCCGCATCAGGGGCCTCGCTGCGCATGATATCCGGGCCGCCGCCGAACAGCAGTGCCGCTGTCGTCGTGCCGCACCTGATCCTTTCTGCCGCCGACAGCGCAGCCTCTGCCGCCCAGAATTCGGGATCGGTTGCCGTCGCGTAGATACGGCCGGTCACCTCCATCCAGTCTTCGACCTCGTCGCCGAGCCCCTTGGTCAACGTATGTCCGGCATGGGCGTGCGTGTCGATCAGCCCCGGCATCGCGACCATGCCGATAGCATCGATGCGCTGGGGGACCCCTCTCCCCACAAAGTCTCCCTCGCCGATGCCGACGATGCGCCCGTCCTCGACCAGGATATGGCCGCGCTCAAGGAGGCGTCGGTCCGGGTCCATCGTAATGATCGCGGCATTTTCAATCAGCAGTGCGTTCGTCATCGCAACTTCCCTTTCCGGCTGTCGGGCTCAGTGATCTTTTTTGACAAAGCGCCACCAAAACCGCTTTTCGCCATCTTGATATTGTTCTCGTCAGATGTACACTATTTATGGGAACACTCGTATCCAATAGAAAACAAAATATGTATACGCCAACCGGGAGAAACCAATGAAGACGACTATGAAGACTCTTTTGGCGGGGCTCGCCCTGCTGGCGCCGCTGTCAGCGCCCGCCTTCGCCGAAACGCTGCGCTGGGCCTCGTCCGGCGACGTCATTTCCTACGACCCCAATGCTCAGGTCGACAGCTTCACTCAGAGCGTTCACCACATGGTCTTCGACCCCCTGGTCCGTCGCAACAAGGACTTGAAGCTGGAGCCCGCACTCGCCACGTCCTGGGAGGTCGTCGAGCCCACCCGCTGGCGCTTCAAACTGCGTCAGGGCGTGAAATTCCATGAGGGTCAGCCCTTCAACGCCGACGACGTCGTGGCGACGATCCAGCGCCAGATCGATCCGGGTGCGCGTAACCGCGAAAACCTTTCCACCGTCGTGGGTGTCGAGAAGGTGGATGAATTTACCGTCGACCTGATCCTGCGTGCGCCTTACCCGCTGCTGCTCAACGATCTGGCGGCGATCTACATCATGAGCAAACCCTGGATGGCGGAGCATGACGCGCTGAAGCCGGGCAATGCCTCGACCGGCGTCGTCACCTATGCCAGCAACCATGCCAACGGCACGGGCGCCTTCAAGCTGAAGGCCTATGAGCCGGATTCGCGCTCGGTCTTCGAAGTGAACAAGGAGTGGTGGGACAAGCCGCAGCATAATCTGGACGAGGTCGAGTTCCGTCCGATCGCCTCCGATGCGACCCGCGTTGCGGCGCTGCTGTCGGGCGAAGTCGACATGATTGCGCCCGTTCCGCTGCAGGACGTCGACCGCATTGCAGCAACCGACGGTCTGAAGGTCGTCGAAAACCCGTCGCTGCGCACCATCTTCTTCGTATTCAGCTACCGGCCAGAATTGCATGCAACTCCGGGCCAGCCCAATCCCCTGCGCGACGTGCGCGTGCGCCAGGCCCTTTGGCATGCAATCGATGGCAACACGATCCAGAAGCGTCTGATGCGCGGCAAGTCGCGCACCGCCGGCATGCTCGTGGCACCGGCCGTGACCGGCTACGACGAGGACATCGACGTGCCGTTGCCCTACGACGTCGCCAAGGCCAAGGCGCTTCTGGCAGAAGCCGGATATCCGGATGGCTTCAAGACCGGGCTCGCCTGCCCCAACGACCGCTACATCGCCGACGAGCAGATCTGCCTTGCCGTCGCCTCCATGTGGGCGCAGATCGGCGTCCAGGCCAACGTGAGCGTCGAGAGCAAGACGACCTACTTCCCGCGGACCGACAAGGGCGAGTTCGACGTCTACCTGCTCGGCTGGGCGTCGCTGCCGCCGATGGACGGCTTCAGCCCGCTGCAGGCGCTGCTTACGACCAATGACGGCACCTTCGGCGGCAGCAATGCCGACGGTCTGTCCAACCCCGATATCGACAAGCTGGCCTATGCCGCCGCAGGCGAGCTCGACGAGACCAAGCGCGTCGAGATGCTGAAGGAAGCCTTCCGCATCACCCATGACCAGGTGCTTTACCTGCCGCTGCACCAGCAGCCGGTCGCCTGGGCGATGAGCAGCAAGGTCGACATGCCGCAGTTCCCGGACGAGTACGTGCGTCCGTGGTTCGCGCAGATCAAGAAGTAATCGGGATCTTCCCAAGCGCAGTCCCGGTCGGCGAAGGCAAGCCGGGACTGCCCACAACCGGGCCAACTCCTCCATGCGCCACTGGCAGCCTGGAGAACGCGGGAGCGCAGCCCCCGGTTTTCGCCTCAGGGCAGGATCGCTCCCACGCAAGGACTTTCCGATGATCAGACTCTTTTCAGTCCGGTTGCTTCAGGCCATCCTCGTGATGGTCGCAGTCACCGCCATCGCTTTCGTCATGTTCCGCTTTGTCGGTGACCCCGTCGCCTCCATGGTGCGCGAGGGCGCGACCCAGGCGGAGAAGGACGCCGTGCGCGCGACCCTCGGCCTCGACAAGCCGGTGGTGGTGCAGTTCGCCACCTTCGTCGGACAGGTGCTGACGGGCGATCTCGGCACGAGCTACCGCTACCAGCAGCCCGTGACGACCCTGTTGCTCAGCCGCCTTCCCGCCACGCTGGAACTGGTGATTGTCGCCACCGTACTTGCGCTGTCGCTCGGCATTCCGCTCGGCGTGCTCTGCGCGCTGAAGCCAAACGCCCTTCTGTCGCGGCTCACCCAGTCTGCGACGCTGATCGGCATTTCCATGCCCACTTTCGTCACCGGACTGCTGCTGATCCTGGTCTTCGCGGTGAACCTGCGCTGGCTGCCCTCCTCCGGGCGTGGCGATCTCGTCGATATCGGCGTCTGGCAGACCGGATTTCTTTCGCTGTCGGGGCTGAAGTCGCTGATCCTACCGTCGATCACGCTGGCGCTGTTCCAGCTCACGCTGATCATGCGCCTCGTGCGCTCCGAGATGATCGACGTCCTGTCGTCGGACTACATCCGCTTCGCCTTCGCGCGCGGCCTGCCGCGCACCTACATCTACGGGCGTCTTGCGCTCCGCAACGCGCTGATGCCGGTCGTAACCGTGACGGGCCTGCAGATCGGCCAGCTCATCGCCTTTGCGATCGTCACCGAGACGGTGTTCCAGTGGCCGGGCATGGGCCTGCTCTTCACCAACGCCGTCGGCTACCCGGACGTGCCGGTGCTGGCCGCCTACCTTCTCTTCGTCGGCTTCCTGTTCGTCACGATCAACATGATCGTCGACATTCTCTACACCTTCATCGACCCGCGCCTGAGGACACGATAATGGCCACGCAATCCCTGATGCGCCGGCTTCCGCCGGTTTCCGTGATGGTCGCCAGCCTGGTGGTTCTCATCATGCTGATCCTCGTCATCTTCGCGCCGCTGATTGCGCCGATGGACCCGCGGGACGTCGCCTCCTATTCGCTGATGGACATGGAGATTCCACCCGCCTTCATGGAGGGCGGTGATCCCCGCTTCCTGCTCGGCACGGACAACCAGGGCCGCGACCTCGTCTCGGTCATTCTGTTCGGCCTGAGGATTTCCGTCGTGATCGGCCTTGGCGCCGTGGTCTTCGCGGCCATGCTCGGGGTCGTACTCGGCCTCATCGCCGGCTTTTTCGGCGGTGTCGTCGACGGCATCGTGATGCGCATTGCCGATATCTTCGTCAGCTTCCCCACCATCCTCGTCGCGCTGCTGATCAGCGGCATTGCCCGCGCACAGCTGAGCGCCGAGACCATGCTTGCCTGGGCGCCGCTGGTGCTGATCTTCTCCATCGCCATCAACGAATGGGTCCAATACGCGCGAACCGTGCGCGCCTCGACCATGGTGGAGATCGCGCGGGACTATGTGCGTGCCGCCAAGGTCATAGGCCTGCCCTCGGCCCGCATCATGGGCCGCCACATCCTGCCGAACATCATGAGTTCGGTCATGGTCATCGCCACGATCAACCTTGCGGGTGCGATCCTGACGGAGGCAACGCTTTCCTTCCTCGGCGCCGGCATGCCGCCGACCTACCCTTCGCTCGGCACGTTGATCCGCATCGGCAACCAGTTCCTGTTTTCCGGCCTCTGGTGGATCGCGGTGATGCCCGCCACCGTGCTCGTCATCCTCGTGCTCGCCGTCAACGTCATTGGCGACTATCTGCGCGACCATTTCAACCCGAAACTGATGGCTCGATGAGATGACCGAAACAACGCGCCCCGTCCTCGACATCCGCAATCTTCGTGTCGAATATCCGCTCGCCAACGGCACCACGCTTGTCGCCGTCAAGGACACCAATCTCGTCATCCGCCCTGGCGAAATCCACGCCCTGGTCGGAGAATCCGGCGCCGGCAAGACCACCGTCGGCAACGCGCTGATGGGTCTGTTGCAGGCCCCCGGCAAGATCACCGCCGGCTCGATCATCATTGCCGGCAAGGAGATCGACCTGCGCACCGGCCGCACCGAAGGCATCGTGCCCGGACGCGATGTCGGCGCGATCTTCCAGGACCCGATGACGAGCCTCAACCCGCTCTTCACGGTCGAAAGCCAGCTTTGCGAAGGCATGCTCACGCACCTGAAACTCTCATCCAGGGAGGCCAAGGCGCGCGCTCTGGAACTGATGAAGGCTGTCGGCATTCCGGAACCGGAACGCCGGCTCGGCAGCTATCCGCACCAGCTGTCCGGCGGACAGCGCCAGCGCGTGGTCATCGCCACGGCCCTTGCCTGCAATCCGCAGCTGATCGTTGCCGACGAGCCGACCACCGCGCTCGACGTCTCGGTACAGGCGCAGATCCTGAAGCTCATCCGCGATCTGGCGGACGAACGCGGGGTTGGTGTGCTTCTCGTGACCCACAACATGGGCGTCGTCGCCGAGATCGCCGATCGCGTCACCATCATGCAAAACGGCGCGGTTGTGGAAAGCGGTCCGACGCGCGAAGTCCTGACGGCGCCGAAGGCACCCTATGCCCGCACGCTGATCGCGGCCGTGCCGCCCATCGATGCACGCCTCGACCGCTTGCCCGTGCCAAGCGAGGAAACCCCGGTGACGCTTGATGCGCGCGCCGCCGTCCGCCGCAAAAGCGCCAGGAACGAAACCGGCAGCCGGGAGGACGTGGTCCTCAGCGTCCGCGACCTTGCCGTGGAGTATGGGGGCCGCTCCTTGCTGCCGGGCCGCAAGGCGTCGGTCTTCAAGGCCGTCAAGGGCGTATCGTTCGATGTCCGGCGCGGAGAGATTTTTGGTCTCGTCGGAGAATCCGGTTGCGGCAAGACCACCGTTGCCAACACCATCGCCGGCCTTGTCACCCAGAGTGCGGGCTCGATCGATTTTCAGGGCACGGCGCTTGGCGCCCGGCGCGAAAAGTCGATCCGCCAGTCGCTGCAGATGGTGTTCCAGGATCCCTATTCGGCGCTCAACCCGCGCCTGCGCATCAACGCCGCCATCGCCGAGCCGATCCTGTTCTACAAGCTTGCCTCAAACGCGGACGAAGCCCGACAGGACGCCAGGACGTTGCTGGAGGCCGTCGGTCTTCCTGCCGACGCCGGCACGCGCTTCGCGCACGCCTTTTCCGGCGGCCAGCGCCAGCGCATCGCCATTGCTCGCGCCCTCGGACCGCGCCCGTCGCTGCTCATTTGCGACGAGCCGACGTCGGCGCTCGATGTTTCGGTGCAGGCACAGCTCCTCAACCTCTTGAAGGATCTGCGCGACCTTGCCGGCCTCTCCATGCTCTTCATCAGCCACGACCTCGCGGTAATCCGTCAGATGTGCGACCGGGTCGCAGTGATGAAAGCGGGCGAGATCGTCGAGCTTGCGGACACAGAGACCCTCTTCACGGCACCGAAACACGAATACACGCGCGAGCTGCTGCGCCTTGCTCCCTCGGTCGAACGCATTTTTGGACGAGAATTGGCGTCAGCGTGACCATGGGAACCGGGTTTGACATGCGGACACGCCAGCATGCGCCGGGGCCAAGCCGATGAAGCTCTGGTGACAGAGCCAAACGATCGACAGGTGCCGCAGGAACGGCCCTGTCGGCTGAGAAGCGAGAAGTGCGGCGGCTTCTCCCCGAAACCGCTTGCGCCATCGCGCGCTCGGCCCTGCCGAGAGGTTCGGGCCGCAGGAAACAAGAAAAAGACGTAGAGGAAATTCCCAATCATGTCCAAATCGACCCAGCCCAAGACGGGCCGGCAATGGCTGCTGCTCGTTCTCGTCGTGATGGTCGCCATCAATTTGCGGCCATTTCTCACGGCACCAGGGCCTGTTCTGTCCGAGATCGTCGCCGATACCGGCATGGGATATGGCAGCCTGGCGTTGCTGACGCTGCTGCCCATGATGCTCATGGGTGTGGGCGCCTTCATATCGCCGTCGCTGCAGGCGCTGATCGGCACGCGGCGCGGCATCCTCATTGCCTTGCTTGTGCTGGCGGCCGGCTCCCTGCTGCGGCTCGTCGCACCCGGAGGCGTGGCGCTGGTGATGACAGCCGCGCTTTGCGGCGCCGGCGTCGCCTTCATCCAGGCGGCCTTTCCCGGCATCATCAAGGCAGAGTTTCCTGAAAGCATTCCCGTCGTCACGGGCCTCTATTCCGCGATCCTGATGGGCGGCGGAGCGTTGGGAGCGCGGCTGACTCCGTTTCTCGTCAGTCACGGCTACGGCTGGCGCCCGGCACTCGCCTGGCTCGCAGCGCCGGCGATCGTTGCTTTTGGCGCCGCCTTCCTCATCCTTTCGGATGCGCGCGGCAAGCGGCCAGACAGGGCGCTGACCGGGCGACTGCTGCGCCGGCCTCGCACCTGGACGCTCATTCTCGCCTTCGGCTTGGTCAACGCCGGCTATTCCTCCGCCGTCGCATGGCTTGCCTCCTACTACCAGTCGCTCGGGTGGAGCGCGAGCGACAGCGGTAATCTCGTGGCGCTGATGGCGATCTGTCAGGCGGCTGCCGCCCTCGCCCTGCCGATCCTTGCGCGACAGAACATCGATCGCCGCGCATTCCTGCGTTTCACGCTCGCAATGCAGGCGATCGGCTTTGCCGGTCTGGCCTTCATGCCGCAGACCGCGCCCGCCCTTTGGGCCGGCCTGTGTGGCGCGGGCCTCGGCAGCAGCTTCTCGCTGGCGATCGTCACCGCGCTCGACCACCTGCCGCGACCGGAAGAGGCCGGTGTCCTTGTGGCGCTGATGCAGGGCGGCGGCTTCCTGATCGCATCGCTCGGGCCGTTCGCGACCGCGTTTCTGCACGAGGTCAGCGGCAGCTTCGCGCCAGGCTGGACGCTGCACCTGCTCTGCGTCGCCAGCGTGTTCTTCCTCTACATGCGGTTCAACCCGTCGCGCTACGCGCAAGCCATGCAGTCGCCAATCTGAACGGCAGGCTCGCGACGGAGCACCGGTCTCTTGGCCCCTCCCCGATTGGTTGACGCGGGGTAGCCGGGGCGCGCGGAGGCCACCGCGTCGTCGCGAACCGCATTTTGCGGGTCACCGTCGCGCGAGTTCGCCTGTCGGGAGGCCAAACCACTGGACATTCCGTCATTTTGTATGCAATTCGAAGAAACAATTGTTGCGACTTGGAGGCTTGGGAATGGCAAAAAACGAGAGCGATCGGGGCAGTGGCCGCGCTCAGGCCGTTCATCGCGTCCTGAAACGCGCCATCCTCGACCAGGCACTATCTCCGGGGTCAAAGCTCCCGGAGGATTCGATCGGCGAAAGGCTCGGCGTCAGCCGCACGCTCGTGCGCGAGGCGCTCGTCCGGCTCAGCCAGGAAGGGCTTGTGGAGCTGCGACCGAACAAGGGCGCAATGGTCGCGCGGCCAACCCTTGAAGAGGGGCGCAACCTGTTCCTGACGCGCATGGCGCTGGAACGTCTGGTGGTCGAGACGCTTTCAGGCAAACTGACACGCGAGCAGATCGACGCGCTTGCCGCGCATATTGAAGCCGAGGAGGCGGCAAAGAAGGAGCGGGCTCCTTCGATTCGCCTGGCAGGAGAGTTCCATACTCTACTTGCGCAGATGACCAACAACATCAGCCTCATGCGCTACGTGAACGAACTGGTCGCCCGAAGCTCGCTGATCCTTGCGCTCTACGGCCGGCCGCATTCGTCGGAATGCGCGGTGTCTGAACACCGCGACCTGTTGGACAAATTGATTGCCGGCAAGACCGAAGAGGCGGTGGCGCTCATGGCCCATCATCTCGATTCGGTGACGACGCGTGCGCTGCTTCCGCCGGACGGGGACCGAAACATCAAGGAAGTGCTGGCCGCCTATGCTGTGGCCGAGGGCCTTGCCTAGACCAGGAGAGAGGTGCGCCGCAGAGGCACACCTCTCGTTCCACGACGCTCGGCAGGAACGCAGCCGATGGCCACGCTCCGATGCCGAACGTCGTTTGGAGCAGACCCGGCTTGATCAGGCCTGGTCAACCGCACCCGCCACGAGGCGGCCGCGATGGAACGTGGCGCTTCTGGCCGACACACGGGCGACGGCTTCCGCCGAGCAACTCGCCGCGGCAAGTGTGAACGAAGCCGCATCGCCGACTTTCGGCCAGGCCCGCTTGCCCTGATCATCAAGCGGCAGGATGCCGCCTGTCGCAATCGACAGGGCACGCGAGAGGCGGAACTCGTCCGATCCGCGGTAGAGCTGCGCGTAGAGATAGGCCTTTTCGAGCATGTCCCCGCTGCCAAATGGCGACCAATGGTCAATGACGCTGTCGGTTCCGGTCATGACGAAGACGCCCTTCTCGGTAAGCTGCGGCAGGGGCATCATCAGGCCACCGATCGGCACGGTCGAGGCGATCGAAATCTTGTACTCGGCCATACGCGACGCCGTCTCCTCCAGTTGCTCCGGAGTAAGGGTCGTTAGCGCAAAGGCGTGGCTGATCGTGACCTTTCCGTGCAGAGCAGGGTTTTTCTCCACCGTGTCGATCATGTAGTTCACCGCCGCAACGCCGGCTGGGCTGGTTTCGTGCAGATGAATGTCCACGCCCTTGCCGGTGTCGAGCGCAATCTGGAACATGGCGTCGAGTGATTTTTCCATGGCGGCATCGACATTCGTCGGATCGAGACCACCGACGTACTGGACGCCCATCTGCATCGCTTCGCGCATCAGGCCGTCGACCTTGGAATGCAGCAGGCCGTGCTGGGGGAAGGCGACGATTTCGCATTCGAAGTCATCGCGATGGTTTTCCAGCGCCCGCTGCAGGTGCTCGAGGCTCTTGAGGCCGCTGACCGGGTCGATGTTGCAGTGGCTGCGCGCCACCGTGCTTCCCTTGGATTGCAACAGGGCAATCAGTCCCTCCGCGCGCTCCTGCGACGTCGGCAGCAATTGAGGCAGCAGCTTCTCCTCAAGCGCGATCATGTCCATGATGGTCTTGCCCTGGCGCGGACGCGGCGCCTGCCACGGACCGCCATAGAAGGTCTTGTCCAGGTGGATGTGCATGTCGCGCATCGACGGCAACAACAGCTGCCCGCGCGCCTCATAGCGTGGGAGGCCTTCGGGCAAGGCCGCTTTTTCCGGGTGCAAGGCGACGATCGCGCCGTCCTTGATCTCCAGGGCATAAAGCGCCGTGCGCGTGGCAACGACGATGTCGTTGTCGTATTCGAACCCCTCTTCCAGCCGCACGCCAGTCAAGAGATAGTGGCGTTCCGCGACCGCCTTGGTCAGCACCTCGCCCCCACTGTCACCGGACTTTGCCGATGCTTCGCGAACCATTCCGCCAGACAATCCAGCGACGGCGCAAGCGGTGGTCAGCATGCCCGTCTGGCTGAGAAACGCCCTGCGGCTCTGCGGTAGCATCTGTTCCAACATTTTTTGCCTCATCGTGGATTGGGATCGAGGCATCAATCTAGCGAAC
This sequence comes from Ensifer sp., assembly GCF_035999185.1. Classification (GTDB taxonomy): domain Bacteria; phylum Pseudomonadota; class Alphaproteobacteria; order Rhizobiales; family Rhizobiaceae; genus Ensifer. The sequence continues at coordinate 22,490 of NZ_DASYHB010000042.1, read as the reverse complement.
GACGCCGTCTCGTGGCAGCGACATTTGCCAATGATGGCTATTCGATTTGCCAATGCACGAACGCGAAATTGGCACACGCGCAAATGACAGGCGTGGCGCCGTTTACCGTCGCAGGCCGCAATACGCGATAAGATGCTCCGCCAGAGTGAGTGTGGCGGGGCTGGCATCGTCACGGAAAAAGAGGGCCAGTTCAAAGTCGTCGACAGGTGGCAGGCCTTCGCCGGCGCCCAGCACACGGTGGGACGGCAGCCGGCAGCTTGCAGGCAGCAGACTAACGCCAAGACCGGCCGCGGACGCAGCAGCGAGTGCGGCGAGACTGGCGCTGCTGTAACTGATGCGCCAGCGAATACCGAGACGCTCCAACGCCTGACACAGTTCGTCGCGGTAGAGGCCGTTGAGCGGAAACACCGCCAACGGCACCGGCGATTGCTCGATTGCCGGGCGCATTTGACTGTCCAGCCACAGGAGCGGCTCCGGCCTCGCTGCGCGCGGCATCTGGCTACGGCGCTGTTTGACCAGGACCAGATCGAGCTCCCCCTCAAGATACGCCCGCTGCAGGTCCGCGCTCAGCCCACTGGTGACGTCCAGTCTGAGGTTCGGATGCTGGCCATTGAACGATGCCAGCAAATCGACCGTCGGCACCATGAAATCCTCGGGCAGGCCCAAACGGAGCACGCCGTCACGCCAGGGACCGGCGAGCGCATCATGCGCCTCCTCGTTCAGCGCGATGATGCGACGGGCATAGCTCAAGAGCTTGACGCCCTCTTCCGTCAGTTGCACCAGATGCGACGAGCGCTCGAAAAGCGGCTTGCCCAGCATGTCCTCAAGCCGGCGAATTTGCTGACTGACGGTCGACTGGGAGAGGTTCACGCGCTCGGCCGCGCGGGTGAAGCTGCTGCTTTCGCAAACGGCCACAAAGCTCAGCAGCAGCTGCGGGTTGAACATAGGGTAGCGGCTCATTCATCCCCCGAGGCTGGGTTCGTTCATTGGCGAAAACAAACGGCTCGCCAGGTATTCGACGTCGGTTGCTGCCGGCGTCGGCCTACGCGGATAGTGCGACAGGCATCGGGACGATCCTTTCGGCTTTTTCCGCCATCCGGATCTCGTAGGCCTTGCCCCAGTGTGCCATGACCGTCACCGCCTGGTTCAGGCTGCGGCCGAACTCGGTCGCTGAGTACTCCACCCGCAGCACCTTGCCCGGAAGATCGTCCGCCTCCATCTCGCGCAACTGCTGGGTCAGCATTTTCTCGCTGACCCCGGACAAAACTCGCTTCAGCTCGCCGAAGCGGCGCGGCGCCACGTTAATCTCCCAGAGGATATCTGTTTTCCACTTTCCGCCGATCACGTTGAGGGCGCTCGCAAAACCACAGTCGTCGTCAGGTAGGCGCTTCATCCGTGTCTCCTTACTTCAGGGTAACCAGTTACTTGAAAGTGCGTAATTTACCAACGCGCTCGGGCCGACCTATCAAGTGGCATCTTCGGAACTGGAGTTCAAATTCGATGACGACAACAGAGGAGACGCACACCGCGACCTGCTCCTGCGGCAGTTTCCGTTTGACTGTTCAGGGTCCACCCGAGCGCGTTTATGCATGCGCCTGCCTGGAGTGCCAGAAGGCAACCGGATCTGCGTTTTCCTATCGTGCGCGTTACAGCAAACGAGCCGTTACGGTAGACGAAGGGGACAGGCGGCGGTTTCGGCGCATCAACAGTGCCGGCAAGTGGATGGACCAGGTGTTTTGCCCGAGCTGTGGAACGATCATCTACATGGATGCTGAAGTCATCGAGGATAAGATCGTCGTTTCCGTTGGCTGTTTCGGTGAGCCGGATTTTCGGGCACCTGCCTCGGTCTACTGGTCGCGGCGGCGCCATGACTGGTATCAGCCGGATGCAGACATCACCCTTATCGAGTAGCGACAATCCGGGCGGCGCGACAGACCTATCTTCCAGCGACCCAGCCCTCTAAAGGGTAGCCTTCGAGCGCGCGGCGGCGGACCAGAGTGTCGTGGTTCCGCGGACCACCAGGGGTCCGTCGACTTTAATGGTCATTGGCCGCATGTGCTTTCCATGGATCGCCATGTCGATCAGGATTTCGGCCGCCCTTTGTCCCATTTCGTAGTTCGGCAAGACCAGCGTCGAGAGCGGCGGATGGGTGTAGCGCGCCAGTTCCTGGTCGTCGTACCCCATGACGGAGAGATCGGCCGGCACCCGCAAGCCCTTCTCCTGCGCCGCCTCCATGACGCCGATCGCCATCAGGTCGTTGCCGCAGAAGATCGCGGTCGGTGGGTTCGGCAAGGAGAGCAGGTCGAGCCCGGCCTCGTAGCCGCGCAGCGGCAGCCAGTCGCCATCGCGCACGAGGCTCTCGTCAAAGGCGATATCGGCGGAGGCCAGCGCCTGCTTGTAGCCCTTCAGCCGATCGACTGCCGCATCCATCCAACGCTCGCCATTGATGAAGCCGATGCGCTGATGGCCAAGCGCGGTCAGATGCGCAGTGGCCGCAAAACCGCCTGCGACTTCGCCCGGAACGACCGCCACGTGCTGGCGCGGTTCGCAGTAGCAGTTGAGAAGCACGGTCGGGAGCGGCGCCAGCGCCTCGGGCACGGCAACCTTGCGGGTGAAAATCGTGGCGTAGATCACGCCCGCGATCGAAGGGTCTCTGAGAACCGAACGCAATACCGCGGCCTCAAGCTCCGGGTTGGAGCGGGTCACATGGGCCGACACCAGCATGCCCTGCTCGAAGGCATAGTCGCGAATGCCGTCGAGGCTTACGACCGGATGCGGGCTGGTTGAGATTTCGTCGACGATGAAGGCGATCGTGTCCTTCTCGACTTCGGGCGCGCTTGTCACCGGCCCGCGGGTCGCCGGCAATTTATAACCGATTTTATGAGCAGCCTCCCGCACCTTCTGCTGGGTTTCCGGAGATATGCGCGAACCGGACATTTCGTTGAGCACGAGGGAGACGCTCGACTGCGATACACCGGCTATCCTTGCGACATCCGTCATCGTCGGGCGTCCTTCGCCCCTTTTGTCCGGACTGCGCCCGTTTCCCTTGGCCATGCGTGCCCCCTACCCTCAAGCGTGCATTGCACTGCACGCGGGCTTTTGCAAGTGCTCATAATTTTTGGCCTTGACTGCTAATATTATTAGCGCAAGATTTGACGATGTGAAGCGCAAAAACGCTCACGTCCGGTAGAGGAGCACCGGCCAATCTGGGAGGAGAACCCGATTATGACCATGATTTCCCGTCGCACTTTCATGCTTGCGGCAACGGCCATCGGCGCGCTCGCCATGGCAGGCATCGCGATCGCCGAAGTGCCGAAACTTGCGCAGAAGGAAAAGTACAAGGTCGGCTTCGCGCAGACCGAATCCAATAATCCCTGGCGCATCGCCCAGACGAACAGCATGAAGGCCGAGGCTGAGAAGCACGGCATCCAGCTCGTCTACACGGATGCTGCCGGCTCGGCTGCCAAGCAGGTCGCCGACGTCAATTCGATGATCGCGCAAGGCGTCGACGTGATCTTCCTCGCGCCCCGCGAAGAAAAGCCGCTGATCCCGGCCGTGATGGCCGCCAAGAAGGCCGGCATTCCGGTGATCCTGCTCGATCGCTCCGTCGATCCGTCGCTCGCCAAGGCCGGCGAGGACTATCTGACCTTCATCGGCTCGAACTTCGTCGAAGAAGGCAAGCGCGTCGCCGAATGGCTGGTGAAGAACGCCAACGGCAAGTCGAAGATCATCGAGCTGGAAGGCACGACCGGATCGTCGCCCGCCAACGACCGCAAGAAGGGCTTTGACGACGCGATCAAGGCAGCTGGCGGTTTCGAAATCGTCGCCTCCCAGACCGGCGACTTTGCCCGCGACAAGGGCCGCCAGGTGGCGGAAGCCCTGCTCCAGGCGCACCCGGACGCAGACGTGATCTACGCCCACAACGACGAGATGGCGATCGGCGCCATCGCAGCCCTCGAGGCCGCCGGCAAGGTGCCGGGCAAGGACGTTCTGGTGCTGTCGATCGATGGCGGCAAGGAGGCCGTTCAAGCGGTCGTCGACGGCAAGATCGCCGCCGTCGTCGAGTGCAATCCGCGCTTCGGACCCAAGGCCTTCGAGACGATGATGCGCTACGCCAAGGGCGAAACGATCGAGCCGAAGCTCATCAATGACGACAAGTTCTACGACGCTTCCAACGCGGCCGCGGAACTCGCCAACGCCTATTGATATCATCTCCCGAGCCTATGCCGGCCGATCGGACCAACCGTATCGGCCGGTTTTTTGACCGCGACAGTGCCAGGCATGACCTTCGGCCCGTTCACGTGTAGGCTGGCAACGCCCACCTTTTTGAGGAGCGGCGGACGGCGGAGATAGGGAGGAGACCCATGCTTCTGTCCATGCAGGGCATTTCCAAGGCGTTCGCCGGCGTGCCGGCGTTGAAATCCGCCTCGCTCGAGGTCGAGCCTGCGGAGGTCATGGCGCTCGTCGGCCAGAATGGTGCCGGCAAGTCGACGCTGATCAAGATCCTCACCGGTGCCTATCGCCGCGATGAGGGCAGCATTTCCTTCGATGGCAGAGATGTCGACTTCTCGATCCCGGCTGAGGCGCAGGCGGCTGGCATCGCGACCATCTACCAGGAAATCAACCTGGCGCCGCAGCGCTCCGTGGCGGAGAACATCTACCTTTCGCGCGAACCCAGGCGCTTCGGCCTCATCGATCATGCGGCCATGCGGCGCGGTGCGCAGGCGGTGCTGAAAACGTTCAACCTGGCAATCGACGTCGACCGGCCCGTCGCGCATTTCGATGCGGCGACAAGGCAGATGGTGGCGATCGCCCGCGCGGTAACGCAGAACGCGCGCCTCGTTATCATGGACGAACCGACATCGTCGCTCGACGAGCGCGAAGTCGCCATTCTCTTCGAGACGATCCGGACGCTAAAGCGCTCAGGCGTTGCGGTGATCTTCATCGGTCACCGGCTCGATGAACTCTACGAGATCTGCGACCGCGTCACGATCATGCGCGATGGCCAGACTGTGGCAAAGAGCCTGATGACGGACATGCCGAAGATGGCGCTGGTGCGCCACATGCTCGGCAAGGAATTGGCCGCCTTCCAGGCGATTGCCCCGGACGCGCAACCGGCGCATCGGCCTGTCCGCCTCGAACTCGACAAAGCCTCGGCAGGGGTGCGCGTGCGCGACGTCAGCCTCGCGGTCCGCGAAGGCGAAATATCGGGCCTGGCAGGCCTGCTTGGCTCCGGCCGTACGGAAACCGCGCGACTGATCTTCGGCGCCGACAGGATCGAGCGAGGCACGATGCAGATGGAAGGGCGGGAACGCACATACCGTGAGCCCGCCGACGCGATTGCCGACGGCATCGGCCTCGTCTCCGAGGACCGCAAGATCGACGGCATCGTGCCCGACATGAGCATCCGCGAGAACATGACGCTTGCCCTTCTGCCGAAGTTGAAGAAGGCGGGAATCGTCGACCGCGCCCGTCAGGACGAGATCGTCACCCGCTACATTCGCGTCCTCGGGGTCAAATGTGCCTCGCCCGATCAGCCGATCAAGGAGCTCTCCGGCGGCAACCAGCAGAAGGTGCTGCTTGCCCGCTGGCTTGCCACCGATCCGCGGGTGCTGATTGTCGACGAGCCGACGCGTGGCATCGATATCGGCGCCAAGTCGGAAATCCTGAAGCTCCTGCGCAGCCTTGCCGATGACGGGCTGAGCGTGCTGATGATCTCTTCCGAACTGGAGGAACTTCTTGCCGCAGCCGACCGCGTGACGGTGCTCAGCGACGGAACGTCGGTCGCGACCCTGTCGCGCAAGGACTTGAGCGAAGCGGCGCTGCTTGGCGCCATGGCCCACCAGGTAGAGTGATGATGACGACGATCGAGACCCCTGCCCCGCAACAGTCAGGCTCGGTTTCATCGGGCAACCGGTTGCTGACGCTTGCGAGCCGCTACGGCACCTTCGTCGCCTTTCTGGCGCTGATCCTCTTCAACGTGGCCGTCACCCCCAACTTCCTCTCCTTACAGACGCTGAACGTGAACCTGACACAGGTCGCGACCATCGTCATCGTGGCGACGGGCATGACGCTCGTCATCGCCACAGGGGGCATTGATCTCTCGGTCGGATCGTTGATGGCCATTGCCGGCGCATTGGCGCCGATGATCTTCATGGGGCAGTTCTGGCAGGTGGAGAGCATGGCTCTGGCGGTGGCGCTCGCCTTTCTGCTGCCGGTGGTGGTGGCTGCCCTCTTCGGCCTGTTCAACGGCTTCCTGGTCACGCGCTTTTCGATCCAGCCGATCATCGCCACGCTGGTGCTCTTCATCGCCGGCCGCGGCATCGCCCAGGTCATGACCAACGGAAATTTGCAGGTCTTCAAGAACGAAGGCTTCCAGTTCATCGCCCTTGGTCGCATCGCCGGCATCCCGGCGCAGGTCGTGCTGATGCTGGTCATCGTCGCGGCCGCCTGGGCAATGATCCGCTATACCGTCATCGGCCGCCAGATCATCGCCGTCGGAGGCAACGAAAAGGCGGCGCGCCTCACCGGCGTACCGGTCAAAAGGGTCAAGCTTTTCGTCTACATGATGAGCGGTGCGCTTGCCGGCATCGCGGGCCTCATCGTCGTGGCGCGCAACTCAGCAAGCGACGCGAACCTTGTCGGCCTCGGCATGGAACTCGACGCGATCGCCGCAGTCGCCGTCGGCGGCACGCTTCTTTCCGGCGGTCGGGCCAACATCGTCGGCACCGTGCTTGGCGCGCTCGTCATCCAGCTGGTGCGTTATACGCTTCTTGCCAACGGCGTGCCGGATGCGGCTGCCCTCATCGTCAAGGCCGGGCTGATCGTCACGGCCGTCTTCATCCAGCAGCGTGCCGGCCGGCAGTAGAGGCAACCACCATGCAAACGATCCTTCGTCTCTTCATGGTCAAGAACGCCGGCGATCTCGCGAGACTCGGCGTCATTCTTGCGCTTGCCGGCCTCATTCTCTTCGGGGCGCTGCGCTATGACAATTTCCTGTCGCCCTACAACATCCTGAGTTTCCTGCGCTACAACTCCATGTTCGCGCTGATCGCGCTCGGCATGGCCTTCGTCATCATCACCGGCGGCATTGACCTGTCGGTCGGTGGAACGGCTGCGATGGCAAGCGTGGTCGCAGCACTGCTGTCGCCCTATCACTGGGCGGCGGGCCTTCTCGGCGGGATGCTGGCGGGCCTTGCCGTTGGCGCACTCAACGGCCTCATCATCACGAGAATGCGCATCCAGCCTTTCATCGCCACGCTCGCGACCATGCTGGCCGCCTACGGCACGGGCCTGCTTCTCGCCGACAACCAGTCGGTTTCCGTCTCCTACGACAGCGGCTTCACCGTGATCGGACAGGACGATTTTCTCGGCTTTCCGATCCCCGCCTGGATCGCGCTTGCGGCTTACATCCTCGGCTGGCTCGTGCTCGAAAAGTTGCCCGTCGGACGTCATGTCCTGGCGATCGGCGACGGCGAAGCGACCGCAGGGCTGATGGGCCTGAAGGTCGAACGGGCCCTGGCCGGGGTCTACCTCGCCTCGGGCACCCTTGCCGGCCTTGCCGGTGTCATCCTTGCCTCGCAGTTTGGGGCGGGACAACCGACCGAGGGCGTCGGCTGGGAGCTTTTCGCGATCGCCTCCGTCGTCGTCGGCGGCACGCTTTTGACTGGGGGCTCGGGCTCGGTCGGCGCGACGCTCGCGGGCGCGCTGCTGCTGGCCATGGTGTTCAACATCCTGAACTTCGAAAACGGGTTGGGCTGGATCTCGCTTTCGGCCTACTGGCAATCCGTCATCCGCGGCGCCTTCCTGCTCGTCGTCGTCGTCCTTCAGGCAAAGCTGATGGCGCGGCACCGCAGCGCCTGAACGTCACGCCTCCAGCGATAGCAAGCGGGCTTTGATTAGGTCAAACGCATACTGGACAGACCGCATTAACTTGACTAGTTAACTCATGATATTTCGCATGGCCATGCCGGGGCTCCCGGGTGGCCAGTCAAGGGAGTGAACTATGTCGAGCCGCCTCGGGACCCACATTGCGTTGGCCTTGTCCCTTTCGATCCTCGTGCCAGCAACGGCGCTTGCCGAATCCTCGTTTCTCGACCACCGCGGAAAGAAAATCACCTTCGCCAAGCCGCCGGAGCGCGTCGTCACGGTTGTCCGGTCCGCGCCGATCGTCTACCGCGCGGTTGACGAGAAGGCCGACCACATTGTCGGCATGAACAAGGATTCGCTGACGCGGTATTTCACCAAGGGCATCTACGCCGAGATGCTGCCGGAGATGGCCAAGATCAACGCCAGCGCCGCGCAGGACGGCTTCGTGCCGAACGTCGAGGCGATTCTTGCGGAAAAGCCAGATGCGGTGATCCAGTGGACCCACGACGAAAAGCTGATCGAGCCGCTGGAGCGCGTCGGCCTGACCGTCGTCGGCTGGCAGTGCTGCTCCGAACAGGACCGCCTCGACTACGTCACCCTCAGCGGCTACATGACCGGTCGCAACGATCGCGCCCAGGCGATCCTGAAGGCCCAGTCCGAGACCTTGAAGGCGCTCGACGAAAAGGTCGGCAAGCTCGACAAATCAGCACTTCCCACGGTCCTTCACATCGACAAAGTGGCCGATCAGATCCAGGTGATCGCCAACGGCTCGCAGGATCTGTCGCTGAGCGGCGTGACCAATCCGGCGGCCGACAACACAGGCGAATGGTGGCGTACGGTCGATTTCGAACAGCTTCTCGTCTGGAACCCGGACATCATCATCATTCCGGCCTACGCCACCGATCTCGATCCGCAGAAATTCTTCGACAATCCGGTCCTTGCCAGCCTGAAGGCGGTGAAGGAAAAGCGGGTCTACAAGCAGCCGGTCTTTGCCCGCACGCCCGACGCTCCGGAAATCTTCCTGACATCGGAGTGGCTCGCCGCCGTCGCTCACGGTGCCGCGTTTGCACCCGACTTCAAGAAGCAGATCGTCGACACCTACAAGCTGATCTATGGCGCCGACCTGTCGGCCGAGCAGGTCACGGCGATCCTCGAATCCGAAAGCAACACGCCGGCGAACCAGTATGCCGAGCTCTTCCGCTAAGGCTGCGGCAGGCGAAACGACAGAAATCCGGAGCCGAGCGAGACTCGGCTCCGGTTTCGTCCTTCCTGCCCTCATCTGTCTTCTCGTCGCCGTGACGCTCTATTCGGTGACGATCGGGCGTTACGATCTCTCCGTCGCGGATGTCGCTTACATCCTGATCGACAACGTCCACCCGCTGGTGACCCCCTATTGGGATCCGGTGCAGGAGATCGTGGTCGAGCAGGTCCGGGTGCCACGGATCCTGGCCGCGATCGTCATCGGTTTCGGCCTGTCCATGTCAGGCGCGGCGTTGCAGGGGCTTTTCCGCAACCCGCTCGTCGATCCGGGCATCATCGGCGTCACGTCTGGCGCCGGCTTCGGCGGCACGCTGGCAATTCTCCTGGGATTGCAGGGCTACCTGCTTCTGACGATGGCTTTCCTCTTTGGCATCGGCAGCGTCTTTCTCGTCAAGCTCCTGTCGACGGTGCGCGGGCGAACCAGCATGCTGACGCTGGTCCTGGCCGGCGTGGTGATATCGGCCTTCTTCTCCGCCGCCATTTCCATTGCCAAGCTGCTCGCCGATCCCTTCCAGAAACTGCCCGCCATCACCTATTGGCTGATGGGCAGCATCGCGTCGAGCAACTACCTGGACGTCCTTCTCGTCGCCGCCGCCGTGGTGCCGTCTGCCATTGCGATCTACCTCCTGCGCTTCCAGATCAACATCCTGTCGCTCGGCGAGGAAAAGGCCAGGGCGCTGGGCGCGAAGGTCCTGCTGGTGCAATGGATCGTGCTCGTCGCTTCGGCACTGATATCGGCAGGCGTGGTGGCAACGTCCGGCATCATCGGCTGGGTCGGCCTGGTGATCCCGCATGTCGCCCGCGCGCTCGTCGGCGCGGACCATCAGCGGCTGCTGCCGGTCTCCGGTGTGCTTGGTGCAATCTACCTGCTGCTGGTCGACAATTTGGCGCGCACGGTCACCACAGCCGAGATCCCGCTCGGCATCATCACCGCCCTGATCGGCGTTCCGGTCTTCGCCGTCATCCTGCGCCGTCTGCATGCCAAGGGAGGCTGGTCCGGTGATTGAGGCAAGCGACCTCACCGTCGAGCGCGGCGGCAAGACCATCCTTGAGAGCTACACCCTCAACCTCGAGCGCGCGCGCATCCTTGCGGTGCTCGGCGCAAACGGCGTCGGCAAGACGACCCTGATCAACACCCTGATCGGCGTCATAAAGCCGAAATCGGGGCAGCTTTCGATCGCCGGTCCGGTGGGCTTCGTTCCCCAGCTCTTCGAAGTACCGTTCTCCTACTCGGCTTTCGATATCGCCTTGATGGGAAGAGCACGCCATCTCGGCCTCTTCGGCGCGCCCGGACGCAAGGACTACGAGATCGTGCGGCACTACTTTCATCTGCTCGGCATCGAGCCTCTTGAACAGCAGACGTTCAATTCGCTGAGCGGCGGCCAGCGGCAACTGGTCATGATTGCGCAGGCGCTCGCCTCGGAGTGTGAATTGCTGGTGCTCGACGAACCGTGCGCGGCCCTCGACTACAAGAACCAGGACAAGGTTCTGGGGCTCCTTGAACACCTCAGGGACAAGCACGGCATGACGATCGTCTTTTCCACCCACATGCCGCAACACGCCGTCGAGATCGCCAGCGACGCCCTGCTGATGCTGAGCGGCACCGACTATGTCTGTGGGCCGACCACGGATGCGCTCAGCGCCGAAAACCTGTCGGCGCTCTACGACCTGCCGATCGCCCGGGCGGATTTCGAAGGATTGTCGAAACACACCTACGCGCCCGTGTTCCGCCACGATGGAGGACGTTTCGATGGCTGAAGCAGCGAAGGCAACCCGAGCAGGCATCGCCTACATCCACTGGGGTAACAGCTGGCAGCTTCGGAGCTTCCAGGATTTCCGCCACTGGCTCGACGACCTCATCTACATTCACGACCTTCCAAACGTCGATCTCGCGCGCTACGCCGCCGTCGTCATGCCGGACGCAATGGACGCCGCCGTCGTCGCTCCGCATGCGCAGCAATTGAACGCCTATCTGAAGGGGGGCGGTTTTCTCGTGGTCCTGCTGCAAGGCCATGCCGCCTGGCTCGACATTCCGGGGCTTGAGTGGACGCCTGGAAACTGCCGCGACTGGCTGTGGTGGACGAAAGGCGAGCAACTGGAAATCAGTCTCTCGTCACCACCCCACCCGATCACGGAAAGCATGCCGCTTGCCCATATGAGCTGGCATTGGGGCGGGTCCTACAATGTGCCCGAAGGCGCGCGTTCGATCGTGGAGATCGACGGCGGGCGCGGCAGCCTGTTTCTCGATTTCCCGTCACTGCCGAAAGGCGGACGCCTGCTTCTTGCGACGCTTGATCCGCACTCGCACAACGGCCAGCGCTTCATGCCGGCAACCACGCAGTTCCTGCGGTCGTTCTATCCCTGGCTCAATCGCGAACTCGGCATCGACAGGCCGGGGAAGAACCGGTTCACCTACCTGCAATGCTCGCATGTCCCGTCGGAATGGCACCCGGACTGGATCGAGAAAAGCCTCGGAGGAGCCGGCTTCGAAACGCAGTTTGCCCCCCTCTATCAACTCGGCCCCGAATTGCTTGAAAAGACGGATACGCTCTACATTCCAAGCAGCCACGACGAGTTTTTCCTGAAGCGCAGAGCCGAGGATCTGCTCGCCTTTCTGGCGCGGGGCGGAAACCTGATCATCTGCGCCGAACCGTGCCAGCCATGGCTGCCCTTCATGGCGCCGTTCCACGCCGTCAATCCCCGCCCCTTCTCCAACATCAAAGTGCGCGTCCGGGACGATCGGTTCCAGATCTTTTCGGATCTGGGTGACGGCTTCGACGGATGGGAGGGGATTTTCGGCCAGTACGCACGCGGCTGGAGCGACCCGCCTCCCGGCGCCATCTGGCTGACCGATGTCGGCCCCGTATCCGACCCCAAGCCGGCCGACTGGGTCTGGCAATATCCGACCCCCGATGGACGTGGCGGCTATGTCTTCATGCACAATGGCGACAACATGACCCGTTACCCCGACCGTGGCCCGAAGAAAGAGGCGCTCGTCGCCAACATCGCTGTCGCGCTCAGAAAACTCTCAACTGGCGCAATGTTGTTTTAGGCATCACGCCACCCTCGACAGGCCTGACCGCACGGAGTTCAGCAAGTGCTGAAGCGTCTCGAACGGTACGAGAACATCCACAGGACGAAGCGGGTAAGTCTAATACCGGGCTAACCCGCGTGGAGGAGGAACATTGCGTGATTGTGGCAGGCACGTGAAGGCGACGGTGCCCGCCCACTTCGCGCCGTCATTGCGTTGGCGGTTCGCAGTCCCACGAGCAAAACGTGCGGCTTGGTGATTGGTGGCAGGATTGATGCTCCGGCCACCTCGATGTTCGATCGGCCACGCCGTTCACGCTCCCTTCGGCGCGCGCTGGCTGAGCCAGATGCTACCGATGACGAGCAGGATACCGGCAAGCTGAAAGGCGCTGAGCGCCTGCCCCAGAAACACCCATCCGAGCACCACGGCCGTCAGCGGGCTCAGGAAGAGAAGGGCCGATACGGCCGACGATTCCAGCCGCGCCACACCGCGAAACCAGAGAACGTAGGTCAGAGCAGCTCCGATCACGCTCAGCCATGCAAGGGCGAACAGATTGGGAATGGTCGGAACGGGAATGGATGGTTCGAGGACCAGCGCCACCGGGACCAGCAGCAGTCCGCCGGCCGTCAGCTGCCACGCCGTCGACGTCAGCATCGTTTCGGGCGATTTCCACTTCCGCGCCAGAACGTTGCCGAACGCCATGGAAATGGCTCCGGCAAGGCCCGCGGCGATACCGATCTCATCCAGAGCCGCCTGCGGCGTCAGCACGAGCAGCGCGACGCCGGCGATGCCGACCAATGCCGCAACGACGGCCACCGGACGGATCGGCGTTTTCAACAGCAGTGCCGCGATGAAGACGACGATCAGAGGCTGGACCGCGGCAACCGTCGCCGCCACGCCGCCCGGCAGGCGGTAGGCGGCAACGAACAGCATGCTCAGGAAGAACGAGATGTTGAGGGCGCCGAGCACGAAGGAGCGCCACCACCAGATGCCTGTCGGCAGTCTTCTGACAATCAGGAGAAGGAGCAAGCCCGCAGGCAGCGCGCGCAACAGCGCGACAGTCAGCGGCGAGAAGCCTTTCAGGAACTCGGTAGTGACGATGTAGGTGCTGCCCCAAATGACGGGCGCCAGCGCCGTGAGAGCAATGTCGGAACGATGGGGTCTCATGAGAAATGCAAGACCTCGCCAGTTGCGCGGCGGGACTTTTGAGGCCAGTTTCCGGTTGCTGCGCGACCGACAGCCAAGAGCATGACGGGAACTTCGTCCGGTCCAAGGTCGAACTCACGCGAGACGCCGTCAGCGTCGAACCCGCCCATCGGGCCAGTCGACAATCCCTGAGCTTCCGCCGCGTAGATCAGCGTGGCGGCACCGAGCGTTGCCGAACGCACCGCTTCGTCACGAGCAGCCTTTGCGTCGGCATATTGGGTGCGCACGCTCTCCTGCCAGCCGGATGCGGTCTCAGCGTGCATGAGGCCCGTATCGACGAAGGGACGCAGCCTTTCGGCAAGCGCCCGGTGGTCGGGATGCTGGCCGATGACGATGAAGGTCACGGCCGCCTCCAACACCTTCGCCTGGCCGTATGCCAGACGACGCAGCCGCGCTTTGCCTTCCGGTGTCCTGACGGCGATGAAGCGCCAGTTCTGGAGATTGTAGGCCGTTGGGGCACGGGTCGCCAAACGCACCAGCTCCTCGATTTGCGCGTCCGCCAGTTCGTGTGTTGCGTCGAACAGATTGGCCGACACGCGCTGTTCGATGAGGGCGATCATGGGGTTTGTCATGTGTCTGATCCAATTGATTGGCTGTTGGACCGACGATAATTGAATTTACCTGCAGTTGATAATAATACAATATGGCAAGACATAATTCACAATTGGAAAACAGTGATGGATCGCTATACCGCGCTTAATGTCTTCCGCCACGTCGCCGAGCTCGACAGTTTCGCCGAAGCCGGCCGGAGGCTGGGCCTGTCGCCGGCGGCTATCAGCAAGAATATTGCCGAACTTGAAGCAAGGGTCGGAACTCGGCTGATCAACCGCACCACACGGCGCATGGCGCTGACCGACGAAGGCAAGCTCTATCTCGAACATGTCGTGCGCGGGCTCGACGCTTTGCAGGAAGCAGACAAGGCGTTGGACCCGGTTAGGCAGACACCGGGGGGCATTCTGCACGTTGCGGCGCCGATGACCTTCACCCTGATGAAGCTCTCAGCAACGATCCCGGCGTTCCTGTCGCGCTACCCGGATCTCTCGCTCGACCTTAAACTTGACGACAGGCGCGTCGACATTGTCAGGGAAGGCTTCGACCTCGCCATTCGCGGCAGCGACAGTCTCGAGGACTCCAGCCTCATCGCCCGGAAACTCACGGTCATGCCGCATGTGGTTTGTGGGTCGCCCGCCTATTTTGCGGCCCACGGAAGACCCGCGACGCCCACTGAGTTGAAGCCACACAACTTCGTCCGCTTCAGTCTGTCAGGACATGCGGACGCATGGGAGTTCCGCAAGGACGGCCGAACGGAACGGGTGGCGGTCAAGGCCCGTTATTCGGTGACGTCGAGCCTGGCGGTCCGCGATGCGCTCCGCGCCGGTTTCGGTCTCAGCCTCATCCCCCATGCCTATGTCGAGGACGACCTTGCCAGCGGCAGGCTGCAACGGGTGCTCTCCGACTGGGAAACGGTCGAGACCGCGCTCTATGCCATCTATCCGTCCCGACAGCACCTTGCACCGAAGACCCGCGCATTTCTGGATTTCCTGTCCGAAACGTTCGGCCGCGCGTAGTTGCCCGTCACCGTGTCGCAACGGAGCCGCTCGACGGGCGAAGCAGACGCGATATCCCCTGCCTCAGATCCTCCATGTAGAGGTAGATCACCGGCGTGACGAAGAGAGTGACCAGTTGTGACACCAGGAGCCCGCCGACCACGGCAACGCCGAGCGGCTGGCGCAACTCAGCGCTTGCGCCACTGCCGAGCGCGATCGGCAGGGTGCTCATGATCGCAGCAAGGGACGTCATCATGATCGGGCGGAAGCGCATCAAACAGGCCTTGTGAATGGCCTCACGGGACGGCGCGCCGGCGCGCTGCAACACCAGCGCCACGTCGATCATCATGATGGCGTTCTTCTTGACGATGCCGATCAGCATGAGAACGCCCACGATGGCGATGATCGAAAGGTCGAAGCCGCAAAAGTAGATCGCGAGAAGCGCGCCGGAAATGGCCGAAGGCAGCCCGGAAAGCACGGTCAGCGGATGGATCAGGCTTTCATAGAGGACGCCGAGCACGAGGTAGATCGTGACGATCGCCGCGAGGATCAAAATCCCCTGGTTGGCGGCAGCGTCCTCGAAAAGCTGGGTGGTGCCGTAGTTGTGCGTCGTCACCTCGCTTGGCATGCCGATGCTCGCCTTGAGCCGATTGACCTCGGCAAGGGCGTCACCGAGCGCGACGCCGGCCGGCAGGTTGAAGGATAGGGTCACGGCCGGCAGCTGGCCCAACTGGTTGATGGTGAGCGGCCCTGACACCGTCTCCGTGCGGGCGAAAGCCCCGAGGGGCACGAGCCCGCCATTGGCGCTTTCGACACGCAGTTCAGCTAACTTGTCTGCCGACCATTGCACTCCAGGATCGAGCTCCATGATCACGTCGTAGCTGTCGCCGGGCGTATAGATCGTCGAGATCTGTTCCGAACCGAAACTGCCATAGAGCATCGTGCGCACAGCACTTGCGTCGACCCCGAGCGTCGCCGCCTTGTCGAGATCGACCTGCAATCGTGCCTGTGGCGCGTTGATCTGGAGGTCGCTGTTGACGTCGGTGAAGAAAGTCCTGTCAGCGCCCATCGCATCGCGGAGCTTCTGCGCCCATTCGTTCATCTGCGGCTGGTCGAGGCTCTGAAGCACGAGCTGATATTGGCTTGCGGAGGCGCGCGATCCGACCGAGAGGTTCTGGATCGGGGACATATAGGCCTGGATGCCAGGGATCGTTGCAAGCGCGCGACGAAGATTTGCAAGAACGGTTTGAAGCGGCGGTCTGTCTGCCTTGGGCTTGAGCTCGACAAACAGCCGTCCGGTGTTCAGCGCGGTCGACGTGCCACCTGAGCCGATCGTGCTTGCCACATGGGCGACGTAGGGCGAGCGAGCGAAAACCTCTTCCACCTTCGACTGCAGCTCAGACATCGCAGCGAAGGAAATGTCCTGCCGCGCCTGGGTCGTGACCTGTAGCTGCCCGATGTCCTCCTGGGGGAAAAATCCCTTCGGGATCGTGGCGATCTGGTAGCCGGTGATCGCGACCGTCGCGCAGAAGAACAGAAGCACCAGCGCACGTTCTCGGATGCAGATCGAAAGCGCCCGCTCATAGGCTTGCGTGATGCGGGCGAAGCCACGCTCGAAAGCAAGATCGAGCCGCGCAAGCGAGCCGACATGTCCTCCACCACGTGCGTTGGCGGGAAGGCGCGCCGACAGCATGGGCGTCAGCGTCAACGAGACAAACGCCGAGGCAAGAATCGCCACGGTGACGACGACGGCGAACTCGTTGAGGATGCGGCCGATCACGCCCCCCATCAGCAGAACCGGGATAAACACCGCGACCAGCGAGAGCGAGATCGCGACGATGGTGAAGCCGATTTCCTTCGACCCGACCAGTGCCGCCGTGAAGGCATCGAGCCCCTCCTCTTCCATGTGCCGGACAATGTTTTCCAGCATGACGATGGCATCGTCGACCACCAGCCCGACAGAGAGCGTGAGCGCCATCAGCGAAATGTTGTCGATCGAAAAGCCGAGCGGGTACATCGCCGCAAAGGTTGCGACGATCGAGATCGGCACGGCGAGCGCCGGGATCAGCGTTGCCCAGAGGCGGCGCACGAAGGCGAATATGACGAGGATCACCAGGCCGACCGTAAGGATGAGGGTGAATTGAACGTCCCGGACGGCGCCGCGCACGGAGGTCGAGCGATCACTGAGCGTTTCGATGGTGGCGGAAGCCGGCAACGACTGGCGCAAGGACGGCAGCAGTGCCTGTACCCGGTCGACGACTTCGACGGTATTGGCGTCTGGTTGGCGCTGGATTGCGAGGATGATCGCGCGTGAGCCGTCATGCCAACTGGCCGTCTGGTTGTTGGCAACGGAATCGATGACGGTGGCAACGTCGCCCAGGCGCACGGACTTGCCGTCGACGCTCTTGATGATGATGTTTGCGAAACTCGCCGCGTTCATCCGCTGGGTATCGGCGACAATCGCCACCTGTCGGTCGCGGGTTTGCGCAGTGCCAAGCGGCGAATTGTCGTTGGCCGCTGCGACCGCTGTTTTCAACTGATCGACGGAAATGCCGCGGGCGGCGAGCGCGTCCGGATGCATCTGGATGCGCACGGCAAACTGCTGGCTGCCGAGGATCGACACTTCGGCGACGCCATCGAGCACCGACAGGGTGGGCGAGATGACCTGCTGGGCGACCGCGTCGAGGTCGGTAAGCGGGACCGTATCGCTCTTCAGCGCCAGCAACAGCACGGGCGCATCCGCCGGGTTGACCTTGCGGTAGCTCGGCGGTGCGGGCATGTCCTGAGGCAGCAGCCGGAGCGTTCTGGTAATCGCGGCCTGCACGTCGGCTGCCGCCGCATCGATGTTGCGCCCGAGCACGAACTCGATCGAGATCGACGTTGCTCCCAGCGCATTCGTCGTCGAGATCGTGTCGATGCCGGCGATGGTGGCGAACTGCTTGATCAGCGGCGTGGCGACCGAAGTTGCCATCGTCTCGGGCGATGCGCCGGGCAAGGTGGCTGACACATTGATAACCGGGAAGTCGGTGCGCGGAAGGGCTGCAATCGGCAGGACGAGATAGCTGAAGGCGCCGGCAAGGATGAGCGCTACCGACAGCAGCGCTGTGGCGATCGGACGGCGAATGCTGAACTCGGACAGTGGCATTTCCTTCACTCCGAACTGTCGCCAATGGCAACAGGATCAATCGGTGAGCGTCTGCCCGCCGGCATTCGTCGCGACAACGACATCCCCGGCTTTCAGGCGCGCTTGTCCTTCGGTAACGACCTTATCTCCCGCTGCGAGCCCCGAGCCGATAGCCGCGACCTTGCCGTCGTCGAGCAGCAGCGAGACCGCACGCATTTCCACCGTGTTGTCGTCCTTCACATGGAAGACGAACGGCCCGTTCTGGCCGGGCTGGACGGCGACGCTCGGGATGGCAGGCGCCTGGTGTAATTGCTGCTTTTCGATATCAACGTCGACGAACTGACCGGGCCAAAGCTTTTGTGCCGAATTGGGGAAAGTCGCCCGCATGGCGATCGTGCCGGTGGTCGCATCGACGGAGGAGTCGATGAAATCGAGCATGCCTTCGCCAATGATCGTATCGGAACCGCTCGGCCGGGCGCGGACCCGTGTCGGCGTGCCGTGATCAAGCAGATCCTTGAATGTCTGCAACTGTTCTTCCGGCAGCCGGAACGTCACCTCGATCGGGTCTATCGCCGTGATCGTCACCAGATTGTTCGATGCCGAACCGGATTGCCCGACGAGATCTCCGAGCGCCACCTGAACGGCGCCGAGGCGCCCGGTGATCGGGGCGGTGATCTCGGTCAGGCTCAGCGTGACCTCATCGGTCTGAACCGTCGCGCGGTCGGCATCAAGCGTCGCATCAGCCGACATCCGCACGGAAAGGGCGGTGTCGTAAGCCTGCTGAGTGCCCGTGCGATCGTCGCGTAACGTTTTCGCGCGCTCAAGCTCGGTGTCGGCGTCGGAGAGCAATGCCGTATCCTTCGCGACCAACGCCTGGTCGCGGGCAAGCTGCGCCTTCACGGTGCGATCGTCGAGCGAAAAGAGCAGGTCGCCTTCCTTGACCATCTGCCCGTCCTTCACATGGATCGCGGTGATCTGGCTGGCGATGCGCGCGCCGATCTCCACCGTGTCCGGGGCCTGGACGCTGCCCAGCGCATGCACGACGACGGGCAGGTCGCGAAGCGTGACGGTCGCCGTCTCAACCGATACGCCGTTGCCATGCCTGGTGTCGACCGCGTCGGTGGAGAGCTTCGCCGCTGTTGGCACGGTGTATCGCGTCACGGCAAAGCCGATCGCGGTAAACAAGAGGATGATGACGGCGATGCGCAACATCATGCTGGATCGATTTGCCATTCGCGCCTCCCGCACAACTCGGTTTCGGCACCAGGCGGACCGCCCGCGCGGGAGGTTCCGTCGTTTCGGCAACGCGGCCTAGCGAAAGTGTTTCACATCGCAATCGGCGTCGTGCCAACGCGTTTGAAATTGGGCGCGAATCTGGCCGCTTCAATGGCGCAACACGCTGAAAAACAATTAAAAATTGTTCATGTTCGGGATAGGTTCCTTGCTGGCTACGGCATCAGCGTCGCCATAATCAGGGATCTCCTTCCCAGTGAGGCTTAGAGGGGAAATCGAGGTACGCCGACAATCTCGCGCTGGCCCGGCGCCTGCTCTCGTTCGTCTGCAAGCGGCTGGAGCAGCGCGTAACATCCGACGTTGCGTTCACCAGCGTCGTCCGGGCGATCAAGAAATGCGCTCTGCTCGGTGTAGACAAGACGGGTGCCGGCACTGTCGGCCGCGAACTGCAGAGTTCCCAACGATATCGAAATCGGTGTTCCCGAAACTGTCATCGTGTAGGAGAACACGATCCGCTCGTTTGGAACGATTTCCAGGTAGATCGTATCGTTGGTCATCGTCGGGCCGTCGCCGAAGCGGAAACGGCTCCTCTCACGTCCGCCTACCGTGAAATCCGAGGTGAACTCGTCAATCGTCCACCCCTCCCCCTCAACGAACCAGCGCCGCTTGATCGCGGCGTCGGCGAAGGCATGAAAGACGCATCTTGGCGGCGCGGCATAGCTGCGGCGAATGACGAAGGTGGCGTGGCCGACGGATCGTTCAATCATGGCGGTCTTCCTGGCCGCTGGTCATTTTATTCACGACCCACTGCTGCGTGGCGATCTTTTCGCTCTGGTAGGTGGTGTTCTGAGCCATCACGATCTTCCAGCTGCCTTCATAACGACCAAGTATGTAGAGCGGCCGCCCTTCCTCGTCGTCCTGCCGCCTGTTGCCTTCAGCATCGACCGGAACCTGCCGGACGTTGACGGCGGCGATCCCCTCGCCGAGGAACGTGATGCGCTCGGCCTCGTAGAAGGCCTGGAAATCGCGCAAGACGGTCGGAAGCACGGCACGCGTGAAGTCGCGTATCGCCGACCAGCCGTCGATCCGGCGACCGAAGGCTGTCGTCCACAGGGCTTGCGGCCCAAGCAGCGCGCAAAACCCGTCGGCGTCGCGCAGCCACTGGGTCTGTTCCACCCGGGCAACAAGATCGAGGATCGCCTCGACATCGCCGATATCTGGCCCAGGCCCTCCGTGGATTTGCACAACCTCGGGAACGGATCGCGGGCGCGGGATCAATGCACGTATCCTTGCGCGCCCGTTTGCGCCAAGATCGCATCGATAGTGACAGCACCGACACCGACTGCGGCACGCCCGTCGACGGCATCGATCACTGCCGCCGCACCCGCGCTGGTGAAGCCGCCATAGAGTTCGATCAGGCCAACCCCGTCTTCAACCAGAGCCATGGCGACAGATGCGGCAACGCGCTCGTCCGGTACCGGAACAAAGATCAGATGTTGCGGTGGGAACGCCGGGACGAAACGATCGTGAACCGGATCTGCGCCAGGCTCTAGCAGCAGAAAAGCCCCGTCCGGCGGCCGGCCGGCGATAGAGGCTTCCCTGAAGCGATGGGCGGCGCCGAGCGACTCGACGCCGAAGGTGACGGAGCTCACGCGGACACGAGAACCGGCCGCCGCCGCAACGACTGCGCGCCAACGGGGCGAAATGCCGCCACAAAGTTCGATGAGCTGAACGCCGTCATCGGCCAGCCCCCTTGCGATGTACGGCAGATCATCGAGATTATCCACCGCGACGATGGTGAGATCAGCGCGACGGATGCGATCACGCCCCTCCCGTGCACCCGATGCATAATAGACGATCGCCCGTTTCATTTCCCGCTCCATAGAACCGTCCTCGAAGCATTGCCTCAACTGAACGATCCATGTAATTGCTCGAATATCGATCACTCTGATCATGAATGGCGATCATGCTCGATGCCCTTACGCTCGACCAGTTGCGCGTTTTCGTTGCCGTCGTCGACCACGGCTCGTTTCGGGCAGCCGCACGTGCGCTCGGACGGGCGCAATCCGGCCTCAGCAGCGCCATCCTCAACCTGGAAGCCGAACTACGCCTGCCCTTGTTCGATCGCTCCCAGCACCGGCCGCAACTGACCGACGAAGGCGCAACGCTGCTGGCCGAAGCAAGGACGCTGCTGATCAAGGCGGATGCCTTGCGTGCCCGGGCCAATGGCTTCAATCAGGGCATGGAATCGGCGCTGCGGATTGCACTCGATCCCTTGCTTCCCCTGCCGGATATCGCCTCGGTCCTCAGCGATTTCGCACGCGCACATCCGGCGGTGCGGGTCGAACTCGTGACGGCCCCAATGACCATGGCGCTCAATCTGGTGCTCGACGGGGATTGCGACCTCGGACTGACGGCCGCGCAGGAGACAGACCCCCATATCGCCAGCGAAGCGATCGCCGCCTTTGCGGGCATGGTTCCGGTCTGCGGCCCCTCGCATCCGCTCGCGCTTGCGCCTGAGGGCACTGCCGGACTGACAACGGTCGATCTGGCCGACCACGTACAGATCGTCGTCGCCGATCCCATCGTCGATGCGAAGGGGCGTAGCTACGCGGTTTACTCACAGCAGACGCTGCGGGTGAGCGATCTTGCAACCAAGCACGCACTCATTCTTGCCGGAGCCGGCTGGGGGCATCTGCCCCTCTGGCTGGTGGCCGCGGATCTTGGCGAAGGTCGACTAACCGAGGTTCCGCTTGCCGCCCGCGACGGCCTCAGCAGGCCAATGCTGCCGTTCTATACGATCCGCCGCATCGACCGGGTCCGCGGCCCGGCGATGGAAAGTCTGTGCCGGCTCATGATCGAGCACTTCCGCACCCGGGCGCAGGATAGATAGCCAGCGGACCCTGTTGCGATCCCCGCCGTTGCTTAGCGTGGAAGAGGCACTCGCGCGCACCGTTTCAACACTTGACGCAGGCCCATCGAGCGTTTGAGATCGCGGCCGACGTGGATTCCGTCTTGCAACGGGGTGACCGCGTCCCCATCTCAGTTCCTCTGCGCCGCCTCGCCAGGCGACGCCTTCCCCACCGGCCCGATCATGCCACCTCGCGCAATCGACGCGATGAACATCATTCAGCAAAGGCTACCCCATGGCGCATTATCCGGACATTCTCCTTCACATCGACGGCACCTGGCGCGCTGCGCGCTCCGGCAAGAGCATTCC
>NZ_DASYHB010000009.1:0-4116 GCF_035999185.1 Ensifer sp. | reverse complement strand
GCCGTTGTCGCGCCCGCCTGCCGCAATCGCCGCCTCGTAGAACGCATCGACTTCGGCCCGGCTTCGCGCCGCAAAGGCATAGTGGCGGCCGGCGCCTGCCGCTGCCTCATGCAACCAGAAGACCGGCCGTTCCCGCCCGTAACCGCCGACCTTCGCGCCGCCGGTATGTTCCGCCGGCACCATCATGAGGAGCGAGGCGCCAAGGGTCGCAAAGGCCTCGTCGTAAAACGACTTCGCCCGATCGAAATCCGTGACCGGAATGCCTGTATGGTCGATCATCGCCCCAATTCCTCCTTCACGCCTCGCCGACGGTTGAGCTACCGCTTCACGTCCCAGGTCGTGACGCGCTCGCCCGTTGCCGGATCCTTGCCGTCCTTGAGCTGGATACCCCGTGCCAACAGGTCGTCGCGGATCTTGTCGGCCTCAGTGAAGTTCTTCGCCTTCAGCAGTTCAAGACGGGCCCGCACGCGGCCGTCGATGTCGCGCACCAGCCCCTCGTCCAGCTCGACCGCCTCCGGCACCACGCCGATCAGCGCAGCGCTTGCCGCAAAAGTGCCGAGCAGCTTCGGGTCGGCCGCCGCCTTCTGGGCCAGAGCATGGAGCGCCTGAACCGCTGCGACCGTGTTGAGATCGTCGGAGAGTGCAGCAACGATGGCCGGATCCGCCTCACCCGTCGCCTCACCCGGCACCGGCCATTTGGACAGAAGGTGTTCTGCCTCTTCCAGCCGCTTCACCGAGAAATCGATCGGCTCGCGATAATGCGTCATCAGCATTGCGAGCCTCAGCACGTTGCCCGGCCACTGGCGGCCGGCGAACTTCTCGGTATGCAGCAGTTCGTAAATGGTGACGAAATTGCCTTCGGACTTGGACATCTTGCGGCCTTCGACCTGCAGGAAGCCATTGTGCATCCAGACATTCGCCATCACTTCGGTACCGTGGGCGCAGCGCGACTGGGCAATCTCGTTTTCATGGTGCGGGAAGATCAGGTCGAGCCCGCCGCCATGAATGTCGAAGACTTCGCCGAGATAGCGGCTGCTCATCGCCGAGCATTCGATGTGCCAGCCTGGACGCCCCCTGCCCCATGGGCTGTCCCAGCCCGGCTCGTTTTCGGCCGAGAGCTTCCACAGCACGAAGTCGCCGGGGTTCTTCTTGTGCGCCTCCACAGCAACGCGGGCGCCCGCCTGCTGTTCGTCGAGGTTGCGCTTTGAAAGCTGACCGTAGTCGGCCATCGACCTCGTATCGAACAGCACCTCGCCGCCCGCCTGATAAGCGTGGCCCTTGGCGATCAGCTTTTCGATGATCTCGATCATCTGAGCGATGTTGTCGGTTGCCCGCGGCTGCACATCCGGATCGAGGCTGCCAAGGGCGTTGGCATCGGCCAGAAACTGCGTTTCGGTCTTCTCGGTCACGCGTCGGATCGCGTCGTTGAGCGGCAGCGTCGGATAGTCCCGCAGCGCCCGCGCGTTGATCTTGTCGTCGACGTCGGTGATGTTGCGCGCATAGGTCACATGCTCCGCGCCATAGACATGGCGCAGCAGCCGGAACAGCACATCGAAGACGATGACCGGCCGGGCATTGCCGATATGGGCATAGTCATAGACGGTCGGGCCGCAGACATACATGCGGACGTTGTTGGGGTCGATCGGCCGAAACTCGACCTTTTCCCGCGTCAGCGTGTTGTACAGCTTCAATGTCGGCGCCATTCCCATTCTCCAATACGCATACGACCGTCAAAACACGGCGCCCGGGAGGCCCGCGCGTTTATCATCTTGGATTTTAGGAGACGAAAACGGCCAGGCCAGCGGGACGCTAGCGAATAATCTTCCGGCAGATAATGCAGGTAACCGTTTTCATAGGCTCACTTATCGCGCGTCACCCGTGCCCGGTCAAGAGGTCAGCCGCATGCAAGCACAGTCGGCTATCGAAACAGAATCGGCGGTCATGGATTTGTCACGATTAGGCTTATCTGAGATCGCCACGCGGAAAACAGATTCGCGGTGTAGTTGGTTCTGCACCACGGGTTCCTGTTTCCGGAGAACAGGGAGGAGCGCCGTTTTCGCGCTGAATGACGAAAACGGCATGTATCCGGTTCAGGCAAGCATTAAGGAGTGAGTGCAAGTGAAAGCCGCAAAGACCAAAGACGCCGTGAAATCCGCCAATCTCGTCGAACAGTACCGCCCGCTCGGCCTGAAGGCCGTGCTCGCCGCAGCGCTGCAGCTAAAGGCGAAGCCGGCGACCAAGCTCGCCAAGCGCCCCGCCTGATCTTTCCGGGCTATTCCCTTAAAACAGGGACATCTGGCCGTCGTCGGCTGCCGGCTTGCTCCGGTCCTTCGGCTGGGTGTCCGCAGCCGGCGTTACCTCTGCCTGGATATCGGGACCGGAATTGGCGACCTTGTTGACCTTGTCGGACACCGGGATCGCCTCGAAGTAGTCGTCGGCCACAGGGCCGAAGAGATCGGCAACCTCACGCGGCTCCTGCGTTCTGCAGTCCAGCCAGCGGGCGAAATCCTCGGGCTCAATGACAACAGGCATACGGTCGTGGATCTGCCGGATCGACGCATTGGCCGCCGTTGTCAGGATGGCGGCCGTATCGACTTCAGAGCCATCAGCCGAAGACCAGGTCTCCATCAGGCCGGCGAAGGCGACAATGCCGCCCTTGCGCGGACGCACCCAATAGGCCTGCGAGGGCTCGCGGCTCCCTTTCGGCGGCCGGCGCCACTCGTAGAAGCCGGAGGCCGGCACCAGCACGCGGCGATGCCGCATGGCGGCGCGAAACGACGCCTTCTCGATTGCCGATTCGGCCCGGGCATTGATCAGCAGCGGAAAATCACGCGGGTCCTTGACCCAGCCAGGCATGAAGCCCCACCGCACGAGGACGGCCTTGCGCTCCGGCAGATTGCTTCCGGGCCTGGCCCGCTCGCCGGAAACGACGACCATGATCGGCTGGGTTGGCGCGATGTTGAAGCGCGCCGGAAAGTCTTCGCTCTCCAGCAAGCCGAACAACTCCATCAATTCTTCCGGTGTCGCCGTCAGCGCAAAACGTCCGCACATGACATCGATGTGGCACTTCACGTAGGATGGGTCAACGCTACCGAGACGATTTGATTCCCAGATGCCGACCAGACCTGAACTTGCCTCCTCCGTCATTCTCGAACGCGACGGACGCTATTTGCTCGTTCGCAGGGCCAACCCGCCCTCGGCCGATATGTACGCCTTTCCGGGCGGACGCGCAGAACCTGGCGAAACGCCGGCGGAAACCGCGTTGCGGGAGCTTCTGGAAGAGACCGGCATCGGGGCGCGCAACCCCGTTCTGTTTGAAACCTACGACCTGCCCGGCAAGGAATCGGAGGGACGGCATTTCCTGCTGTCTGTCTTCAAGGCCGAAGCCGATAAAGACGCGGTTGCCATCGCCAGCGACGACGCCGCCGGGCTTGGCTGGTTCACGCCCGACGAGATCTTCGCCCTGCCGATCCCCGACAGCGTGCGAGAATGCGTGGAAAGACTGGCGCGCGGCGACGGCGAATCGGCGACGGCAGACTTCAGCCTTGAATCCGCCGCCAATTCGAGCTTGATGAAATCATGATCATCGCCCCGCTCCTTGCAAGACTGGCCGTTGCCGGCCTCGTCGTGACCGCAGCGACCGGCGCTGCAGCGCAAAAAACGCCGACGAAAGAGCCCGCAAAGGTCGAAACCACGGCTCCGGCACCTGTCGCCGTCGAGGAAAAGTCGACCCCATACGACCAGAGGTTGATTCGGCTTTCGGAGATTTTGGGTTCCGTGCACTACCTGCGAAACCTCTGCATCAAGGAACCGGAGGATGTTTGGCGGCGTTCCATGCAGGAATTGATCGACAAGGAAACCGCCAACGAGGTCAAACGACGCGAGCGAATGACGGCTGCTTTCAACCGTGGGTATCGCACCTTTGCATCTGTTTACACGGCCTGCACCGGGCCGGCGATCGTCGCTGAGCAGCGATATCGTGCCGAAGGCGCAACACTTGCGTCAGAAATCGTCGCCCGCTTTGGAAATTAGCAATAAATTAACCTCTTTTCTCACGACCCCGTGTCGTTTCGGGAAAAGGCTGCTAAGTTCGTTAAGAGAGTGGTAAGAAGTGGC
>NZ_DASYHB010000008.1:0-11291 GCF_035999185.1 Ensifer sp. | reverse complement strand
TTGTGAAACTCTTCCATCTCCAAACCTCGTTTGGCGCACGCTCCCGCCAGCGGCTCTAGCCTTTGCGAAACCGTGCGCTGTGGTGAACGGCCGTCCATGCGGCCATTGAACGCTTTGCGTCCAAATCACCGGAAAGGCAAGCGCTAATTCTGGATCTCTTTCAGCGTGTCGGTGCCGTGCTGTTCGGCCAGCGCACGCATCTCTTTCAGGCGCCGCTGATATTCCGCTTCGGAGATCGCACCGGACTTGCGCGCCGCGCCGAGCGACGTCAGGCGCGCCTGCATGTTTACCGCCTCTTCATTGGTCATTTGGGTCGTTGCAGCCGGCTTCTGACCGTAGACCGAAGGGTAGTTTTCAAAGTTGGTGGTCTGGCTGTTGCAGCCTGCAAGCGTGCCGATGAGGACGATCCCTGCAACAAAGGTGATGGAGCGCTGTTTTCCGACGGCAAGCATGCTGAAGAGAACCTCTGATTTGACGGCGCGACGATGCGCTAGCCCTTGTAATCATTTTCGGGCAGAATGTAAAAATACAAAACAAACAAGATGCTGTGGAGGACACCGGGTGACAGCAGAGAGGAATGCGGAAGGCAAGGACGGC
The DNA here is from genome assembly GCF_035999185.1 of Ensifer sp. GTDB lineage: Bacteria > Pseudomonadota > Alphaproteobacteria > Rhizobiales > Rhizobiaceae > Ensifer. The sequence continues at coordinate 10,694 of NZ_DASYHB010000008.1, read as the reverse complement.
TTCGCAGGCTTCGACCCCAGATCCGTCGAGCCTTACATCGTCAAGGACCCGGAAAGCCTCGCCGTCAACCTCGCCCGCGCCATGGAGCAGCTTGGAAAGGCAGCATCCGCCTGGCTCGCGCCGCGCGAATCGGGTCAGAAATCCGATACTTTTGCCGAGCCAGTCACCGATATGGTGAAGACGCTTTCCAAGGTGTCGGAATACTGGCTATCGGATCCGCGCCGCACGCTGGAAGCCCAGACGCACCTCATGGGCAGCTTCTTCGAGATCTGGTCGCGGACGCTCCACCGCATGTCGGGCGATGCGGCGGCTGCGGATGCGCCCGCCCTTCTTCGCAACGACAAGCGCTTTACCGACGAGGATTGGGTGAAGAACCCGTTCTTCGACTTTATCCGCCAGGCCTATTTCGTCACCTCGGACTGGGCCGAGCGCATGGTCGAGGATGCGGAGGGGTTGGACGACCATACCAAGCACAAGGCCGCCTTCTACGTCCGGCAGGTTTCGAGCGCCCTTTCGCCAACCAATTTCGTCACCACCAATCCGCAGCTCTATAGGGAAACCGTCGCATCGAGCGGTGCCAACCTGGTCAAGGGCATGCAGATGTTTGCCGAGGACATCGCCGCCGGCCGCGGCGACCTCAAGCTCCGGCAGACCGACACCAGCAAGTTCGCGATCGGCGAAAACATCGCGATTACGCCCGGCAAGGTCATCGCCCAGAGCGACGTTTGCCAGGTGCTGCAATATGAAGCGACGACCGAAACCGTGCTGAAGCGGCCGCTGCTGATCTGCCCGCCCTGGATCAACAAGTTCTACGTTCTCGATCTCAACCCGCAGAAATCCTTCATCAAATGGGCTGTCGATCAGGGTCACACCGTATTCGTGATCTCCTGGGTCAACCCGGACGAACGGCACGCGACGAAGGACTGGGAAGCCTATGCCCGTGAAGGCATCGGTTTTGCGCTCGACACTGTCGAGCAGGCGACCGGCGAGCGCGAGGTCAATGCCATCGGTTACTGCGTCGGGGGCACGCTGCTTGCGGCCACGCTTGCGCTGCATGCGGCGGAAGGTGACGAGCGTATCCGCTCCGCCACGCTCTTTACGACCCAGGTCGATTTCACCCACGCCGGTGATCTCAAGGTCTTCGTCGACGAGGATCAGATAACTCAGATCGAACAGAACATGAGCGTGACCGGCTATCTCGACGGCTCGAAGATGGCGACCGCCTTCAACATGCTCCGAGCCTCGGAACTGATCTGGCCCTACTTCGTCAACAACTACCTCAAGGGCCAGGATCCCCTGCCCTTCGACCTGCTCTACTGGAACTCCGACTCGACCCGGATGCCCGCCGCCAACCACTCGTTCTATCTGCGCAACTGCTATCTCGAGAACAAGCTGTCGAAGGGCGAAATGATGCTCGCCGGCAAGCAGGTCTCGCTCGGCGACGTCAAAATCCCGATCTACAACCTTGCCACCAAGGAAGACCACATCGCACCGCCGCGCTCGGTTTTCCTTGGCAGTTCGTCCTTCGGCGGCAAGGTCACCTATGTGCTCTCGGGCTCCGGCCACATCGCCGGCGTCGTCAACCCTCCGGACAAGGGCAAGTACCAGTTCTGGACCGGCGGCCCGCCCAAGGGCGAGTTCGACGACTGGTTCAAGTCTGCGAAGGAAACGCCGGGCTCCTGGTGGCCGCACTGGCATCAATGGCTCGAGAAGCTCGACAAGCGACGTGTTCCCGCTCGCAAACCCGGCGGCCCGCTGAATACGCTGGAAGAAGCGCCGGGTTCCTACGTGCGCGCCCGCGCCTGAAGCCGCAACAGGACTCGCCTTGATCTTCGATCCGCCGCTCGCACAAGCGACCCTCGTCCAGCGTTACAAGCGCTTTCTCTTCGACGCCGTGCTGCCGGATGGCACGGCGATGACCGGCTCGTGCCCCAACACCGGGTCGATGCGCGGCCTCACCACGCCCGGCTCGCGCATCTGGATGTCGGAACACGACAGCCCGACGCGGAAATATCGCCAGATGCTCGAAATCGTCGAGGCCGACGGTACCCTGGTCGGCATCAATACCGGCCTGCCCAACCGGCTCGCGGAAGAGGCCATCCGGCTCGAGCTTGTCTCCGACCTGCACCGCTACCAAAGCCTTGCCCGCGAACAGCGATACGGGCGCAATTCACGGATCGACATCTTGCTCAGCGACCCCGAGCGCGGCCTGGCCTATGTCGAGGTGAAGAACGTGCACTTCAGTCGCGCGCCCGGTCTTGCGGAATTTCCGGATAGCCCAACCGCCCGTGGCGCCAAGCACCTCGACGAACTCGGCGACATGGTCGAAGCGGGCTATCGCGCCATCATGATCTATCTCGTGCAGCGCGGTGATTGCGACACGTTGCGGATCTGCCGCGACTTCGATCCGGTCTATGCCCGGGCGTTCGACCGCGCGATGACGCGCGGCGTCGAGGCCTATGCGGTGAAATGTCGGGTTTCGCCGACCCAAATCCAGCCGACCGGATTGATGACAGTGGACGAGACAGCCCTCGCTGCTTTATGAAATCCGACTTGGAACAAATGAAAGTTTTGGAATGGTGACTTACATCGAGGCGGGGTCTGCGCCCTACAAGAACACTGGCGTCATCCGGCTTTATGGAGCGGATGGGTTTGAAGGGCTGCGCAAGGCCTGTCAGGTGACGGCGCGCTGCCTTGATGAACTTGTCTCTCGCGTGCAGCCCGGCGTTACGACCGACGAAATCGACCGCTTCGTGTTCGAATTCGGCATGGACAATGGCGCCCTGCCCGCAACGCTGAACTATCGCGGCTATACGAAGTCGTCCTGCACATCGATCAACCACGTCGTCTGCCACGGGATCCCCAATGACAAGCCGCTGCGCGAAGGCGACATCGTCAACATCGACGTGACCTATGTCGTCGATGGCTGGCACGGCGATTCGAGCCGCATGTATCCCGTGGGCGAAATCAAGCGGGCGGCCGAGCGACTGCTCGATGTCACCCATGAAAGCCTGATGCGCGGCATCGCAGCCGTTCGCCCGGGCGCGCGCACCGGCGCGATCGGCGAAGCGATCCAGACCTATGCCGAAGCGGAACGCTGCTCGGTCGTGCGCGACTTCTGCGGCCATGGCGTCGGCAAGCTCTTCCACGACGCGCCGAACATCCTGCATTATGGCCGCGCCAATGAAGGTCCTGAACTGCGCGAAGGCATGATCTTTACCATCGAGCCGATGATCAACCTCGGGCGCCCGCACGTGAAAGTGCTGGCAGACGGCTGGACCGCAGTTACCCGCGACCGGTCGCTTTCGGCCCAGTACGAGCACACCGTCGGCGTGACTGCGGACGGATGCGAGATCTTCACGTTGTCACCCGCCGGCCTGTTCAAGCCCGGCGTCAGCACCCTCGGCGCCGCATGACAAAGCGTCCGATCTCTACTGACGGCGACATGACGCCATCGGCGGATGAACGGACGTTCTTTCCACAGTTTCAGCTGGACGCCGTGCCGGTGGCCAAGAAGGCACCGGCACCCGAAGCGCACTACCACGGACACCGAGACCGACTGCGCACGCGCTACCGGGAACAGGGCGACGCGGCGCTGGCCGACTACGAAATCCTGGAGATGTTGCTGTTTCGGCTGATCCCGCGCAAGGATACCAAGCCGATCGCAAAAGCCCTGCTTGCGCGTTTCGGCACGCTTGCCGGCGTCTTCGGCGCGCCGATTGCGCTGTTGCAGGAGGTGAACGGCATCGGCGAGGCGGTGGCTCTCGATCTCAAGCTCATCTCCACGATCGGCCATCGGACGCTGAAGAGCGAACTTCGCCAGAAGCAAATCCTTTCGTCGTGGAGCGCCGTCATCGACTACTGCCATGCGGCCATGGCTTACGAGACCAAGGAGCAGGTCCGAATCCTGTTCCTGGACAAGCGCAACGCGCTGATTGCCGACGAAGTGCAGCAGACGGGCACCATCGACCATGCACCTGTCTATCCGCGTGAAGTGGTGAAGCGCGCGCTGGACCTCTCGGCCACGGCGATCATCCTCGTTCACAACCATCCATCTGGCGACCCGACCCCGTCTCGCGCCGATATCGACATGACCAAGCTGATCGTTGAGACGGCGAAACCGCTCGGCATCGCCGTGCACGATCACATCATCATCGGCAAGGACGGACACGTCAGCCTGAAGGGCCTGCGGCTGTTCTGATCGCCCTGCTCCCACATCGCCGCTTCGTGGCAAAAGCAGTGGCAAAGCTCCTCATCCCAGAAGGCCATCTTCCCCAGACGAGCGTTGGTGCTCAACGACCATATGCACGAACTGCAGCTTGGCCACTGTCGGCTTCGACATCACGAAGGGGTAGAAGTCCGGCTGGCCCATGCTGCGCGCCAACTCGTTGAGCACCATCGTCATTTCGATCCAGGAATTGAGCAGCGATAGAAATCGCTCGGCGCCGGCGTCGGCGGGCGCATACAGAGCATCGCTCTCGAACGGCTGGATCGCAGCCTCCAGATCCTCTGCGTCGAGCCCAAACCCGAGCGCAGTGCCGAGGCTGTCGACCACGTGCAGGTAATGCGCCCAGGTTTCCGCCCAATCTTCCCAGGGGTGCGTGGAAGCATAGGAGCTGATGTATCGGTCAGCCCAGTCTGCGGGCGGGCCGTTTGCGTAGTTCGCCTTCAATGCCTCCGCATAATCGGCCCGCTCGTCGCCGAAGAGCGCGCGAAACGGTTCCAGCCAGGGGCCGTTCAGAACGAGCCGGTTCCAATAGTAGTGACCGACCTCGTGTCGAAAATGGCCAAGGAGCGTGCGGTAGGGTTCATGTAGTTCGAGCCGCATCTTCTCCCGCTCGACAGAATCTGCCTCTTCGACGTTGACCGTAATCAAGCCGTCAGCATGCCCGGTCAGCACACGCGGCCCTTCCGGCGGAGAACGGAGGAAGTCGAACATCAGGCCGTGTGCCTCGTCCTCGTCGACCTTGGACTTCACGGGCAAGCCAAGCGCCAGCAACTGCGACACGAGCCTTCGCTTTGCCACCTCAAGCAGCCCCCAGTAGCGGGCATTGTCCTCGCGGTCGAGATCCGGAATTGTTCGGTTTAGCCCGCATGCGATGCACAGAGACCTCGGCTCGCTCGCCGCCAGCATCCAGTTGCATTGCGCCGGCGTATCGCGGTTGCCGCAATATTTCAGCAAAGACTGGTTGCCGTCTGCGAGCCAGGTGTCTGGCTCTGGGCCGGGCTCAAGCGACAGCAGCGTGTCTTCACTGGGCAAATAGCCGAGCGGCGCCTGGCAGTTGTTGCAAACGATATTGCCGAAGAAGATGTGCCTGCCGCAGCGACACAAAAAGGTGCGCGAGTATCGCTTGGCTACCTCGCGCTGCTTCCAGTTCGCGCCGATCAGCTGGCCGAGCGTTTCCAAAAGGGTTGCCACCACGTCCTCCGAACCCGGGAATTGGTACTTCACGCTTTGCTTCAGGCGCTCCGGCCTACAGCCATTTCGCCCGGCGGAAGAAGCGATAGAGCGTCCCGCACAACCCGATGATCACCGCCAGAACGACAAAATAGCCGTAGCGGAACTTTAGTTCCGGCATGTCATCGAAATTCATCCCGTAAATGCCGGCAATCGCCGTCGGCACCGCCAGGATCGCCGCCCAGGACGCGAGCTTGCGCGAAATCTCCGTCTGTTCGGATTGCCCGACCATCAGGCTCGTTTCGAAGGTGAAGGCGAGCACCTCGCGCAGCGCGTCGATATCCTCCTGAACGCGGCGCACATGGTCCGTCACATCGCGGAAGAGCGGCTGCAGCGCCGCGTCCATGCCCGGCAGCTCGATATGCTCGTGACGGCGGCACACATCGACCAAGGGTACGACGGCGTTGCGCAGTCTGAGGAGGTTGCGGCGCAGCAGGTAGAGCCGCTCGATGTCCTTCTTGATCAGCCGTTCACGCAGCAAGCGATCTTCCAGTTCCTCCACTTCTTCATGGATCGCCTCTATGACGGGCATGTAGTTGTCGACGATGAAATCGAGGATGGAATAGAGGATGTAGTTTTCGCCATGGGCAAGGGCCGCCGGCGAGGATTCGCAGCGCTGGCGGACGGCCATGTAGGAGGTCGACGCACCGTGTCGGACAGAGACGACATAACCGCGCCCGACAAAAAGATGGGTTTCGCCGAAGGCAATCTCGTCGCCGACCATATGGGCGGTGCGGGCAACGACGAAGATCGACTCGCCGTAGATCTCAAGCTTCGGCCGTTGATGCGCCTTGCACGCATCCTCGATCGCCAGATCATGCAGCTCGAACTCCTGCTGTACTTGGCGAAGAAGATCGGCGTCCGGTTCGTGCAGACCGATCCAGACGACGGTACCCGGCCGCGCCCGCCACTTGCCGGCATCCTCAACCTGGATATCGCGGACCCGCACGCCGTTCTCGTAAACCGCAGCGGCGACGACACCCGGTCGTTGTTCCGGGTGCGAGTTGAGGTCCTCGGCTTCGGACTGCGGCACAACCTTGTTCGTCAGCTCCAATCCCATCGCGACCTCCCAGGCAAACACGAAACCCATGGGCTCGGCATGTCGATACGAAGCCAAGCATACGCGCATTTCCTTATATTCTCACCCGACAGTTTTCAGATATGAAAACCACTTCATTAAACGGTGCCATTGACGATATAGAGGCTTCAAAGCGACAGTCTTTCGCATCGCACAACGATTCCATCTTGCAACGGAAAAGCCCATGAACCAGTTCGATCTCATCGTTGTCGGAAGCGGGCCGGCCGGTCGCCGCGGCGCCATTCAGGCCGCCAAGCTCGGCAAGAAGGTTCTCGTCATCGAACAGGGAAAACGCGTCGGTGGCGTTTCGGTTCACACCGGCACCATTCCTTCGAAAACCCTGCGCGAGACGGCTCTCAATCTGTCGGGCTGGCGCGAGCGCGGGTTTTACGGGCGCGCATACCGCGTCAAGCAGGAGATCAGCGCCGACGACCTGAGGCAGCGCCTGATCATCACACTCAATCACGAAGTCGAAGTGCTCGAGCACCAGTTTGCCCGCAATCGCGTGCAGCAGATGCGCGGCAAGGCGAGCTTCGTCGATCCGACGACACTTGAGGTCGTCAAGGACGACGGCGAGACCCTGCTCGTGTCCGGCACCAGCATCATGCTTGCCGTCGGCACCAAGCCCTTCCGCCCGGACTACATGCCCTTTGACGGCAAGACGGTGCTCGACAGTGACGAACTGCTCGATATTGCTGAGCTGCCGCGCTCCCTGGTGGTCATAGGCGCCGGCGTCGTCGGCATCGAATACGCGACGATCTTCAGCGCGCTTGACACCCAGGTAACGGTCATCGACCCGAAGACGACGATGCTCGACTTCATCGACAAGGAGATCGTCGAAGACTTCATCTATCAGTTGCGCGACCGCAACATGAAGCTGCATCTTGGACAGAAGGCCGACAAGGTCGAGCGACTGGACGATGGTAAGGTGCTGCTGACGCTCGACAACGGCCGCAAGATCACAACGGACATGGTGCTCTTCGCTGCGGGTCGCATGGGCGCGACCGACACGCTCAACCTGCCGGCGGCGGGACTTGAGGCCGACAGTCGCGGGCGGCTCAAGGTCAACCCCGAGACCTTCCAGACCTCCGTGCCGAACATCTACGCTGCCGGCGACGTCGTCGGCTTTCCGAGCCTTGCTTCGACGTCGATGGAACAGGGCCGCATCGCGGCCCGGGTCGCTGTCGGCGCCATCGCCATGGAGCCGCAGAAGTACTTCCCATACGGCATCTATGCCGTACCGGAGATCTCGACCTGCGGCCTTTCGGAAGAAGAGGTCAAGGAGCGCGGTATCCCGTATGAATGTGGCATGGCGCGCTTCCGCGAGACCTCGCGCGGCCACATCATGGGCCTCGATTCCGGTCTGTTGAAGATGATCTTCTCGTTGAAGACCCGCCGCCTGCTGGGCGTCCATATCATCGGCGAAGGTGCGACCGAACTGGTCCATATCGGCCAGGCGGTCTTGAACCTCAAAGGCACGGTCGAGTATTTCGTCGAGAACACTTTCAACTACCCGACGCTTGCCGAAGCCTACAAGATCGCCGGTCTCGATGCCTGGAACCGCATGGGCGAAATCAAGCAGGAATCGGCCAAAGCGTAAGCGGGCGCGAACGCTGTGGACAGGGGACTGTCGCGAAACTTGAAGGATCGGCCGTCAGCGGCGAGGCAATTTGCGTCATTGCCTCGTGCCTCTTCCCGCGTTGCCGGACAGGCGCGAAATCGGCAATAACGCTCCGAAAGAGACACGAATCGGGTAGCTTCACCGCTCGTTTGATGAAGAGGCCCGACGCCATGCGTATCCTTTCGCTCAATGCCTGGGGCGGCAAGCTGCACGCACCCTTGATGACCTACCTCGCCGACGTCGATGCCGATGTGTATTGCTTGCAGGAAGTCGGGCGTTCGCCTCGCAGCAAAGCCGAATGGCTGATCTATCGCGACGTCGGCGTCGAGTTGCCACAGCGGGCCAATCTCTTTGACGAAATTTCAGCCCTGCTTCCTGAGCACGATGGTTTCTTCTGCCCGACGGCCCAGGGCACGCTGTTTGACGGCGAAACACTCATACCCTCGGAATTCGGCCTGGCCACGTTCGTGCGGCGAACCCATTCGGTGATTGGCCAGGCGCTCGGCTTCGTCCACGGCGCGTATTCGGCCAACGGTTGGGGTGCGCATCCGCGCGCCCGCAATGCTCATTGCATCCGCCTCTTCGATCACGACGCCGGCAGGGCAATCACAATCGCCCAGATGCACGGCCTGCGCGCGGTCAACGGCAAGGGCGACAGCCCGGAACGCAGCGCCCAGGCCGAAGCACTGGCAGGGCTCATTCGCCAGGTCTGGCCGGGGGACGAGCGCCTTGTGGCGTGCGGAGACTTCAACGTGCTGCCCGACAGCATAACGTTTCCAGCACTCGCTGAACTCGGCTTGACCGACCTCGTCGTCTCTCGCGGTCACAAGGACACCCGGACGTCACACTATTTGAAGGATGGTCGGTTTGCCGACTACATGCTGGTGAACGCCAGCGTCGATGTCTCAAGGTTCGATGTCGTCGCTGAGCCGGAAGTTTCCGACCACCGTGCCCTTCTGCTCAACCTCGCCTGACGGTCGTTGCCGTCGATACCAGACACGGCAGACCGAATGAAAAAGGCCCCGCCGCAAGCGGCAGGGCCTTCTTTTATTTCTAGGCTTTGGTCCGATTACTCGGCGCTGTCGTCAGCGGCCTTCTTCTTGGCCGGAGCCTTCTTCTTCGGAGCGGCAGCTTCTTCGCCTTCAGCGGCTTCAGCCTTGGCAGCAGCCTTCTTCTTGGCCGGAGCCTTCTTGGCAGCCTTGCCTTCGCCTTCTTCGTCGTCAGCCGTCAGCTCTTCCTTGGAAACCGTCTTGTCGGTTACCGAGATTTCGCCGAGCAGGTGGTCGACGACCTTTTCTTCGAACAGCGGAGCGCGCAGCGAAGCGGCAGCACCGGGGGTGTTCTTGAAGTAGTCGAGGATCTGCTTTTCCTGGCCCGGGAACTGGCGGAGCTGTTCGAACAGCGAACGCTGCAGTTCGTCGTCGCTGACCTGAACGCCGGCCTTTTCGCCGATTTCCGAGAGAACGAGGCCGAGGCGAACGCGACGCTCAGCGAGCTTACGATATTCGGCGCGGGCTTCTTCTTCGGTGGTTTCTTCGTCAGCGAAGGTCTTGCCGGCCTGCTGCAGGTCGGTGTTGATCTGGCGCCAGATGTTTTCGAATTCGGCGTCGACGAGGCGCTCCGGCGTTTCGAACTGGTAGAGTTCGTCCAGCTGGTCGAGGATCTGACGCTTGACCTTCTGACGGGTCAGGTTGCCGTACTGGCTTTCGATCTGGCCGCGGACGATTTCCTTCAGCTTGTCAGCCGATTCGAGGCCGAGCTTGGTGGCCAGTTCGTCGTTGATTTCGATGTCCTGCGCGCCGGCAACGTCCTTGACGGTGATGTCGAAGGTCGCTTCCTTGCCTGCAAGGTTTGCAGCCGGGTATTCAGCCGGGAAGGTAACGGTGATGGTCTTCTCGTCCCCAGCCTTGACGCCAACGAGCTGCTCTTCGAAGCCCGGGATGAAGCGGTTGGAGCCGAGAACCAGCTCAGCGTCTTCGTCCTTGCCGCCGTCGAAGGCAACGCCATCGACCTTGCCGAGGTAATCGATCGTGACGCGGTCGCCGTTGGCGGCCTTGCCCTTCTTCGATTCGTAGCTGCGGGCGCTTTCGGCGATCTTCAGGATCTGCTCGTTGACTTCGTCTTCAGCGATCTCGACGACTTCGCGGGTCACCTTGATGCCGCTGACGTCCTTGAGTTCGATCGCCGGGATGATTTCGTAGGCAACGGTGAATTCGAGGTCGGCTTCAGCGTTGAGGATCTTGTCGGCTTCGGCCTCGTCCTCGGTCATCGCGATTTCCGGCTGGGTCGCCGACTTTTCGCCACGGCCCGACAGGATCTCGGTCGGCTTTTCGCGAACGATCTCGTTGACGAGATCAGCCATGATCGACTTGCCGTAGATCTTCTTCAGATGCGCAGCCGGCACCTTGCCCGGACGGAAGCCGTTGATCTTCACACGGTCCTTCACTTCGGCCAGGCGCTCGTTCATACGAGCTTCCATGTCCTTGGCCGGGATAACGACCTTGAGTTCGCGCTTCAGCCCTTGAGCGAGCGTTTCG
>NZ_DASYHB010000005.1:0-2469 GCF_035999185.1 Ensifer sp. | reverse complement strand
AAGGCGTCATTGGTCTGTGCAGGCATTGGCGCGAGGCTCCTCTCAAGGGTGGCAGTTCTTTAGCTTCCTCGCACGGCGAGAGCAATATCCGCTGTGCGGTTTGCGTCATTTCCCCCATCTGCCGCGCCGAAATATCGCGGGCTCATCCCACGAAAAAGCCGCGCTCCCGGGGGAAGCGCGGCTCGAACTCTTCCGTGTCGCAAATTCGCTTATTGCGGCAATGCGTCCTGATCGACCGAACCAGCCGACTGCTCGACGCCATAGGGCGTCTGCAGCGCCAGTTCCGTGGCGCCGTCGCGCTGGTAGATGTCGTCGCGGAACTGCACCACGCCGTCCTTGGCAGACCAGGCGGTGATGTAGGTGAAGAACACAGGCACTTCCTCGGCGAGCGTGATCGGCGTGTTGACGCCGGTCTTGATCGTCGCCTCGATCTGCTGGCGCGACCAGCCGGGCGTTTCCTTCAGCAGCCAGGTCGAGAGGTCGCGCACGTTCTGTACGCGCACGCAACCGGACGATTCGAAACGCATCAGCTTGTTGAACAGGCCCTGCTGCGGCGTGTCGTGCATGTAGACCTGATGCTCGTTGTGGAAGTTGATCTTCGTCGAGGACATCGCGTTGATCTTGCCCGGATCCTGACGGAACATCAGGTTCGGCGCCTTCTCCGCATTCCAGTCGACGGTTTCCGGCGACACTTCGCCACCGCTGCCGTCGAACAGACGGATCGAGTTGCGCGCGAGATACGTCGGGTCCTTGCGCATCAGCGGCATGATATCCTTCTGGATGATCGAGCGCGGCGCGGTCCAGTAGGGGTTGAGGATGACCTCGTAGATCTTCGAATTGAGAATCGGCGACTGGCGGTCGATCTTGCCGACGATGGCGGTGTGGCGCAGCGCCACTCGGCCATTTTCGACCGCCTCGATATAGGCGGCCGGAATGTTGACCATCACATAGCGGCGGCCGAGATCGCCGGACATCGACTGCAAGCGAACGAGGTTCGTCTGGAGTTGGCCAAGGCGGGTGTTGGCGTCGACATTGATCGCCTTCAGCGTGTATTCGCCGATGACACCGTCGGCTGGCAGGCCATGACGGGCCTGGAAGCGCTTGACCGCACCCTCGACGTAACTGTCGAAGGACGACGAGATGCCGGCCGAACGCGGCAGGTCGCCGGAAACCATCAGGCGCTGGCGAAGTTGCTGCACCGAAGGATCGGTGACGCCAAGCTCGAGCTTGACGCTGGTCTGGACCGTCGGCCAACCGCCCTGCGACACGATGTTCTGGTAGTCGAAGATCGCCTGCTGCACGTGGGCAATCGTCTCCGTCCCGAAGACCGGGGTGTTGGAGACAACCGTCGTTGCGGTGCGCGAAGCCTTGGCGTCATACTGGTCGTCCCAGGAGCCACGGCGCGGCGAATTGATGATCTCGTTCAGGGCGTCCTGTGCACTTGCGGCACCGGCGACTGCCACGGCGCCGAAGGTTGCCGCCGAGCGCAAAAAGGCGCGGCGCGAGAATGCATCAATTCCATTCTTTTTCGACATATTCCTACCATCCCAATGCGTTGGTACGCGCCCCATGCGCTGGCACGCACGTTGCCGCAGCCCTAACACGATCGTGGTTAACAAAGGTCAACCAACGAGCCACCCTGCCCTCACATGATTTCACGATACCGCGAGTGAGGACCCTCATTCGGCAGGCTAAACGCAAAACGAATCCACGCCTGACAATACACGTGGCCGCACTACCGCATGCCGTCGTCGCTGTCACAGCAATATGGCCAATTCGTGTCTCGAACGGTTCCACGGGAGGAATGGCACGCCTTTTGCTTTGCGCATGGACGTTGCCGGAACCACGTACAAACAGCACCGCAACATTCTGATTTTCTAATATTTTCTGCTTGGCACGTCGGGCAACCACGACGATTGTGCCACGAAGCCGTGCTTTTTTCCGCGGCACGTAGACAGGCCGCAAAACGGCAAAGGTCGGACACGCAGGGATTGCGCCCGACCCTTGAACTGGAGGTTTTTGCCCGATTAGAGGCGGTACATGATGCTGTCGTTCCAGAAGCGGTCGAGGCGCTGCAGGAGCTTGTTCATCTGGGTGAATTCATCCGAACCGATGCCGCCGACCTTCTGGATCGAGCCGACGTGGCGCTCGTAGAGCTTGGCGACGGTTTCAGCGATTTCCTGGCCATCTTCAGTCAGGCTGATGCGAACCGACCGACGGTCGACGCGGGAGCGCTGGTGGTTGATCAGGCCGAGGTCGACGAGCTTCTTGACGTTGTAGGAGACGTTCGAGCCCAGGTAGTAACCGCGGGAGCGAAGTTCGCCGGCGGTCAGTTCCGAGTTGCCGATGTTGAAGAGCAACAGGGCCTGGACGGCGTTGACGTCGCTGCGACCTTCGCGGTCGAACTCGTCCTTGATGACGTCGAGCAGACGGCGGTGCAGACGCTCGACGAGGTGGAGGGATTCCATG
>NZ_DASYHB010000086.1:0-10396 GCF_035999185.1 Ensifer sp. | reverse complement strand
TCGAAAACAGTCTGAAATTGGCGCACGCGAGACCATCCGTTAAAGGTTTGTTAACAATGGTTGCGAAGATGTGCGCATTCCAGCTCGGATTGCAAGTTTTTGTATATAATAAGGTAAATTCCTGTGTCTCATCCCTTTGGGCTATGCCGAATCACAGGCTTCCTAGCTCATTAATTTAACAAAACTTAATGGACACTCCCTATCATGCCTCGCAGCATTTCCCGCCCTTGTTGCATCTGGCGCGCGGAGAGCACGCAGGGAGTGTCCGCAACAGCGTCCGTCAATGGAACAACGACGACAGGTTTCCGTTGACCGTGACGCAACTCGATGGATCAGTGCATGAAGCACACGTTGGCCGACGTAGTTGACATCGACCTACACAAGCAGCCGCACAGGCCGCACCTGGCAGAGCTTCAGACCCTCTATCGCATGGAGGGTGAGGCTGGTCGGCGCGCCGCGACGAGACAGGGGCTGTGGGTCGCAGTTGTCGTCTATCTGCTGTTTTTCATCCCCGACATCCTGCTCATCCCCGACGTTGCGTTCTACACGATCGTCGCCCGCCTCATCGTCGGCATCGGTTCGCTTCTGACCCTTGAGATCCTGTTCCGGCTGAAGGCCCGGACCAAATGGCTTGACGGCACCTGCGCCGCAGCCCTTGTCTTTGGCTATATCGGCTGGCTCGTCCCCGCGATGCTGACGGCCGATACGGACAGCATGTCCTACTACATGATCTTCGGCGCCATTTTCATGATGGGCGCCAATCTGTTCTTCAGCTTTCGCTTTCGCCTCTCGGTGATCGCCTCGAGCATCGTCCTTGTGACGTTCTTCATCGCGCTCTCGTTCTTCTCCGAACACGATCCGTCCTATCTGATTGCGTTCGGAACCTTCTATCTCTCTTGTTTCGTCTTCACCTCCTACGTGAACTGGAAGCTCAACCGCGAGCGTTACAAGGTCTTCCTCAACGCCTTCGAAGCGAAGATCCAGCAGAACGAGGCGTCCGAGCGGGGCATGGCCCTGCTGCGGCTGTCCAACACCGACCCCCTGACCGGTCTCGACAATCGCCGCGCGATCGATCAGCAGCTGCGCGACTACTGGAATGATTGGCAGAAGCTCGGAAAGAACTTCACAGCCATGTTGATCGACGTTGATTTCTTCAAGAAATACAACGACTGCTACGGCCACCAGGAGGGCGATCGCTGCCTCATTCTCGTGGCTAATGCGCTTGGCGAGGCCATCAAGAACTACAACGGCTCGATCGGCCGTTACGGTGGCGAGGAATTTATCGTGCTGGCGCGCATCGACACCCGGGAACAGGCCGCCGAGCTTGCCGAAGTCATTTGCCGAACCGTCGAAAACATGGGGCTGATGCACCAGCAGCGCCGCGACGGCGTCTCGATCGTGACCGTCTCCATCGGCGCCGCTTTCACCCGCAACCAAACCGGGGCCAAGCTCGAGAAGATCATCCACGAGGCCGATCGCGCGCTCTACGCTGCCAAGGCAAACGGCCGAAACTGCGCCAAGCTGTTCGACCCGAACGACCCGCACAGCAGTGACGAGAGCGAGAACATCGCAGCGCTTCTGAAGATCGCAATCGACCAGAACCTGGTGTCCCTCGTCTACCAGCCGATCAAGAACGTCATGACCGGCGAGGTTGATGCCGTCGAGGCCCTCATGCGCCTGACGATGCTGGACGGCACCTCGGTTCCGCCGAGCCTGTTCATCCCGGTTGCCGAGCGCACCGGCGCCATTCTTGATCTCGGACGCTGGGCGATAAAGACAGTGTGCCGCGAACTGCTCGTCGACAACCATGTTCCGCTCGTCAGCGTCAACGTCTCGCCGATCCAGCTGAAGACCCCGGGGTTCGCAACCTCGGTCGCCGCCATCCTAGGCGAGACCGGCGTCGCCGGCAGCCGCCTCGCCTTCGAGATCACCGAGGGGCTCGAGATGGAGATGCACTCGGGCATCCTGCGCTGCATCAGCGATCTGGAAACGCTGGGTATCCGGATCTGGCTCGACGACTTCGGCACGGGTTTCGCGGGTCTCTCCTGGCTGCGCCTGATCGATTTCGATACGGTGAAAATTGACCGGTCGTTCCTGCATGACTGCGCCACGCCGAAGGGGCGCGCCATGCTGCAGGACATCATCGGGCTCGTGCGCAACCGCGGCCACAAGATCTTGATCGAAGGCGTGGAAACCGACGAGCAACTGGCATTGATGCGACGCTTCCGGATCGACCACGTGCAGGGCTTCCATGTCGGCCGTCCGGCGCCTGCAGCGACCTTTTTCACACCGCCGGACACCCCGCGCGTTCCCTTGAGAAACGGCGCACGATCTTAAAGCGCGTCGCGATCGTTGAGGACGCGCCGCGCACTTCTCGCTTGTGACATGTCTCATGTCGCCGTTGGCGCAACCTCGCCTCCCGATGGGGCGACAACAGCGCATCCCTGGAAGCCGGCAAGGTTGCTGCGCAGGCGATGAACAGCCGAACCTAACGCAACCCAAGCGCAAGCCGAGAATAGATGTTGCGCTCGCACCGGGCAGGGACGTAGGATACGGGAGATTACAGTGCCGCCGGATACAATCTCACATTGTGCCCATGGAGGCGCGCGATGGCAATCCGAGACCCGAAGGACATCGGTGTCGAACCGACAACGTCCCCGCTGAGCAATGCAGAAATCCTGACACAGCTCGATCGAATTCGCCTCAGCGCCGAGTTCGATGCACCCGAGCGGGACCGCAAATTCCTAGCCTATGTCATCGAGGAAACGTTGGCGGGTCGCGGCGACCGCATCAAGGCCTATTCGATTGCGACTGAGGTTTTCGGTCGAGATTCGTCCTTCGACCCGCAGACGGATCCGGCTGTTCGCATCGAGGCAGGCCGTATCCGGCGGGCGCTCGAACGCTACTATCTCGTCGCCGGACGCAACGACCCGATCGTGATCCGGATGCCGAAGGGAGCCTACGTCCCGACCTTCGAAAGGCGCGGCGATCTGCGTGCCTTGACCGGCGCAGCGAGCGTCGCAGTGCCTGAACCCTCGCCTTTCGTTCATCGCTTTCGCCGCCCGATCGTGCTTGCAGCAAGCGTGTTCGCCTGCGCCCTTGGCGGACTGGCGGCCACCGTGTTCCTCTTTCCGACAGAGAGCGAACCGGCTGCCGGCATCGGCCGACCGAACATCCCCAGACTGCTCGTCAGCCCGTTCGAAGATCTCTCCGGCACGCAACAGTCGGCGATGATGGCACGAGGACTGACCGACGAGGTCGTCGGCAACATCGCAAAATTCAAGGAGCTCGACCTCGTCGCCCGCTCGGGTTCCGAGGACGTCTTGCAGGCATCGGAGGAGCCAACCTACGCTTTGGAGGGGCGAGTGAGAGTGGAAGGTGAGCGGCTGCGCCTGGTCGTGCGGCTCGTGCGACGATCCGACGGGTCGGTGACATGGGCGAACACCTATGACGAGCGTCTGCAATCAAAGGACAGGATCGACGAGCAGGCCGAGATCGCCGCGGCGGTCGCAAGCGCAGTGGCCCAGCCCGGTGGCGCCGTCGTCCAGGCCAGCGCCGCCCAGTTGAAGCAATCGGTTCCGGATGAGTGGAAAGCCTATGCCTGCACCCTGACCTATTACGACCATCGCGGCGACTTCGACCCGCAATCCCATCGTTCCGTTCAGCAATGCCTGCAGCAGGTGACCCGGCAATTCCCAGCCTACGCAACAGCTTGGGCGCTTCTGTCGATGACGTATGTCGATACATTCCGCTATCAGCTTGATCCCGCGGCATCGCCTGATGCGCTCAAGCAGGCAGGCGAGGCCTCGGCTCGCGCGCTTGAACTGGCGCCGCTCGACGTCCGCGCCCTTGAAGCGCGGATGCTCGTCTTCTTCTTTCGCGGCGAAATCGATGCCGCTCTGGCGACGGGCGCGCGCGCCCTCGCCATCAACCCCAACGATGCCGAGCTCGCGGGCGAGTATGGTCTGCGCCTCGCGCTAGCGGGCCAATGGGACGCGGGCTGCAAGCTGCTGTCGGAAAGTGCTGAACGCAATCTCGGCAGAGCCGGCTACTTCGAGGCGGCGCTCGCCAACTGCGCCTATTTCAGGGACGACTACACCGCTGCCGAGCGATGGGCGAGGCTTGCCGATCTTCGCGCCAATCCGGCCTACCACGTCCTGTTGCTGGCCACTCTCGGCAAGCTTGGAAAGATGGCCCAGGCACGGGAAGAACGGACGTGGCTCGAAACGAACGCCCCCGGTTTCCTCGACAATATCGGCAAGGAGGCTGCCCTGCGGCTCCGCCGGCCGGAGGACCAGCACCATCTGCTGGACGGGCTACGGGCTGCGGGCGTCCCAGTTCCCGACGCGGAATACCAGCAGGCACGCACCGGCAGTCCGATCCGCTGATCGCCCTGTGGACCCAACAAATTCATTGGTACCGGCGCGTCAGGCGGAACTGTTGGCTTCCGGTTGCGACCGCATCCAGACCATCAGCAGGTCGTGCACCACGCTCAACACGATCGGTCCGAGGAAAAGTCCGATAAGGCCGTAGGACAAGGTGCCACCCAGCACCCCCAGCAGAATGACCAGTGTCGGTGTCGAAAGTCCGCGCGCCACCAGGATCGGCTTCATGACATTGTCGATGATGAACAGCGGGATCAGCAACAGCGTGAGCAGAGCGGCCGGACCAAACTCCATGGTCAGCCACGCCCATATGATCACAGGTAGCAGAACCAGCGCGGGTCCGATCTGGATAATGCATAGAACGAGCACGACGAAGGCGATCGCACCCGGTGCAGGCACATCGAACAGGCTGAGTACCAGGGCCGAGAGGAACGCCTGCAACAGCGCGACCCCAATGACGCCGCGAGCGACGTTTCGGATCGTCGCCGTCGACAGCCGCAGGAAGCCGACGCCGCGTTCGCCGCCGATCCGGCCGGCAAATCGCTGCGCGACCTGGGCGAGCCGCTCTCCGGAGCCGAAGAGAAATCCAGCAACCAGAACGGAAACCACAAAGCTCAGCACTTCCGCGCCAATGCTTGCGATCTTGCCAAGAGCCACGCTTCCGGCTTGCATCAAGGAGGGTTCGAATTTGCGCAAGAGAGCCTCGAAGTTCTCCGACGCCATGCTCCAGGCCGCGTATGCCCTTTCGCCGATGATCGGCCATTCACGAACGCCTGCCAGTGGTACCGGTACTCTCAGCGTCCCGTCGCCAAGTTTGGACAACAGCACCTGAACGCCTTCGGCAAAGCTCAGCGCAATCGTCGTCAACGGCGCGACGATCACCGCCAGGCAAGAGAGCGTGATCAGCGCCGCCGACAGACGCCGCGAACCAAGCACAGCGCCAAGTCGAGCATAGGCCGGGTAAAGTGCCACCGCCAGGATCGCGGCCCAGATGAGCACGATCGCAAATGGCGCAATCAGCGTCAGCGCCCAATAGGCGAAAAGCCCGACGATGCCTATCCTGGCCAGATCCGTGATTTTCGCCTCGATGTTGGAGGGTCCGGCAGTGCCGTTGCGGGCACCGTTCGTTTGGGAAGGATTCTCGTCCACTCCAGCTCTTCCCCCTCTGCCGAAAGCACACCAGGACACAGGGGGGGACGCCCCGATGTTCGCTGATGCGCGCGGGCTGACGCCCGTTGTCTAACCTCACGTGGATGCTAGGCCAACGGCAATCGCCGGGCGGTAAAATACAGTAGCATACGCCAGTCGGGCTTCCCCATCGGCCGACCTCCCCTAGAGATTCTTGTGTCAGATGGCAGCAGGAGCACGGGCTGCAGCACGATCAAATTGTAGTTGCAGCAAAAGAAGCGTCGACAGGGGGCTGTCACGCGCGCTTGTTCAAGCGTCCGCGCGCACCACCCATCACAAGAGGGAGGCTGGATAGATGATCAAGACAACGATCATCGCGCTCGGCAGCGCGTTAGGGTTTCTGATATCGATGCCCGCCACGACGGCCTGGGCGCAACAGACCGCGGCAGCACCCGCGGCTCAGGAGCAGACGGCGCCCGAGCCGCTCAGCGACGACGAGCTTGAGGTTCTGGTCGCGCGCATCGCGCTCTATCCGGACGAATTGGTCGCGCTCGTTTCCGCCGCGGCACTCTATCCCTTGCAGATCGTCGAGGCGGAACGCTTCCTCGAGGCCCGCGAGAAGAAGCCGGATATGAAGCCGAAGGACGACTGGGACGGCAGCATCGTTTCGCTGCTGAACTATCCCCAGATCGTCAAGATGATGAGCGAAGACCTCGAATGGACGCAGTCCTTCGGCGAGGCGATCGCCAACCAGCAGAAGGACGTGCTGATCGCCATCCAGCAATTGCGTGACGAGGCGGTCGCCAAGGACATCATCAAGACCGACGACAAGGTAAAGGTGGTCCAGGAAGGCGACAATGTCGTCATTCAGGCGGCCAACCCCGAAACCATCTATGTGCCGCAATATCCGCCGGAGATGCTCTACGAGCCGAACTACGCACCGGCGCCGATCGGCTATTATGACGAGCCCTACCCTGCCTATTGGTATCCGGGTGCTGCCTTCTTCGCCGGCGCAGTCACCGGCGCTGCCTTCGCCGCCATCGTCGACTGGGATGACTGGGGTGTGTGGGGCGGCAACTGGGGCGGTGACGTCGATATCGACTGCAACAAGTGCTTCAACAACATCGACTTCAACGGCAAGCTCAAGATGAACGACATCGACTGGAAGAATGTCGATCGAAGCAAGTTGAACTTCGACCGCAACCAGTTGCAGCAACTCGACCGCAACAAATTCAAGAACAGCATCAAGGCCAACGGCAACAACAACCTGCGCAATCGTGCCGCCTCAATCAATCGCGACCGACCGAACGCACGTCCAGGCGGCGGTGGTGGCGGTCAGATCCGGGATGTGCGCAAGAGCACGCTTGACGGGTTGAAGGCGCAGCAGCGTCCAGCCGCCCGTCCGGGTGGCGCAGGTGGCGGTCAGGCGATCGCCAAGGCGCGCGCCGGAGACGGAAAACCGAGCATCAACCGCGCAGGCGGCAACAAGCCGTCACAGGTCAACCGCACCGGCGGCAAGAAAAAGATGGCCGCCAAAGCCCAGAACCGTCCGAAGAAGCCTTCCGGCCTTGGCAACGTCAATCCCGGTCGTCGCGAGATGGCGTCGTCGCGCCGTGGCGGACACAGCATGGGCGGCGGCCAGCGTGGCGGTGGACGGCCGCAGATGAGCCGTGGCGGCGGCAGACCGCAGATGCACCGTGGCGGTGGCGGCGGACGCGGCGGTGGTGGCCGCAGGCGCTGACGGGACCAAGGGGAGAACGACCATGACCAAGCTCTTCAATCCGCTTCGCAGCCCGTTGCTGTTCGCAACGGCGCTGGTGCTGGCCACCGTGCCGATCGGCGTGACGTTCGCGCAGGACCAGCCGCCGTCGGATCAGCCGCCGGCTTCTCAGATGCCCGGGGATATCGACATCTATGCCGCCGAGGAAGATCCGCCTGAATTCGACGATCCGGCAAAGGCGGTTGACGAGTTCAAGGCGAAACTGGCTGCGAACGATTTCGATGGCTTGGCAAAGCTGCTCGGACTGAACGCTCAGAAGCTCAAGGACAGCGAGGGCGTGAAGGATACCTTCGCGCTCATTCGCGAAGGTGCAGCGCGCAACGTCGTCGTCCGGGACCTGGAGGGCCGCAAGATCCTCCAGATCGGCGACAGGCTTTGGCCCCTGCCCTTCCCGCTTGCCAAGGGTGACGACGGCAAGTGGGCCTTCGATACCTATGTGGGGCTCGAGGAAATCGTCAATCGTCGCATCGGCGAAAATGAGCTTCAGGCGATCGACACGGTCAGGGCCTATGTCGATGCCCAGAAGGAATATGCTTCACAGGACCGCGACGCCGATGGCGTCCTCGAGTATGCACAGAAGTTGATCAGCACACCCGGTCAGACGGATGGGCTCTACTGGCCGGCGAGCCAGGGCGATGGCGAGAGCCCGGTGGGAGACTCGATCAACGAGGCGGCCCTGGAAAAGGCGAAAGCCGGCGAAGGCTATTTCGGCTACCGCTTCCGCATCCTGACGTCGCAGGGCGACAATATCGCCGGCGGCCGCTACGATTATGTCATCAACGACAACATGATCGGCGGCTTCGCGTTGATCGCCTATCCGGTTACCTATGCCGAGACCGGCGTGAAGACCTTCGTCGTCAACCAGCAGGGCATCGTCTATGATCGGGACCTGGGGCAGAGCACGGAAGCAATCGTGCCCTTCATCGACCGCTTCGACCCGGACGACAAATGGAACGTCGTCGAAGATTGAGGAGGATGCGGCGAGGCAGCGACGGCCTTATCGATTGCCCCGGTCCCGAGCCGCTCTGTGGCCGAAACACCGTTTTCAGAACCGTCAGGCTGGTAACGGCCGGGGTCGGTCGTGGCGACTTTCTGAATACTGGCAAGCGACGCATCCAGGTCCGCCTTCCCGCATTTAGCCCTAACGGGGGTACGAGCGAACGGTCTAACGTCAGCCG
The DNA here is from genome assembly GCF_035999185.1 of Ensifer sp. Taxonomy (GTDB): domain Bacteria; phylum Pseudomonadota; class Alphaproteobacteria; order Rhizobiales; family Rhizobiaceae; genus Ensifer. The sequence goes on along the minus strand of NZ_DASYHB010000086.1, from coordinate 1,925 downwards.
GTATCGCAGCTCGCGTGTGCGCCGTCGTTCGTGTCCTCACCGACATCGGCGCGCAGGAATTGAAGCCACACCTTCATGCACGGACGACCCGCGCGGCAGGACTTCGGGCGTGTCCTTCACGTCAATGCCGATGATATCGGCGGCGCGCCAAATCGGTTAGCGGTGGAAGCATGAACGTCTGGTCGTTCAATCAGAACTTTATTCTCGCACCGCCCAGAACCGCTACGCTGTCCTGGAGGTCGGCGCTCCGTTGTTCAAGAGAGTAGCTCCGGGCACCAAGATAGAGTTCGGTCTGCAAGTAATCGAGGCTCTGAACAACCTGCGCCCCGAAGGCTCGGCTCTCGCTCCCCTCGCCCGCAATGTCCTTGCCGAAGTAGGCATCGATCGAGAAAGCGGTCTTGCCGACTTCGAAGATATCGGTCTGGTACCCGAGCTTGGCGTAGCCATAGCGGCCGTCGACCACATCCTTGTCGGAGTAGCCGGCAGCGAGCGTGAGGCTCAGCCCAGTCTCGATATGCAGCACTGAAACGGATGCGTCATAAAGCGAATTGCCGTCTCCAGGCCTCGAGAAGGCGACGGCAGCACTCACCTTGAACGCATCGTAAGTCTCATTGTAGCGGGCGGCGATGTCCCACACGGTCACATCGGTTCTTTCCGGCACCACCTGCGTCCCGACCGACGTCGCAAAGGTGAGGCCGCCCAACGAAGGGGTGTCGTAACGAACACGCAGCTTGCGGCTCAAGCCGTCGTAGTTGGTGAAGGCATCCCGGACATGAACCGTCGAGAGTGTGCCATCCTCTCTGCGAAAAAACGGTCCGCCCGCCATATCCGACAAAAGCGAATAGCCGACCACATCGGTCCCGGACAGATCGACCTCTGCTGTCGTATCGGAAGCCATGCTGCCCTGACCGAACCACAGCTTGCCGTACTCCTTCGAGTCCAGGTAGATCTCTGCCTTTCGCAGCAGATCCGTACCCCAATCGAAGTCACCCTCGTTCAACTGGTTCACATTGGTTGTCGAATAGGGGTTCCATTCCCATTCAAGATTGGCGCCGAACGACCAGCCCTTTTCCATGAGCGTGTAGATGCGGAAACCTGCACGCGATGACGAGTTGCCGTTGTCGACGGGGAAGTAGTTCTCTGTCGTTCCGCCGTCGTCATAGATCAGCAGGCCCTTGTTAATCTGGCCGTAAAACTCGAAATAGGCGCTGTCATCGCCAAGCCGCAGCTTCGGAAGCCAGCGTTCCCCCGCCTTACTGGCAGTCGTGGGCTGCTGCGCCGCTTTCGCCGGCTCCTGTGCAGCCCCAGTGTCTGCAGCGGCCAGTGCCGCAATGAAAAGAACATGTGGGACAATGAACGGTCGCAGTCGCATCAGTCTCTCCCCCGAGATCATTGGCGATTCGCATTGTCGAACAGCGGCGAGTATTCGTGATTTTACTGCGGAAGTCTGTTGCGAATTCTAGCCGTTGAAACGCTGCCCACGTAAAGGGACCGGCTTTGTTGCCTTCATTTGTCTGCTGTTTAAACGCTGGCGCCTCGGCATTCCCGCAAGGGGTTTCGCCGCTTGCTTTAGGCATTTTCAAGTTTGGCGCTTGGTTTCGGGCGGAGGTTGGCAGTTGGCGTGGGCCGGCGCGGTTTGGCCGGGCATGGACGAACTGGCAACGCGCCGGGAGGGGGCTGACAGATGGCTTGACGATCGCCGGCTTTCGTCTGCGCGTGTTCGCGTTTCGCATTGTCCAGAAACGCCGAAAGCCCCCTTGCATTTCTGCTTGGGGGCTTTTGGTTAGATTTGGTTGCGGGGGCAGGATTTGAACCTGCGGCCTTCAGGTTATGAGCCTGACGAGCTACCGGGCTGCTCCACCCCGCGCCATCGCGGTCAACCGCTTTGCGGTTTATCCGCTTATCCGGGTTTTGCCGAAGGCAAG
>NZ_DASYHB010000216.1:0-11922 GCF_035999185.1 Ensifer sp. | reverse complement strand
GGAATGCTCTTGCCGGAGCGCGCAGCGCGCCAGGTGCCGTCGATGTGAAGGAGAATGTCCGGATAATGCGCCATGGGGTAGCCTTTGCTGAATGATGTTCATCGCGTCGATTGCGCGAGGTGGCATGATCGGGCCGGTGGGCCTTGCCGGGCATTCCTGATCGCCAACAGTGGCGGCGCAACAGCAAGGCAGCCGATGCTGCGCCGTCCGCTACTGCTCAACGCCTGAGCTAAGCCGCTCGCCAGACGAGGTCGATGCCACCGCCGTCAGCCGGAGTAAGCATGGGAACCGCCGACAGGAGCTTCTTCGTGTAGGATGACGTCGGCCGGTCGAAGATTTCGTCACGGCTGCCCTGTTCCTCGATGACGCCGCGATGCATTACCACGACGCGATCGGCGATCTGTTCGACCACGCCAAGGTCGTGCGAGATGAAAAGGCATGCAAATCCCTGCTGTTCCTGCAACTGCGACAACAGTTTGAGGATCTGGGCCTTTACGGTCATGTCGAGAGCCGAGACCGCTTCGTCGGCGATGACGAGATCCGGCCGGCGAGCGAGCGCACGGGCGATGGCGACACGTTGCCTTTGTCCGCCCGAGAGCTGATGCGGAAAACGGTCGGCGAATTGCGGACCGAGTCCGACCTCGCTCAAGACTTCGTCCACCCGCTGGCGGCGCTCGGCCGACCGCATCGATTTTTCGTGCCGGAGCGGCGCCGCGACGATCTCGCGTACGCGCATCCTGGGATCGAGCGAGGAGTAGGGATCCTGAAACACCATCTGGCAATTCGCTCGGTAATCGGCGTAGCCGCCGCTCTTCCGGTTCACGGCCTGGCCGCGGAAGGTCAACGTGCCTTCGTTCGGTTGCAGCAGCCCTGCGATGATGCGGCCAAGCGTCGTCTTGCCGGAGCCTGATCCCCCGACCAGCGCGACTATCTCGCCGGGATGGATGTCCAGATCGATGCCGTGCAGCACTGCCTTGGCGCTGCTGCCGCTTCCATAGGCAAGTTTCATGTTCCTGACGCTGGCGAGTGGAGCGCTTGGCGCGACCGCGCGCGCCGGCGCGCGGCGAGGAAGGGCGGACAAAAGTTTCCGGGTGTATTCGTGGCGCGGGGCGCGCAACAGTTCGCTGGTCGCTCCCTCCTCGACGCACACGCCCTTCTGCATGACCAGCACGCGATCGGTGTATTGGGCGACCATCGCCATGTCGTGGCTGATGAGCACCATTGCGGTGCCTTTCTCTTCGACCAGGGCATGCAGCAGTTCCAGCACCTCTCGCTGGACGACCGCATCGAGCGCGGTCGTCGGCTCGTCGGCGATCAACAGCGCAGGCTCCAGCAACATGACGGAGGCGATCATGATGCGCTGGCGCATGCCGCCTGAAAACTCGTGCGGAAAGGCGCGAACGGCGGCGTCGGGATCGGCAATGCCGACACGTCTCAACATCGCAAGGATTGCTGCCTGGCGTTCGTTGGCGTCCATTGCGGTGTGCAGCGCCAGACCTTCCTCAAGTTGCCGGCCGATTGTGAGTGCAGGGTTGAGCGAGGTCATCGGCTCCTGGAAGATGAGGCCTATGCCCTTGCCACGCAACTTGCGCAGGTCTTCAGGCTGAAGATCTCCCATGTCGCGATCCTCGAAACGGACGCTGCCGCCGAGCTTCGAGATTCCGGCTGGAAGCAGCCCGATGACGGCACGCATCAGCATCGACTTGCCGGAGCCGGATTCACCGACGATGCCGATGCGCTCGCCGCGGCGAAGCGTCAGGCTGACGCCGCTGACGACCTGGGTGGCGACGGCCGTGGCGCCGAGCACCAGCCGGTCGACCGTGAGGAGGGTTGGCGTGTTCATTGCATGCCTCTCATTTTCGGATCGAGCCGATCCCGCAGCGCGTCGCCGAGGAGATTGATGCCGAGCAGCACGATCGAGATGCAAAGGCCCGGGAAGATCGCAAGCCAGGCGGCCTGGGCGAGGTAAGGGCGGGCAGCGGCCAGCATGTTGCCCCAGGTCGGCGCTGGTGGGGGTACACCGAGGCCGAGGAAGGAAAGAGCGCTCTCCGAAAGCAGGGTCCAGCCGAACATCGATGTCGACAGAACCGTCAAAGGGGCGAGGCAATTGGGCAGGATGTGGCGAAGCAGCGTGTACATCTCGGAATCACCTGATACACGCGAGGCATCGATGAATTCGCGCTCCCTGAGCGACAGCACGGTACCGCGCACGATCCGGGCGACCGAAGGCGTATAGGCGATGCCGAGCGCCAGCACGATGCCGTATTTGTTGGCGCCGAAGATCGCGAGCAGGCCGAGTGCAAGCAGGATGCCGGGGAAAGCGAGCAGGGCGTTTGTGACGGCCACAAGCACACGATCGGTCCATCCGCCGAGATAACCTGATATCGAGCCCAGCGCGGTGCCGAGAATGGTCGCAATCGCAACGGTCGCGAGACTGACGATGCCGCTTGCCGAGGCACCGAGCATCAGACGACTGAGCACGTCGCGCCCGAACTCGTCGGCGCCGAGCAGGTGCTGGATCGACGGTCCCGCCAGGCGCGCCTTCATGTCGAGCGCCATCGGATCGTAGGGTGTCCAGACCGAACCGATACAGGCTGCGATCACGAAGGCGCCGACGAACAGGCCGCCAACCATCGCATTGGCAGAAAGGGTCTTCATGTGATTTTCACTCGCGGATCGAAGAGCGGATAGCAGAGGTCGACGATCAGATTGACCAGCACGTAGATGACGGCGATGAACAGCAGGCATCCCTGGATCACCGGATAGTCACGGCCGAAGATCGCATCGACCAGAAGTCGTCCGAGGCCGGGAATGGTGAACACGGTTTCGACGACGGCGATGCCGCCCAGCATGTTGCCGAGAACCAGGCCGATCAGCGTCAGCGTCGGCGCAAAGGCGTTGGGAAACACGTGTCGCCACAGCACGGTGCGCTCGGGAAGGCCCTTGGCACGCGCATGGGTAATGTAGTCGAGCCTTAGGACTTCGAGCGCCGAGGCGCGCGCCATGCGCAGTAGCACGCCGATCTCGTGCAGGAACAGGGTGAGGATCGGCATCAACACGTAAAGCAGTCCCCGGCTCGGGTCTTCGGCGACCGATACGTAGCCGACCACCGGCAACCAGCCGAGCTTGAGGCCGAAGATGAGCAGGATGACGAGGCCGAGCCAGAAGGTCGGGATCGACAAGAGCAAGGCCGCAACGGATACGAGCGTCAGATCAAGCTTCGAGTTCTGCCGGAGTGCGGCAATGAACCCGGCGGGGACCGCAGCCAGCGAGGCAAGGGCGACGGCAACGAGGACGATGCCGGCGCTCACTTTGAAACGTTCGATGACGAGATGGGCCACCGGCTCCTTCGTCGTGATCGACGTCCCGAGATCGCCCTGGAACACGTTGGTCAACCAGATCGCAAACTGCGTCAGGATGTTCTTGTCCAGGCCGAGATCCGACCGCAGGGCGGCGACGCTCTCGGGCGAAGCCATGTCTCCAAGCAGGAGCGCGGCCGGATCACCGGGAACGAGACGGATCAGGAAGAAGACGACGACGGCGACGAGGAAGACCGTTGGAACGGCCATTCCTATTCGCGACAGGATGAAGCGCAGCATCTCGACCGGACCTTCTTACTCGGCGATCGTAACTTCCCATGCCCTGGGCATGGAAAAGATCGAAGCCGCGTAGTTCTGGACGTGTTTCTGGTAGGCCGACGCCTCGAGCCCGTTATAGAGCATGATGAAGGGCACGGTTTCCAGGAAGCGCGCGTGCAGCTTGTCGAAGATCTCCTGGCGCTTGGCCGGGTCGGAATAACGCACGGCGTCGGCGAGCATGGCCTGTGCGTCCGGATCGTCCCAGACCTTGCGCGGCTCCTTGTCCTTGTTGCCCATGACGGAGTCCATGGTCAGCGCGGGGTCGTAGCGTCCCGAATAGGGGAACACCATCGCCGTATAGTTGCCGCTCTGATACCGGTCGAGCTGTGCCGCCCATTCCAGCACTTCGAGTTCAGCGGTAATGCCGACCTGTTGCAGCATTGCCTGCGCCACGATTGCCGCGTCGTAGGTGTTGGAGTACCGCGTATTGGCGATGAGCTTGATCGGTTGGCCGTTGTAACCAGCTTCCCGCAGCAGCGCCTTTGCCGCCTCGGGATCGTAGCTGTAGCCCTGGGTCTGGGCCGGCGAATGGTACTTTGAGGTCGGCGGTATCAGCGAGTTGTTGGCCTTACCGAGGCCGAGCGTGATTCCCTCGACCATGCTCTTGGTGTCGAGAGCCATGGCGATCGCCTTGCGGATGCGCATGTCCTTGAGCAAGGGATCGCGTGTCTGCAACAGGAGCGCGACGATGCCGGGATTGGTCGCCAGCGAAACGGCGGTATCGGCGTTCTGCTTGAATTCCTCGACATCGGCATAGGGAACGTCCGGCACGATATCGATGTCGCCATTGAGCAGCGCAGCTTTTGCCGAGGAGCGGTCGGGAATGACGGCGAAGCGGACGGCCTCGACAAGCGGACGCTTGGCGCCGGTGTAGCCGTCCCGCTTTTCTTCGCTTCGCACCGCGTAGTCGGCAAAGGCTTCCAGGTCGATGAATTCGCCCTTACGCCATTCCTTGTAGCGGAAGGGACCGGTGCCGACAGGCACATTGAACGAGCCGTCGGCATTGAACGATGACTTATCGAGAATGCCGGTCATGCCGCAGTCGGTTCTGGCAAGCGTTGCCTGAAAAAGAGCGTTCGGCTTTTCGAGCTTGAAGACGACGGTTTTATCGTCGGGTGCCGTGACCGATACGACATGGGCGGCGCCACCCTCGGCAAAGTCGTTGCGGCATCGCCATTTCGTGGCTTCGTCCATGTAGCGGTTCCAGTTCCAGACGACGTCGGCCGAAGTGAGCACGTTGCCGTTATGGAACTTGACGCCATCCCTGAGCGTGAAGGTGTAGGTCAGGTCGTCGTCCGAGACAGCGACCTCCTTGGCGAGCAGCGGCTTTACCGAAGCGTCCTCGCCGTATGCGACGAGACCCTCGACCATGTGCAACACGACGGCGTCGCTGTTGGCGTCTCGGTTGACGCCCGGGTCGAGGCTGCGGATGTCGGCATTGAGCGCGATCTTCAGCGTTTCGGCTGCCGCCGGGCCGCAGGCCAAGGTCAGCGCTATTGCTGCGGCCGACGCGGCCAGTCTCTGTCTACGGTTCACCTCAGTTCTCCTCTTTGCGGTCTGTCCGGTTTTTCCGGTTGAGTGAACTGTGCCTTTTGTTTGCTCATAATGCAATACAAAAAATCGCAAAGCTTTTCCGCCTCTGCAAATGAGGAGGCAAATGCGCTCTCGGAAGGCGTTATCTTTCGCTGCGGATGCGGTCCTCGACCTTCTGCAGCGTCGATTCAAGGTGGCGCCGGAGCGCAAGCTGCGCGAACTCGATCTCACCGGAACCGATATAAGTGAGGATCTGGATGTGCTCCTTCAGCGACCGCTCCATGCGCTCGGGCCGGAGCCGATCGAATACCGAGGACTCGCGCAGCAGCCTGAGGTCGTTCTGCATGCGCACGGATTGTAGGATGAAGCGGTTTCCGGACCAGGCTGCCAGTGTCTCGTGGAAGGAGGCGTTCAGCTTCAACCAGCTGTCGCGGCTGATGCTGCCGGCGGCATTGATCTGGTCGAGCATGTTTTCGTGTTCGGCAATGAGGGCCTTGAGCGCATCCGGATCGGCGCGGTAGTTCGGTTCGGCGAGGCCTGCAAGCTCGATCGCGATGCGAAAACGGTAGCTTTCCGCCAGGCTTTCTGCGCTGTCGAGCGAATCGACAAACGCCCATCCGTGGCCGCGCTGGCGGTGAATGAGGCCTTGCGAGGATAGTTGTGTCAACGCCTTGCGGATTGTGCCGCGTGCAATGCCGTATCGTTCCGTCAATTCGTTTTCCGACACTTCCTGTGGAATGGTGCCAACAGAGCGGTCGCGCAGGATCTGCTGCTTGAGGCGTTCCGTTTCGCTCTCGCTGAACGTCTCGATGTAGGTGTCGGTGCCGAGATCGGTGGCGGCGACAAAACCCTTGTTGGGGATGAGGCGCACCAGCTCCTTGGTCGCAAGAATCTCGAGGGCGGCCCGCATCGGCGTGCGCGATACGCCGAACATTGTTGCCAGGGTCTTCTCCACGATCGGATGGCCGGCCCGCCAGCCTTCCTTTTGCGCCTGGAGCAGGATCTGCCGGGCAATGTCGATCTGCAATGCGCTCGGGCTGCTTTCCGTGCTCATCAACTGGCTCCAGGGTCTGGTCGGTCTTTGGGATGTGCTTCTGACATAGCTGTTCGATTTCCTCTGGACAATTGCTTGCGATAGTGCATTTTAAGTCTACAAAACGCAACAATGAGTGAAAGAGAAGACAGATGACCGTGGCGCCATTTCCGTTCGTTTCGATCGCAGGAGCTCCATCCGAGCGGGGCCGTCAGTATGGTCAGCAGGCGAAGGACCGAGTGCGTCGCAGTGTCGAACTCTACGCCGGCCGGCTTGCGACGCTCGGGGTCCTTACCGACGACCTGAAATCGATCGTTGCCGGCTATGTGCCGCTCATCGAGGCATTTGACCCAAACTTCGTGGTGGAGATGAAGGGTATCGCTGAGGGTGCTGACTTGCCGTTCGAGCACGTCGTGCTGATCAATGCCCGCACCGAGATCCTTGCAAGGGCGCGAAGGACACAGGCGGCGAGGGCCGAACATTCGGGCGACGGCTGTACCGGTGTCGTCGTCCTGCCTGAGCGCAGCGCCACGGGCGAACTCGTGCACGCGCAGAACTGGGACTGGATGGCAGAATGCGCGGAGACGGCCATCGTCCTGCGCGTCAAGCCTGATCAAGGTCCGTCCTACCAGACCTTCACCGAGGCCGGCGGCCTCGCGCGCAGCGGCATGAACGACCAGGGCATTGCCGTCACGGCCAACTATCTCGAGAGCGATCGCGACTTTAACGGTGATGGCGTGCCGCTGGCGCTGATCCGGCGCATGGTTCTGCAGCAGGAACATTTGGCGATGGCGATGCGCGCCGTGGCCGGAACGAGGAAGTCGGCGTCGAACAACATCATCGTCAGCCACAAGGATGGCTTTGCCGTCAGCTTCGAATGCGCGCCGGACGAAGCGTTCAACATCTATCCGGAAAACGATCTCATCGTGCACGCCAACCATTGGCAGAGCCAGACGGCGCTTCTGAAATTGCGCGAGCACGCCCATTCAAGCTGGTCGGACAGTTTCTACCGCGATTGGCGCGTTCGCCGCATTCTCGAAAAGTCCGACAAGATCGGGGTCACCGAGGTCAAGGCCGCACTTGCCGACAAGTTTGGTTACCCCTACGCCGTCTGCCGTCCGCCACATCGCTCGTCCCGCGGCCATGTCTCGGCGACGGTCGCGACCATCGTGATGCGGCCGGCGGCCGGTGAAATGGAACTCGCGGTGCTGCCGGCCGACAATCCGAGCTTCAAGAGCTACCCGACCTACCGGGATGAAATCGCCGCCTGAAGGCCTGCCGGCGCGCCCTGTCGGTGCGCCTGCTCGACGATCTGACAACTGAAGGCCCAATCACATGGATACGCTCACCACGCCCGGACCGAACAGCCTGGATGCCTATTGGATGCCGTTCACGGCAAACCGGGATTTCAAGGCGAATGCGGCGCTGATCTCGCATGCCGAGGGGCTCTATTACTTCACCAGCAACGGCCATCGTCTGCTCGACGCCATTGCCGGTCTCTGGTGCGTCAACGCTGGGCATGGTCATCCGCGGATTGTCGAGGCGGTCCAGAAGCAGGCGGCGCGGCTCGACTTCGCCTCCTCGTTCGGCCTCGGGCATCCGCTGGTCTTTGAGTATGCCAATCGGCTGACGTCGATCGCTCCGGCGGGCATGAACCATGTGTTCTTTACCAACTCGGGTTCCGAAGCCGCCGATACGGCGATCAAGATCGCGCTTGCCTATCATCACGCACGGGGAGAGGGGCAGCGCCAGCGCATCGTCGGGCGCCAGCGCGGCTATCATGGTGTTGGCTTCGGGGGCCTGTCGGCAGCTGGAATGGGGCCGCACAAGAAGCAGTTCGGCATGCTCTTGCCCGGTGCCGTTCACCTGCCGCACACGCACGATCCGGCAAGGAATGCCTTCAGCCTCGGTCAGCCTCGCCACGGTGCGGAACTTGCCGATGCGCTTGAGCAGATGATCGCGACCTACGACGCTTCGACGATCGCAGCCGTCATCGTCGAACCTGTCGCCGGTTCGACCGGCGTGTTGGTGCCCCCGGTCGGCTACCTCGAACGGCTGCGTGAACTCTGCTCACGCCATGGCATCCTCTTGATCTTCGATGAGGTCGTCACCGGCTTCGGGCGGCTTGGCCGGCCCTTTGCGGCCGATCGCTTCGGGATCATACCCGATCTCCTGATGGTCGCGAAAGGCATGACCAACGGTGCGGTTCCGATGGGCGGCGTGATCGCCTCGAGCGCCGTCTATGACGCGGTCACCGGGAAAGCGGCCTCGGGTGCTGTCGAACTGTCGCACGGCTACACCTATTCCGGCCATCCGCTGGCAGCGGCGGCCGGCCTCGCCTCGCTCGATGTCTATGTTTCCGAAGGCCTGTTCGAAAGGGCGGCGCGGCTTGAGCCGCATTGGCAAGCATGCGCCCACAGCCTCAAGGGTCTTCCAGGGGTCGTCGACATCCGCAACCTCGGCCTGCTTGCCGGCATCGAACTTGGGGAGGATCCGGTCAGCGGCAAGGCGCTGGCCAGGAAAGTCTACGAGCATTGCTTCGAACATGGCGTGCTCGTTCGTCCGGTGGCAAACACGATCGTGCTGTCGCCGCCGCTAACCATCGGCGAGGATGAGATCGAGACGATCTTCGCGACCATCGAGGCCGCGCTGAAGGCGGGCTGATGCTGCGATCGCCATTGACGGACGCGGCTCCCGGAGGCGGCGGCAGGTCGCCGTGCCGGCGACCGCAAAGGTCGGTCGTGTTCAGCCACGAGAACCCGTAGACCGGTGACTTCGTTGAGTGTGTGCTGCTAGAAGTAGAGCCGGTAGGGAAGAACCTGAGAGCCGGCGATTCGATGAATTGGCGAATCGCGACAGACGTTCCGGGCTCCTCAACAACGACAACAACGGGATGCATACGGCTTTGGACGGACAGAACACGCTTCAAGATCGATTCCAGCGGCACAAGAGCAAGCTTAGCCGTTCTGAGCTTGCGGTTGCCGAGTATCTCCTGGCAACGCCGATCGACGAGCTCGTTTTCCAGAATGCCGAGGATATTGCGGCCAGGAGTGGCACCAGCGATGCGACGGTTATCCGGGCCGCACGACGGCTCGGATTCAGTGGACTGCCGGAGCTGAAGAGACTGTGCAGCCGGGCCATGGCAAAGAGTGTGCCCACCACCGAGCGTCTGTCGCAGCGTTTTCGTGCGACCGGCGATGATATCGTCGCCATCAAGAAGCGGGTTTTCTCCACGGTACACGAGATCATGGATTCCTGTGAGGAGAAGCTGGATGTTGCCCAGCTCTCCCTGGCGACACAACTCCTCGATCAGGCCGATACGGTGTGGTGCATGGGGATCGGCCGATCGGAAGTGGAGGCGCGGCACTGTGCGATTGCGCTGAGCCGCGTGGGGCTGCGCACGCGCCATACCGGTTCTTCAGGCTTTTCCCTCGCAAACGAACTGATCGACCTGCGCGCCGGCGACGTCATCGTGCTCTTCCACACGGCGCGCGAGACGCCAGAGCTCAGGCTCGTCGTCGATCATGCCGAAAAGCTCGGCTGTCGCGTGGTGATGGTCTGCGGCGTACAGTTGACGGACCTCTACCGGGAAAAAGTCTCGGCCGTCCTCACCTGTGTCGGATCCGCGACGGGGCTCGCGAGCTGGACGCTCGGGGCGATCGTCGTCTCGGACATGCTCGCCTATGGCATCGCCGCTCGTAACCAGGGACGCGCCTTGGAGACGCGAGAACGCCTCGCCGATCTGCGGGGGCGGCTGCCGTAGCGGCGTGCCAACCATCTAAATTTGGCGCCTCTAAAAAATATGAGTACGATGGTAATGTTTTGTTGAAGTGTGCACTTCAATAATGTAGTAGCTCCGACATGACCGCAATCGTCGCGGTCTTCTGCTTTGCCTGACGGGGGCTGCGAATGAAAAATCTCCGAAATCCCAGACGCTAGCGCTTGCAGAGATCTCGGCCGCCAATGTGGCCGAAGCTCGCAGCGCGTCATCACTCCATTTCTGAAGTCTCAGCCCCTGCGCGAAGGATCGTCGCGCGCGGTGTCGGCACGTTCTTTTCAATCGGGGGACCGATGTTTCGCAATCGCAACTTTATCAGGCCAGTGCTGCTGGCTTCCGCTGCAATCATTCCGGTCCAGGGTTTTGCCCAGGAGGCGACCAAGGGGAGCGCAACGCAACTCGAGGCCATCACCGTCACCGGCAACTGGCTGGAAGAACCCAACAAGGAGAAGATGCTGAAGCATCCCGGCGCCCGCACGATCGTCGACAAAGAGGAGTTCGAGGAGCGCGGCGCGATGGACGTTCGCGATGCGCTCAACCAGATCCCGGGCGTACAGGTGCAGGAAAGCAGCGGAACCGGCGGCAGCGACGTTTCGCTGAACCTCGGTGTGCGTGGTCTGACCTCCCGGCTTTCTCCGCGCTCGACCGTGCTGATGGATGGTGTTCCACTGTCTTATGCGCCCTACGGCCAGCCGCAGCTGTCGCTGTTTCCCCTGACGCTCGGCAATGTCGAGGCGATCGACGTCGTGCGTGGTGCCGGCTCCGTCCGCTACGGGCCGCAGAATGTCGGCGGGATCATCAACTTCGTCACGCACCCGATCCCGGATGAATTCACCGCCCGGATCTCGTCCGGCGCCGAGGCCAATGGCGGCGTCAAGGCGACGCCCAGCCTGCTTGTCGGCGGCACCAATGACGACGGGCTCGGAGCGGCACTGCTTTACTCCGGCATTCACGGTGAAGGCTACCGCGACGGCAACGATCGCACGGACATCGACGACCTCATCCTCAAGGGCAAGTACGAGCTGTCCGATACCGATACGATCGGCCTCCAGTATCACCACTATAGCGGCGAGGGCCGCATGCCCGGCGGCCTGACGACCGCCGAATATGCCGAGGACCCCTTCCAGTCGACGCGTCGCTACGACGAGTTCAGTGGACGCCGCAACGACATCTCGCTTCGCTATCAGCACGACGACGGCGAGAACAATTTCGAAGTTCTCGGCTACTACGTGAACTCCTTCCGTGGAAGTCACGTCGAACAGCAGGGCACCGGTAGCAATGCGGGCCGATACCGCCTGACCTCCGCCCCGCGCGACTACGAGTATTTCGGCATCGAGCCACGCTACTCGCGCCTTTTCGAGCTCGGAGACACCACGCACGAAGTGACCGTCGGCTATCGCTATCTCTGGGAGGAGAGCTCCGAAGTCGCTGCGCGGACAGGCTTTTACACGCGCGCTTCCGGTATCGATCCATACGACCTGCCGATGAACACCTACCAGACGAGCGAGGGCGGAACGACGGCGCATGCCGTCTACATCGACGACAAGATCGGTATCGGAAACTGGACGATCACGCCCGGCATCCGCTACGAGATGATCAGCACCGACAATACGGTCACGGATCTTGCCGGCGGCGTGGTGACAGGCAAACGATCACCTGAAATCGATGCCAACGAGCTTCTCCCCACACTCTCCGTTGCCTATCAGGTCAACGACGTCTGGAGCGTCTTTGCCAATGCCGGGGTTTCCTTCGGGCCGCAGCAATACAGCCACTTGGCGTCAACCACGGATGGCCTGCACCCGGAAAAGGCAAAGACCTACGAAATCGGCACCCACTACGAAGGCGATGCCCTGAGTGGCGAGTTGACCGCCTTCTTCATCGATTTCGACCAGGAACTCTATCTGAGCCGCAACATCGTCGGCGAGGGGCTGTGGACCGAT
>NZ_DASYHB010000215.1:0-13208 GCF_035999185.1 Ensifer sp. | reverse complement strand
GCAAACGCTCCCTTTGCCACCGGCGCAAACAAAAACCCGGCCTATCTTGAAATCGCGCGGAACCTATGTCTTTTGGCTCTGCGTTGCAACAGTGATTATCGGCCCCTAACTGAGACTTATTGACACTTTCAGCGGGGTTTTAGAAGGCCAGATCATGAATCGCGAAAATTCAGGTAAGGCCATCGTGCTCATCCCGGCACGCATGGCCTCGACACGCCTGCCCGGAAAGCCTCTCGCCGATATTTGCGGCCTGCCGATGATCGTCCAGGTGGCAAGGCGCGCCAGTGAGGCGGATGTCGGTCGCGTCGTCGTTGCCGTCGACGATCAAAGCGTCTTCGACGTCGTGCGTGACGCAGGCTTCGAAGCGATCATGACCCGCATCGACCATCAGTCCGGATCCGATCGGATCTACGAAGCGCTGCAAAAGGCCGATCCGAATGGCGAAGCCGAGATCGTCATCAACGTGCAGGGCGATCTTCCGACCGTTGAACCCGCCTCGATCCGCGCGGCGCTCAACCCGCTTGAAAATGCCGGCACCGACATCGCGACCCTGACCGTGGCGATCACCGAGGAGAGCGAGAAGACCAATCCGAACATCGTCAAGGTTGTCGGCTCGCCTCTTTCCGATACCCGGCTGCGCGCACTTTACTTTACCCGCGCGACCGCGCCTTACGGCAACGGACCGCTCTATCACCACATCGGTCTCTACGCCTATCGCCGCAAGGCGCTTGAGCGTTTCGTCTCGCTTGCGCCTTCCGTGCTCGAACGTCGCGAATCGCTGGAGCAGTTGCGCGCGCTTGAGGCCGGCATGCGCATCGACGCCGAGATCGTCGATTCGGTGCCGCTCGGCGTCGACACGCCGGTGGAGCTCGAAAAGGCCCGCCGTATCCTGTCGGCCCGTATTCACCCATAAAGAACCTGAGAAGGAAGCTACCGTGACTGTCAAGACCAACAGGATTTCCTTCCAGGGCGACTACGGCGCCAATTCCGACATGGCCTGCCGCGACATGTTCCCGTCGATGGAGCCGCTGCCGTGCCAGACCTTCGAGGATGCCTTCGTCGCGGTCGAGAACGGTGAAGCCGATCTTGCGATGATCCCGATCGAGAACACGATCGCCGGCCGCGTCGCCGACATCCATCACCTGCTGCCGGAATCGCGACTGCACATTGTCGGCGAGTACTTCATGCCGATCCGCTTCCAGCTGATGGTGCTGCCGGGTGTTACGCGAGACGAGGTCCGCACTGTGCACAGCCACATCCACGCGCTTGGCCAGTGCCGCAAGATCGTGCGCGCCAATGGCTGGAAGCCGGTCGTTGCCGGCGACACGGCGGGCGCCGCCAAGCTTGTCTCGGAGAAGGGCGACCGCACGATGGCAGCACTCGCGCCGCGGCTTGCCGCCGACCTCTACGGCCTGGAAATCATTGCCGAGAATGTCGAGGACACCGAAAGCAACGTCACCCGTTTCGTCGTGCTGTCACGCGAGGAAAGCCGTGCGTCGCGCGTGGCCGACGACGAGCTGATCATCACCACCTTCGTCTTCAATGTGCGCAACATTCCGGCCGCTCTCTACAAGGCCATGGGCGGCTTTGCGACCAACGGCATCAACATGACGAAGCTCGAAAGCTACCAGCTCGGCGGCAAGTTCGTGGCGACACAGTTCTATGCCGACATTGAAGGGCATCCGGATGATGTCGGCGTGCGTCACGCCATGGACGAACTTCGCTTCTTCTCCGAAAAGGTCCGCATCCTCGGCACCTACAAGGCGCACCCGATGCGCGGCGTTCTTTAAGAACGCGTTTCAGTTCGCGTGCAGGTGAGCCTGTCAGCTGCGCCCAAACACACAAGGCCGCGCCGCGTAACCGGCGCGAGCCGGCGGTTTGAGCGAGCGCCGTTGACGTCGCGCAGCGCGGCGGACGTCAACCGCTTGCCGCTGACCACCGCTGAAGAAACGCCTCGGCGCGATCCGCGCATTCAGTGCTGTAATCCTGACATCGCGTTGCGCAATGCGCCAACTTGTCCCGTCTTTGCTTCAGGCGGTCTATGCTATCCTCCTTTCCCGTCGCGCTGTCGAAGACGAACGCCTTGAGCTTGCGGATATCTTCGCGGGCGGAGTGGAGCTGGCCGGGAAGGTTGCTGCCTATCTTCTCTTCAAAGTCGTCGTAGTCCCGGGCCGCCATCCGCTCCTGCAGCTGCTGCAAGTGATGCAGCGCTCGGTACATCTGCCTGGCCAAGTCTTCGTCGGCCTGCCATTCGGGCACGAGGTTCGCGACCATGTTGCTC
This sequence comes from Ensifer sp., assembly GCF_035999185.1. GTDB lineage: Bacteria > Pseudomonadota > Alphaproteobacteria > Rhizobiales > Rhizobiaceae > Ensifer. The sequence continues at coordinate 10,927 of NZ_DASYHB010000215.1, read as the reverse complement.
ACGAGTGTCCGCGTCTGGTGCGCATGCTCGGCGATCCGATGTGTCAGGGCAAGGGTCGGCAGAAGCTGAAGCGCGATTGACTCCGCGTGGTGTCTGTTGGTGTCGCGAATTTGGCGATTAATGAACCACACGGTTGGCAGAGCCGCCGCCACGGCCGCCCATCCGCTCAGTGCGGCAAGCCATTCGCGCGCGCATTTCGTTTCCTCTGGCAGGCACATCAAGTCGCGGCCGGGGCCTGACCAAAGAGCAAAAACAACAACGCCTGCCAGAATGAGGGTGGCGCAGAGCCAACCGAAAAGGTGGCTTGCATCCTCGTCATCGTTGTTCGCCATGGTCACCCCTCCTGTTGTTTGTTCGCCCCCTTGGCACTGTCGCAGGTCTCGGCTGCAACGCCCCTTGAATGGGGGTGCTGCGATGAGCATCGCCATCCTGTCGCGGCTATTCAAGGCCCATCTTGGCTCGGCGAGATGAAGAGCGCATGGCCGGCAGGCGCAGCCATGCCTGCGCGGCAAATGGAGGTCGCGCCGCACCTGCGGCTGTGGCGCTGCGGGCGCGGCAAGCGGCGTCTTGCGGGGGCGAGGCGGTGAGTTCGCCTGCGCCTGATTTCCGGCCAGAACCAAACTCATGGTTGTAGCAATCTTGCGGCCAACCTCTACCGAACATCTTCCGGCCACGTCTTCTGGTGCATGCCGGACCGTTATCGGGCCGGAAGCACGCGGCGATTTTCCGGGAGAATCATTGGCTTCGTGCCAGCGCCGAAATTGGCAAAAGTGGCAAAAATTCGTTAACCGGCTACGCGTCTGGTGCATGCCTAGTTTGCAATCGTGGCGCTACACAAATTTTAGGCAAATGCCTACTTACCGCCCGTTCAAGTAAGGAGTTTAAAGATGAAGATCCGTCAGAAGATCATGGAATATGCGAAGACCCGCCGTGCGATCCGCGAGCTGAACGCTCTCGACGATCACGCACTGAGCGACATCGGTCTGTCCCGTTCGCAGATCCAGGCCGCCGTTTACGGCCGCTAATCCGCACCATTCGCGCATCCCGCCGCAACACGCTGGCGGGATGCGCGCCGCTGCCTCCCGTCATGAATCGTAGAGGCAGACGCGCAGCCGGTGACCATCCGGATCGAGCGCGACGAACGTCGGACCGAAATCCATCTCGGTCAGTTCCTGCGCAATCGGCAGGCCTTTTTCCTTCCATTCCCTGTAATGCGCGCGCACCGCGCTCTCATTCTCCACCATGAAAGCCAGCTCCGAGCGATGGCCTGATGCCGTCGGTTCCGGCGCGACCGTGCGTTCGGCCCAGAGTCCGAGCGTGAAGCCGCCGGGCAGTTCGAAGGATGAGAAGGTCTGGTAGGTGACGCTTGGTTCCTGTGCGAGAACCTGGCGGTAAAAGTCCACGCTTGCGAGCGGATCCTTGACGTAGAGAACGATGAGATTTGCCTTGGCCATGCTGTTTCCTCCTTGTTGCGGGAGTTGCAGGCTAGGAGCGGGCGCTGCCAATTTCTGTCAGCATCTGTTGGCTCTCCTCAGGAGCCGACCGTCTGGCGCTTGGACGCGGTCATGTCCTGGCTGGCACGCCAGTCCTTCATCAGCACCTGGCGGCGACGCGGATAGCGCGCTTCGGTCACTGTCATCCGTTGCATCCGGTCGGCGCGGAAGTGCCGGAAGTCCAGGCGCAGTTCGCACCAGGCCATGACCATGCGGACGTTCTCGAAGAAGCCCAGTGCGAAGGGCCAGATGGTGCGCTGCGTCGCGCTGCCATCATTGTCGACATAGTCGAGTTCCACCTTGCGCTCGTTGCGGATCGCCCGTCTCAGCGCGGCGATGTCGATACCGTTGGTGGCCGGCGGGCTCGGCCCGACGAGCAGGGTCGAACTGTCGAGCTCTTCGCGAAGCTCTACAGGCAGCACAGCGGCGATCTTGGCAAGCGCATTCGCCGCAGCACCGGCGAGATCGTCGTCGGTGCGCTTGGAAACCCAACGCGAGCCGAGCACAAGCGCCTCGATCTCTTCGGCTGAGAACATCATCGGCGGCAGCATGAAGCCGGGCTTCAGCACGTAACCAAGCCCCGGCTCGCCCTCGATATTGGCGCCCTGGGCCTGGAGGCTGGCGATGTCACGATAAAGCGTTCTGAGGCTGACGCCGGTTTCTTCCGCCAGCCGCTGGCCGCTCACCGGCTGACGGTAGCGCCGGAGCACCTGCAGAAGATCGAGCAGCCGTTCGGAGCGGGACACGGGTGCCTCCTCGTAGCCGGACGCCCTTAGGCGCCCCAGGCAAGCCAGTCGCGCATCAGCTGGTGCGCGATCGCGCCCTTCGGCGGCGGAATGTGCACGTCACCGGTGTTGGCGACGCCGGTCGAGCGTTCGAGCATCGCGGTCGTTTCCTCGCGCGTGAACCAGCGCACATCCTCAAGCTCCTGTTCGTCGCGCTTGATGGTGCTCGATTTCGCTTCGGCATAGCAGCCGATCATCAGCGTATGCGGCATCGGCCAGGGCTGTGAGGCGTGGTAGCGCACCCGGCCGACATGGATGCCGGACTCCTCGAGCGTTTCGCGGCGCACGGCGTTTTCGATCGTTTCGCCCGGTTCGACGAAACCGGCAAGGCAGGAATACATGCCCGGTGCGAAATGCGGACTGCGGCCGAGCAGGCAAAGATCGCGTTCGAGGTCGATCGTCATCATGATGACCACAGGGTCGGTCCGTGGGAAAACCATCTGGCCGCAGGCGGTGCAGACACGGCGATAGCCGCCGGCCTTGCCCTCCATCGGCCCGGCGCAGCGGCCGCAGAAGCGGTTGTTGCCGTTCCAGGTGATCAGGCTGGATGCCTGCGCAAACTGGCCGAGCAGCTCCTCCGGCAGCATCTGCTGCCGGTAGAGCGTGCGGCCATCGGCAATCTTGAAGGGCTCGGCGATCGTCTCTTCCGTCAGGCCGGTCGGCACCGCCAGCCGTGGCTCGCCGTTCGGCAGGTAGCCGAGCAGGATCGTTTCGTCGAGCACCGGCTCGAGCCCGTCCAGTTCGTAAGGTGCAAACAGCGGATCGATGATCTTTTCGTCATGCTTGACGATGAGCTTTGCGCCCGAAAAAGCCAGGAAATGCGCGCCTGGGTGCTTGAGCGCCGCCTCGATGCAGTCGTCAGTGCGGTGCTCGGACTGGCGATCCAGATGGTTTTCGGAGAAGGCGACGAGGGTGCTGGGCTCCGGATGCGGACTGCGCAGGTCAAAGATCGATTTCGTCATGTTCAGAGATTTTCCAGAATGCGCGCTGCGAAGGTCTGATGGTCGTTTTCGTCCCATGGCTCCGACTTGCCGAAACCCCAGACCGGCCCCGGCCAGTTGGGATCGCCGTCGTTGCGGGCAATGATATGCACGTGAAGCTGCCGGACGATGTTGCCCAAAGCGCCAATGTTGATCTTCTCGGCGCCCGTGACCTTCTTCAGGGCGGTCGCTGCCATGTTCGTTTCGAAGGTCAGCATCGTCTGGTCGAGCGGCGACAGGTCAAAAACCTCGGAGATCCCTTCACGCTGCGGAATGAGCACGAGCCACGGCCAGCGGCGGTCGTTCATCAGCCGCATCTGGCAAAGCCCGATCGAGGCGATCGGGATGCCGTCGCGCTCAAGCCGCTCGTCGAGGGTGAAGGTCGTCAACGGGTTCTCCTCGCGCAGTGACACGTCAGGCAATGACAAGGGATTCGCCTTGTTTTGCATATCGATATCAGTTTTTTGATCGCTTGGCTTGCATTTGCTTTCGATATTGCCGATATGGAAGCCGGGAGGTTGGTGGTGGACGAGCCACTCGCCAACCGGGTCAGGTCCGGAAGGAAGCAGCCCTAACGAGCCCGGCACGGGTCATCGTGCCAGCCTCCCACCTTTTCCGTCCTGTCGGGACACGAGTTCGAACAGCGGCAGGGTCGATGAGCGACGACACGTCCATTTCATCCGTTGAGAAACCAGCCGCCTACCGCGTCTTGGCGCGCAAGTATCGCCCCAAGGATTTCTCCGACCTGATGGTCGGGCAGGAACCGATGGTGCGCACGCTCACCAACGCGTTCGAGACCGGCCGCATCGCCCAGGCCTACATGCTGACCGGGGTGCGCGGTGTCGGCAAGACCACCACGGCCCGCATTCTCGCCCGCGCGCTCAACTACAAGACAGCGGACATCGACCGTCCGACCATCGACCTTCGGGTGCCGGGTGAGCACTGCCAGGCGATCATGGACGGCCGCCATGTCGATGTCATCGAGATGGACGCCGCTTCCCACACCGGCATCGACGATATCAGAGAGATCATCGAGCAGGTGCGCTACCGCCCGGTATCGGCGCGCTATAAAGTCTACATCATCGACGAAGTGCACATGCTCTCGACCCAGGCCTTCAACGGCCTGTTGAAGACGCTCGAAGAGCCGCCGGAGCATGTGAAGTTCATCTTCGCCACCACCGAAATCCGCAAAGTCCCGATCACGGTACTGTCGCGCTGTCAGCGCTTCGATCTGCGCCGTATCAGTGCGTCGGATCTCGTCGGCCTGTTTTCGACCATCCTCGGCAAGGAAGGTGTTTCCTTCGACGCCGAGGCGCTCGCCATGGTCGCCCGCGCTGCCGAAGGCTCGGCACGTGACGGCCTGTCGCTGCTTGACCAGGCGATCGCCCATGGCGGCGGTGTGGTCGAGGTCGAGACCGTGCGCTCGATGCTCGGCCTTGCCGACCGCGCCCGCATCGTCGATCTCTTCGACCATGTCGTCAAAGGCGACGTCGCCGCGGCATTGCAGGAATTCACGGCGCAGTACGAGGCAGGCGCCAACCCGACCGTCGTTCTCACCGACCTTGCCGATTTCACCCATCTCGTCACCCGCATGAAATACGTGCCGGAGGCCGTCAACGACCAGTCTTTGAGCGAGATCGAACGCACACGCGGTGCGGTCTTTGCCGAAAGCGTCGCGGTTACCGCGCTCTCACGTATCTGGCAGATGCTGCTGAAGGGCATTCCTGAAGCCGAAGGGTCGTCGCGCCCGGCGGGTGCGGCCGAAATGGTGCTGATCCGCTTGGCGCATGCCGCCCATCTGCCGGCGCCGGAAGAAGCCGCGCGACGGCTGCTGGAGCTCTCCGGCAACGAAGGCGGCGGCGGTCGTCTTACGCCCAATGGCGGCAGTGGCGGCGGCGCCCAGGCTTCTGCCTCCGTCGCCGTAGCGGCGCAGGCTTCGCAGCCGATGCCGGTTCAGCGCCCGACGAGCAATGGCGCGACGATGTTGCGCGCCGTGCCGGACGTGGCGCCGCAGCCGGTCGCCGTCGGCCGCATCGAAGAGCGCGTCTTGACGGCCCCGGCCGCCAGGCCGCAGCCGTCCGTGCCGGTCAACTCGATTTCCGACATCGCCGATCTCTGCGCCAAGAACCGCGATATCAAGCTCAAGACATTGGTGCGCGGCTTTCTGCGGCTGGTCCACATCGAACCCGGCCGTCTCGACGTCAACGTGTCCGACGATGCGCCGAAGACGTTGCTTGGCGAAGTCGCAGTCAAGCTCAAGGAATGGACCGGCATCCACTGGATCGTCAGTTACAGCCGCGAGGCCGGCGAGCCGACGCTGATCGAGGCCGAACAGCGGGCACAGGAGCAGCGTCTGAACGACGCGCGCCAGGACCCGGATGTCGCCGCCATTCTCGCCCGGTTCCCGGGTGCAAAGATCACCGACGTGCGCATTCGCGCCGTTGAAGAAGAGGTCGAGAGCGCCGCTCCGGCCACAGCCGAATCCGCCGAAGGCGACATCGTCCCCGGCGACGATATCGAATAGCCGCTCGACGGTCAGACAAGCAGAACAGGAGACGACGATGCGCGACATCATGGGGATGATGGGCAAGGTCAAGGAAATGCAGGCCAAGATGGAGAAGATGCAGGCGGAGATCGCCGCACTCGAAGTCGACGGCTCTTCCGGCGGTGGTCTGGTGACCGTTCGCCTCGATGGCAAGGGCACCCTCAAGAGCCTGAAGATCGACCCCTCGCTCTTCAAGGAAGACGATGTCGAGATCCTCGAAGACCTGATCGTCGCCGCCCACAAGGACGCCAAGGACAAGGCCGAGGCCGTCCAGGCCGAAAAGACCCGCGAACTGACCGCCGGCCTGCCGATCCCGCCCGGCATGAAGCTGCCGTTCTGATCCTTTCCCTGCCGGATCTATGATCGAGCGACAGGCGACCACTTTGCTCGCCTGTCGATATTGCTGTTGCGTTGCCCAACGCGTCAGCCGCCTATCGGCATAGCCAACCGAACATTGGCGCGCGCGATTTCGCGCCCGTCTGCCACTGGTGCCGACAGCAAAGCATGGTAGATTGCCGCCTCCCGAGGAGGACCGCGCATGTCCCTGACATCCCTTCTTATGTTTGCCGGCGCCTTGCTGGTTGCAGCCGGCTCACCCGGACCCAGCGTCGCAGCCCTTGTCGCCCGCGTGCTGTCGAAAGGTGCGCGCGATGTGCTGCCCTTCCTCGTGGCGCTCTGGATCGGCGAGGCCATCTGGCTCTCATTTGCCGTTGCCGGCCTTGCCGCGATCGCCGAGAGCTTCCATCTGCTCTTCGTCGCTATCAAATGGCTGGGTGTCGCCTATCTTCTTTATCTCGCCTGGAAAATGTGGACGGCGGAGCCGGATATGCCGGGAGATCACCTGCCGCAGTCGCGCTCGGCCGCAAAACTGTTTTTCGCCGGCATCACCGTCACGCTCGGCAATCCCAAGGTGATGATGTTCTACGTCGCGCTGCTGCCATCGATCATCGATCTTGGCTCGGTCACGGTCATCGGCTGGATGGAGCTGGTGGCGACTATGCTGATCGTGCTCGTTATCGTCGATTTCGGCTGGGTGGCGATGGCCTCCAAGGCACGCACGTTCCTGAAGAGCCGGCGCGCGGTGCGTATTGCCAACCGCACGAGCGCCGCGACGATTGCCGGTGCAGCGGTGGCGATCGCGACGCGATAGCGCCGTCATCGGTATCGTCGCAAGCGCCCTTCGAAGACGATTCCGTTTGCGACCGATATGGGCTAAAAGCGCCGCATGGCAAAACGAGTCACCGGTCCCGAAATCGAAAAACTCATCCAGCTCCTGGCGAAAGTGCCGGGGCTCGGACCGCGTTCCGCGCGGCGCGCAGCGCTGCACCTCGTCAAGAAGAAGGACCAGCTGCTTGGCCCGCTAGCGGACGCGATGGGCGAGGCGCATCGAAAGGTCAGGATCTGCTCGTGCTGCGGCAATGTCGACACGATCGACCCCTGCACCGTCTGTTCCGACGAGCGCCGCGACCAGTCGGTGATCATCGTCGTTGAAGACGTGTCCGACCTCTGGGCGCTGGAGCGCGCCGGCGCGATGAATGCCGCCTACCATGTGCTCGGCGGCACGCTGTCGCCGCTTGACGGCGTCGGCCCCGACGATCTCAACATCAAGGGCCTGGTTCAGCGCATCGCCAATGGCGGCGTGCGCGAACTGATCATCGCCGTCAACGCCACGGTCGAGGGCCAGACGACAGCGCACTACATTACCGACCAGCTCGAGGGCATGGAGGTGAAGATCACCCGCCTTGCCCATGGTGTGCCGGTCGGCGGCGAACTCGATTATCTCGACGAGGGTACGCTGGCAGCCGCCCTGCGCGCCCGCACGTCGATTTGAACCATCTTTTCGAACGCCGCGATCCAACCGACAGGGAAGCCTTATGCTGAGACTTCTTTCAATTTCGACTTTGCTTCTTTGCAGCTGGCTTGGGCTTGCGCATGCCGCGACGAAAGCGGATGTGGAGGCTCAGTTCCGCAGCTGGCTTCAGAACGACGTCTGGCCGGAAGCCCAGAAGGCCGGTATTTCCGCCGGTTCGTTCAAGGCGGCTTTTTCCGATGTGAAGCTCAACTGGGACCTGCCCGATCTGGCGCCGCCCGGTTTCCCGAAGCCGAAGGAACAGAAGCAGAGCCAGGCGGAATTCTCCTCGCCCGGCAACTACTTTTCGGAAAAGCGCCTGCAGGGTCTGGCGGCAACCGGCCGCAGCCTTGCGTCCACCCATGCCTCGACGCTCAAGAAGATCGAGCGCACCTATGGCGTGCCCGGCTCGGTGGTCGTTGCGATCTGGGGGCGCGAATCCGGCTTTGGCCGCGCCAAGATCCCCTATCCGGTTGTTGATGTGCTGGCGACCAAGGCCTTCATGTCGACGCGGCCGGACCTCTTCCGCCGCGAGCTGATCGCGGCACTGCACATTCTCGACAGCGGCGATGTCGACGAGGCAGCGATGCGCGGGTCCTGGGCTGGCGCCATGGGACAGCCGCAGTTCATGCCGTCGAGTTTCCTGCAGTATGCCGTCGACTTCGACGGCGATGGCCGCCGCGACATCTGGAATTCGGTGCCGGACAGCCTGGCCTCGATCGCCAACTATCTCGTCAAAAAGGGCTGGCAGCGCGGCCGCGACTGGGGTTTCGAAGTGTCGATCCCCGAGAGCGTCTCCTGCGCCCAGGAAGGCCCGGACCTTGCTCAACCTCTGTCGAATTGGGCGAATAAGGGCATTACGCGCATTTCCGACAAGGCGTTCCCGTCGCATGAACTGTCTGCATCGTCGATGATGCTGGTGCCGGCCGGCCGGCACGGGCCGGAATTCATCGTCACGCCGAACTTCTACGTGCTCAAGGAGTACAACAACTCCGATCTCTATGCGCTGTTCATTGGCAACCTTGCCGATCGCATCGCCACCGGTGGCGGCGCGTTTCGCGGCAGCTGGGGCGACGTCGGCAACATGCTGCGCTCGGATGTTCTCAAGATGCAGAAGGCGCTGGTCGCCAAGGGCTACGATGTCGGCAAGGTCGACGGTCTTCCCGGCTACAAGACGCGTCGCTCGCTCGGAGACTGGCAGGCCAAGAGCGGTCTTGCCGCGACCTGCTTCCCGGATGCGTCGCTGAAGGCGAAGCTGCGTTAAGGCGTTCCGTCGGAAACGGCAGCGACAAACTGAAAAGGGCCCTGCATCGCAAGGCCCTTTTCAGTTTGGGTCGATGCCGTCGTCAGTGCATGTCGACGTCGACCTGGCGCTTGTAGCGCTCGTAGTGGGTCGGCACGATCGTCTGGCGTTCGATCATTCGGTGCACGCGCGGCGGTGATTGACCGCTGTGCAATGCCGTCAGTTTGTCGCCGACCGCCGCATCGGCCTGCGTCCGGCGCTGGTTGTGGCGCACATACTCCACCCAGGTCGGCACATGGTAGGTCTCGGTCCAGGTGTTCGGGTTTTCAAGATCGCGCATCAGTGCCCAGTGGCCGGCGCCGTCGCGGATGCGGATGCGCCGACGTTCCGCCATGGTCGTCAGGAACTCCGGAATATCGCCATCGGCGATCTCATAGTCGATCATGATGACGATCGGACCACTGCGGGGTTTCAGATCCAGTTCGAGCGGCGGTTCGTTGAAGCGGTTGAGCGGATCGAGGTTGAGCGACGTGAATTCCGGCAAGGGCAACCGGAAGCCGATCGCGACACCGGCGAACATCAGGAGACAGGAGCCGATCAGCGCATTGGCAGCGCCATACTGTTCGGCCGCCGTACCCCAGAGCCAGCTGCCGCCGGCAATGCCGCCGAAGGTCATCGTCTGGTAGAGCGACAGCGCCCGGCCGACGACCCATCGCGGTGTCGAAAGCTGCACGGTCGTGTTGAACAGCGACAGGGCCAGTACCCAGCAGGCGCCCGAGACGAGCAGCGCCAGACAGCTTAAGGAGGCATGAGGGCTGAAGGCGGTGATCGCGGCGCTCGCGGCAAAGCCGGCAAAGGCGATGCGCACGATCGCCTCGCTCGAGAGCTTTTCGCGCAAGCGCGCACTCAGCAACGCCCCGCCGATCGCGCCGAGACCGAAGGCGCCGAGCATCAGGCCGTAGGTCAAAGGGCCGCCCTGCACGAGATCTCTGGCAACAAGCGGCAGCAAAGCGAGAATGGCGCTGGCCGACAGACCGAAGACGAAGCCGCGCAGGAGCACCTTGCCGATATTGGGCGACATGGCGACGTAGCGAAGTCCCGCGGCGATGGCCCGTGCCAGCGTCTCGCGCGGCAGGGGATTGGTCGCGACCTCCCGCCGCCAGCGCACCAGCGCAAAGAGAATGGCGAAATAGCTGAGCGTGTTGGCGAAGAAGGCCGCCGCAGCGCCCGCAGCCGCAACGATCGCGCCACCGATGGCGGGGCCAACGCTGCGGGTGATGTTGAAGCCCATGCTGTTCAGCGTCACGGCAGCCGGCAGGTCGTCGCGCGGAACCATGTCGCCGACCGATGCCTGCCACGACGGATTGTTGAGCGCCGTTCCGCATCCGATGAGGAAGGTGAATAAGAGGAGCAGCCACGGCGTGATCAGGCCGAGATAGGCACAGACTGTCAGCAGTGCCGAGACCGCCAGCATGAAGGACTGCGCCACCAGCATGATCCGCCGCCGGTCGAAATTGTCGGCAAGCGCGCCCGATACGAGCGAGAAGAGCATGATCGGCAGCGAGGTCGAGGCCTGCACCAGCGCCACCATGTGGGCCGAGGGCGAGATCGAGGTCATCAGCCAGGCGGCGCCGACCGATTGGATGAGCCCGCCGAAGTTGGACGCAAGGCTTGCAATCCAGATCGTGCGGAAGATGTCGTGCTTGAAGGGAGCAAGCGGCGAAATACGGGTGGGCACCTCGTCTTCTCTCTTGTCTGTTGATGGGTCGGTTCGAAGCGGTACGATTCCTGTTATAAGCCCGAGGCACCGAAGTGCCACCCGCTGAAATTGACCTTGTTGCCGAAGTTCGACGCCGACGCGGCGATCGGCGCATTTGCGCAGGTTGGCCCGAAGCCTTGCAATTTGCGGCGATGGGGCGTATATGAGCCTCAAATTCTTGATCGGTAGATGAAGAGTGGGCCCGTCAGGACCCGCTCTTTTTTATTAGCCGGTCCGATGAGGAGATGATCGTTTGTCCGATACGACAACGGC
>NZ_DASYHB010000214.1:0-18656 GCF_035999185.1 Ensifer sp. | reverse complement strand
AAGACGCACCGGCTGCCTGCGGCCACCGAATATGGACATCGCTATGCGTATGAACCGACCGACACTGGCCGCCGCCTTGGCAACCGCGATTCTTCTTTCCGGTTGCCAGAAAGAGGACGAGCAGCCGGCTGCCGCCGCATTCCCCCCGTCCGCGGTCGCCGTCTTTACGACGAAGACCGAAACGCTGCCGATCACCAACGAACTGCCGGGCCGCATCACCGCAACGCGTGTCGCCGAAGTGCGCCCGCGCGTCTCCGGCATCGTTGTCGAGCGCGTCTTCCAGCAGGGCTCCAAGGTCAATGAAGGTGACGTGCTCTACCGTATCGACCCGGCACCCTTCCGCGTGCAGGTCGAAAAGGCCGAGGCGACGCTGCGCCGCGCCCAGTCGGTTCGCCAGCAGGCCCAGCAGAAGGCTGACCGCCAGGAACAGCTGAGGAAGGCGAACGTGGTCGCTGCCCAGCAGTTCGACGACGCGTCCGCCCTGCTGGCCGCTGCCGACGCCGATGTCGCCATTGCCCAGGCAGGCCTCGCGGCCGCCCAGCTCGACCTGCAATATGCCGACGTGACGGCGCCGATCAGCGGCCGCATCGGCCGTGCGCTGATCACCGAAGGGGCGCTGGTCAGTGCCAACAGCTCGGAAAATCTCGCGACGATCCAGCAGCTCGACCCGCTCTACGCCGACTTCACCCAGTCGGCGACCGACCTCATCCGCCTGCGCAAGGCGCTCGAGGAAGGCAAGATGATGAGCGGCGACGAGGAGGCCGAAGTCCAGCTCGTGCTCGATGACGGCACTGTCTACGAACACAAGGGCAAGCTGCTGTTCTCGGAAGCCGCCGTCGATGCGACCACCGGCCAGGTGACGCTGCGCGGAGAATTCCCGAACCCTGACAACAACCTGCTTCCGGGAATGTATGTGCGCGTGCAGGTGCAGCAGGGCATCGAGAAGGACGCGATCACGGTTCCGCAGCAGGCCGTCCAGCGCAACAATGCCGGCCAGTCGCAGGTCTATGTCGTCACCCCCGACAAGAAGGTCGAATTCCGCAACGTCACGCTCGGCCGCACCGTCGGCAGCCGCTGGCAGGTAACCTCGGGCCTCAAGGCCGACGAGAAGGTCATCGTCGAAGGCTTCCAGAAGATCGGCCCCGGCGCACCGGTCGAGCCGACGGACTGGGACCCGAACGCCAAGCCCGCAGCCGAAACCGCCCAGACGACGGCGGCGGCCGAAGAAAAGCCGGCCGAAGCCACAAAGTGAGTGCTGATTAATGCCCAGTTTTTTTATCGACAGGCCTATTTTTGCCTGGGTGGTGGCGATCTTCATCATGATCGCCGGCATCATTGCGATACCGCTGTTGCCGGTCTCGCAATATCCTGATGTCGCGCCGCCGCAGATCTCCATCAACACGAGCTATCCCGGCGCCTCGTCGCAGGACACCTACCAGAGCGTCACCCGGCTGATCGAAAACGAGCTGAACGGCGTCGAAGGCCTGCTCTATTTCGAATCGACCTCCAGCGCGTCCGGCTCCGTCGACATCAGCGCCACTTTCGCCCCGGGTACGGACCCGGGTCAGGCGGCCGTCGACATCCAGAACCGCGTGCGCCGTGTCGAGCCGCGCCTGCCCGATTCGGTCAAGCGCCAGGGCGTGCAGGTCGACGAAGCCGGCTCCGGCTTCCTGATGATCGTCGCGCTCACCTCGACCGACGGCTCCATGGACGCGATCGGGCTTGGCGACTACCTGAGCCGCAACGTGCTCAACGAAGTCCAGCGCGTGCCCGGCGTCGGCCGTGCGCAGCTGTTTGCGACCGAACGCTCGATGCGCGTCTGGCTCGATCCGGACAAGATGCTCGGCCTCAACCTGACGGCCGCCGACGTGACCAATGCCATCCAGGCCCAGAACGCCCAGATCGCATCCGGCTCGATCGGCGCGCAGCCGAATCCGATCACCCAGCAGATCAGCGCGCCCGTCGTCGTCAAGGGCCAGCTGTCGAGTGCTGAGGAATTCGGAGCGATCGTGCTTCGCGCCAACCCGGACGGCTCATCCGTTCGCCTGCGTGACGTTGCCCGCGTCGAAATCGGTGGCGAAAGCTATGCGTTCTCGACCCGGCTGAACGGCAAGCCGTCCGCGGCCATCGCCATCCAGCTGTCGCCAAGCGGCAACGCGATGTCGACGTCGGCGGCGATCAAGGAGCGCATGGACGAACTGGCGAAGTTCTTCCCTGAAGGTCTCGAATATTCGGTTCCCTACGACACCTCACCGTTCGTTGCCGTCTCCATCGAGAAGGTGCTCTCGACGCTCGTCGAAGCCGTCGCACTCGTCTTCATCGTGATGTTCCTGTTCCTGCAGAACATCCGCTACACCATCATCCCGACGCTGGTCGTGCCGGTCGCGCTTCTCGGCACCTGCGCGGTCATGCTGGCGATGGGCTTCTCGATCAACGTTCTGACCATGTTCGGCATGGTGCTGGCGATCGGCATTCTCGTCGACGATGCGATCATCGTCGTCGAAAACGTCGAACGCATCATGTCCGAAGAGGGGCTGACGCCGAAGGAAGCCACACGCAAGGCGATGAAGCAGATCACCGGCGCCGTCATCGGCATCACGCTGGTTCTGGCCTCCGTGTTCATTCCGATGGCCTTCTTCCCGGGCGCCGTTGGCGTGATCTACCGTCAGTTCTCGCTGACGATGGTCGTGTCGATCCTGTTCTCGGCGCTGCTTGCGCTGTCGCTGACGCCGGCGCTGTGCGCCAGCTTCCTGAAGCAGGTTCCCAAGGGCCACCACCACGCCAAGCGCGGCTTCTTCGGTTGGTTCAACCGCTCGTTCGACAAGACGTCGCACGGCTACAGCGGCCTGGTGAAGCGCATGGTCCACCGGACCGGTCGCTACATGATCGTCTATGTCGCGGTGCTCGCGGGTCTCGGCTGGCTGTTCATGAAGCTGCCGTCGTCGTTCCTTCCGGACGAAGACCAGGGCTTCGTGATCGTCATGATGCAGCTCCCATCCGAAGCGACGGGCAACCGCACGACCGAGGTGGTGGAGCAGACGGAGAAGATCTTCGGCCAGGAGCCGGCGGTCGAACGCATCATCGCGATCAACGGCTTCTCCTTCTTCGGCACCGGCCAGAACGCAGCGCTCGCCTTCGTGACGCTGAAGGACTGGAAGGAACGCGACGCCGACAACGCCGCGCAGTCGATCGCCATGCGTGCGACGATTGCCATGAGCCAGATCAAGGATGCGATCAGCTTTGCGCTGTCGCCACCGGCGATCCAGGGTCTCGGCACCACAGGCGGCTTCTCGTTCCGCCTGCAGGACCGTGGCGGGCTCGGCGAAGCGGCCCTGTCGCAGGCACGCGACCAGCTTCTCGGCCTTGCGGCTGAGAGCAAGATCGTCACCGGCGTTCGTTTCGAAGGCATGCCGGATGCGGCCCAGGTCAGCGTGACCATCGACCGCGAAAAGGCCAATACCTTTGGTGTAACGTTCGCCGACATCAATTCGACGATCTCAACCAACCTTGGCTCGTCCTACGTCAACGACTTCCCCAATGCCGGCCGCATGCAGCGCGTGACGGTGCAGGCGGACGAAGGTCAGCGCATGCAGACCGCCGACCTCCTGAACCTCAACGTCCGCAACGCCAACGGCGGCATGGTGCCACTGTCGGCCTTTGCGACCGTGGAATGGGTGAAGGCTTCGACCCAGACGATCGGCTACAACGGCTACCCGTCGGTCCGTATCAGCGGCGAAGCCGCCCACGGCTACTCTTCGGGTGACGCGATCGCCGAAATGCAACGGCTGGCGGGACAGTTGCCCGCAGGCTTCGGTTACGAGTGGACCGGTCAATCGCTGCAGGAAATCCAGTCCGGCACCCAGGCACCGCTTCTGATCGCGCTGTCGTGCCTTCTGGTGTTCCTGTGCCTGGCCGCCCTCTATGAGAGCTGGTCGATCCCGGTTGCCGTGATCATGGTGGTGCCGCTCGGCGTCATCGGCTCGGTTCTCGCCGTGACCATGCGCGACATGCCGAACGACGTGTACTTCAAGGTCGGCCTCATCGCGATCATCGGTCTCTCGGCGAAGAACGCCATCCTGATCATCGAATTTGCGAAGGAACTGCGCGAGCAGGGCAAATCGCTGATCGATGCGACGCTGGAGGCAGCGCACCTGCGCTTCCGCCCGATCTTGATGACGTCGCTCGCCTTCACGCTCGGCGTTCTGCCGCTGGCGATCGCCACGGGCGCAAGCTCGGGCAGCCAGCGCGCCATCGGCACCGGCGTCATGGGCGGGATGATCTCGGCAACGGTGCTCGCGATCTTCTTCGTCCCGGTGTTCTTCGTCTTCGTCACGAGGATCTTCGCCCGCAAGAAGGTGGAAAACGCACCGACTGCCGCTGAAACGCCGACGCCGGCCGAGTAAAACGACACTGGACGGCCCGCCCGCTGCTGCTGGCGGGCCGTCGCATAGGGAGGAACGAATGCGCCGAACAAAGGCCGACGCAGAAGCAACCCGGCAGAAGATCCTCAGCGCCGCAGAGCAGGTCTTCTACGAAAAGGGCGTGTCGAACACCACGCTTGATGAAATCGCCAAGATCGCAGGCGTCACGCGGGGCGCCATCTATTGGCACTTCGCCAACAAGACCGATCTTTTCCTTGCCCTGCACGACGCCGTGCCCCTGCCTCAGGAAGACATGGTCGCCCGCGAAATCGAAGCGGAAGCGGCTGATACGCTCGCCATCCTCGAGAGCGCCATGGGCGACTGGATCGATATCCTCGCGACCGACGAGCAACGTCAGCGCATTCTGACGATCATGCTGCGCACCAATTACGACGGCGACATGAGCGAAGTCCTGACACGGCAGAAGGAACTCGACGAACGCCACAACGTCCTGCTCGAACTCGCGTTCTCGCGCGCACTCGCCAAGGGGCAGATGGACGCCAGCTGGTCACCGGCATCGGCAACACGGGCGCTGCACTGGATGATGCTCGGTCTCTGTACGGAATGGTTGCTGTTTGGCCGCCGCTTCGACCTGACGGCCGAAGGGCGCGAAGGCTTGAGCCGATTCTTTGCCAGCGTGCGCGCACCGACGGCAGCTTCGCCTGCGGCGCAAGAGCGCACATGAGGCAGCAGGCGCTTCTGTTTGCGCCTGCCGACCCCGCCAACCAAGCCTAGCTGAACACCACGGTCTTGTGACCGTTGAGCATGACGCGCCGTTCGAGGTGCAGCTTGACGGCGCGCGCCAGTACCCGGCTTTCGATGTCGCGCCCGGTGGCGACAAAGTCCTCGGCGGTCAGCGCGTGGCTGACACGCTCGGTTTCCTGTTCGATGATCGGGCCTTCGTCGAGATCGGGGGTCACGTAGTGGGCGGTTGCGCCGATCAGCTTGACGCCGCGCTCATGCGCCTGGTGATAGGGCTTGGCTCCCTTGAAGCTCGGCAGGAACGAGTGATGGATGTTGATCGCCTTACCGTACAGGCGCTTTGACAGCGCGTCCGAAAAGACCTGCATGTAGCGGGCGAGGATGACGAGATCGGCGCCGGTCTCCTGGACCAGACGCAGAAGCCTTTCCTCCTGCTCCGCCTTGTTCTCCTTCGACACCGGCCAACAGTGGTAGGCGTACCCGGCAGATTCAGCCGCGTGCCGGCTGTCCTCATGGTTGGAGACGATGGCGACAACCTCGGCATTCAGCCAGCCGACGCGGATCTGATAGATGAGGTGCTGCAGTGCATGGTCGAACTTGGAGACGAGGACGAGGATCTTCGGCTTCACCGCAGCATCTGTGAGCGTGGTGCGCATCTGAAAGCGCTCCACCGCCGGGCGCAGCGCCCGCTCGACATCACTGGTTGCAATGTCCGCCGGCACCTGGAAGGCGATGCGCATGAAGAAGCTGTTGGTCTTCGTATCCCAGAACTGGTTGCTCTCGGCGATGTTGGCGCCGAGGGCGGCAAGCTCTGTGGTCACGGCCGCGACGATGCCGGGCTTGTCGTCGCAGGAAAGCACAAGGATGAAGGTCTTCGGCGCCATGATCTCCTCCGATTGCGGCGGTTGCGGATGGGGAAACGAGCCCCTTCCCTGTCGCTGCCTATGGGGAGTCGAACGTGCCTGCAATCGTTCCGGCTGTCGCACCGTACGCTTTCTATCATCCTGACGGGAAGGCACCCGAGGAAGCGAAATCCGCTCGGGCGCTGCAAGTTTAATCGCATGGCGATCTTGAGGTTTTCTGAGGGAATGCCCTCAGAAAATGCTTCAATGCGCCTCGTCCCAGTTGCTCGCCGCGCGCGCATCGACCTTGAGCGGCACTTTCATGTCGAGCGCCGGCATCGCGGCGTTCTCCATGACCGAGACGACGATCGGTATCGTCTTTTCGACCTCGGCATCCTCGACTTCGAAGATCAGTTCGTCGTGCACCTGCAGAAGCATGCGAGCCGAAAGCTTCGCCTCTGCCAGCGCCGGCTCCATCTTCGCCATGGCGCGGCGGATGATGTCGGCGGCCGACCCCTGGATCGGCGCGTTGATCGCGGCGCGCTCGTTGAAGGCGCGATGCGACGGGATCGACGAGCGGATGTCCGGATAATGGGCGCGGCGACCGAAGATGGTCTCGACGTAACCGTGCTCGCGGGCAAAAGCCTTGGTGCTTTCCATGTAGTCGCGGATGCCGGGGAAACGCTCGAAATAGCGCTTGATGTAGTCACCCGCTTCCGACCGCTCGATCGACAGCTGGTTGGCAAGGCCGAAGGCGGAAATGCCGTAGATGATGCCGAAGTTGATCGCCTTGGCGCGACGGCGGATTTCGCCCGGCATGCCCTCGACCGGCACTCCGAACATTTCCGACGCCGTCATCGCGTGAATATCGACGCCATCGGCGAAGGCCTGGCGCAGCTGCGGGATATCGGCGACATGGGCAAGCACCCGCAGCTCGATCTGGCTGTAGTCGGCCGAGAGCAGCTTGTGCCCGGGTGTGGCGATGAAGGCCGTGCGGATCTTGCGACCTTCGGCGGTGCGAACCGGAATGTTCTGCAGGTTCGGATCCGATGACGACAGGCGCCCGGTGGTGGTGGCCGCGAGCGCATAGGACGTGTGCACGCGCCTGGTCTCCGGATGCACGAAGCCCGGGAGTGCATCGGTATAGGTGGATTTGAGCTTCGTCAGCTGCCGCCAGTCAACGATCTTGCGCGGCAGTTCATGTCCTTCGGCGGCGAGGTCTTCAAGCACCTGCGCCGAGGTCGACCACTGTCCGGTCTTGGTCTTGGAGCCGCCAGCAAAGCCCATCTTGCCGAAGAGGATATCGCCAAGCTGTTTCGGCGAGCCGATGGTGAAGTTTTCGCCGGCGAGCTTGTAGATCTCGTCCTCAAGCGCCGCCGCCCCTTGGGCCAGTTCTCCCGAGAGCCGCGACAGGATCTGGCGATCGATGGTGATGCCGCGGTCTTCCATGCACGCGAGCACGGCGACGAGCGGCCGCTCGAGGCGCTCGTAGACCCGTGTCAGTCCCTTGGCCGTCAGTCGCGCCTTCAGCACATGCCAAAGCCTCAGCGTGACGTCCGCATCCTCGGCGGCATAGGCCGTCGCCCTGTCGATATCGACATAGTCGAACGTGACCGACGATTTTCCGGAGCCGGTAACGTCCTTGTAGGGGATCGGCTTGTGGTTCAGCCAGCGCTCGGAGAGCGCGTCCATGCCGTGCGTGCCGTTACCGGCGTCAACGACATAGGACATCAGCATCGTATCGTCGAAGCTTTCCACGGTGATGCCGTGCCGCTTCATGACGAGGTAGTCGTATTTCAGGTTCTGGGCGACCTTGAGAACGGACGGATCCTCAAGCAGGCGCTTCAGGCGGCTGAGCGCTTCTGCCATCGGGATCTGGTTTTCCGCGAGCCCGCCACCAAGCAGGTCGCCGACGCCGGTCTTGTGGATGAGCGGGACATAGGCAGCCCGGATCGAGGCGCCGGTCGGGTCAGCCTTGTGGTCTGCGATCGCCAGCGAAAAGCCGACGAGATCGGCCTGCATGGCATCGAGCGAATTCGTTTCCGTGTCGAAACCGACAACGCCAGCTTCCGTTGCGGCCGCGATCCACGTGTCGAGAACGGCGATATCGCGGATCGTCACATAGGCACCGTGGTCGAACGGAGCCTTGGCGAAAATTTCGGCACGGGCTGCAGCCAGCGCTTGTGGCGTGGCATCTGCCGCATCCGGTTCCCCGGCCTTGGACAGGACTGCGGCCGCCTCCGCGGCCTCGCCGCGCACTGCCGCCTTGGCCGACGATCCCTCGCTGACGGTCGTTGCCGCCTCCCCCTTGTCGAGGTCTGGACCGCGCGCGTCGGCGCCCCACTCAACCGGCACGGCCGCAGCCTCGACGGCATCCGCATCCGTGCTGGTCGCCGCGGCAACGCGGCGCGTGAGCGTCGTGAATTCCATCGCCTTGAGGAACGCGATCAGCTTCGGCCCGTCCTGCGGCTCAAGGCTCAAGTCCTCCAGCGGAACATCAAGCGGTGTGTCGGTCTTGAGCTCAACGAGCTGGCGCGACAGGCGCGCGAGGTCGGCGTTGGCGATGATGTTTTCGCGGCGTTTCTGCTGCTTGATCTCGCCGGCACGGGCAAGAAGCGTGTCGAGATCGCCAAACTCTTCGAGCAGCTGCGCTGCCGTCTTCGGGCCGATGCCCGGAATGCCGGGGACGTTGTCGGTCGAGTCACCGGTCATCGCCTGCAGATCGATCATCTTCTCCGGCGGCACGCCCCATTTCTCGATCACTTCTGGGATCGAGATCTGCTTGTCCTTCATGCTGTCGTACATCGACACGTTCGGCGTCACGAGCTGCATCAGGTCCTTGTCGGACGACACGATGGTGACGCCAGCGCCTGCGGCCTCGGCAAGGCGCGTGTAGGTGGCGATCAGATCGTCGGCCTCATAGCCTTCCTTTTCGATGCAGGGCAGGTTGAAGGCGCGGGTCGCATGGCGGATCAGGCCGAATTGCGGAATGAGGTCTTCCGGCGGCGCTGAGCGGTTTGCCTTGTACTGGTCGTAGAGCGCATTGCGGAAAGTCTTCGACGAATAGTCGAAAATGACCGCAAAGTGCGTCGGCGTGACGCCGACCGAGGTGTCGCGCGCATCCGTGAGCAGCTTCCACAACATGTTGCAGAAACCCGATACCGCATTGACGGGAAGGCCGTCGGACTTGCGGTTGAGGGGCGGGATGGCGTGGAACGCCCGGAAGATGAATCCGGAGCCGTCGACGAGGAAGAGGTGATCACCGTTTTTCATGGGCAAATGGATAGCGCGGGGCAAGCCAAAGGTCCATTGCGGTTTTCCCGGAGACGAACAATCTCCACTTGCCTGAAACAAGGTTGTGGTCGTCGGCAACGACCATCTGGACGTGCCATTTTGGGGACGCATTTGCCTTGCAGAAACCACACGCGGGAAGACATCCGGGCACACCCGGTTTTCACGCAAACGTTACGTATTTGTAATGTCCGATTCGCCCTACCTATCCTTGAAAAGCCACATTTGAATCCTCAAATCCTAGTCAACGGCACCGAGTGATGCCGTCTTCTGGTGATTGGCCTGTCCCCCGCCCGCACCAGATGAGGACAAAGGCCTTATCCCCCTCTCCGGGCCTTTGTCCCGTTTTCAAAAAACCGTCACGGCGCCGCCTCCGCTCCGTGGCGGTTTTTTGTTGTGCCGTCTGCAGGTCCGTTCAAGTCCGCTCACATCCCGGTGAATCCCGACCGTCCGCAGGTCCATCGCCTGCATTGTAACTTGTCTTCACCGCGGTTCGAGCGTACCCATAGTCATGGCCTTCAACCGTATGGACTCTGCGACATATCTGGCCAGCCTGCTGGCGAAAGGCTTCTCGCGCGCGCTTCACGAGCGCGGCCAGAAGCTTGGCTTCGCGCCCGGGCAATTTCCCATTCTTCTCGAGCTCTGGGCTGAAGAAGGCCTCACCCAGAAGCAGCTGCTCGATCGGCTCGATATCGAGCAGGCGACGATGGCCAACACGCTTTCGCGAATGGAACGGGATGGGTTGATCGTCCGTCGCAAACATCCGCAGGACAAGCGCTCTCAACAGATCTTCCTGACCGAACGGGCGCGCGAGATGGAGGCAGCCGCAAAGGAAGCCGCCCTTGCCGCCGATCAGTCGCTGCTTTCCGGCCTCCGGAACTTCGAGCGCGAGCTGATGCTCGAATACATGCGCACGGCGCTTGCCAGCATGGCGCGCGGCGACGGTCGCGCCTGAACCCCAGGGTTCTGATCGTTTCATCAAAAAATTTGGCTTAAAGCCGGCGGCCTCACGCTCTAAACAGAGCATCGGCGCCGTGAGGCCACCGGATGAATTTGTGCGCAAATCGATTTCGATTTGCCGCTTCATGCAGTAGGTTCCGGCAACACTTCAAGCAAGGATACGCATGATGGCAAACATCACCTCCGTACTCGAACGCGCAGACGCCAATCTGCCCGGTAGCCTCGACCGGCTCTTCGACCTCGTTCGGATCAAGTCGATCTCGACCGACCCGGCCTTCAAGGCGGAGTGCCGCAAGGCAGCCGAATGGCTGGTCGCAGAACTCAACAGCCTCGGCTTTACCGCTTCCGTGCGCGACACACCCGGCCATCCGATGGTCGTCGCCCATCACGACGGCGCCAAGCCGGATGCGCCGCACGTGCTCTTTTACGGCCACTACGACGTCCAGCCGGTCGATCCGCTGAACCTTTGGGATACCGATCCCTTCGAGCCCGGCATCAAGGAGATCGAGCCGGGCCGCAAGGTGATCACCGGCCGCGGCACGGCGGACGACAAGGGCCAGCTCCTGACCTTCGTCGAGGCGGTACGCGCCTACAAGGATGTGCATGGCGCCCTGCCCTGCCGCATCACCATTCTCTTTGAAGGCGAAGAGGAATCCGGTTCGCCGTCGCTGAAGCCGTTCCTCGAGGCCAACGCCGCCGAGCTCAAGGCAGACTATGCGCTGGTCTGCGACACCAGCATGTGGGACCGGGATACGCCCGCCATCTCCGCGGGCCTTCGTGGCCTCGTCGGCGAAGAGGTGATCATCAAGGCGGCTGATCGCGACCTGCATTCAGGTTACTTCGGCGGTGCTGCCGCCAACCCGATCCGCATCCTGACGACCATCCTTGCCGGGCTTCACGACGAAAACAGCCGCGTCACGCTTCCCGGGTTCTACGAAGGCGTCGAGGAAACGCCCGCCCAGATCAAGGCCGCCTGGGAAACGCTCGGCCAGACGGCGGAGAAGTTCCTCGGCGAGATCGGTCTGTCGATCCCATCGGGCGAAAAGAACCGCTCGGTGCTGGAACTGACCTGGGCGCGCCCGACGGCGGAAGTCAACGGCATCACCGGCGGCTACACCGGCGAGGGCTTCAAGACGGTGATTGCGGCTGAAGCATCCGCGAAGGTTTCCTTCCGTCTCGTTGGCAACCAGAACCCGGAAAAGATCCGCGAGGCGTTCCGCGCCTATGTCCGCTCCAAGGTTCCGGCGGATTGCTCGGTGGAATTCCACGCCCATGGCGGTTCGCCGGCGATCCACCTTCCCTACGAGTCGCCGCTGCTCAACACCGCAAAGGTGGCGCTTTCCGACGAATGGCCGAAGCCGGCCGTGATCATCGGCATGGGTGGCTCGATCCCGATCGTCGGCGATTTCCAGAAGATGCTCGGCATGGAATCGCTGCTGGTCGGCTTCGGCCTCTCCGACGACCGCATCCACTCGCCGAACGAAAAATACGAGCTGCAGTCCTATCACAAGGGCATCCGTTCCTGGATCCGCATCCTGGACGCACTGGCGGCCTGAGACGACAAGGCCGGAGACGACAGGGCCGCGGCGGAACGCTCCGCCGCGGCCCTTCCTGTAAGCGGCTGCAAGCCCGGCAAAAAAAACAACCCTTGAGTGCGCCTCGTCTGCCGGCGCAGATGCCTGACGCCGCAATCTGCGCCGTGCTGGCGGTTTACCGTTTCCCCTTCACCGTTTCCCGGGCGTTTCTCGGTCTTGCGACGACCTTCAATCCTTGACCTCCGGGGTCTCAGGTGCTTCCCTTTTGTGAAACACGTCACAAAGGGAAATCGGATCGTTGGCAAGGGTAAGGACCGAAGCTTCGCGCTGCGGATGTGAAGCTATGAAAGAGCGGCTCAGCGAGCAGGATTTCTCCGCTTGGAGAACCACCCCGGCGGTCGCGGCAGAAGTGTCCACCATACGATCGGCCCTCCTCCTCGCAGCGATCGCGACGCCGGCATGAAGAGGCTGCAAGCGTATTTCTGGCCCGTCGTCGGGCTTCTCGCGATCCTGTTTTCGGTAAAGGCGCTCTACCACGAGCTTCGCGGGCTCTCGCTCGACGAGTTCCTGGCAAGCTTCAACGCGATTTCGCTCGAAAGCTGGCTTCTCGCGATCGGCTCGACGCTCGTCGCCTATGCAGCACTTGCCGCCTATGACCGGCTGGCGCTCGATCACCTCGGCCACCGCATCTCCCTGTGGTTCATCACGCTCTGCTCGTTTACGACCTACGCGCTGTCGCACAATCTCGGCGCTTCGGTCTTTTCCGGCGCCGTCGTGCGTTACCGCGCCTACCGGTCCAAGGGGCTTTCACCCGGCGAAGTCGGCGTGCTCGTCGCCTTCTGCTCCTTCACCTTCACACTCGGAACCCTGGTGCTTTCGGCCGTCGTGCTTCTGGTCAGGCCCGACATTATCGAGCGTTTCGCCGAATTCCTGCCGGTGGAGATGTCGCTGACGACAGGCGTCTTGATCCTGATCGTCATCGGGCTCTATGTGATCGGCAGCCTCGTCGGGCTCCCCTCGTTCCGCACGCGCTGGTTCCAGCTGCACTACCCGAAGCCGAAGATCGTTTTTCGGCAATTGGTGATCGCGCCGGTGGAACTGATCGGGGCAGCCGGGATCATCTATTTCGCACTGCCGGAAGCTGGAAACCCGGGCTATATCGTCATCCTCGGGATCTTCCTCGCGTCCTTTTCCGCCGCACTTCTTTCGCATGCGCCAGGCGGCCTCGGCGTGCTCGAACTGATCTTCATCGCCGCCTTGCCGGAAATGGATCCGGCGGCCGTGCTTGCCGCGCTTGCCATTTTCCGGCTGCTCTATCTGATCATCCCCTTCATCCTGGCGCTCGTGGTTATCCTCGTCTTCGAGCGCCAGCGTTTCGTGGCGGAGAAACACCGCCCGGGCGGCACCGATCTTCCCTAGATCATTTCATTGTTTCATCGAAACAGTGAAATGATCTAACTCTCTGATATCTAGCAATTCCGGACGGAAAACCGGTCTACACTTTTCCTGGAATTGCTCTAAGGAAGTCATCGCACACCGGCGCGCAGCTGCGCGTCGACCCCATAGCACCGCAAAGACTTACGGCGCGTTGCAGACGGTGGGCACCGCCTTTTCAAGCGGTCCCTTCACCTCCCGGAGCCGGGCAGCTTCGATCTGGTAGGGCGTGAACGGCGGCACCTGCGCCGACGGATTGATGATCCGCGTGACGTAGCAGCCGGAAAAGAACCGGACCCGCGACGGCTTCTCGATGGATTTCACCGCAACGGGGACTGCGGCATAGATGCTGCCGGCCCCGGCCTCGGTGCGGAGCTTGCCGATCATTACTTCGACGGAAACGGTACGCGCGTAACCACGGGTAAAGGCCCTGAAGCCGCCGGCCGGCTTCGCTTCGCCGAAATAGCCGTAGGCACGGGCATACTCCTTGCGGTTGATCGCATTGTACAGCGAGCGCACGAGCGCGGCGCCGTCCGAGCGATCGTCGACATAGGCGACATTGTCCTGTGCCTGTCCGGAGCCGCTCGCGGCAGCAAGGACTGCGAGAGCAATGATGGCGGTTTTGAGCTTCATGCAATCCTCCTTCACGTCAGCCGCACCCGAGCACAACAATAGGGCGAAGCCATAGCAGGTTTCGCCGAAATGTTAGTTTCGGCCGGTCAGGAGGGCGGAAGGCCGGCCCGGCGGCGCGCCACAACACGCTCGCGCCAGACGGTGAAGATGCCGGCGGCGACCACCAGCACGGAGCCGGCGATCATGTTCGTCGTCAGCGTCTCGCCGAAGAGGGCTACGCCCATGATCGAAGCGAAGACGAGCTGCAGATAGGTGAGCGGCTGCACCGCCACCGCGTCCAGCACTTCGTAGGCGCGAATGAGGAAGTAATGGCTGGAGGAGCCGGTGATGCACAAGAGCAGCATCCAGCCCCAGTCTGCGGGCGAAAGCGTGACCCAGAAGAAGGGGCCGACAAGGCTGATGGCGGCGGCGCCGACGACGCCGGTATAGAAGAAGCTGGTCATCGCCGAATCGGTCCGGCTGACGAGCCGCGTAACGATGACGTAGACCGCAAACAGCAGGCCCGCTGCGAGCGGCAGCAGGAAGGTTTGTTCGAAGGCCCCTTCGGCAGGCTTCAGGATCAAGAGCACGCCACCGAGACCGACCGAGATCGCCAGCCACCGTCGCCAGCCCACCCGCTCACCCAGAAGCGGCATCGAAAGCAGCGCGACAAACAGGGGCGTTGCCGCAAGGATTGCCTGTGTATGGGCAAGCCCGACCCAGGTGAAGGACGTGATCACCATGACGATCTGGGCCGGAAGCAGCACACCGCGCACGACCTGGAGCCAGGGCCTCTTGGTTGTCGCCGTGACTTTCAAGCCCTCCTTCGTGCGCGCCGCGAGCGCGATCGCAAAGAGTGCAAAGGCCCAATAGCGGATCATCGCGACGAAGACCGGCGGATAGATCGCCCCGAGATGCTTGGAGATGCCGTCCTGGATCGAGAAGATGACGATCGCCAGAAGCGTGAAGATATAGCCATTCGCCCTGGAAGGCGGGAAAGTCTGGGATGCCATGGCGCGCAGAAACCTGTGAGAACCTTCGCGCCGCCAAATCCGCGCGACAGCGTCACTTACATGGAAACGCGACTGTGTTCGAGACATGAAAAGAGCCCCGCGCGGGAGGAGGTGCACGGGGCTCTCGAACTTGATCGATGACTGGGAGGAGGAGTGTCACCGATCCGCATCGGGCGCCGCGGGAGGAGGTGCAGCGCTTCGATAAGTCATATAATAATTATGCGCCGCAGCAATTTCAAGATGAAATTTTGCACTGCACAAAATTGTGAAGGCCGAGGCGGGTTGTCGCGGTAATCTGGCGTAAACCACAACTCATGATAGCTTTTTGCGTTGATGCATCTTTTGAGATACGCGACTACATGTAAGCGCGCTCGATATTTTCCCTTCATAATTGCAGGCACGTCAGATGAAATTGTTGCTCCAGATCCCAACAGCGATCATCGTTGTCCTGATCCTTGCCACCTGGCTTGCCAGCCTGCGCCTCGTCGTTTTGCCGCCCGGCTCCTTCAAGCTGAAGGCGATGACGGCGTTCGTCTACCAAGGCCACGGCTATCGCCTCGTTGATAGCCCCCTCGCCATGTGCGGCCGCCAAACCTACCCGGCAGACGATTGCGTGGAGGTCGCCGTGAACCAGCTGGGAAACCGCGTTCTGCTGCGTCTGCCCTACAGCCAGTGGCTCTACGACGTCACGGAGCCTGAGGCCGCGCGACCAACGGCTTCCGTTGAAGACACGCCGCTGCGAACCTCCATCCAGTAGGACGGGCTCGCGGATCCCGAATGGCATGCGGCAGTTCGACTGTACGCGGTAGCCAAGGTTTTGAACCGGCAGGCTTTTTCACAGCGACTTTCTTAACTCCCCCTTAAATTGCCGCATTTAAAGTTCACCGGGTCGCCGTGGCGGATGGGCGTGGGACGCCGTGACCGCCGTCGAAATCGATTGGCAGCAACACTTGCGCCAAGAGCCACCGCAAGGCGGTGAGGGATAGATCAAACGGCATGGCAGCAAGCGGACGGTCAGAACAGCGGATCGAGCCCTCGTTCGGTAGCGACGAGGACGACAATGACGATTTCCGCGTCGAGGCCAGCGACCGCGTGACCGCCAGCCGCAAGACGGCGCCCCGCGGCAAATCCCCAAATGGTGGCAAGACCAAGAAGAAGGCAGCCGGCAAACGTGGCGGCAGCCGCCGCAGTTCCGGCGGTGGCGGCGGCTTCGTCGGCCTCATCCGGACGCTCTTCTACTGGTGCATCGTGCTCGGCATCTGGGGCGCCATGGGCGTCGGCGGCCTGGTGCTCTACTACGGCGCGCGCATGCCGAGCGCCGAAAGCTGGTCGATCCCCGAGCGTCCACCGAACGTCAAGATCCTTGCCGTCAGCGGCGAAGTCATCGCCAATCGCGGCACGACCGGCGGCGAAGCGCTGTCGCTCGAAAACATGTCGCCCTACATTCCCCAGGCGGTGATCGCGATTGAGGATCGGCGTTTCTATTCGCATTTCGGCATCGACCCACTCGGCCTTGCCCGCGCCATGCTGACCAACGTCACCACCGGCCGCATGGTCCAGGGCGGTTCGACGCTGACGCAGCAGCTGGCCAAGAACCTGTTCCTGTCGCCGGAGCGCACGCTCGAGCGCAAGGTCCAGGAAGTGCTGCTCGCCTTCTGGCTCGAGCAGAAATATTCCAAGGACCAGATCCTGGCTATGTATCTCAACCGAGTGTTCTTCGGCTCCAACGCCTATGGCGTCGAGGCGGCATCGCGGCGCTACTTCAACAAGTCGGCGCGCGACGTGAACCTTGGCGAAGCGGCGCTGCTGGCAGGCCTCCTGAAGGCCCCTTCCCGTCTGTCGCCGGCGCGCGACCCGAAGGCCGCGGAAGAGCGCGCCCAGGTCGTACTCGGCGCCATGCGCGAGGAAGGTTACATCACCGACAGCGAAATCAAGACGGCGATGACGCAGACGCCGACCAAGGCGAAGAGCTACTGGTCGGGCGCCGAACACTATGTCGCCGACATGGTGATGGACCAGCTTCCCGGCATGATCGGCGAGATCAAGGAAGACCTCGTCATCGACACGACGATCGACCTCAATCTCGAGAAAAAGGCCGAGGAGGTCATCAGCGCCACGCTTGATACCGACGGCAAGAAGCTCGACGCCTCGCAGGCAGCGCTTGTCTCGATCGACGGAACCGGTGCGATCCGCGCGCTCGTCGGCGGCAAGGACTACGCCGAGAGCCAGTTCGACCGCGCCTCCAAGGCCAAGCGCCAGCCGGGGTCGGCCTTCAAGCCCTTCGTCTACGCAGCGGCGCTCGAGATCGGCCGCACGCCGATGTCGGTCCGCAACGACGGACCGGTCCGGATCGGCAACTGGACGCCCGAGAATTACGACCAGAAGTATCGCGGCGAGGTGACGATCGCCGATGCGCTTGCCAATTCTCTGAACACGATCGCCGCCCAGTTGGTGATGGAGGTCGGCCCCGCAAACGTCGTCAAGGTCGCCCATCGTCTCGGCATCGATTCTGAGATGCAGGCCAATGCCTCGATCGCGCTCGGCACCTCCGAAGTCAGCCTCGTCGAACTGACGTCGGCCTACGCCCCGTTTATGAATGGCGGCTTCAAGGCGACACCACACGTCATCCGCCGTATCTCCAAGGCCGACGGCACGGTGCTTTACGAGAACACCTACGACAACCCGCCGCGCGTGCTCGATCCGGCGATCGTCAGCGAAATGAACCAGATGATGGTGCGGGTGCTGACCAAGGGCACCGGCAAGAAAGCGCAGATGAAGGGCTGGGAGGCGGCCGGCAAGACCGGCACGACGCAGTCCTTCCGCGACGCGCTCTTCGTCGGCTACACCTCCAACCTCACGACCGGCGTCTGGTTCGGCAACGACGACGGCAAGTCGATGAAGAAAGTGACCGGCGGCGGCCTTCCGGCCAAGGCCTGGCATGACTACATGGTGGCCGCGCATGAGGGGCTTTCGCCCTCGCCGCTCTTTGGCACGACCGGCGTTCAACCGGTCTTCGACGAAGGCGTCGCAACGCCGCCCGGCGACATGATGTCGGGTGACCCGGAAGCCTTCCCGGAGGCGCCCGTTGGCGTCAACGGGGTCGCCGTCGGGCAGCGTCCAGTCGACCAGGCGGGCGACCAATGGGGCGGTCAGTCCGCCGACCAGGGCAACGGCGGGATGGTGCCGCCGGCCGATGTCGGCCAGACGACGGGCGCCACCCGGCGCACGACGCTTTTCGACATTCTGACCGGCGGCTGAGCCTTCGCGCACCGGTGATTTGGGTGGTGCGACCGCCTGCGCAGAGCCTCCGGCGGACGGGCCAATTCCGGCTAGACAAATCCCGGGCTTGCATTTGCCCCCAAACGCCCCGCAGAATGCCTTGCAGTCCGAAACGCCGGTCCTTATATACGCCGCATCGGCGCAGTTTCAGCTGCGAAGAAATCCAAAGACCATCCCGTTAGGGGCTGTCTCACGAATGCCTGACCGGGTTCCGACAGTCCGCTGCAAGGAGAGAACGACATGGCTAAAGTAATCGGTATTGACTTGGGAACGACCAACTCCTGCGTCGCCGTCATGGACGGTAAAGACGCGAAGGTCATCGAAAACGCCGAGGGCGCGCGCACGACCCCCTCGATGGTGGCATTCAGCGAAGACGGCGAACGTCTCGTTGGCCAGCCGGCCAAGCGCCAGGCGGTCACCAACCCCGAAAACACGCTTTTTGCGATCAAGCGCCTGATCGGCCGGACCTTCCAGGACCCGACCACGCAAAAAGACAAGGACATGGTTCCTTACAAGATCACCAAGGCCGACAATGGCGACGCCTGGGTCGAAGCGCACGGCACGGAT
>NZ_DASYHB010000213.1:0-5714 GCF_035999185.1 Ensifer sp. | reverse complement strand
GCGCCGCCGCCCTCGTCAGTGATCGGGCTTATAGACCCACCCACTCCGACACGTCAACAGCGTTCTTCAAAAAACTGTCAAAAATCGACAATACATTGATTTTTATAGAGATTTTCGGCTGTTGATAATTTCGGCAGATTTACAGTCGGCAGAAACCGGCAAGGACGAGCCGCGAATCTTTGATCAGACGGTCAAAATTCCAAACGAGGACTTTGCAGGGAAAATCAGCTCCGAAACCACGCCTCCCCTATATATAGACAGGGCCCGGCTCATCGGCATCAGATATGGACGGGATCGCTGGAAAGGCCCCCCTCACCGTGTCTTCACACGCTACGCCTTGCTCTTGGATGAGCTGTTACCGTACTTGGCACATGTTCGCCGCTGATCCGGCAATCCGTGCGGCAGTCGCGACAACAGATCGTGCATGACGAGCCGGTCGATGCGACGGCCGCAGACGCGGCCATCATTCAATTGGGGCGGAGGCCCAACCGTGACGATAGTATTTCCCGCTCTTCCGGTTCGCGAGGTCCTGCCTCAATTGGCCCATGCGCTCGGTGAGCAGTCATCGGTCGTGCTGTCGGCCCCGCCCGGCGCCGGCAAGACCACGCTCGTTCCGCTCTTCCTACTCGACCAGCCCTGGGCGGCAGGCGGCAAGATCATTCTGTTGGAACCACGGCGGCTGGCGGCCCGCGCCGCGGCCGGGCGTATGGCGGAACTGCTCGGAGAAAAAGTCGGCGAAACCGTCGGCTACCGCATGCGTCTCGACAACCGCGTCTCTGGCAAGACGCGCATCGAGGTGGTGACCGAGGGTGTGTTTGCCCGCATGATCCTTGATGACCCCGAACTGAAGGGTGTCGCGGCTGTGCTGTTCGACGAGTTCCACGAGCGCTCGCTCGACGCGGATTTCGGACTGGCGCTGGCGCTCGATGTCCAGGCGGCACTGCGCGAGGATCTAAGGATTATCGTCATGTCGGCAACGCTCGATGTCGAACGCGTGGCCGGACTGCTTGGCGGCGCCCCCGTCGTTGAAAGCCAGGGGCGCAGTTTTCCGATCGATATCCGCTACCAGGACCGCGGTGGCGAAAGCGTCGAGGATGCGATGGTGCGTGCGATCGGCGAGGCGCATCGCGCCGAGCATGGCTCGATCCTCGCGTTCCTGCCCGGCCAGGCGGAAATCACCCGCGTCGCCGCGCGATTTCAGGACCGCTTCGACGGACAGACGGCGATCGTGCCGCTCTACGGCAACCTCAGCCAGAAGGAACAGGACACCGCCATTCGCCCTGCACCTGGGGGAACCCGCAAGATCGTGCTCGCCACCTCGATCGCCGAGACCTCGATCACCATCGACGGCGTACGCATCATAATCGACAGCGGCCTGCAGCGACTGCCGGTGTTCGAGGCGGCAACCGGCATTACCCGGCTGGAAACGGTGCGTGTTTCGCGCGCGTCGGCCGACCAGCGCGCCGGTCGCGCCGGACGAACCGAGCCCGGCATCGCCATCCGTCTCTGGCACAGCGGCCAGACGGCGGCTCTTGCCGCCTTTACGCCGCCGCAAATCCTTGCGAGCGACCTGTCCGGCCTGCTGCTCGACTGCGCCCATTGGGGTGTCAGCGATCCCGCCACCCTCTCCTTTATCGACCTGCCGCCGGAAACGACGCTCACTGAAGCCCGAAAACTTCTCGTCGCGCTCGGTGCGCTCGACGCGGCCGGGGCGCTGACGCCGAAGGGCCGCAAGATCCGCGACCTGGCGCTGCCGCCGCGTCTGGCGGCCATGGCGGTCGCGGCGGCCGAAGAGGGCCGGGCGGAAGCCGCCTGCCTTCTGGCGGTGATGCTCACCGAACAGGGGCTTGGCGGCAGCAGCATCGATCTCGAAGACCGGCTCAGACGGTTCCGGCAGGAACGCGGCGACCGTGCCGACGCCTCGCGCAACCTGGCGCGCCGCATGGCGGCGGAACTCAAGGGCGCGCCGAGATCGAACGAACCGATCCAGCCGGGCGCGTTGCTGATGCATGCCTTCCCTGATCGTATCGCCCTTCAGCGTGGCGGCCGCGGCCGCTTCGTGATGGCGAACGGGCGCGGCGCGGAAATCCCCGAGACCGAACGGCTTGCGGCCGCTCCGATGCTTGTCATCGCCGACTTGACCGGCCGGGCCGGCGGGCAGCGGGTGCTGGCGGCCGCCGAGTTGACGCGCGCCGATGTCGAGGCGCATATGCCCGACGCAATCACCCGCGAAGACCAGAGTTTTTTTGACCGGGCCAGCCGGCAGGTGCGCGCGCGCCGCGTCACGCGCCTTGGTGCGATCATCTTTGAAGAGACGCCGCTTGCGCGGCCCACGGGCGAAGCGGCAGCGCGGGCACTTGCCGATGGCGTCCGTCAGCTTGGCCTAGCCGTCTTGCCGTTCTCCAAGGAGGCGATGCAGATGCGCGACCGCATCGGCTTCCTCAACCGCTCGATCGGCGCACCCTGGCCGGATGTCTCGGACGAGGCCTTGCTCGAAAGCCTTGACGATTGGTTCGTGCCTTTCCAGCACGGCGTCACAGCCATTGCCGATATCAAGGCGTCCAACCTGTCGGATGGCCTCATGTCGCTCATCCCGCATGAAAGGCAGAGGGAGCTTGGCAGGCTGGCACCGACGCATTTCGAGGCGCCGACCGGACAAAGGCATCCCATCCACTACGACGGCGACGAGCCGCTTTTGTCGATCCGCGTGCAGGAGCTATTCGGCCTCAAAACGCACCCGGCGATCGGCGACGGCCGGCTGCCATTGCTGCTTGAGCTGATTTCGCCCGGTCATCGCCCGATCCAGACAACACGCGACCTGCCGGGCTTTTGGGCCGGCTCCTGGCGAGACGTGCGCGCCGACATGCGCGGGCGCTATCCGAAGCATCCCTGGCCGGAGGATCCGGCCAATGCGGCGCCGACGACACGGGCAAAGCCGCGTGGTACATGAACCGACACGATAGACATTGGGAATGCAGGCACGAATGACCACAGTTGCGCTCGAACACAACAACGACCAGACCAGCAACCGCAGCCTGCGCCTGCAGACACTGGTGCGGCTGCGCTGGCTCGCGGTCGGGGGACAATCGATCGCGGTCCTGATCACGGCCTTCTGGCTGCAGTTTCCGCTGCCGCTGATTTCCTGCCTGGTGCTGATCGCCAGCCTGGCGCTGGTCAACGCCTATGTGACGCTGCGCTATCCGCCGACGCACCGGCTGCAGCCGCCGGCCGCCTTCGCGCTGCTCGGTCTCGATCTCGCGCAGATCACCGGGCTCCTGTTCATCACCGGTGGGCTGACCAATCCTTTTGCGCCGCTTCTCTGCGTCCCCGTCATCATCTCCTCGGCGTCGCAGCCGAAATCGCACAGCATCATCCTTGCCGGCCTCGCGGTCATCGCGATCACGGCACTCGCCTTTTCGCCCTTTCCGCTCCCCTGGTATCCCGGCACGGTTCTTCTCATGCCGCGGGTGCTGACGGCCGGCATCTGGTTTGCGATCGTGTCGATGACAGCGTTTGCCGCCTTCTACACCTATCGTGTCTCGCTCGAGGCGAGCGAACTCTCCGAAGCGTTGACCGCGACCGAGCTTGTGCTTCAGCGCGAAAAGCACCTGTCGCAGCTCGACGGGCTTGCCGCCGCAGCGGCGCACGAACTCGGCACGCCGCTGGCGACGATCAGCGTCGTTGCCAAGGAAATGGAGCGCGAGCTCGGCAACGATCCGCGCTTCGGCGAGGACGTGCATCTCCTGCGCAGCCAAAGCGAGCGCTGCCGCGATATCCTGAAGCGGCTGACGACGCTGTCGTCCGAGAGCGAGGAGCACATGCGGCTCCTGCCGCTCTCCTCGCTGATCGAGGAGGTGATGGCGCCGCACCGCGAGTTCGGCATCCACATCAACCTGATCGAGAAGGGCGACCGCGGCTCGGAACCGGTCGGCAACCGCAATGCCGGCATTCTCTACGGCCTTGGCAACCTGCTCGAAAACGCCGTCGACTATGCCAAGAAGCAGGTCACCGTAACAGTCGAGCACACGAGCGACCGCGTCCGGGTGACGATCGAGGACGATGGCGACGGTTTTGCACCGGATATCCTGCAGCGCATCGGCGAGCCCTATGTGACGCGCCGGCAGAAGGACGACAGCGCCGGCGGCCTCGGGCTCGGCCTCTTCATCGCCAAGACGCTGCTGGAACGGTCAGGTGCGCGCCTGCGCTTCGAAAACGGCGGACCGGACAGACCTGGCGCCCGGGTCAGCGTCGAATGGCCGCGCGCCCTCATGGATACGAAACTGGCGAAATGACATTTCGCAGTTTATTGAACGAAGCCGGAAGAAACCTATAATCTCGGCGAACACGTACCGTTTTCGCCCAAGGATTGCGAGAATGACCGACAAATCGACAGCTTCGCCCAGCACACACGCACAGGACGCCGAACTGATCGGACCGGACCGCACGCTCCTGCTCGTCGATGACGATGCGCCTTTCCTCAGGCGCCTTGCCCGCGCCATGGAAGCGCGCGGCTTTTCGGTCGACATCGCCGAATCGGTGGCAGAAGGCATCGCCAAGGCCAAGGGCAACCCGCCGAAATACGCCGTCATCGACCTGAGGCTCGGCGACGGCAGCGGTCTCGACGTGATCGAAGCGATCCGCGGCCGGCGCGACGATACGCGGATGATCATGCTGACCGGCTACGGCAACATCGCAACCGCCGTCAACGCGGTAAAGCTTGGCGCCGTCGACTATCTCGCCAAGCCCGCCGATGCCGACGAGATCTTCGCGGCTCTCGTGCAGCGGCAGGGCGAACGGGTGGAACCGCCGGAAAACCCGATGTCTGCCGATCGCGTTCGCTGGGAGCACATCCAGCGCGTCTATGAGATGTGCGACCGCAACGTCTCGGAAACGGCGCGCCGGCTCAACATGCACCGCCGCACGCTGCAGCGCATCCTGGCCAAGCGCGCGCCGAAGTAAGGCGTCAGCTGCCGCTATCGCGGTTGCCTGAGAGAATATCCCCGATCGAGCCGCCAAGCTCACTGTTGCGCTCGGCGGCCCACTCGGCCAGCATCAGCCGCTGAGCGGCTGTGCGGCCAAAGAGCTGCAGCACGGATTTGCGCGTCGCGGCGGCGAGCCTGTGCTCGGGCGCTTCGCGAACGATGTGCCCCTCATAACCGTCCGACAGCAACAGGCCGCACTCCTCTGGAAAAATATCGAGCGGCACGCCGGCATGGGTGGCGAAGAACAGCCGGTCGCAATGCTTGCGGTAGTCCGGCCATTTGCGATCGACCCTGAAGTCCTCGATCGAGGTCTTGATCTCGACAATCCAGACCTCGCCCTTGGCCGACAGCGAGATGAGATCCGCGCGCCTCCCGCTCGAAAGCGTCAATTCCGGCAAGACCGCGTGCCCCAGTTCGGCGAATAGCCGTTGAATGCCGCGACGCACCATCATCGCGCGATTCGACTGCCGGCCGTCGATCAGCGGGTTGTCGCCATGAATGGAGAGGATGGTCATGCGTCCGGCGCCCCCTTGGGCGGTCATTTTGTTGCAAAAAAGCCAGCGTCACGGAATTTGCACAGTCAGGCCGAATTGTGGCCGCGCAATCTCTTGCATAGCACAGACTAATCGAAAATAACCGTAGTCACTGTTGGTCGCGGCGACCCAGTTTTTCTTTGCTTCTTTTTAAGAGACACCCATGCGCTTCCGCAATGCCTTCCTCTTGTGCAGCCTC
>NZ_DASYHB010000206.1:0-60606 GCF_035999185.1 Ensifer sp. | reverse complement strand
ACTCCTGCGGCGGCTTCATTGCCTCGGTAGCTTCAATAACCTAAAGGTGGACCAAATGGCACAAAACTCTTTGCGGCTCGTAGAGGACAAATCGGTGGATAAAAGCAAGGCACTTGAAGCGGCACTTTCCCAGATCGAACGTTCGTTCGGCAAGGGATCGATCATGAAGCTCGGTGGGAAGGACAGCATCATTGAGATCGAGACGGTTTCGACCGGCTCTCTCAGCCTCGACATCGCACTCGGCATCGGCGGCCTGCCGAAGGGTCGCATCATCGAAATTTACGGCCCGGAAAGCTCGGGTAAGACGACGCTGGCGCTGCAGACCGTCGCGGAAGCCCAGAAGAAGGGCGGCATCTGCGCCTTCGTCGACGCGGAACACGCACTCGACCCGGTCTATGCCCGCAAGCTCGGCGTCGATCTTGAAAATCTCCTGATCTCGCAGCCGGATACCGGCGAGCAGGCGCTCGAAATCACCGACACGCTGGTTCGCTCCGGCGCCATCGACGTGCTCGTCGTCGACTCGGTTGCAGCCCTCGTGCCGCGCGCTGAAATCGAAGGCGAAATGGGCGACAGCCTGCCGGGCATGCAGGCCCGTCTGATGAGCCAGGCGCTGCGCAAGCTGACCGCGTCGATCTCCAAGTCAAACTGCATGGTCATCTTCATCAACCAGATCCGTATGAAGATCGGCGTCATGTTCGGCTCGCCGGAAACCACCACCGGCGGCAACGCGCTGAAGTTCTACGCTTCGGTGCGCCTCGACATCCGCCGCATCGGCTCGGTCAAGGAGCGCGAAGAGGTCGTCGGCAACCAGACCCGCGTCAAGGTCGTCAAGAACAAGATGGCGCCTCCCTTCAAGCAGGTCGAATTCGACATCATGTATGGCGAAGGCGTGTCGAAGACCGGCGAGCTCGTCGATCTCGGCGTCAAGGCCGGCATCGTGGAGAAATCAGGCGCCTGGTTCTCCTACAACAGCCAGCGCCTCGGCCAGGGCCGCGAGAACGCCAAGACGTTCCTGCGTGACAACCCGGATCTGGCACGCGAGATCGAGACGGCGCTGCGCCAGAACGCCGGCCTGATCGCCGATCGGTTCCTTGAAAACGGCGGCCCGGAAGCGGATGACGGCGACGACGCTGCCGAAGCGTAATCCCACCAGGACTTGAAGCTGCCAAGAAACCGGCCGTCGCTTTGACGGCCGGTTTTTTGCTGCCGTCTGGACAGTGGGATACGCGAGCGATAAAAGCCTTTGGTTCCGGCGACCGAGGGCGTTGGAGGGTGCGGCCGCCACGGGTGGCCGCGGGGTTTAAGGACAATGGCTTAGTGGCGCGGCATCGGCCGGAGCCGGGCCGGAATCGGTGCTTAAGAATAGGACGCAAGATGAGCGGCGTGAATGAAATCCGGTCGACCTTTCTCGACTATTTCCGCAGAAACGGTCACGAGGTCGTGTCGTCGAGCCCGTTGGTGCCGCGCAATGACCCGACATTGATGTTCACCAATGCCGGCATGGTGCAGTTCAAGAACGTTTTCACCGGCCTGGAGCAGCGTCCCTATTCGACGGCCGTGACGGCGCAGAAGTGCGTTCGCGCCGGCGGCAAGCACAACGACCTCGACAATGTCGGCTACACCGCGCGCCACCACACCTTCTTCGAAATGCTCGGCAACTTCTCCTTTGGCGATTACTTCAAGGAGAACGCCATCGAGCTTGCCTGGAAGCTCATCACCAAGGAATACGGCCTCGACGCCAAGCGGCTGCTGGTGACGGTCTATCACACCGACGACGAGGCCTTCGGCCTCTGGAAGAAGATTGCCGGCCTTTCCGACGACCGCATCATTCGCATTCCGACGAGCGACAACTTCTGGGCCATGGGCGATACCGGCCCCTGCGGCCCGTGCTCGGAAATCTTCTACGACCACGGCGACCATATCTGGGGCGGCCCTCCGGGTTCGGCCGATGAAGACGGTGACCGCTTCATCGAGATCTGGAACCTCGTCTTCATGCAGTACGAGCAGATCACCAAGGAAGAGCGGGTCAACCTGCCGCGTCCGTCGATCGATACCGGCATGGGCCTCGAGCGCCTGGCCGCCGTGCTGCAGGGCCAGCACGACAACTATGACATCGACCTTTTCCGTGCACTGATTGCAGCGTCCGAAGAAGCGACCGGCGTGAAGGCCGAGGGCGACCAGCGCGCCAGCCACCGCGTCATCGCTGACCACCTGCGTTCGTCCGCCTTCCTGATTGCCGACGGCGTGCTGCCGTCGAACGAAGGCCGCGGCTACGTGCTTCGCCGCATCATGCGCCGCGCCATGCGCCATGCCCAATTGCTCGGCGCCCGCGATCCGCTGATGTGGAAGCTCCTGCCGGCGCTCGTCGGCCAGATGGGCCGTGCCTACCCGGAGCTGGTGCGCGCCGAAGCGCTGATTTCCGAGACGCTGAAGCTTGAGGAAACCCGTTTCCGCAAGACGCTGGAGCGTGGCCTCAACCTGCTTTCCGAAGCGTCTGCCGATCTGTCCGAGGGCGACCAGTTCAACGGCGAGACCGCGTTCAAGCTTTACGACACCTATGGCTTCCCGCTCGACCTGACCCAGGATGCGCTGCGCGCCAAGGGTATTTCGGTCGACACCGACGCCTTCACGACGGCCATGGAGCGCCAGAAGGCCGAAGCTCGCGCCAACTGGGCCGGCTCCGGCGAGGCTGCAACCGAAACCATCTGGTTCGAACTGCGCGAAAAGCACGGCGCGACCGAGTTCCTCGGCTACGACACCGAAGTGGCAGAAGGCGTCGTTCAGGCGATCGTGCGCGATGGCGCGGTCGTTCAGTCCGCTGCCAAGGGTGAGACCGTCCAGCTCGTTCTCAACCAGACACCGTTCTACGGTGAATCGGGCGGTCAGATGGGCGACACCGGCACCATCACCACCGATGGCGGCAAGTTGACTGTTACCGACACGCAGAAGCGCGGCGAGGGGCTTTTCGTTCATTTCGGCGTTGTGGCCGAAGGCACGATCAAGACCGGCGACGCGGCCCAGCTCGACGTCGACCACGCCCGCCGCTCGCGCCTGCGCGCCAACCACTCGGCAACGCACTTGCTGCACGAGGCGCTGCGCGAGGTGCTCGGCACCCACGTCGCCCAGAAGGGCTCGCTGGTCGCACCGGAACGCCTGCGCTTCGACGTCTCGCATCCGAAGCCGATGACGGCCGAGGAGCTGAAGGTTGTCGAGGAGATGGCCAACGAGATCATCGTCCAGAATACGCCGGTCACCACCCGCCTGATGAGCGTCGATGACGCGATCGCCGAGGGTGCTATGGCGCTCTTCGGCGAGAAGTACGGCGACGAAGTGCGTGTGGTCTCGATGGGCCGCGGCGTTCACGGCTCCAAGGCCAACCGACCTTACTCCGTCGAACTGTGCGGCGGCACGCACGTGTCGGCGACCGGTGACATCGGCCTCGTTCGTGTCGTCTCGGAAAGTGCGGTCGGCGCCGGCGTTCGCCGCGTCGAGGCGCTGACGGGCGAGGCGGCGCGCGCCTACCTCAACGAGCAGGACGAGCGCGTGAAGACGCTCGCCAACACGCTGAAGGTTCAACCGGGCGACGTGCTCGGCCGTGTCGAGGCCCTGCTTGACGAACGCCGCAAGCTTGAGCGTGAACTGACCGAAGCGAAGAAGAAGCTGGCGCTCGGCGGTGGCGGCGAGGCGGGTTCCGCCGACGCCGCACGCGAGATCGCTGGCGTCCGCTTCCTCGGCAAGGTGGTCTCGGGCGTCGAGCCGAAGGACCTGAAGAGCCTCGCCGACGACGGCAAGAAGAGCCTCGGCTCCGGCGTCGTCGCCTTTGTCGGCGTGTCCGGCGATGGCAAGGCAAGTGCCGTCGTCGCCGTTACCGACGACCTGACCGGCAAGCTCAGCGCCGTCGATCTCGTCCGTGTCGCGTCTGCTGCCCTCGGCGGCAAGGGTGGCGGCGGCCGCCCCGACATGGCCCAGGCCGGAGGACCGGATGGCGAGAAGGCAGCAGAAGCGATCGAGGCCGTGGCTGTCGCTTTGGCCGGCTGATCGGCAGCGACTGAATTTTGAAAGGGCGCCCGTTGCGGCGCCCTTTTTATTTGCCGAGATGGCGCCCAGGCACGCCCTCGGTGCTTTCGGAGACAGACCCGCGCGGCCGTGCGAAAATCTTGGCCGCACGGCAGACAAGTCCGCAGGATTTGTCAAATTGATCTATGGTCTACCGATCCGTGAGCAAAGCGCGAAAGGTTCGACATGGATGAGCGGGTAGCGTGGGCGGCCTATGAACGGCGTCTGCATCGGGTCAGCGACTACATCTACGGCCATCTCGACGGTGATCTCGATCTCGACCGCCTCTCAGAGATCGCCTGCATGTCGCCGCATCATTGGCACCGGATCTACCGGGCCGTGCACGGTGAAACGCTGGCGGCCACGGTGAAGCGCCTGCGGCTGCAGCGGGCCGCGGCCGATCTCGCCCAGTCCGATCTTCCCGTCGAAGCGATCGCGCAGCGCTCTGGCTATCCCAATCTCCAATCCTTCAATCGCACCTTCAAGGCAACCTACGGGCTGCCGCCGGCGCGCTATCGGAAGGAGGGCAGCCATGTCGCCTTTGAAACCGCGTCAACGGAAGGAATTCCCGATATGTATGAAGTTACCCTCAAGGACGTCGAAGCCTTCGACCTCGTCGGCGTCGCCCACACCGGCTCCTATATGGAGATCGGCAAGGCGTTTGAAACGCTTTACGGGACCTTGTTCTCACGCCAGCTCTTCAGGCCGGACATGGAGATGATCGGCATCTATCTCGACGACCCGGAACTGGTGCCGACCGACAAGCTGCGCTCATTTGCCTGCGTCAGCGCGCGCGCGCCGGTTGCGGCCGAAGCACCGCTGGCGCCCCAGCATCTCGACGGCGGCCGCTACGCCGTGCTTCGCCACAAGGGTCCCTATGCGGACATGCCGAAGGCCTACCAATGGCTCTACGGCACCTGGCTGCCGCAGTCGGGCCGAGAGATCCGCGACAGCCTGATGTTCGAAAAATATCTCAACAATCCGCGGGAGGTCGCGCCGACCGAACTGTTGAGCGAGATCTATCTGCCGCTGAAATAGCGACACGCCGCCCCAAGCGTTCAGGCGGCATCGAACGCGCCTCAAAAAGAAACCCGGCTCAAGGCCGGGTTTCGTCGTCTTCAAGGACTGGTGCCGATCAGGCAGCCATGGCCTTCTGCAGGTTCTCGTCGATCTTGTCGAGGAAGCCGGTGGTCGAGAGCCACGGCTGATCGGGACCGATGAGCAGCGCCAGGTCCTTGGTCATGAAGCCGGCTTCGACGGTATCGACGCAGACCTTCTCGAGGGTTTCGGAGAACTTGGCCAGTTCCGCATTGCCGTCGAGCTTGGCGCGGTGGGCAAGGCCACGGGTCCAGGCGAAGATCGAGGCGATCGAGTTGGTCGAGGTTTCCTCGCCCTTCTGGTGCTGGCGGTAGTGACGGGTCACCGTGCCGTGCGCGGCTTCGGCTTCAACCGTCTTGCCGTCCGGCGTCATCAGAACCGAGGTCATCAGGCCGAGCGAGCCGAAGCCCTGGGCCACGATGTCGGACTGCACGTCGCCGTCGTAGTTCTTGCACGCCCAGACGTAGCCGCCGGACCACTTCAGAGCCGAGGCAACCATGTCGTCGATCAGGCGGTGCTCGTACCAGATCTTCAGTTCCTTGAACTTGTCGGCGAATTCCGCGTCGAAGACCTGCTGGAAGATGTCCTTGAAGCGACCGTCATAGACCTTGAGGATGGTGTTCTTGGTCGACAGGTACACCGGAACCTTGCGCTGGATGCCGTAGTTGAACGAAGCGCGCGCGAATTCGGTGATCGAATCGTCGAGGTTGTACATTCCCATGGCAACACCGGCCGACGGTGCATCGAAGACGTCGTATTCGATTTCCTTGCCGTCTTCACCGACGAACTTCATCGTCAGCTTGCCCTTGCCGGGG
The DNA here is from genome assembly GCF_035999185.1 of Ensifer sp. Classification (GTDB taxonomy): domain Bacteria; phylum Pseudomonadota; class Alphaproteobacteria; order Rhizobiales; family Rhizobiaceae; genus Ensifer. Next base: position 54,637 of record NZ_DASYHB010000206.1, on the reverse strand, counting down.
AACTTGAAGTCGGTGGCGCGGTACTGGTCGCCGAAGGCGTGACGGCCGACGATGATCGGCTTGGTCCAGCCCGGAACCAGGCGCGGAACGTTCTTGCAGATGATCGGCTCGCGGAAGATGACGCCGCCGAGGATGTTGCGGATCGTGCCGTTCGGCGACTTCCACATCTTCTTCAGCTTGAATTCCTCAACGCGGGCTTCGTCCGGCGTGATCGTGGCGCACTTGACGCCGACGCCGTGCTTCTTAATGGCGTTGGCGGCGTCGATCGTCACCTGGTCTTCGGTGGCGTCGCGGTTCTCGACGCTGAGGTCGTAATATTCGAGATCAACGTCGAGGTAGGGATGGATCAGCTTGTCCTTGATGAACTGCCAGATGATGCGGGTCATCTCATCGCCGTCGAGTTCGACGACCGGATTGGCGACCTTGATCTTTGCCATGAATATGCCTCGTAGTTTAGCGGGACAGCGGGAGCGATGTCCCTTCCTCTCTGAAAAATCCTGTGCCCTATAGCACTCAGAACCGGCGACGCAAAGCATGCTTGGATGAAACTTTGGATGGAGACCAAACCCGGCGGCTGCCAAGGGTTTGGCAAGGCTTTCGAGCTAGGCTTTGAACGCCGTCCACCTTGCAAAGATCGCGCCTGCCGCTATGCAGGAAGGACCGGCGAGGCGAGGGCCTTGCGCGGTGAACGCACACAGGCAAAGGCATCCGATGGCACTTCGTTCCCGTATGCGTGATTGGCTTCTTGCCAACGACCCCGCCTTTTCGCGGTTGCGTCAGGCGTCCCGGATCACGGCGACGGTCGTCGTGTCCGTCCTGATCCTGATGGCGGTCCACTACCTGGTCGTACCGATGCCGCCGGCTGCCTTTGGCCTGGCCGCGTCGCTGTCGGTCGAAGGCGGGCTTGCGGTGCGCGACCGCACGGTCGCGGCCCAGAGGCTGACCCGCATCATCGCCGTCATCGTCGGCGTCTCGATGGTCGGGCTGGCCTCGCTTCTGGAAGATCATCGTTACGTCTCGGACGTCGTCTTCCTGCTGATCATCTTCCTCGCAGTCTACGGCCGGTCCTTTGGCCCGCGCGGCTTTGCTGTCGGCATGTTCGCCTTCATGTCCTATTTCACCGGCGCCTATCTCAGGCCGACGGCCGATCAACTGCCGGCGCTGTTCTTCGGCGCGGCGGTGTCGGCGACGGTCGCGCATCTCGTTCGCACGCGACTGCTGCCGGATGATCGCTATGCCGACCTCCTGCGTGCGGCAGCGAGCGTCCAGCGGCGCGTCGACCAGATGCTGGCGCAGCTTACAGACATCGCCCGCAAGCCCGTGCTTTCCGATGTCGACCGCCGGCGGCTGCACACGGCGGAGGAGCGGTTGAAGGAAGCGGTGCTGATGGCCGAAAGCTTCATCCCGACGGAAAACCGACGGCCGGAACCGGAGCCCGGCCAAGTGTCCGCCGATCTCGTCGTCAATCTCTTCGACCTGCATCTGGCGGCCGAAAGCGTGATCGTCTTAAGCTTCCAGGCCATGCCGCCGCCCGCCTTGGTGGAGGCGATGATCGCGCGCGACGGCGGGCGGATCGACGAAGAGATTGCGCGGCTTGGCGATCCGAGCCCGCGCCGCGAAGAGACGGTCAAGGCGCTGCTGTGGCTTCGCAATGTGCGCCAGCGGCTTGCGCGGAGCCTCGCGAAGCTCTCACCCCAGGATCTCGAGGAGCCAGCCGCGGCAACAGGCACCGTTTCTGCCCGATGGAAACCGTCGTTCGATGATCCCGCGTTGAAGAGCGCCATCCAGATCACGCTCGCAGCCGGCATTGCCATGGTGTTCGGGCTGATGCTGTCGCGCGAGCGCTGGTTCTGGGCGGTGCTTGCGGCATTTCTTGTCTTTACCAACACCAGGTCGCGCGGCGATACCGCCGTCAAGGCGCTGCAGCGCTCAGCCGGCACGCTGTTCGGCATCGTGGTCGGCATCGTTGCCGGCACGCTTGTCGGCGGAAACATCTATCTGGTGCTGCCGCTGAGCGCCCTTTGCATCTTTCTCGCCTTCTATTTCCTCGCCGTCTCCTACGCGACGATGACGTTCTTCGTCTCCATCGTGTTGTCGCTGCTCTATAGCCTGATGGGGGTGCTTACCCCGCATCTGTTGCAATTGCGGCTTGAGGAGACCCTGATTGGCTCGATTGCCGGGGCATCGGTCGCGTTCTTCGTGTTCCCGACGCGCACCCGCACGACACTTGATGCCGCCGTGACGGCCTGGTGCAACGAACTGACGGGCTTGCTGCAGGCGGCGAGGGACGGTGCCTCGGGCCTGGTCCTGGTCACCCGCTCTCAGGCGCTCGACCGCTCCTATCGGGATCTCGCGGCCGCCGCAAAGCCGCTCGGGTTGCCCTGGCAGCTGGTCACGCGCCCGGGCCATGTCCGCCAGACGCTTGCCATCTTTCTCGCCTGTACCTATTGGGCGCGCGTCTTTGCCCGACGCGTCGGCACGGAAGCGATCGAGGACGGTTCCGATTTCACGATGGATCTCGATGAGAATATTGAACGGGTTCGCTCGGTTCGCGAAAAGGCGTCGGCCTATTTCTACGAGGTCGGCCGGATCGGCGCGCCGGTGGACCGGCATCTGCCAATCTCCAGGGACGATGCAGAGCTTGGCCTGGAGATGATCGGCGTATCGCTCAACCGCCTTCATCTGTAGGCTTGGGGCCGATCACAGATCACGGACTTTAATTTCGCCGGCATTTGTGCAAGGGAAGCGCCGAACGAAAGACGAAGGCGAAAGACATGGCAGGCACCAACAGCGAACGAGTACTCCTGACCGAAGGACCGGCGATCATTCTTGCCTATCCACAGCTCGGCGAGAACATCGGCATGGTCGCCCGTGCCATGGCCAATTTCGGCCTGTCGGAACTGCGCCTCGTCAACCCACGCGACGGCTGGCCAAACGAAAAGGCCCAATCCGCCGCGAGCCGCGCTGACCACGTCATCGAGGGCGCCAAGCTCTATGACACGCTCGAGGAGGCAATCGCCGACCTCAACTTCGTCTATGCGACGACAGCGCGGGACCGTTACGGCTACAAGCCGGTGCGCTCGCCGATCGTGGCCGCGCGCACGCTCAGGCAGCGTTTCGTCGCGGGCGAGGCGACCGGCATCATCTTCGGCCGCGAACGCACCGGCCTCACCAACGAAGAGGTAGCCCTTGCCGACGAGATCGTGACTTTCCCGGTCAATCCGGCCTTTGCCTCGCTGAACCTCGCCCAGGCGGTGCTGCTCATGTCCTATGAGTGGCTGAAGACCGGTATGGAAAGCGAAGACCAGACGTCCTTCCAGGCGCTGGAACAGCGCCCGGCGAAAAAGGATGATCTGCAGGGCCTGTTCGATCACCTCGAGGATGCGCTGGAAGCGCGCAACTATTTCCGCTCCGCCGACAAAAAGCCGAAATTGGTCGAAAATCTGCGGACCGTTCTGACCAGACCATCCTTTACCGAAACGGAAATCCGGGTGTTGCGCGGCGTGATCTCGTCACTCGATCGGTTTTCGCGCGAACATCCCCGTGGTTCCGGCGCTCCTGCCGACAGCAGCAGAGCCGAGCCCAACAAGAAAGTATCGGACAGCGGTGACAGCGAGTGAACTGAAGCCCATCCTCGTCTTCGATAGCGGCATCGGCGGCTTGACCGTGCTGCGCGAGGCGAGGGTGCTGATGCCCGAGCGGCACTTCATCTATGTCGCCGACGATGCCGGCTTTCCCTACGGCGGCTGGGAAGAGGCGGCGCTTAAAGGGCGGGTGATCGAACTCTTCGGTCGATTGCTTTCAGAACACGATCCGGAAATCTGCGTGATCGCCTGCAACACCGCGTTCACGCTTGTCGGCGCGGACCTGCGGGCGGCCTATCCCCAGATGACCTTTGTCGGCACAGTGCCTGCCATCAAGCCGGCGGCCGAGCGCACGCGCTCCGGGCTCGTCTCGGTACTGGCGACACCGGGTACCGTCAAGCGCGCCTATACCCGCGACCTCATCCAGTCCTTTGCCAGCCAGTGCCACGTACGGCTCGTCGGCTCGGAGAACCTCGCCAAGATGGCCGAATCCTATATCCGCGGCGAGAAGCTGGACGACGAGACCGTACTTGCCGAGATCGCGCCGTGTTTCGTCGAGATGGACGGCAAAAAGACCGACATCGTCGTGCTCGCCTGCACGCACTATCCTTTCATGGCCAATGTCTTTCGCCGGCTCGCGCCCTGGCCGGTCGACTGGCTGGACCCGGCTGAAGCCATTGCCCGGCGAGCGCGTTCGCTCGTGCCGCTGCCGAACGGGTTCGAGCCGCTGAATGGGATTGATCCGGCGATCTTCACCTCTGGCAGGCCGGATTTTGCTACACGACGGCTGATGCAGGGCTTCGGCCTGACGGTGGCACCGGATGCCAACATTGAAAAAAGGGCAGGGCACGCCGAAGCGATCGGGTAGAGCGCCCTTTCCGCGTTCCTATGAACGCCCGGCGCTCTAAGAGAAGATCGCAAGCAACAGGCCGATGAGAACGGCCAACAAGCAAGCGGCGCGAAAGCGCATACGGCTGGCGCGAGCGGCATCGTCTTTCGAGGCGACCCGTTGCGTGTCCTTGTAAGCATTGCGCATACGCTGATCGAGATTGTGCAGCTCCATTTGCTGTTCCGTCTCGTAATGTTCCATTGCTGCCCCTGGCAAATCGCTTCGACCAAAACTCATATGGGCATTCGTCTCTGCACGTAAAAGTAAGAATTTCAGTCGATCTCAACTTTATCTTGCTGCAACCGGATTGTGCATCAGGCTCTCTTCGCGAAGCGTATTCCCTGTGGGTTTTCAGTCTCGGCGGCACGATTTCCTGAGAAACCGTGCTAGGTGTCGCCCGATGGGCGGTCTGCGAATGACCGCGAATCAGTCCAGAGCATTTCAAAAGTGAGCAACGATTTTGCGTCCGGAAATGCGCGAGCGTAACGCGAAGAGGTGGAAATGAAGGTCGGCATCGACATGGGAGCGACGTCCGAAGGGACCTCGGCCTCGCTCGATATCGAGGAGCTTCTGGCCACCCGTCTGCTGGTGCAGGGCAATTCCGGTTCGGGCAAGTCGCATCTGTTGCGCCGGCTACTGGAGCAGTCGGCACCCTGGGTGCAGCAGTGCATCATCGATCCCGAGGGCGATTTCGTCACGCTTGCCGACAAGTTCGGCCACGTGGTCGTCGAGGGCGAGCGCACCGATGCCGAACTGATCGGCATTGCCACCCGCATCCGCCAGCATCGCGTCTCCTGCGTGCTCTCGCTCGAAGGGCTCGATATCGAGCAGCAGATGCGCAATGCCGGCGTCTTTCTCAACGCCATGTTCGATGCGGACCGCGAATACTGGTACCCGGTTCTCGTCGTCGTCGACGAAGCGCAAATGTTTGCGCCTTCGGTTGCCGGCGATGTCACCGAAGAGGTGCGCAAGATTTCCCTCGGCGCCATGACGAACCTCATGTGCCGCGGCCGTAAGCGCGGACTTGCCGGCGTGATCGCGACGCAGCGCCTGGCGAAACTTGCCAAGAACGTTGCGGCCGAAGCCTCCAACTTCCTGATGGGCCGCACCTTCCTCGACATCGACATGCTGCGCGCCGCCGACCTGCTCGGCATGGACCGGCGCACGGCGGAGATGTTCCGCGACTTGAAGCGCGGCTCCTTCGTCGCGCTCGGGCCGGCGCTTTCGCGGCGGCCGCTGAGGGTGACGATCGGCGCCGTCGAGACCTCGGCGCGCTCGACGAGCCCGAAGCTGATGCCATTGCCCGAAGCGCCGCAGGACGTGGAAGATCTGATCTTCACGCCGGATCCGGACGAGCTGACGCGGCCTATCATGCGCCGCGCCGTGGCGCCGCCGCGCCCGACGACCGACATCCTTGCGGAACTGTCGCGGCCACGGCCCGAGCCTGTTGCCCCGGCCGAAGCACGGCCGGCGCAACCGGAAATGACGCCGGAGGAGAAGGAAGGGCTGCTCGACAGCGTGTTCCTGGAAATCCTCGCCAATCCCGAAGCCGCCTTTAGACCCGATGCGGAACTGTTCCAGGACTTCCTGGTGCGCTGCCGTATTCGTCGCCTGCCATCCGGCACGGCACTGTCGCTTGGCGCCTTCCGCCGCAAGATGGCGGTCGCGCGCTCGGGCGTCGATGCGGAGACGGCAGCGAGCGAAACCTGGGCGCAGGCCTTGCAGCTTGCCGACCGCGTCACCGAAGACCTGCAGGCCGTGTTCCTGATGATGGCGCAGGCGGCGGTACGGCGGCTACCGTGCCCATCTGACGCGATGATCGCGCGCGCCTATGGCACCCATTCCGCCCGTCGCGCGCGCCGTCTGCTCGGTTATTTCGAGGAGCATGGGCTGATCGTCATCCATGCCGACTTCGCCGGCAAGCGCATCGTTGCCTTCCCGGACCTTGGCTGCGAGACTGCGCCGGGTGACGCCAACGGCCCGGACACGGTTGATCCGGCTGCCGCCGCGGCGGAATGAGCCGTTCAAGCCATCGTTTCTCGCGAGACAAATGACCATGTCGACCGGCTCGGCATGGCTCAGATAAATTCCTGTATGACGCGCTCGGACGCGTGGATGCAGGTCATCTCCAGTCGTGCGTTGCCGTTGTTCACGAAACGGTGGGGCGTGCCCGCCTCCACGACGATGATATCGCCAGCCTTGCCGATAAGCGTCTGATCGCCGACCGTGAACTCTGCCTCGCCGGAATGAATAAGCCATGTCTCGGCATAGGGATGGACATGCAGCGCCGGACCCTGGCCTGGCTCCGCATCCATCAGGAACAGCGAAATCGGCGTGCCGTATTGCCCGCCCTCGAACAGGATCGTGCGTTTTGGACTCGGCTTTTGCTCTGAGCGCGGAATGACATGAAACATGCTGGCCTCCATCTGCTTGGCGTTCTGCCCGGAATGAACTATCTTCACGAGAAGATATTATGCCAAACTATCTTCTCGTCAAGATACTTTCGCAGCGCTGGAGCAAGGCAATGCAAAACGAAAATGCAAAGAGCGATCACGTCGACCGGCTAAGGGCGCAATGGGATCACGAGTTGCCGGATCTCGATACCGAGCCGATGACGATCCTCGGAAGGGCCTATCGACTGTCAAACCTCGTGCGCCCGTCGATCGAGGAGACCTTCGCCTCCTTCGGCCTTGATCGCGGCGAATTCGACGTGCTCTCGACGCTCCGCCGCTCCGGGCCGCCTTATCGGCTGACGCCAACCGATCTTTACACGCTGCTGATGATCTCGTCTGGCGGACTGACGCATCGGCTTGATCGGCTGCAAAAGGCCGGGCTGATCCTGCGCGAGCGTTCAGCATCCGACGGCCGCAGCAGCGTCGTCGGGTTGACGGAGAAGGGGATAGCGCTTGCCGAATCGGCGTTTCGGGCAGACATGGCGAGCGAGGCACGCTATCTCGAAGGCCTTGAGCCGGACGAACGTGCAGCCCTTGCAGCACTCCTGAGGAAGCTGCTTGTTTCACTTGAAAGCGAGCAGACCGGAAACCCGGCGTGAAATGGTGGCTGAAGCGGCAAATTCGTTTGACAATGCCGGCTGGAACCACTAAAGCCGCCCCAACGCCGGGCAGAAATGTCCGGTGTTTCATTGACATGTCCCGTGGCTTCTCCGTCAGCGTGATCGTGAGAAACCTGTCAGAGCCTTAGAAAATGGGTTCAGAGGAGGGCGTGTTTCCTTGATCCGGTTTGGAAACAGGCCGGTGTAACTGTTTGAAAGGAAATGCGATGAGCAAGCGCGAATCGTCCAAGTACAAAATTGACCGCCGTATGGGCGAAAACATCTGGGGCCGTCCGAAGTCCCCGGTAAACCGCCGCGAATACGGCCCGGGCCAGCACGGCCAGCGCCGCAAGTCCAAGCTTTCGGACTTCGGTGTACAGCTGCGCGCCAAGCAGAAGCTCAAGGGCTACTACGGCGACATCCGCGAGAAACAGTTCCGTGCGATCTTCGCCGAAGCTGACCGTCGCAAGGGTGACACCCCGGAAAACCTGATCGGCCTGCTCGAGTCGCGTCTCGACGCGATCGTCTACCGCGCAAAGTTCGTTCCGACCGTTTTCGCTGCACGTCAGTTCGTCAACCATGGCCACGTCAAGGTTAACGGCGTTCGCGTCAACATCGGTTCCTACCGTTGCAAGCCGGGCGACGTCATCGAAGTCAAGGAAAAGTCCAAGCAGCTCGTAACCGTTCTCGAATCGGTTTCGCTCGCTGAGCGCGACGTTCCGGACTACATCGAAGCTGATCACAACAAGATGGTCGCGACCTTCGTCCGCGTTCCGGTTCTCTCCGACGTTCCTTACGCCGTCGTCATGGAACCGCACCTGGTCGTCGAATTCTATTCGCGTTAATCCGAGGCTCACGCCTTGTGACGTATCGAGAACCGCCCGGAAACGGGCGGTTTTTTTGTCAGTGCAGACCAGCATCCGCTCAGCGCGGACCCAAGCATCAAACGCCGTTTCGTCCCTTCGCGCGAAGGCGATGAGTAAGAGGGAAGCCCGATGCCCGAGCAGAATGTGCCGCAGGACCTGCAGGCGATCATCGAGGACATCCATCGCGAACTGAGCCCGCGCTTCGGCCAGGGCAAGGTTGCCGACTACATCCCGCAGCTCGCCCGCGTCGACGCCAAGCATTTCGGCATGGCGATCGTCACCACCGACGGCAAGATCTATCGCGTCGGTGACGCCGAGGTGCCGTTTTCCATCCAGAGCGTGTCGAAGGTGTTCACCCTCACGCTCGCGCTCGGCAAGCACGGCGAAAACATCTGGCACCGCGTCGGTCGCGAACCGTCGGGCTCGGCGTTCAATTCGATCGTCCAGCTGGAACACGAGGGCGGCAAGCCGCGCAATCCCTTCATCAATGCCGGCGCCATCACCATCAGCGACCTGATCCTTGCCGGCCATACGCCGCGCGAACTGATCGGCGAAATCGTGCAGTTCGTCCGCTATCTCGCCGATGACGACCAGATCGTCATCGACCACGAGGTGGCGCGATCGGAAACGGCCACAGGCTTCCGCAACTTTGCCCTCGCCAACTTCATGCGCTCCTATGGACGTCTCGACCACCCCGTGGAGCACGTGCTCGGCGTCTACTTCCACCACTGCGCGCTGTCGATGACCTGCAGCCAGCTCGCCAAGGCGGGTCTGTTTCTCGCCGCCGGCGGAACCAATCCGATTACCCGCCACAATGTCGTCTCGCGCCAGCGGGCGCGACGCATCAATGCGCTGATGCTGACGTGCGGCCACTATGACGGCTCCGGCGATTTCGCCTATCGTGTCGGCCTTCCGGGCAAGAGCGGCGTTGGCGGCGGCATCATGGCGGTCGCCCCCGGCAAGGCCTCGGTTGCCGTCTGGTCGCCGGGCCTTAATGAGAACGGCAACTCGCTGCTCGGGTCGCTGGCGCTCGAAATGCTCGCCGCACGTACCGGCTGGTCGGTGTTCGGGCCTTAAAGCGCATCGCGATCTTTCAGATGCGCAACCGCGCTTTAAGCTCTTGATTTTTCGCATATCGTTATCGCAAAACTGCTGCACACTTTTGCGCGACATGCCCTAAAGGGCCGGCTACGGCCGATTTCCCTTGATCTTGACAGCCGGAGCGGGCAAGTGCAGGCGAAGATATGCCGGGCGCCGATTGCGCCCGACTGCCGCACAGGATCCCCGCCATGGACCTTTCGCTCAACGCGTCGCAAGACCCGGCCGAAACCCTTTTTGATGAGACAGAGACCGACGCGACCGCGCATCCGCTGTTCAGCCGCATGCCGTCGTCCGTCTCGTTCAACAAGCTGCGCAAGCGCCTCCTGCGCCAGACCCGCCAGGCGCTCGACGATTTCGGCATGCTGAAGGGCTCGAAGCGCTGGCTCGTCGGCCTGTCCGGCGGCAAGGACAGCTACAGCCTGCTCGCGCTGCTGATGGATCTGCAATGGCGCGGCCTGCTGCCGGTGGAGCTCATTGCCTGCAATCTCGACCAGGGCCAGCCGAACTTCCCGAAGCACATCCTGCCGGAATACCTGGCTTCGATCGGCGTCAAACACCGCATCGAATACCGCGACACCTATTCGATCGTGAAGGAGAAGATGCCGGCGGGTGCTACCTATTGTTCGCTCTGTTCGCGGCTGCGCCGCGGTAACCTCTATCGCATCGCCCGCGAAGAGGGCTGCGACGCGCTGGTTCTCGGCCATCACCGCGAGGATATCCTCGAAACCTTCTTCATGAACTTCTTCCACGGCGGCCGCTTGGCGTCGATGCCGGCGAAGCTTCTGAACGACGAAGGCGATCTGATGCTGCTTCGCCCGCTCGCCTATGCGGCGGAGGACGATCTTGCCAAGTTCGCGGCAGCCATGGAGTTCCCGATCATTCCTTGCGACCTCTGCGGCTCGCAGGACGGCCTTGAGCGCAACGCGATGAAGGCAATGCTTTCCGATCTCGAGCGGCGCATGCCGGGCCGCAAGGACACGATGCTGCGCGCACTCGGCCACGTGAACCCGTCGCATCTGCTCGATCCCAAGCTGTTCGATTTCCAGTCCCTCACACCGGAGCCCAAAGAATGAGCCATTCCGTCGACATCGCCGGCCTTGCCAATCTCATGCAGGAAGCCGCGGTCAAAGAGATCCTGCCGCGGTTTCGCAATCTCGATGCCGGTGACGTCAGGATGAAATCGGAAGCGATCGACCTCGTGACCGAAGGCGACGAGGCGGCCGAGCGGCTGATCAAGGCGCGCATCGAAGACGTGGCGCCGGGCGCGCTGTTCGTCGGCGAAGAATCGGTCGCGGCCGAGCCGGCCCTGCTCGACAAGCTTGCGGACGCCGATCTTGCCGTCGTCGTCGATCCGATCGACGGCACCTTCAACTTTGCCGCCGGCCTGCCGCTCTTCGGCGTCATGGCGAGCGTCGTCTCGAAGGGCGAAACGGTCGCCGGCATCATCTACGATCCGCTCGGCAATGATTGGGTGATTGCAGAGAAGGGGTCTGGCACCTGGATGTGCCGTCCTGACGGTTCGCAGGAGCGCCTCTCGGTGACTGCGGGCGTTCCGCTCGAAGCCATGGTCGGCGGAGCCTCGACCGGGTTTTACGCGCAAGAAGCGCGGCGCGAGGTCATGGCCAACATGGCCAAGGTTCGGATTGCGACGAGCTATCGCTGTGCCGCACACGAATACCGCATGTTCGCCGCCGGCCACATTCACTTCCTCATGTACCAGAAGCTGATGCCCTGGGATCACCTGGCCGGGACGTTGATCTCGCAGGAAGCGGGCGCCTATGCGGCGCGCTTCGACGGCTCGCCCTATCTGCCGCAGCATCTGAACGGCGGCCTGCTGCTGGCCACCGACAAGGAGAGCTGGGAAACGCTGCGCCGCGAGGTGTTTACGGTCTGAGCCTCTCTCAGCTCGCGCACAAATGAAAAAGCCCGCCCGGATCGCTCCGGGCGGGCTTTTGTTTGCCAAGCGGCCGCCGCTTACATGTGGCCGCCACCGTGATCCATGTTGACGTCCTTGTCGCCGGGATGGGTGAAGAGCTTGCCCTTTTCCGCCCAGAGCGTCGCGAGGATCGTGAAGAGGCCGAAGAGGGCGAACCCACCGAAGAGCGGCTGCAGCGTGCCGTTGAACAGCTGTCCGACGGCGCCGCCGATCAAGGCGCCGCCTGTCGTCGAGACGAAGCCGGTAATGGCTGTCGCGGTGCCGGCGAGGTGGCCCATCGGCTCAAGGCTGATGGCTGTGAAGTTCGTCGCGATCACCGCAAAGAACATCAACAGCACCGAGAACATCAGGTAGCTGACGGCGAAAGCCGGCGTGCCGGCGAGCGACATGACGAAACCGGCGACCGAGATCAGCGTGAACAGGATCATCGAGACGTGGGAGATGCGGCGCATGCCGAAGCTGCGGACGAAGAAGCCGTTGGCAAAATTCGCAACCGCAATGCCGCCAGCCGTGCCGGCAAAGGCGATCGGCAACCAATCGCCAAGGCCATAGACCTCACCGAAGATCTGCTGGACGGTGACGATGTAGGCGCAGATGACGGCGGTAAACAGCGTCATGCCAATCATGTAGCCGCAGGTGATGCGGTTGGTCAGAACGGTCTTGAAGCCGGAGGCAACCGCACCGACGGAGAGCGGCAGCCGCTCTTCCTGGGGCAGGGACTCCTTCATGCGCGCAAAGGCCCAGGCAAACAGGATCGCGCCGACGATGCCGATCAGGATGAAGATCCAGTGCCAATTGGCATAGAGGATGACCAGCTGGCCGATCGAGGGTGCGACGATCGGCACGATCATGAAGACGATCATGACATAGGACATGACACGCGCCATCTCGCGGCCGCCGAAGCAGTCGCGCACGATCGCCATCGTGGTGATGCGGATCGCGGCGGCGCCGATGCCCTGGATGAAGCGCAGGATGAGAAGCGTTTCGAAGCTCTCGGTCAGCGCCGCGGCAAACATCGACACGGTGAAGAAGGCGAGACCACCGAGCAGCACGCGGCGACGCCCGAAGGCATCGGACAGGCTGCCGAAGAAGATCTGCGAGATGCCGAAGCCGAGGAAGAAGACGCCGATCACCAGCTGGCTGTCATTGGTGTTGGCAACGTTCAGCGACTGGCCGATCGCCGGAAGCGCCGGCAGCATGCTGTCGATGGCGATGGCGACGCTCGCCGTCATGACGGCGATGGTGATGATGAATTCGAAGAGGCCCATGTTCAGGCGCTGAGCCCCTGAAACCCCGTCGATATGTTCGGATTGATTGGCGATGGTGGACATTGGGAAATCCCGTAAATTCAATCTTGAAACGACTGGCCAGCAGTTGAGAGCGCTACAGCGACCTTTACGCATCTTCTAAGACGCGTGGCGCTGCAGAAATCAGCCGGCCGGCTGATGGTGCGGTTTGAAAAGCTTGCCGCGCTCGGCGATAAGCACGAAGACGAGGCCGATGGCAGCAACGGTGAAGTAGCCGGTGGCGAGCGGTACGGCGGTACCGTCGAACGACTGGCCGATGAACGCTCCGATCACGCTGCCGCCGATCGTCTGCATGAAGCCCAGCACCGAGGAGGCGGTGCCGGCAACGTGGCCGAGCGGCTCCATGGCCATGGCGTTGAAGTTCGGCGCGATCAGCCCGAACTGGAACATCGTGGCGCAGTAGAGGACCACGAAGACCGGGAAGGGCAGCGGTGCATAGAGCGAGGCCGACATCCACACGAAGCTTGCCAGTGTGAAACCGACGAGAGCCGCATGCGACAGCGGCCGCATGCCGAAGCGGCGGACGAGGCGGGAGTTGGTGAAGGAAGCGACCGCCATCATACTCGCGAAGGCCGCAAACACAAGCGGAAACCACACGCCAAGGTCGTAGACGCCGACCAGCACCTGCTGCGCCGAGTTGATGAAGCCGAACAGCGCGCCAAGGATCACCGAGGTCGCGAGCGTATAGAGCAGCGACAGCCGGTTGGTCAGCACGATGCGGAAACCGTTGAGGATGACCGACGGCGTGAAGGCGCGGCGATGGGCCGGATCGAGCGTTTCGCCGAGCTTGGAGAGCACGACCGCGATGTTCATCACGGCATAAAGCGCGACGATGACAAAGATCATATGCCATTCGGCAAAGCTGATGATCAACTGACCGATCGAGGGGGCAACGACCGGCACGATCATGAACACCATCATGACAAGCGACATGACCTCGGCCATCTGCCGGCCACCGTAGACGTCGCGCACGATCGAGATAGTGATGACGCGTGTCGCCGCGGCGCCTGCGCCCTGTACGAAGCGCAGGGCCAGCATCAGGCCGAAGCTCGGCACAACCGCAATTGCGAGCGCGCAGAGAGCATAAAGCGCAAGGCCAGCCAGAAGCGGAGGCCGGCGTCCGAAGCGATCCGAAAGCGGACCGAAGAACAGTTGCGCCACGCCCATGCCGAGCAGATAGGCAGTGATGATGTATTGCCGCTCGTTCTCCGAGGCAACGCCGAGGCTTGCGCCGATCTGCTGCAGGCCCGGAAGCATGATGTCGATCGAGATTGCGTTGGTCGCCATCAGCATGGCCATCATCGCGATGAACTGGAATTTCGTCACGCCGGGCAGGGCGTTATCGGTGGTCACGCTTGTCATTTTCAAAAGTCCTAGCGGCGCGGTGGGCGCAAGCAAAACAGGTTTGGCTCCGGACGGATCCGGACAAGTAGGATGTCGGCTGGCGCAATGCCGGTCGGCATAAGGATTTCGGGCAGGAGCGACAGGGCAGCCGCACCGCATGGAACCGGGCCTACATGAAGCGAGGGAAACATCGATCGGCAGCGGCCGGGCAATTTCTGCGCCGGAAGCGTCGAGGCGGGAACCTCTGTTGGCTGCTTATGCCGAACGATCGCGACTGCTTCATGACAGGCCGGGAATTCGGCCCCAGGCTTCGCTTCAGAACGTCGGAAACGTTGCAGGAAGGAAGCACGCTTTCAAAACACTCGAACGGTCTTCACGCGAAGAGAACGCGCAAAGCCACTGGAAAGACAACGAAATTCGAAACCCGGACAGATATCCGAATCAAAAAAGGCGGGATTGCCCGCCTTCTCCGATAGATCGGGACAAGGCGTCCTTGGACTTAAGCGGCGGCGCCCTTGACGGCAATGCCCTGGGCCTCGAGGTGCGACTGCAATTCGCCGGCCTGGAACATCTCACGCACGATGTCGCAACCGCCGACGAATTCGCCCTTGACGTAGAGCTGCGGGATCGTCGGCCAGTTCGAATAGTCCTTGATACCCTGACGCAGGTCAGCGTCGGCGAGCACGTTGAGGCCCTTGTAGTCGACGCCGATGTAATCGAGAATCTGGACAACCTGACCGGAGAAGCCACACTGCGGGAACTGCGGCGTACCCTTCATGAAGAGCACCACATCGTTCGTCTTGACTTCGTTGTCGATGAATTCGTGAATTCCGCTCATCTGTCTTCCTTCCTGCGCCGGCTTCAAGGGCCGGAAATCAATTGGGTCATAGATAGCATGCATATTGGTGATTTTCACCACCCAATCGCAACAAATATTGATGGGCCTCAAGATGTGGTTTTATTACCACTCAAGCGGTGCGCCGACGGGTCCTGCTGCGGGCCGCCGCCGTCTTGCGGCGGCTCACCTGCTTCTTCGCGGGTTTACGGATGGCGGCCTCAAGAATATCTCCCAGAAGCCCGCCACCCGACGAACTTGTCCGCGTCCGTCGCTTTGTCCGCTTGCTCGAGGTTCGCTTGACGCCGGTCTTCTTGAGGATTTCCTTCAGCGCACTGTCGACGACGCCGCTGACGAGTTCCTTGATCAGGTCGGCCATCGAGGTCTACTCCGGCGCACTCGTCTGAAGCGCAAGGGCATGCAGAACGCCCCCCATGTTGCCCTTCAAGGCATTGTAGACCATCTGGTGCTGCTGCACGCGGGTCTTGCCGCGAAACGCTTCGGCCACGACTTCGGCGGCATAGTGGTCGCCGTCACCGGCCAGATCGCGGATCGTGACCTTGGCACCGGGAATCCCCGCCTTGATCATGTCTTCGATGTCGCCTGGTGTCATGGGCATGATACGCCAACTCCCTTTTTATTCTGCAACGTCAGCAGCCTGCCGACGCCGTCCATGAAATTAGGGAACCACGATTCAGGGGCGGAACGCAATTGCTGAATTGGGTGAGGGAGGCGAGCATTGGGCTGCGAGGCCATCCGATGATGGCGCCAAAGCAGTGCCACGCGCTGCGCCTTTAGAGACGCGCATGGAAGGGGACGGAAGCCACCGAAAGCGGCTCCCGTCACCGATTCTGTTCTCAGTTCTCGGGGGCGAGGTCGCCCTGCATGAACTCGGGGAACCAACCTTCGTGGGCCGAGCGCAGGTGTGCGACAGAGACCGCCTTGGCGTCGCCGAGCTTGACGGTATCGCCACCGGTCTTGCCGATGATCGGCAGAGCCACGCCCGCAGCCTTCGCGCGAGCGACAACCGCGTCGAGTGCGCCGGCAGCGACCGTCACAACATAGCGGCCCTGGTCTTCGCCATAGAAGGTGGCAATCGGATCGTGACCGGCGACGGCGTCAACCGTGGCGCCGATGCCGGAAGCCATAGCCATTTCGGCAACAGCAAGCGCCAGACCGCCCGACGAGCAGTCGTGAACGGCGGTCACAAGACCGTCGACAATCAGGCTGCGGACGAAGTCGCCGACCTTGCGCTCATGCGCGAGATCCACATACGGCGCCGGGCCGTCGGTGCGGCCGTGAATGTCGCGCATGTAGACCGACTGGGCGATGTGCGAGCCGAGACCGGCAGGTGCGCCGGCGACAAGAATCGTTTCGCCTTCCGCGGCAAAGCGGATACGCGCCATCTTCGACCAGTCCTTGATCAGTCCAACGCCGCCGATCGTCGGGGTCGGCAGGATGCCCTGGCCATTGGTCTCGTTGTAGAGCGAGACGTTGCCCGACACGATCGGGAAGTCGAGCGCGGTGCAGGCTTCGCCGATGCCCTTGATGGCATGAACCAGCTGGCTCATGATTTCAGGACGTTCCGGGTTGCCGAAGTTGAGGTTGTCGGTGGCGGCGAGCGGCAGCGCGCCGGTAGCCGTCAGGTTGCGCCAGCACTCGGCGACAGCCTGCTTGCCACCTTCGAACGGGTCGGCCTCGACATAGCGCGGCGTGACGTCGGACGAGAAGGCGAGTGCCTTCGAAGCATGGCCTTCGACGCGCACGACGCCGGCGTCACCGCCCGGCAGCTGCAGCGAATTGCCCTGAATCAGCGTGTCGTACTGCTCGTAAACCCAGCGGCGCGAGGAATTGTTGGCCGAACCGACGAGCTTGACGAGCGCATCGGCGACGTCTGCCTGCGGGATGTCGTTGGTTGCGAGCGGAGCGGCGGTCTTGGCCGGCGTCCAGGGGCGATCGTATTCCGGCGCTTCATCGCCCAGTTCCTTGATCGGCAGGTTGGCCACTTCCTCGCCCTGGTGCAGGATGCGGAAGCGCAGGTCGTCCGTGGTCTTGCCGACGATCGCAAAGTCGAGGCCCCACTTGACGAAGATCGCCTTGGCGACTTCTTCCTTGGCGGGCTCCAGCACCATGAGCATGCGCTCCTGGCTCTCCGACAGCATCATCTCATAGGCGGTCATCTGCTCTTCGCGCACCGGCACGGTGTCGAGGTTGAGTTCGATGCCGAGGTCGCCCTTGGCGCCCATTTCAACGGCCGAGCAGGTGAGGCCGGCCGCACCCATGTCCTGGATGGCGATGACGGCGCCCGTCTGCATCAGCTCAAGGCAGGCTTCCAGCAGGCACTTTTCGGTGAAGGGGTCGCCGACCTGGACGGTCGGGCGCTTCTCTTCGATCGACTCGTCGAATTCGGCAGACGCCATGGTCGCGCCGCCGACACCGTCACGGCCGGTCTTGGCGCCGAGATAGACGACGGGCAGGCCGACGCCTTCGGCCTTGGAGTAGAAGATCGCGTCGCTCTTGGCGAGACCGGCGGCAAAGGCGTTGACGAGGATGTTGCCGTTGTAGCGGGCGTCGAACTCGACTTCGCCGCCGACGGTCGGAACGCCGAAGGAGTTGCCGTAACCGCCGACGCCGGCAACGACGCCGGAAACGAGGTGGCGGGTCTTCGGATGGTCAGGCGCGCCGAAGCGCAGCGCGTTCATGGCAGCGACCGGACGGGCGCCCATGGTGAAGACGTCGCGCAGGATACCGCCAACGCCCGTTGCCGCGCCCTGGTAGGGCTCGATATAAGACGGGTGGTTGTGGCTCTCCATCTTGAAAACGACGCAGTCGCCGTCATCGATGTCGACGACGCCGGCATTTTCGCCCGGGCCCTGGATGACGCGCGGTCCCTTGGTCGGCAGCGTTCGCAGCCACTTCTTGGAGGACTTGTAGGAGCAGTGCTCGTTCCACATCGCCGAGAAGATGCCGAGCTCGGTAAAGGTCGGCTCGCGTCCGATCAGGCCGAGAATGCGCTCATATTCATCGGGCTTCAGCCCGTGCGATGCGATGAGGTCCGGGGTGATGGGGCGGGTGTTGGAAATCGTCATCGTCGACCGTCAAATCCTTCGGGCGGCGCGCAATCCACGAAAGAGGAATATGGCGCGTGCGAACCGCAACAGAAACAGGGGGCGCTTTGCGGCTTCTTTAACCTATGCTGCGGCGCGGCGCGACAGAAAAATACGGGCGATCAACAGCGGTTGATGCCCGTCAGTGCTTTGCGGAAGGCGATTGAACCGCCCGGCCTTAGAACTTGTAGCCGAGGGCGAGGCCGGCGCGTGTCAGGCCGTTATTGGGCCCGTCGCAGAGATTGGCATGAGACGCGTGTTCGATTGTCGCCGAAACGTTCCAGTGTTCGTCGAGGCGAACGCCGGCTGCGGCATATTCGCGGAACAGGAAGCGGCAACCAAGCTGCGGACCATCGCCATTCGGATTGTCGAGGTCGCCATCATGAACCGTACCACCGGCGCCGAACTCGACAAAGAGGCGCTTCGTCATGTCGAAAGTCCAGCTTAAGCCGCCATAGGCCTGATTGACGCCGTTGGATGAAGTCGCAACCGCTGCGCCGGTATAGACACGCGGGCGCAGAAGCTTCTCTCCAAGGTCTGTCGCGCCATCCGCATCGAACGGGTCGAAGTATACGGTGAATGACGGAAATACGCCGTCTTCCTGCTTGTCGCCGCTGGCGATCGAGGTCGTCACG
Organism: Ensifer sp.; assembly: GCF_035999185.1. GTDB lineage: Bacteria > Pseudomonadota > Alphaproteobacteria > Rhizobiales > Rhizobiaceae > Ensifer. Next base: position 35,981 of record NZ_DASYHB010000206.1, on the reverse strand, counting down.
CCGAAGCGCATTTCATCGAACACACCTTCGGCGGCGAAGGCCGGCGCGGCGATCAATGTGGCTGCGGCTAGAGAAAGGCAAGCGGAGAGGCGGCACGAACGGGGCAGGCTGGACGATAGCGGCATGCGGAATCCTTGAAGCGAATCAAATACGCAAGACTGCTAAAACAGTATGATGCGTAACCTTGCGCGAAAGTCACCCCGAGGATTCCGTTAGTCACTCAAAACTGTCGTAGCCTGCACGCCCGCTGTCGAGCAGCCGCTTCAACGCCTGGAAACCGCCCCTTACCTCCGCACGGTCGCGCGGCGAGGAAAAGCCGATGCGGATGCGGTGGAAGACACGGTCGGTGCGGCCGGCCTTGAACTCATCCTCGTCATCGACGAGTACGCCTTCCTGCAACGCCGCCTGCTTGAAGGTACCGGACAGCCAGGGATCGGGCAGCTTCATCCAGAGGAACGGAATGGAGGGATGCGAGGTAAACTCGATGCCTTCAAAGACCTCGCGCGCCATGGCCTCGCGAGCGCGCACCTCTTCAATGCCCTTGGCGCGCAGGATCGCCGCCGAGCCGGACAGCACCAGGCGGGCGCAAAGCTCGGCCAGGATGAAGGGCAGGCCGCCGCTCACCATCTTGTGGGAGATGCGGATGCGCTGGCTGAAATGCGGCGGGCAGGCGACCCAGCCGCCACGAACGCCGGCGGCAACCGACTTCGACAGGCCGCCGACCAGGAAGGTGCGCTCCGGCGCGAGCTCGGCCAAGGGCGGCGTCTGGTCGCCGGTCATCGCGCCATAAAGGTCGTCCTCGACCAGCCATACGCCGTATTTGCGGGCAATATCAGCAATTGCCTGCCGACGGGCCAGCGGCATAATCGCGACCGTCGGATTGTGGGCGCTCGGCATCAGGAAGGCGAGCTTCGGATGCTGTTGGGCGCAGACGCGCTCGAAGTCCTCTGGGATCATCCCGAACCCATCCGACTCAACCAGTGTCGTCCGGCGGCCGATGAGACCGGCGCTGCGGCTGACTTGAGAATAGGTGAGCGTTTCGAAAGCGATGCGATCGCCCGGCGCGGTCACCGCGGCGATGACGGCGACGACCGCCGCATGGGCGCCCAAGGTCGGTACGATATTCTCCGGCTTCGGCTGATAGCTGCCGCGCGCCAGCCATTGGCAGCCGGCTTCAAACCAGTGGTCGGGAAAGTTACGCGCATAGCTCGCAATGTCGGCGTGGTGGTCCTGGCTGATCTCGCTCAGCAGTTCGCTCAGGACCGCGCCTTGGCCGATATCCGGTGCCGCCGTGCTGTCGAACCTCAACTTTCCAGCCGGCGCCACCAGCGGGCGCGTACCGGCAAGCGAGGTCGTCAGCGGATCGGATTGTTCCGGCGGCCGGCTCTCTGGATGATCGAGTACATAGGTGCCGCGTCCGACTTCGCCGCTCACCAGCCCACGCTCGCGCACGATGTTGTACGCACGGCCGATCGTGCCAATTGTCACGCCGATATCGTAGGCAAGATTGCGTTGCGGGGGCAATTTGGCACCGACGGGCAGGGCGCCGTTACCAATTGCGTGCTCGATCTGATCAGCGATCCGCGCATAGAGCGGACCGTGACCCTGCTGAATGTCTGGGAGCCAATTTGTCATAGTGACAATTCTTTAGATTACAGCGCGGAATATGTCAATTATCACCATAACAACGGTAACAATCGCTGCATTGGGGTATTCAATGAGTACAATAGATACAATTTGTTCGTCCCACATCGAGGTCAGCTCGAGCAGACGCACCGACACGTTGTTTGGTGGCGACTACTCGGACGAGCGCGAAAGCCTGCTCAAGCGGCTCTGGGGTTACTACTGCGAACTCGATGCAAGGCGGCGCGGCCGGCTGGCGCTCGGCGAGATGAGCGACTGGCAGCTGAAGGATATCGGCGTATCGCAGAAGGACGCGCGGGAGGAATCAGCCGTGCCGTTCTGGCGGTAGGTTCGATCGCTCCACGAACCACGGACAGCAAAAAGCCGGCGCGACCTTCTCGGGTCGACCGACTTTTGGATGCGTTCAGCAAGGCGAGAGCGGCTTATTTGCAGCCCTGGCTACCTGCGGCCCAGCGACGGATATCGGCGGCCATGCGCGTACCCGTCGGCTCGTTCATCAGCGGCCCGAATGCCTGCAGACGGGCCGGATTGCCCTCCGCCTGGACGACGGCGAGGGGTCGCGCTTCCGGCGACTTGCGCGGTACGATCAGGATGCGCGGGCGCCCGGAGAAGGAATTGAGTTCCGGCGCCAGCCGATAGGACTTGAAGGCGGGATCGCCGGATTTGAACCAGCAGCTGTTGGCGCCAAGCGCCACGCGCTCCATGGTCGGCAGCGCCGCGGTGTTCGGGCTGGGGGCTGGCGGCTTCGGCGACTGGCACGAAGCGAGCAGCGCGAGCCCGAACACAGTGCAAGCGATGCTGGTCAGGCGTACAGGGGCAATTGAAGGCATCGACGGTCTCGCTCGCGTTCGGGGGATGGGTCGGATGCCTTCTATCAGCCGGATGGTTAAGCGGCGATTACTTCGAGCGCCGACGCAAAGAGCCCGCGACCGTCAGAACCGCCGTGCGCGGCTTCGATCAGGTTTTCCGGGTGCGGCATCATGCCGAGCACGTTACCCTTGGCGTTCATCACGCCGGCGATGTCGTTCATCGATCCGTTCGGGTTGGTGCCTTCAGCGTAGCGGAACAGGACCTGGCCATTGCCTTCGATCGCCTTGAGCGTCTCGGCATCGGCAAAATAGTTGCCATCGTGATGGGCAACCGGCGAGCGGATGATCTGGCCCTTGGAATAGGCGCGGGTGAAGTCCGTATCGGCGTTGACGACTTCGAGCTTGATCTCGCGGCAGACGAACTTCAGCGAGGCGTTGCGCATCAGCGCGCCCGGCAGCAGGCCCGCCTCGACGAGGATCTGGAAGCCGTTGCACACGCCGAGAACCTTGACGCCTTTTTCCGCCTTGGCCTTGATCGCCTGCATGACGGGCATGCGCGCAGCGATCGCGCCGCAGCGAAGGTAGTCGCCATAGGAGAAGCCACCTGGGATGACGATCAGGTCGACATCGGGAATGTCCGTTTCCGTCTGCCAGACGGTGACGGGCGCCTTGCCTGAGATCTTGGTGAGGGCCGCGATCATGTCGCGGTCGCGATTGAGGCCCGGAAGCTGGACGACGGCTGACTTCATAACTCTGTCTCCGTAAGCGGCGAGATGGTTTCGATACCGCACCCAAGGGAAGGCTCGGCACCCGTTACGCCAAAACAGCCTTATTCCCTTCAAGGGTTCGTGCTACCGCGGCGTTTAGCAGATCCGGTCCCGCGCCGAAACGCGGAACCTAATTCAGTTTAAGCCAGACCGTTTCCGGTCAGGCGAACGAGATGCTGTAGTTCTCGATCACGGTGTTGGCGAGCAGCTTTTCGCACATCGCCTTGAGGTCTTCCTCGGCCTTGGCCTTGTCGGCCGATTCGATCTGCAGGTCGAAGACCTTGCCCTGACGAACCTGGCCGATGCCGTCGAAGCCGAGCGCGCCAAGCGCACCTTCGATTGCCTTGCCCTGCGGATCGAGAACGCCGTTCTTCAGCGTCACGGTTACACGTGCCTTGATCACTTTGATTTTCCCCGAAGTTATTTCACCAGAACCGGACCGGTGCCACGCACAGGTTCGTTCTCGTTCATGATGCCGAGACGGCGGGCGACTTCCTGATAGGCCTCGACGAGGCCACCGAGGTCGCGGCGGAAGCGGTCCTTGTCGAGCTTTTCCTTGGTCTCGATGTCCCAAAGGCGGCAGCTGTCCGGCGAAATCTCGTCGGCAAGGATGATGCGCATCATGTCGCCTTCGAACAGGCGGCCGCACTCGATCTTGAAATCGACGAGCTGAATGCCGACGCCGAGGAACAGGCCAGTGAGGAAGTCGTTGATGCGGATGGCGAGCGCCATGACGTCGTCAAGTTCCTGCGGGCTCGCCCAACCAAATGCAGTGATGTGCTCTTCGGAGACCATCGGGTCTTCGAGCGCATCGGCCTTGTAGTAGAACTCGATGATCGACCGGGGCAGGACGGTGCCTTCCTCGATGCCGAGACGCTTGGCCAGCGATCCGGCAGCAACATTGCGCACGACGATCTCGAGCGGAATGATCTCGACTTCCTTGATCAACTGCTCGCGCATGTTGAGGCGGCGGATGAAATGGGTCGGAATGCCGATGCGGTTGAGATGCGTGAAGATGTACTCGGAGATCCGGTTGTTCAGAACGCCCTTGCCGTCGATCACGTCATGCTTTTTCTTGTTGAAGGCGGTCGCGTCGTCCTTGAAAAACTGGATCAGCGTGCCCGGCTCCGGACCCTCATAGAGGATCTTTGCCTTGCCCTCGTAGATACGGCGGCGACGATTCATAGATGTTGTCTCTGTGTTTTTGGCGCTCTTGGGTCGCGCACGTGGAGTATCTCTAGCGGGTCCTTATCTGAAAAGAACGGATTTCACAATCGGCGCATCCTGCAGTCCCCTGATTTGCTCAGGGTAACACGAAAGTCATCAAACCCGAAAACTTCGCATTGCAGTTTGACCATCGTTTTGGTTTATGGCGATAACTGTTTCCGATATGGAATTTTCAGGGAGATCGATTGATGACGACGATGCAGGATCGCGAAAAAGCCTTTGAAGCGAAGTTTGCGCTGGATGAAGAGCTGAGGTTCAAGGCTGAAGCGCGTCGCAACAAACTGCTCGGTCTCTGGGCTGCAGGCTTGCTGGGCAAGGCCGACGCCGAAGCCTATGCCAGCGAAGTTGTTGCTGCAGATTTTGAAGAAGCCGGCCACGAAGACGTTGTGCGCAAGATCAAGGCCGACTTCGATGCGGCTGGCGTCGCGCAGACGGAAGAGCAGATCCGCGTACGCATGCTCGAGCTTCTCGGCCAGGCCGTGCAGCAGATCCAGAGCAAGTAAGCTCACACTGACTTTCTATAGCCGCCCGACCGCAAGGTTGGGCGGTTTTTATTTGCCCGCATCGCCGAAGGTTGGCTTCCAGCCGCGGCTCAATCGCTGCTCGAGTTCCAGGCGGTCCATTGGCCGGGCAAGCGCATAGCCCTGCAGCACGTCGCAGCCAAGCTCTCGCAGCATTGCTGCATGTTCCCAGGTTTCGACGCCTTCGCCGACGACCTCGATGTTGAGCGAATGGCCAATGTCGATGATAGCCCGGACGAGCTTGGCCTGCTTTGCGCTTTCGGTGATCGGGCCGACGAGCGCCCTGTCGATCTTCAGCCGGGCCGGGTTGAGATTGAGCAGACCGATGATCGACGCATGCCCTGTGCCGAAATCATCGATCTCGACTTCGATGCCGAGATCACCAAGGGCCGAAATCGTTTCGGCGATTTCGTCTTCCGGATCATCGAGAAAAATGGACTCCAGCAGTTCGAACGAAAGTACGCCCGGTGGGATCCGCATGGCGCTGAGGTCGGCGATCAGGCCGGGATCGCGCAGACGCGGCGACGACATGTTGACCGAGATCTTCGGAATCGCAAAACCGGCCCGTTGCCAGGATTGAAAGTCGGCATAGGCGATTTCGACGACCTTCCTGTCGATCGCCGGCAAGACGTTGATTTCCTCGGCGACCTTGAGGAAGTGAATGGGCGCAAGGATGCCGCGTTCGGGATGATCCCAGCGCACCAGGGCCTCGACGCCCGTTATCTCCAGTGAGCGCGCGTTGAACTGTGGCTGGTAGTAGACCGTAAACTGGCCTTCCTCGATTGCCTGGCGAATGTCGTCGCCGATCCTCTTGGCGGTCAGGATCTGGGTTTGAATGAGTTCGGAGAACACCTCGACCCGATCGCGCCCCAGGCTCTTTGCCCGATAGAGCGCAATGTCGGCATTCATCAGCAACTGCTTTGCATCGAAGTCTTCGTGGCCCTTCCAGGCAATGCCGATGCTTGCGCCAAGACGGCAGAGCTGTCCGTCATAGGGGATCGGCCGACGAAAGGCGTGCACGATCCGCTCGGCAAGTTCGGTCAGTTGCGGCAGGTCACGGTCGCGTCGGCAAAGAATGACAAATTCGTCGCCGCCGATACGCGCGATAAAATCGTCATGGCGCGCATGCGCTCGAAGGATGGCGGCTGCGTGCGTCAGCATCGCGTCACCGGCCTGGTGCCCAAGCGTGTCATTGATCTGCTTGAAGCGGTCGAGATCGATATGCAGGATGGCGTTGACCGCAACGTTCTCCGTCAGCATCTGATCGAGGTAGCGACGGTTGGGCAGGTCCGTCAGATAGTCGTGCAGAGCATTGTATTCGATCCTGATGCGCGCTTGCTCGAGTTCGCGGTTGCGCGCCTCGGCGGAGGCCTGGGCGTGGCGCAGTTCCTCCTGCAGGGCAATGTCTTCGGTGACATCCCAGTTAGCACCGATGAGCTTGCGGGTCCCGAGATGATCGACATAGGTCGCGGCGTTCGAGCGGATATGCCGGATCGAGCCGTCTGGCCGAACGATCCGGAACGCGTTGCTATAGGTTTTTCCGGAGGCGATGCCTTCGTTGGTGCGGGCAATCACCGCATCGCGATCTTCGGGATGCAGGCAATTCTCCCAGGTCTCGGAACTCGGAGGTCCTTCGCTCGCGTCCAGACCGTAGATCTCGAACATGCGCTCGTCCCAGTCGTCGCGTAGAGCGTCGAGATTGAAGTCGAACACACCGATCTTGGAGACGCCGAGAGCGAGCCGCAGCCGGCGCGAAACCTCTTCGAGCCGGGCCTCGGCTTCCTTGCGGGCGGTGATGTCCGTATCCGTGCCGATGATCCGGCTTGGGCGTCCGTCTGGCCAGTAGGCGACGGCGGCGCCACGGCTTTCGATCCAGATCCAATGGCCGTCCGCGTGGCGTTCGCGATACTCGAAGGTGTTGAAGATGGCTTCGCCCGAATCCTGCCGCTCGATTGCGGCGCGCACATGCGAATGGTCGTCCGGGTGAACGCTCTGGATCCATGTTTCAAGGGTGCCGTCGACGACGGCATCGTCGGGCAGGCCACGCAGACGCTTCCAGGTGGTTGAATAGAACAGGTTCCCGGTTTCGAAGTCGTGGTCCCACACGCCCTCAAGCGCGCCATCGAGCGCATATTTCCAGCGCGTTTCGTCGCTGCGCAGCCCGGCAATTTCGCTTACGAGATCATCGACCGGCAGCAGCAGGATCAGCCAGTCGCCCGGCCTTTCGAAATGCGCCTGCGAACAGGCAACGAGCATCGGCAACGAACCGGACGGACCTAGGAAGTGAACTGTGGCAGGGGACGTCGAGCTTGCCCGCGGAGGCAGAAGCGGCCGGTACTCGTCCTCCACAAGGTCGCTCAGGAGTGCGTTTCGCAGTTGAGAAGGAGTGCGAGCGAGCAGTTCGGCAGCACGGGCGTTGGCTGCAAGGATCCGTCCATGGCCATCCGCAACGATTGCGCCCGCCGGCAACCGCTCCAGGGTGGCCTGCGTCAGAGCTTCCGGTTGCGCCAGTGCGCGATGCGCACCTTGGGTAAGACCTTCGTTTGCGGCCACTTATCCTATGTCCACTGTCTGCGGCCGCATTATCCGGCCAAAGAGCCAGGCAATCACGCCGCAAATCAAGGTTCGATAGCGGACGGAATCACTGGGGATGCGCGCCACGCTGCCATGCCCGCCGATGATGACCGCGGACAATGAACGTCGGATTAATGAGACGTCAACCGATCGACACAGTGGTTAAGACTTAAGGCTTCAGGCGGCTTAGAAACTGAGCAAACACCATCGTGCCCTCAGGCCACGGTCCGTGTCCCGATTCCGTATTGATATGGCCAGATTCACCGGCGTCGACGAGGAGCGAGCCCCAGGCGTTGGCGATATCGTCCGCGTGCTCGTAGGAGCCGAACGGATCGTTGCGGCTCGCGACCATCAGCGAGGGGAACGGCAGCGGATCGCGCGGGTAGGGGCCGAAGGTCATCAGGTGCTTGGGGCGGATCGCCGGATTGGCTACGTCCGGCGGAGCGACGAAAAACGCGCCGGCGATCGGCTTCGTGAAATGGGGCAGGGCGTGCACTGCCGTCGCGACACCAAGCGAATGCGCCACGATGACCACGGGCTTTTCCGCCGCATTGACCTCTTCGACCATGCGCGCCACCCAGTCGTCGCGCACGGGCTTTGCCCACTCTGCCTGCTCGACGCGGCGCGCGGACGACATCTTGCGTTCCCAACGGGTCTGCCAGTGCTCCGGTCCGGAGTTGGTGTAGCCTGGGACGATGAGGATATGGGCGTCGGAAACTTTCATAATGGCCGCGATGTGGCGCTGAAACACGTCGAAGTCAAGGTCTACCGGCAGACCGGCCTCTCAAGATGTACGCAGATCGCTGTAGCGCCCGCGACACGACGTTTTGGCTTCTTCCCATCGACGATCATTTTAGCAGGCGTGCAGACGGCGACAGCGGTTTCATTTTCTGTATAATCGGGCTGACGGTCGCGGTTTGGTGCGGCTTGCTTTCGCCGCACTGCTGTTCCGTGGCCGCTCGGGTTCGTTGAGGAGTGTGAGCCATGACAACATTCCATGTTCTGTCGGGAGCGGACGCGAGTGTCGCCCATCCCGGAATCAAGAAGATTGGCGTCGCTGACGTGTTCGACGCTTTGCGCCTCGGATTTGACGACTTTCGCGAAAAACCATCGCACTACGTCTTTCTTTGTCTGATCTACCCGATTGCCGGCGTCGTTCTGATCACCTGGAGCGCGGGAGCCAACATGCTGCCGCTGCTTTACCCGCTGGTCTCAGGCTTTGCCCTGATCGGCCCGGTGGCGGCGATCGGCCTTTATGAAGTCAGCCGACGGCGTGAACTGGGCATGGACTACTCCTGGCCGCATGCGCTTCGCCTGCACCGTTCTCCAGCCTTGCCGTCCATCATGGCAGTCGCCGCCATGCTCCTTGGCGTATTCGTCGTGTGGCTGCTGGTCGCACAGGCGCTTTATGTGCAGATCTTTGGAACCACGCCACCGGATTCGATCGGAGCGTTCTGGAACGGTATCATCGGCACGGAGCAGGGCTGGAACCTGATCCTCGTCGGCAACGCAGTCGGCTTCGTCTTTGCCGTGATCGTACTGGCGACGTCGGTGGTATCGTTTCCGCTGCTGATTGACCGTGACGTCGGTGCAGTCTCCGCAGTCGAAACCTCCATTCGGGCAACCCTCGTCAATCCGGTACCGGTCGCTGTCTGGGGCTTCATCATCGCCGCAGGCCTGGTCATCGGCTCGATCCCGGTCTTCGTCGGCCTCGCCGTCATCATGCCGATCTTCGGCCACTCCACCTGGCATCTCTATCGCAAGATGGTGGAGCCGGGCCCGCGTGCCCGTTCGCGGTAACTGCCGATCGGTAGAATGCCAACGCCAAAGCGCCGCAGGTCGACTGACCGGCGGCGCTTTGGCGCGTAGACGCGAACCGTTCCTACGGCCGGAAGTGCTTGTAGTAGGACGAAATCTGAGCGGCCGTATTGGATGACAGATTGAGCTTGATGCCGATCTTGTCGCCCCGATACCAGCGAACCATGCCGGTCAGGAACCCGAGTTCTTCGCTCCGGATCGTCACTTCCTGCCCGGTCCGGGCGTTGATGTCGAAGAAGAGCTGAAAGCAGATGCCTTCCGCCGAAAGATCGGTGACGACGCCGTTGCTGGAGCCCGTTTTGCAGGTAACAGTACCCGTGATCTTCGTTCGCGTGCGCTGGGTCGTCCGCTCGACACTGTCCTTGTAGGCCATGTGATCCTCAGAAACCTGAATTGACAGACCTGAAGCGTTGCACGCAATAATTGAATATCTCGCTAACAAAAATGCCCGCATTTGACCGATGTGCGTCAAATGCGGGCATGTTGTTCAATAGCTATAGGGGCGCGCCTTGTGCGCCCGCACCTGTGGTGCCTCAGCCGAAGACGCGCTTGAAGATCGTGTCGACGTGCTTGGTGTGGTAGCCGAGATCGAACTTCTCGCGAATGTCTGCCTCAGACAGCGCAGCACGCACTTCGGTGTCGGCCAGCAGCTCTTCGAGGAAGTCCTTGCCCTGTTCCCAGACCTTCATGGCATTGCGCTGCACCAGACGGTAGGCATCCTCGCGCGACACACCGGCTTGGGTGAGGGCGAGGAGGACGCGCTGCGAGTGAACGAGACCGCGGAACTTGTTCATGTTCTTGGTCATGTTCTCGGGATAGACGAGCAGCTTGTCGATCACGTTGGTCAGCCGCGCAAGCGCGAAGTCGAGCGTAACCGTTGCATCGGGGCCGATCATGCGCTCGACCGAGGAGTGCGAGATATCGCGCTCGTGCCACAGCGCCACGTTTTCCATCGCGGGGACGGCAAAGGCGCGGACCATGCGGGCAAGACCCGTCAGGTTTTCGGTCAGCACCGGGTTGCGCTTGTGCGGCATCGCCGACGAGCCCTTCTGGCCCGGAGAGAAGTACTCTTCCGCTTCGAGCACTTCGGTGCGCTGCAGGTGACGGATTTCGGTTGCGAGGCGCTCGATCGACGAGGCGATGACGCCGAGGGTGGCGAAATACATCGCATGGCGGTCACGCGGGATGACCTGGGTGGAAACCGGCTCCGGCTTCAGGCCGAGCGCCTTGGCGACATGCTCCTCGACGCGCGGGTCGATATTGGCGAAGGTGCCGACGGCGCCGGAGATGGCGCAGGTGGCGACTTCCTCGCGGGCGGCGAGCAGGCGCTGCTTGCAGCGGTCAAACTCGGCATAGGCAAGCGCCAGCTTGACGCCGAACGTCGTCGGCTCGGCATGGATGCCGTGCGAACGGCCGATCGTCACCGTGTCCTTGTGTTCGAAGGCGCGGCGCTTCAGCGCTTCGAGCAGCTTGTCGAGATCGGCAAGCAGAAGGTCGGTTGCACGCACCAGCTGGATGTTGAAGCAGGTATCGAGCACGTCGGACGAGGTCATGCCCTGGTGAATGAAGCGGCTGTCCGGACCGACGAATTCGGCAAGATGCGTCAGGAAGGCGATGACGTCATGCTTGGTGACGGCTTCGATCTCGTCGATGCGGGCAACATCGAAGGTGGCAGCGCCACCCTTTTCCCAGATCGTGCGGGCAGCATCCTTCGGGATGACACCGATCTCGGCCAGCGCGTCGCAGGCATGGGCTTCGATCTCGAACCAGATGCGGAATTTCGTTTCCGGAGACCAGATGGCCACCATTTCCGGTCGGGAGTAGCGCGGGATCATGGGCTTTAGCTTTCGTCGTCAGAGGAGGATGGCCGTGCCTCTAGCAAAGATAGGCGCGAAGCTCAACGCCGTTGGCTGCGGCGGCTTGCCAGCCACAGGCTGGCACCAAGCAGTATAACACCGCCAACCGGCAAATAGAGGCGCAGGCCCATGACCAGAAATTGATAGAAGGCGATGGCGGTGGTGAAGGCAAATTGGAACAGCCAGGTCCTCGTTCCGACGGGCGCGTGCCACTGCGCATAGAATTCCCGGTAGTCGAGCGCAAAGAGCAATGCCGTCATTCCGATCGTGCCGAGCGAAAGGAACAGGAGATAGGCCGCAAACCGTGTTTCGGCTCCGCGCCCGAGCGCGGTAAGGCGGGCCAGAAACAGCGCTGGCGGCCAGGCCAGCAAGGCGCCGAGACCGAAGATCCAGAGCAATTCTGCAAGGTGAAAGGTCAAGGCGCGCTCGCGAAGCCAGAGGCCATACCAGGCCGAAAGCGCCATCGACGCACTCCACAAAGGCGCGCCGACGACCAGCACGCGAAGCGATGGAACGGCGCGGGCGAGGCGGCCTTGCTTCGGAACATCGGCCGCCGCACGCTCTGCTTTCGCGTCAACGCTGGCGGCCGCCTCGTTCATTTGGCAACCCGGGTCGGGATGGCGATCCAGCGTCCATCCGTCGTGCCTTCAAAGCCCAGCGACTTGACGAGAACCATGATGACATGGGTCTCCGAACCGTCATCGTTGCGATGGGTAACCGCACCGCCGACCTGATAACCCGTCGGGCAACGTCGGCTATCGGGAATACGGCTGTCATCCTGCAGCACGTCCGCGGCCGGCGCTCCCGCCTTGGTCGTCATCGACAGCCGGAAGCCCTTGATCTCCTTCAGGAAGTCCTTGCAGATGCCGTCCGATGGAAAGGCTTTTTCTTCCAAGGTCACCGAATAGGTCTCGCGGAACGCCGCTTCGGCTGCAAACGAATCGTAAGTCAGGCTCAGCGGCTTGGCGTTGGCTTCGGTGATCGGATTGTAGGCAGCCAGCAGCCCAGGCGCATCGGCCAGGCGATAGGCCTCGATCAAAGGTGCTGCGCGCCTGCGTGCTTCATGACGCGCCTTGGAGAGCGGGCTGCCGTCCTCGCGCCCGACCGCACGCACCGGTGCGCCGGGCAGGAACGCATCGCTGCGGGTATCGATCACGTAGATGGTCGAATAGGGGAACCCCGAACCGTCCTGGACGCCGTATTCCTCGAAGGCAAAGACATTGCCGTCGGCCGAAAAGCCGATCGGCTCGAAGGCCGCATAATCGCCGCCCAGCACCGGGGACGCGAACGCACCGGCCGCTACGAAGAGCAGAACTGGCGCTCCTGCGCGCTTCTTCATCGATAGGCCTTTTCGGCGGGCGCACGGATCGCGTCGATCGCGCTGCGATAGGCTTCGACCGAGCCCCCCTTGAAGATCGCTGAACCGGCGACCAGAACATTGGCGCCAGCGCCGGAGGCAACAGCGGCGGTATCGGGCGCGATGCCGCCATCCACCTCGATCTCGATCGGGCGGTCGCCGATCATCGCCTTGATGCGGCGGATCTTTTCTGCGGTCGCGTCGATGAATTTCTGCCCGCCGAAGCCCGGATTGACGGTCATGACCAGGATGAGATCAAGCTGATCAAGCACGTATTCGATTGCGCTTTCCGGTGTTGCCGGGTTCAGCGAAACGCCAGCCTTCTTGCCAAGCGACCGTACCGTCTGCAACGAGCGGTGCAGGTGCGGGCCGGCTTCGGCGTGCACCGTCAGGATATCGCAGCCCGCCTTGGCGAAGGCCTCAAGGAAGGGATCGGCAGGCGAAATCATCAGGTGGCAGTCGAAGGTCGCGTCGGTGTAGCGCCGCAGCGACTTGATCACGTCGGGACCGAAGGTGATGTTCGGCACGAAATGGCCGTCCATGACGTCGAGATGGATCCAGTCGGCGCCGGCATCGACGACGTCGCGAACCTCCTGTCCGAGCTTGGAGAAATCGGCCGCCAGGATCGACGGTGCAATGCGGATAGGATGGGTCATGGCGCACTCCAGCGTGTTTTCCGCGCAAATAGCACCGGTGGGACGCGCAAACAACATGCCGGCGATCAAAGCTGCGTCAGCTAAGCCCAGACCAGCACGGCTTGAGGTCGTTTTCTGCCGGTGTCGCATCATGGACGCCGCGGGCGATCGCGCGTGCCATGGTCGATGCTGCAACGGCGCCAAGGTCGATGAAATCCTCAAGCGTCGGCACCTTGCCGCTGGCACCGGTCGCAAGCGCGAAGATGAGATCGCCGTCGAGCGGTGTATGAGCCGGCCAGAGCGCGCGGGAAAACCCGTCATGGGCGGCGATCGCCAGGCGCTTGGCCTCAGCCTTGCTCATCACCGCGTCGGTCGCGATTACCGCAATGGTCGTGTTGGCGGCAGCCGACTGGCGGTCACGAAACTTAATGCGGATATCGGATGCGTCCTCAGGCAAGGGGTGGGGATAGCCGAGCCCGCCGAACTCACCATCGATTTCGAACGGAGCCGCCCAGAAATGCTGGCCGCCCCCGACTGTCGCAGAACCGAGAGCGTTGACGGCGACGAGCGCCCCGATGGTGATGCCGCTTGGCAAAACGGTCGAGGCCGAACCGAGGCCGCCCTTGAACGTGGCCGTCAGCGCGCCGGTGCCAGCACCCGCCGTCCCGGTGGAAAACGTAGTGCCGGCGCGGCGGACAGCCTCAAAGCCGAGCTCGCGATAGGGCGGGAAACGCCCCCATTCCTTGTCGCCGCCGTTGATCAGGTCGAAGAGAATGGCGGTTGGGACAATCGGTATCCTGTGCGGGCCGACTGCAAAACCGCGCCCCATCTCCTTGAGTGCCGCCTGGGCGCCGGATGCGGCGTCCAGCCCGAAAGCAGAGCCGCCCGAAAGCACCAGGGCATCGACCGTCTGCACCGTGTTGTGCGGGTCGAGCAGATCCGTTTCCCGCGTGCCGGGTGCGCCACCGAGCACCTGCACCGCGGCGGTGGCCGGCGGATCGCAAACGATGGCGGTGACACCGGACTTCAGGCGGTGGTCCTCGGCGTTGCCGACCGTCAGCCCAGCGACGTCGGTGATCAGGTTCAGGCGTCCCCTGGAGGTCATGGAGTTCTTCCTTCCGGGGCTGCCGGCACGAAGCGGCTGCCTTGCCATTGCATCAGACGATAGGGATTTTCAGCGCGCTCATGCTTTTCATCGAACGCGATGAGGCCGAGAACAGTCGGGTAGGGTCCCCTGGCGATCGCTTCTGTTAGCGGCTTGTCGTCCTGCGCAGCGCGATCCTTGGCCTCCTCCAGCAGGGCCATCACCGCGAAGGCCGGCATCACATAGCCTTCGGGCTCGAGGCCCGAAGCGCGCATGTCGTCTGCAAAAGGCTTGCCTTCGGGCGCTTGTGACGCGTCCGGCAACGTCACCGCGAGCACGCCGTCGGCGAGCGGCACGGCGAGATCGGCAGCGTTCAAGGCGTCTCCGCCAAGCAAGGTGAGGCTCGCGCCTTCCGTTTGCGCATCACGGGCAATCACTGCCGTGTCCTGGCGGTCGCCCCCGGTAAAGACATGGGTGGCGCCGCTCTTGACCAGGCGCCGCACCAGGTTGATCTGCTGCTCCTGCGCGGGACGATAGGTGTCGCTGAACACCGGCGTCATCCCGATTTCGCCAAGCGCGGAGCGCACGGTCTCGACCAGCTCGCGGCTGTGGATCGTGCCATCGTCGACGAGTGCCACCGGCTTGTCCTTCCAGCGCGCCAGGATCGCGTCGACAATGGCCGCCGCTTCGGCATTGCCGCTCGGCGCAAGCCGGAAGAGCGGCCATTTGTTCTTGAGGGCGTCTTCCATCAGGATATCGGAACGCACGCTGAGCGTGATTGCCGGCAGCCCGGCTTCGGCCAGTGCCGGAAGCGTCGCGTTGAGGCTTTCGGTGCACAGAAAGCCGATGGCCGCCTCGGCGCCGGAGGCAAGCAACGCCTTTGTCAGGGCATCATTGCCAGCCGTGTCGCACGTCTCGGGTATGACGACGACCTCGCTGCCGCGATCGCCCGCCTTGAACGCGGCGCCGTCGATAATCTGCTTGCCCAGGAGCGAAAACGGACCTTCGACCGGTGCGACGACTGCGACCTTGATGCCTGCTGCCGCGGCGGGTGCCGCCTGTACCAGTCCGGCAAGGATGAGGCTGGTGACAATCGATCGACGCATTCACTTTCTCCGCTGCCGCATGGTCCCAGATCAGAATCAATCCGGAACGAACTCCTGCGGCGAGCCCCGCTGCTACCCCTGCCGTGCCGCCCGCAACCAGCGTGCGGTATGGTCGTTGCCGCATGTTTTAAGGATGTGCCCCTTCGCGTCAAAGGAAAAGATGATGCTTCCTGCGAAGAAGGTTCAATCTGCGTCGTCGCCATGTCGCAGAAGTGCAAGATTCTCTTCATGGCGGGTTTCATATTTCAAACGACCGTCTATGTATGTGCCTGACATTGCCCGGAGAAAGAAGTGTTGGAGAAGACCCGGCTGGACCCCATCAGTTATCGCGACGCGATGAGCCGCCTGGCCGGTCACGTGCAGATCATCACCGCGGCGGATGCAAGCGAGCGGCGCGGCGTCACCGTGACGGCGTCCTGCTCCGTCTCCGACAGCCCTCCGACCGTTCTTGTCTGCCTCAACGGTGCCAATCCTCGCAACGAGATCTTCACCCGCAGCGACAGCTTCGCCCTCAATCTGCTCGGAGACGAGCACCGGGCGCTTGCTCACGCCTTTTCCGGCCGTGACCAGCTGGATATGGATCGCCGCTTTGCGCTTGGTCAGTGGACGCAGTTGACCACCGGTTCTCCAATCCTTGCCAACGCGGTCGCCTCCTTCGATTGCCGTCTGGTCGAGGTGAAAACCATAGCCACGCACCTGGTGCTCTTCGGCGAGGTGGTCGACGTCGCGATCGGGCCGTCGCGTCCGCCGCTCATTTATGTGGACCGCGGCTATCACTCGCTATAGATTTTGTCGTGCGACTTCGAACGTCTATAACGGCATGAGGACTTTGCCGTAAGCCGTTGAGTTGCCCGGTAGAATTGATGCATCGGTCGACTCGCGTGATCGATGCAAGCCGTGGCGGAGGAGACATGGCGACTGAAAGCATGCCCCAGTCGATTGAGGAGACTTCGGCCCTCCTTCAAGCGCATGACTATCTCGCCGGTACGGCACTTGCGACGGTGCTGTTTCTCGCGCTTCGCATGAAACGGCCGCTCTTTCTCGAAGGCGAAGCCGGCGTCGGCAAGACCGAGATCGCCAAGGTGTTGGCAAAAGCGCTCGACCGGCCGCTGATCCGGCTCCAATGCTACGAGGGTCTCGACGTGGCATCGGCGGTCTACGAATGGAACTATCCGGCGCAGATGCTGGAAATCCGCCTTTCGGAGGCCAGCGGCAAGGTCGATCGCAAACGAATCGAAAGCGACATTTTTTCCGAGCGCTTCCTTATTCGCCGGCCGGTTCTCCAGGCAATTTCATCCGAAGACGGCCGCGCGCCTGTTTTTCTCATCGATGAACTCGACCGAACCGACGAGGCGTTCGAAGCGTTTCTGCTCGAGGTGCTCTCGGACTTCCAGGTGACCATCCCCGAACTTGGAACCATCCGCGCTGCCGAGCCGCCCATCGTCATCATCACCACCAATCGCACGCGTGAAATCCATGACGCGCTCAAGCGCCGCTGCCTCTATCACTGGGTCGACTATCCGAAAGCGGCACAGGAGCTGGAAATCATCCGTCGCAAGGTCCCCGGATGCAACGCGACCTTGTCGCGGGAAATCATCGCCTATGTACAACGGCTGCGCACGGTCGACCTTTTCAAGAACCCCGGCGTTGCCGAGACGATCGACTGGGCAACGGCCCTGACCGAGCTGGACAGGCTGGCGCTCGATCCCGAGACCATTGCCGACACGCTCGGCACATTGCTCAAATATCAGGACGACATCGCCAGGATCGACGGGGCCGAGGGGCGCAAGCTGCTCGCCGAGGTCAAGGCGGAGCTGCTGGCGGCTGGCTGACATGGAAACGCGGGAGGCGCACATGGACGGTGCCATTCTCCCGCCGGTCGGGGAAGCGGACGGTCGCCTTGCCGACAACATCGTCTTTTTCGCGCGGTCCTTGCGGCGCGCGGGGATCAAGATCGGTCCCGGCGCGATCGCCGATGCCATAGATGCGGTCACGCTGATCGGTATCGGCGACCGGGACGCCTTTTACGCGGCACTTCAATGCGTCTTCGTGAAGCGCCACGAGGACCAGCCGGTGTTCGACGAAGCTTTCCGTCTGTTCTGGCGATCCCGCGGGCTTGTCGAAAAGATGATCGCGATGATGTCGCCGTTGGCGCCAGAGCGCGAGAGCGAGCGCCAACAGCGCAGAGCTGGCGAAACGCGCGTCAGCGATGCCCTGCTTTCGGGACACGAAGCGGACCGACCAGCGCGAGACGAGCCCGAGATCGAGGTCGACGCCCGCTTCACGGTCTCCGGTCGCGAATTGCTGCGCCGGGCCGATTTCGCGCAGATGAGCGCCGCCGAAATTGCAGAGGCGAAGCGCGCGCTTGCCGCACTGACGCTGCCGATGGACCGGGTCGTCACACGCCGCTTTCGGCCCTCGCGCCGCCAGATCCGCATAGATCCGCGCGCAACCATGCGCGATGCCATGCGCTTTGGCGGCGAACTGATCCTGCCGCGTTTTCGAGAGCGACGTCTGATCCAACCGCCGCTCGTGGTGCTCGCCGATATCTCCGGCTCTATGAGCCAGTACACCCGCATCTTTCTGCACTTCCTGCATGCGCTCACCGAGGAGCGTCGGCGGGTGCAGACCTTTCTCTTCGGAACGCGGCTGACAAACGTCTCGCGTCAGCTGCGCAATCGCGATCCGGATGCCGCAATCGACGACTGCGTCGCCGCCGTCAAGGACTGGTCCGGCGGCACGCGGATCGGCGAGACACTGCATGAGTTCAACCGACGGTGGTCCCGTCGTGTGCTCGGGCAGGGCGCCATCGTGCTGATGATCACCGACGGCCTTGAGCGGGACGATGTGGGCGAGCTCGAGGTCGAGATCGACCGGCTGCACCGATCCTGCCGGCGGCTGATCTGGCTCAACCCGCTATTGCGTTTCGACGGCTTTGAGGCGCGCGCCCGCGGCGTCCGGGCGATGCTGCCGCATGTTGACGAATTCCGGGCGGTGCACAATCTTGAATCGATCGGTGAACTGGTGAAGGCGCTTTCCGGGCAGGGCTCCCGGGATGCGGATCCCAGACGGTTTCTCGCGTCGCGATGACCGAATGGCAGGGAAGGTGGCAAAATGCTGGCGGCAGTCAATAGTTTGGATCCACTCGATGTTGCAGAAGCCTGGATCAAGGACGGGCGCAAGGTGGCAATCGCGACCGTGATCGAAACCTGGGGCTCAGCGCCACGCCCGGTCGGCAGCCATCTGGTGATCGACGGCGAAGGGAACTTTGAAGGGTCGGTTTCCGGCGGCTGCGTCGAAGGCGCAGTCATCGTGGAGGCGGCCGATGTCATTGCCTCGGGCGCACCGAGAATTCTCGAATTCGGCGTCGCGGACGAAACCGCTTGGCGCGTCGGGCTTTCGTGCGGCGGGCGCATCCGGGTGCTTGTGGAACAGGTCGACGGCTGACGATGGAACGAGCAATCCTGGAGGCACTCAACAAGGCACGGGCGGCGCGTCGAGCCGCCGTAGCCGTCAGCGATCTCGCCGGTGGCGTGCGGCTGTTTCTCGAAGGTGACGACTGTCCCGCATCCTTGCAGAGAGCTGTTGCCAGCGCCCTGCAGTCCGGCCGAGGCGGTATCGTCGATACCGATGAGGGGTCGTTGTTTTTCAATGCCTATCTGCCGCCGCCACGCATTCTCGTCATCGGTGCCGTGCACATATCGCAGGTGCTGGCGCAACTGGCGCCGGTTGCCGGTTTCGACGTGACGATCGTCGACCCGCGCACCGCCTTTGCGACGCCGGAGCGTTTCGCCGGCGTCGAGCTCATTGCCGAATGGCCGGAGGATGCCCTGAAACTGAGGCCGCTCGACCGCTTCACAGCTCTCGCTGCCGTAACGCACGACCCGAAGATCGACGATGCACCGATCCGCGCGGCACTTTCTGCCGGGTGCTTCTATGTCGGCGCGCTCGGTAGCCGGAAAACCCATGCGAAGCGTGTCGACAGGTTTCGCCAGGCAGGCGTTGCGGATGCCGAGATCGCGCGCATTCGGGCGCCGATCGGGCTCGACATAGGCGCGGCAAACCCAGCCGAGATCGCAGTGGCGACCCTCGCGGAAATCATCGAAGCGCTGCGGCGCCGCGCCATCGGCAAGGACGAAGGAGCGATCGCGTGAGGTTCGGGCCGATCAAGACCTGCGAGGCGGAAGGGGCCATTCTGGCGCATGGGATCAAGGCGGATGGTCTGCGCTTGCCGAAAGGTCACCTGCTTTCTGCCACCGACATCGCCGCCTTGACAGCCAGCAACACACCGGAGGTCGTGGTCGCGCGCCTTGATCCCGGCGACCTCACGGAAGACGAGGCCGCAACGCAGATCGCGGCGGCGATCGCCCCCGATCACCTTCGTTTCTCGCAGGCCGCAACGGGCCGCGTGAACGTCTACTCGCGCGTTGCGGGCCTTTTCGTCGCATCGCGCGACATTGTCGATCGATTGAACCGTATCGACCCGGCCATCACGCTTGCCTGTCTCGGCGACCATATGCCGGTCCAGGCCGGCGACATGGTTGCGACGATCAAGATCATCCCGCTCGCAGTCGCCGGTCAATTTGTACTGCAAGCCGAGAGACTGCTCGGCAGCCATACAGCTTTCGAAGTCAAACCCTTCGCGGCAAGGCGCGCAGCGTTGATAGCAACTGAGTTGCCAACACTGAAATCTCAGGTGATGGACAAGACCAAAGCCACGCTCGCAGCGCGCCTGCGTCACTCGGGAAGCGAGCTTTTGACCGAGCGACGCGTTGCACACACGGAACGCGCCGTCGCCGCGGCAATCGACGACCTGCTGCCAGAGCATGACCTGCTGGTGGTCTTCGGCGCCTCCGCCGTCGCCGATGCGCACGACGTCATTCCCGCAGCGATTCGGCGGTCGGGCGGCGTGGTTGACCATGTCGGCATGCCGGTCGATCCCGGCAATCTGCTCGTTCTTGGCCGAGTTGGCGAAGTCCCGGTCGTCGGTGCGCCCGGCTGCGCCCGCAGTCCGCGCGAAAACGGGTTCGACTGGATTCTCGACCGTATCCTCGCCGGCGAGTGGCCAAGCTTCGATGACATTACCGGCCTCGGCGTCGGCGGTTTGCTCGGCGAAATCGCCACTCGGCCGCAGCCACGTGAATATGCAACGGCGTTGCCATTATCACCCGTTGAAATCGTCGTTCTGGCGGCGGGCCGCGCCAGCCGGATGGGACCGGACAGCGGCCACAAGCTGCTCGCGACCTTCGACGGCGTCCCACTCGTGCGCCGTAGCGTCGAAGCCGCGCTCGCGGCGGCCCCTGGCAGGGTGACCGTGGTCACCGGCCACCGTGAAGCCGACATCCGCACGGCGCTTGGTGAACTGCCGGTAAAATTCGTCTCCAACCCCGACTATCTCTCCGGCATGGCCTCGTCGCTGACCGCGGGACTTTCGGCCCTTGGCCCGCGTGCCTCCGGCATGCTGGTGATGCTCGCTGACATGCCGGGCATCACCAGTGACGACCTCAACACGCTGACCGCGCGCTTCAACGCTGAACGCGGTGGCGCCGTCATCCGGGCGACCGCCGACGGGCAGCGCGGCAACCCGGTGATCCTGCCGCGGCAAACCTTTTCTGCGATCCGGCTGCTTGTTGGTGACGTTGGCGCAAGGCACATCATTGAGAAACGTGGGCTGCCGGTCATCGATGTCGAACTAGGCTCAGCCGCAAGGCTCGATCTCGATACGCCCGAGCAGATTGTCGCCGCCGGCGGCACACTGGAGGTATAAACGCGTGGACAATGCAGCCATCGAGGAGATGTTCGAGACGCTCGGACCTGTGACCATCAAGCGGATGTTCGGCGGCAAGGGTGTCTACTTCGAGGGCGTGATCTTCGCGCTCGAGGTCGATGGCGAAATCCTCTTGAAGGGCGACGAGCAGACGGCGCCCGCCTTTGAGGGCGCGGGTTCCAGGCAGTGGGCCTATGACGGGAAGGGCAAGCCGGTGAAGATGCCTTACTGGAGCATTCCCGAAGACGCCTTCGATGACCCGGACGAGATGGCACGCTGGGTGAGGCTCGCCTATGACGCGGCGCTGCGTTCGCGGAAATAGTGTCCGGCGGGACAACCGTCCGTCAGCTACGTCGAGACCGCCTCAGGCGGAGACGCGGCTTTCCAGCTTGCGCAAGGCGTGGACGGCATCGGCAGAAAAACGCGACAAGGGCTGGGGCAGGGCGTCGAGTTCGAACCAGCCGAATTCGGAAAGCTTATGCGGTTCGGTGATCTCGGGCTCGCCGGAGAAATGCCGGCTCACATAGATCATCGAGATCCAGTGCTGGCGATCAGCCTCGATCACCTGTTCGCTCAGGCACAAGAATTCGCTCGAAAGGATTTTGAGGCCGCTTTCTTCTTCGGCCTCGCGCCGCGCCGCGGCTTCCGAGCGCTCCATATGGTCGACCTTGCCGCCGACGATGTTCCAGTGCCCGGCTTCAGGCGCATTGACGCGCTTGTAAAGCAGGATCTTGCCATCGCGCACGATCGCAAGTCCGCAGCCGAAACCCGGAAAATCGATGCCTGGCAGGCCCATAATGGCTATCAGGCCTTGCCGGCAATCAACATGAAGGCAGGGATATCGTCGCCGAAGCCGACCGGGGTCGGGCCGTCGTCATAGTCGCGGCGGTGACGGTTGCGGCGGTCGCGGTTGTCGTCGTTGGCGGGGTTCGATGCACGCACCGGACGATCGGCGCGGTTGTTCTGTCCCTGCTTGTTTTCTGCGCTGCGTGCCGGTTTCACCGATTCCGCCCTTTCCACGACTGTTTCAACTTCGGCCTCACTATCGACACGCACGGTATCGGATTTATGATCGGTGCGCGCCCTCGGGCCACGATCCCCATCTTTTTTCCGGTCCTTGCGGCCATCGCGACCACGTTCGCGGCGACCGGTGTCGTGGCTTTCCATCGGCTCGGGCAAATTGTTGAGATCGCCGTTCAGCCATTCAACCTTCTGGCCGATCAGCTTTTCGATCGCATCGGAGAACTTCGTGTCACGCTTGGTTACGAGCGTGAAGGAGGCGCCAGAGCGACCGGCACGACCGGTACGACCGATACGGTGAACATAGTCTTCCGCATGGATCGGAACGTCGAAATTGAAGACGTGGCTGACGTCAGGAATATCCAGACCACGGGCAGCAACGTCGGAGGCGACCAAAAGCTTGATGTTGCCGTCCTTGAAGTTGGCCAGCATCGTCATGCGCGAGCGCTGATCCATGTCGCCATGAAGCGCGCCGACGGAGAAGCCGTGACGGTCAAGCGAACGGAAGAGGTCGGCGACATCCTTTTTGCGGTTGCAGAAGATGATCGCGTTCTTGAGTTCGTCCTGAGCGCGAATCAGGTCACGCAGAACGGCACGCTTCTCGTAGTCCTTTGCGTGCGCGGCAACGAAACGCTGCGTCACGGTCTGGGCAGTCGATGCCGGGCGGGCGACTTCGACGCGCTCCGGGTTCTGCAGGAAGCGATCCGCGAGCTTCTGGATTTCCGGCGGCATGGTCGCCGAGAAGAACAGCGTCTGACGCGTAAACGGAATGAGCTTGGCGATGCGCTCGATATCGGGGATGAAGCCCATGTCGAGCATGCGGTCGGCCTCGTCGATTACCAGGATCTCGACGCCGCTCATCAGCAGCTTGCCACGCTCGAAATGGTCGAGCAGGCGGCCCGGCGTGCAGATGAGCACGTCGGCGCCACGCTCAAGCTTGCGATCCTGCTCGTCGAAGGAAACGCCGCCAATGAGAAGCGCGATGTTGAGCTTGTGGTTCTTGCCGTACTTGTCGAAGTTCTCGGCGACCTGAGCGGCCAGTTCGCGCGTCGGCTCCAGGATCAGCGTGCGCGGCATGCGGGCGCGGGCGCGGCCCTTTTCGAGCAGCGTCAACATCGGCAGCACGAACGACGCGGTCTTGCCCGTACCCGTCTGCGCGATCCCCAGAATGTCACGACGCTGCAGCGCCGGCGGGATGGCGCCAGCCTGGATCGGGGTCGGGATTGTGTAGCCCGCATCGGTGACAGCGGAGAGAACTTTTTGGCTCAGGCCAAGGTCAGCAAAATTGGTCAAAGGGAAATCTGTTTCCGTTCCGGTTCAATAGAACACTGATCGATAGATGGAAAACGCACGAGCACGTGGCCGGGCTCTTAAGCTGAACGCCGCTGAAAGTCAAGAAATCCAGCACGTTGAAGCTCGAAAAGGTGAAAAGCCGCGAATCTGTCGCATTTCTTGTCAAGCCGTGACGGAGCGCAAGGTGCGGCTGGGCGCCCGCTCAGTTCATGTAGCTGGCAAGCTTCCTGCTCGCATCGAGAAATCGCATCGGGTCCACAGCTTCGCCGTTTAGCCGGATTTCATAGTGCAGGTGCGGCCCGGTAGAACGCCCGGTATTGCCGGATTTGGCAATGACGTCACCCGCCTTGACCTGATCGCCTACACGCACCAAAACCGTCGACAGATGGGCGTATCGCGTGGCGACACCGTTGCCATGATCGATCTCGACCAGGTTCCCGTAACCGCCTGTCAAACCAGCTGTTGTCACCGTTCCAGGTGCTGCAGAACGGATGCGCGTGCCAACTGTCGCGCGAAAATCTATGCCGGCGTGCAGCGCCAGGCGCCCAAGGAAAGGATCGAGCCGGTTGCCGAAGTCGCTGGTGATGTCGCTTGCCGGCGAGGGGTTGCCGAACGGAAGCTCGCGAGCCTGCTCCCGAGTGCGCTCGAGTTCCACAAGCGCAGTATCCAGCGCCGCCAGTGAACGCCCGAAATCGTCATCGTCCGCGGGCTCGACGAAAGGTCCGCCAATCGCCGTGTCGGCCAGCGCCGATGGTGCCGTCTGCAAGGTCGTTTCCGCTATGTCGGTGGTCGGCAGGTCGAAACCGGTGCGTCCGACAATCGAGCGAATCGCATCCGACGTTTTTGACGCACCCTCCGTCAACTGTTTCAGCCGTGTCAGCTGCTCCCGTTCGACATCCTTCAGCGAAAGCGTGACTTTCGAAAAGATCCTGTCTGCCCGATCGGAAGGCGATTCGGCGGCGTTCGGCGCGGCATAGGCGAGGGCGGACGTAGCGTCTGCACCGCTGACGGAGGCGCTGTTCAGCCCCATCAGCCTTTCGATGGCCTTGACGCCGCCACCGCTTGCGTCAGCGCGTTTGCCGTAGGCCAGTGGCTCGACCGCCGGCGTCTCGTCGCTTCCCGTCGCCAGACCGGAGTTCTCGGCCCTTTCGACCAGCGCGCCAAGCTTTCCGTTGCGTGAAGTGAGCGCCATCTGCTGGCGCAGCAGCTTTTCGACCTTTTCCTCGACCACCTGCTGGTCAAGTAATTGCCGACTGGTCACGCGGTCGACCTGGGCCCGCAGCGCGGTAATCCTGTCTTCATATTCGTGCTGCATGCGCGCCTGGCGGGCAATCGTACCGCCGATAAGATCGTCGCGCAGAACAAGGTAGGATGTGGCCGCGAGATAGCCGATGCTGCACACACCGGCAAACGAGACGGCGATTGCCGCCATCCAGGGACGAACCGTCATGTGACGAACCTTGTCGCCACTTGCCAGTATCAGAACGTGACTTTCCTTACGTTTTCCGAAGGCACGATTTGCCGAACGTCCAGACACCCGTTCTCTCCCGCCATGTGCGCGTTGCCTCGCATCACCTGCGGATCATTACACTTCGTTAGGGTTAACAATTGGTAAGGAACATTGCCGGAGCGTGACGGCGGCTATCGGTTGGTCGAAGCGGTCATCGACCGATAGAAGGATGGCGTCAGACCGGCTTCGGCGCGGGCGACGTCGTTGAAAGGCGCCTTGAGCGGCCCGCGGAAATTGGCGCGCACCAGCGCCTGAAAGGTTGCAGCCGGGTCCCTTTTTTCTCGCGCGCAAAGGAAGCGGAACCATTTGGCGCCAACGGCCACGTGCCCTTTCTCATCCTCGTAGATGATGTCGAGTACCGCAGCGCTTTCAAAGTCGCCCGTTTCGCGCATCTTGGCTTGCAGGGCAGGCGTCACATCGAGCCCGCGCGCTTCGAGAATGAGCGGCACCACGGCGAGCCGCGCGGTCAGGTCGTTGCGGGTATCATGCGCCGCCTGCCAAAGCCCGTCATGGGCGGGCAGGTCGCCATAATCCGCACCGAGATCATTCAGCCGCTTGCGGACGAGCCTAAAGTGCTTGGCCTCTTCAAAGGCGACCCGCATCCAGCCGTCGAAGAAGGAATTGGGCACCGGCTCCGTGGCGAATCGGGCAACGATATCGAGGGCCAGATCGACGGCGTTGAGCTCGATATGGGCAATCGAGTGCAGGAGCGCAATGCGCCCCTTGAGTGAGCCGAGCGAGCGTCGTTTGACCTGGGTCGGTGGCGTCAGTTCCGGCTTTTCCGGACGCCCGGGGCGCACCGGCACCGGTCTGTCGAGCGGCGAGCGCAGAGACAACGTGCGGCGTTGCCACCGCCTCGCAGCTTCCTGTGCAAGCTCGGCCTTGACCTCAAGGTCGGCGGCGCTGATCGCTTCCACAGCGGCTCCGCGCAGGCTGTGAAACACGGGCAAATCGATCATGGGGCCTCCTCAGAGGGCCCGTGCGGCGTCGAGGACCTCGCGGGCGTGGCCGTCGACCTTTACCTTTTCCCACACCCGGGCGACGACGCCGTCGGCGCCGATCAGGAATGTGCTGCGCTCGACGCCCATGTACTTGCGGCCGTACATCGATTTTTCGACCCACACGCCATAGGCTTCGACGACTGCCTTCTCCTCGTCGGCGGCAAGCGGCACGGTCAGATTGTGTTTCTTGGCGAAGCGGTCGTGCTTCTTTACCGAATCAGGCGAGAGGCCGAGCAGCGTGATACCGGCGGCAGCGAACTCCCCGGCAAGCTCGGAAAAGGAGATCGCTTCAAGCGTGCAGGCTTGCGTGTCGTCCTTGGGATAGAAGAACAGGACGACCGGGCGGCCGCGAAACGCAGAAAGCGAAACCGTGCCACCGCCATCGCGCGGCAGCGTGAAATCGGGAGCGACATCTCCGGGAACGGGTCTTGCCATGATTAAACCTTCCTTCCGCCAAGTTTTGCAGACAATCGGACGCTACTTCAGGTTTCCTTTGGTCGCTGCCGATCAAAGGACAAAACATGCGGTAACTCATAGCACCAAAGCGGCTTTGCGCCCCTCGTAACACACGCGCCACGCTAGGGCATATCGAAAATCGCCGGCTACCGTCCAGCGCATTTGTGCTAGATTTGACAGGTTTCGGACGGCATTGGCCAGTACGAAACGATGCTGTCACCTGTGAGCGCCATTCCCGTCGCAGCTCGTGGCTTTCCACAGCAAGGTCCCGCATCCTGTGGTGACTTTGCACGGCGAGATGTGGTCTAGATGGGGCGAGAAACAGCCGTCCGGCGCGACAGGGAAGGGACGGTGAACAAGCGTGTATCGAACGGAGGACGTCCGCACTGATGAGTGAGATCCGCGGCGAAAAAGTCGGCTTTCGCAAGAAAGACATCGTCGCGTTGCATGCGTTGCCCTCGGCGCAGGCTCACGATCCCATTATCGTGCACGCTCCGCGCAAGAGCACATTTCCGCGTTTTTGCGCCAAGATCGCCCTGAGCCTGTTCTTTTTCGTCCTCGTCATCGGCGCTGCCATCGTCACGGCCATCGAGAGCGGGGTGATCGACAGCACCTTGAACGCCCGCGCCCGCACAGCACTTGAGGCTGCCCTTGGCGACGCCTATCAGGTCGAGGTCGGCAGCACCGTAGTGCGCATGACAGGCAGCGGCGCGCTTGCCCTCAAGGCGCGTGAGGTCTCGCTCAACGAGTCCGTGTCCGGCCAGCCGGTTGTAAAACTTCGATCCATTTCGATTGCGCTCGACCCGCTGGCGCTCGTGACCGGGCGAATCGCCGTATCCAGCCTTCAAGCGGAAGGCGGCGATTTCGACACAGGGCTGCTTCCTAGGGGTGAGCCGCTTGACCTGACGAAGATCAAGATCGCCGACGTCGGTGATGCCCTTGAGGCGATCTTCTCCCATGTCGACCGGATGTCGCAGATGGCTGCCGGGCGCGGGAGCCAGACGGTTACCCTTTCGGACTTCAGCTTCTCCGTCGTCGGGGCACGCGACCGTGTCGTACCGGTCGTCGCCACGGCGCTCGAATTCAAGCGCGATTCCGGCGGCTCGATGAGCGCCATGGGCAACGTGACGGTTGATGGCGTTGAGGTTGAAATCAGCGCCGACGCACTTGGCCAGGGTGGGCATGTCACTGGCTTTGAGGCCGCGATCACCAATCTGCCGCTCGCACCATTCCTCTACCATGGCCAGTTGGGCTCTGAGCCTGCCTTCGGTATCGACGCTGCGGCCGGACTGACACTGAAGGCGACGCGGGCGGCGGACGGCGCCAAGCCGGACCTGCGGGTGGCGGTGCGTACCTCCAAGGGCGCATTCCATGCCGGTGGTCGGATCTCGACGCTCAATCCGTCGCAGATGGATATCGCCTACGATTTCGAGCGGTCGTCGGTCGAGATCCTGCCCTCCCAGGTCAACATCGGGCGTTCAACCTTTCCATTCACCGGCGCGGTCGTCGACCTCGACAAGATCGCCGGCGCCACAGACAAGGGCTTCGCAATCGACCTTCTCTTGAAGAACGCCAGCTCCGCACCGGAGGACATCAACGATCCGCCGCTGATCTTCGACGCCAAGGCCAATGGTCGCTTCACCTCGGATACCCGACGGTTGATCTTCGATCGGCTGGTGGTGTCGAGCCCGCTCGGCTCGATGTTTGGCTCGCTTTCCGTCGCCTTCGGCAAGACGTCGCCGCAAATCAGTTTCGCTTCGGTCAGCGATCGGATGGATGCGACGGCCGTCAAGCAATTGTGGCCGTGGTGGCTGGCAAAGGGTGCCCGCCGCTGGGCGATCGCCAACCTCTTTGGCGGCACCGTCACCAACGCCCGGATCGAAGTGTCGATCGCAGAGGGGCGCATCGCCAACAACGAAGGCGAATTGAAGCTTGGCGAGCAGGAACTCAACATCAATTTCGACATCGACGACACCCGCGTCAACATAACCGGTGAGATCCCGCCGCTGCGCGACACATCCGGCCGGTTCAAGCTGAGCGGTCAGCGCATGACGGCCCAGATCGAAAAAGGCACTGCCTTCTTCCCCTCGGGACGCTCGGTCGCGCTCAACGGCGGCGAGTTCATCCTCCCCGACGTCTACACGAAGCCGCTGATGGCCGAGATGAAGATCGAGGTCGGCGGCAACGCGGACGCGATTGCCGAGCTTGTCAGCTACAAACCGATCCAGGCCCTGCAGAAAACGCCGCTGCAGGCGGAGGATTTCAGCGGTCCGCTGACGGCTGTCGTGGGTGCCCGCTTTGGCCTGATCGCGGACCAGCACCCGCCAAAACCGCTCTACCAGGTGGAGATGCAGCTCGACAAGGTGACCGTGAACAGGGCGATGTTCGGACGCCCCGTTGCCGACCTCGTCGGAACCTTCCGGGTCGACAACCAGCAGGCAGTTCTGGATGCGGATGCGCGGATTGACGGCGCCAAGGTCAAGGTTGCGATGACGGAGCCCGTCGACGCGGACTCGACGGTGAAACGCTCGCGCGAGATTTCGGGGACCTTGGAAAACAGTGTCTGGCAGAAGCTCATTCCGGGTCTGTCGCGGATCGTTTCCGGCCCCATCACCATCGACGTCACGATCGACGAGGCGAGCCGCCAGAAGGCAACGGTCAGTCTTACCAAGGCGCAGCTTTCACTGCCCTGGATCGGCTGGAGCAAGGGCGTCGGAATTCCGGCAGAAGTGCAGTTCACGTCCAGCATGGAGGGCCAGGTGGCGACGATCAGCGATTTCGCGATTGCCGGCGATGGATTTGGCGCACGTGGCACGCTGCAGATAGACGATAACGGGCTTCGGTCAGCAGATCTCGACAACGTCCGACTGGCGCAAGGCGACGACTTCACCGTCGCAGTCGACCGTTCGAAAGGCGGTTACACCGCCTCCCTGACCGGCGCCGCAGCAGACATCAGGCCGATCCTCGCTCAATTGAAGAGCGGAAACGACCAGGACCAGGGCGGCAGTGACGACATTACTATCAAGGCCCAGCTTGCCCGCGTGACGGGCTTCAACGGTGAAGCACTGTCCAACGTCAATCTCGTCTACGGGGAGCGCGGACGCCAGATCGAGGACGTCAACCTTTCGGCCGTCACCAGCAGTGGCCAGGCGCTGGTCGCCCGGCTCGCCAAGGCCGGCGCCGATAACACGCTTGAACTGACCACCGGTGACGCCGGCGCACTGGCGCGCTTTGCCGACATCTACCAGAACATGCGTGGTGGCTTGCTCAATCTGAAACTGCGCGACCGCGGTGGACGTTCATGGCGCGGCAGCGTCGACATCCGCAAGTTCCAGCTCGTCGGCGAACAACGGCTGCAATCGATGGTGTCGACGCCGACCGGTTCCGACGGGCGCAGCCTCAACCAGGCCGTCCGCCGCGACATCGACGTGAGCTCTGCCCGTTTCGAGCGTGGCTTCGCCCAGCTCGCGCTCGACAGCGGCGCAATCCGCGTCGACGGCGGCGTCCTGCGCGGAACCGATGTCGGTGCAACGTTCCAGGGAACGGTGCGCGACAAGAATGGCATCATGGATATGACCGGCACCTTCATGCCCGCCTACGGCCTCAACCGCATTTTCGGCGAGCTGCCGCTGATCGGTGTTCTGCTCGGCAACGGCCGCGACCGCGGCCTGCTTGGCATCACCTTCAAGCTGAACGGTCCCTTCAATCAGCCGAAGCTGACGATCAATCCGTTGTCTATCATCGCTCCCGGCGTCTTCCGCAGCATCTTCGAGTTCCAATGAAAAAGGCCGGCGCAAAGGCCGGCCTTCTGGATCAGTGTGTCGTGCGCGGGGCTCAGGCCGGGCGCACGAGGATGTGCTTCTTCTTGCCGAGCGACAGCTTGACGACGTTGTCGCCCGTAACGTCGCCGGTGCCGATCAGGCGGCGCTCGTCGCTGACCGCCTCGTCGTTGATCTTGATCGCGCCGCCCTGAACGTGGCGACGAGCTTCACCGTTGGATGCAGCAAGGCCGGCACGGACGATCAGCGACAGCAGGCCAAGGCCCGCTTCGAGTTCTGCGGCTGGAATCTCGACCGAAGGCAGGTTGTCGGCAAGCGCGCCTTCCTCGAAGGTCTTGCGTGCCGTCTCTGCCGCCTGCTCGGCGGCCGGGCGGCCGTGCAGCATCGCAGTGATCTCGGTTGCCAGGATCTTCTTGACCTCGTTGATCTCCGATCCGCCAAGCTTGGCGAGCCGCTCGATCTCGGCCATCGGCAAGGTCGTGTAGAGCTTCAGGAAGCGGGTGACGTCCGCGTCCTCGGTGTTGCGCCAGTACTGCCAGAAGTCGTAGGCCGACAGCATGTCCGGGTTGAGCCAAATCGCGCCGTTGACCGACTTGCCCATCTTGGCGCCCGACGACGTCGTCAGCAGCGGCGAGGTCAGCGCGTAGAGCTGCTGCGTGCCCATGCGGTGGCCAAGGTCGATGCCGTTGATGATGTTGCCCCACTGATCCGATCCGCCCATCTGCAGGCGGCAGCCGGTGCGCTTGTGCAGCTCGACGAAGTCGTAGGCCTGCAGGATCATGTAGTTGAACTCGAGGAACGACAACGACTGCTCGCGATCAAGCCGCGTCTTGACGCTGTCGAACGAGAGCATGCGGTTGACCGAGAAGTGGCGACCGACGTCGCGCAGGAACTCGAGGTAGTTGATGCCGAGCAGCCAGTCGGCGTTGTTGATCATCAACGCGTCCTTGGGGCCATCGCCGTAGGTGAGGTAGTTGGAGAACACCGTCTTGATGCTGGCGATGTTGGCGTCGATCGTCGCCGGCGTCATCAGCTGGCGCGCCTCGTCCTTGAAGGAGGGATCGCCGACCATGCCGGTGCCGCCGCCCATCAGCGAGATCGGCCGGTGGCCGGTCGCCTGCATCCAGTGCAGCATCATGATCTGGATCAGACCGCCGGCATGGAGGCTCGGCGCCGTCGGGTCGAAGCCGATATAGGCCGTCACGGTCTCCTTCCGGAACAGCTCATCCAGGCCCGTCTCGTCGGAGATCTGGTGGATGAATCCACGTTCGCTGAGGGTGTGAAGGAAATCGGACTTGAAACCGGACATGCTCTGTCTCTCTTGCGGGGATTTTTTGAACGAACGGGCGTTTAGCACTGTTTTTGCGCATAATCACTTCAAAAGTGATTCTGGAAATATTGACGCGATGGAACAGACAAGTACCGCAATCGGCCTGATGAGCGGCACCAGCATGGACGGCATCGATGTCGCGCTGCTGCGCACCGATGGAGACACGGTGGTCGAACGGGGCCCCGCCGGCGGTTTCGCCTATGACGCAGGCTTCCGTGACCGGTTGAAGCAAGGACTGGTCGATGCGACGGCGATGACGCAGCGGGATCAAAGGCCCGGATCGCTTTCGAAGCTGGAAAACGATCTGACGCTGCGACATGCCGAGGCCGTCGCCGCCTTCCTGCAGCAAAACGGCCTGTCATCCGCCGATATCGACGTTATCGGTTTCCACGGACAAACCGTGCTGCATCGCCCCGACGACGCCTTGACCGTTCAGATCGGTGACGGACCGCTGCTTGCGCGTCAGACCGGGATCGACGTCGTCTGGGACATGCGCGCCAACGACCTGGAAAACGGCGGGCAGGGCGCTCCGCTCATTCCTGCATACCACGCTGCACTTGCACGGGGCGCAGCCGACACGCACGGCCTTGTCGCGCCGGTCGTCTTCGTCAATATCGGCGGCATCTCCAATGTGACCTTCATCGGCGCCGGCGATACGCTCGTTGCCTTCGACAGCGGGCCTGGCAATACGCTGATCGATCAATGGGTCGAGGCCCATGCCGGCATCCCCTACGACCAGGGAGGCATGATCGCGAGCGAGGGAAGCATCCTCCCAGCGCTTGCCGAGCGCTATCTCTCCAACAGCTTTTTCACCGCAACAAAGCGCCGCTCGCTGGACCGAAACGATTTTGCGCCGCCTCAGGGCCGCGACGCTGACCTTGCCGACGGCGCCCGCACGCTCGCCCATGTGACAGCGGCGGCGATCCTCAAATCGGCCGGGCACCTGCCGGAGCGACCGGCAACTTACATCGTATGCGGCGGCGGGCGCCTCAATCCGGTGATCATGGGAGATCTCGCGTCGCTTGCCAAACAGGATGGCGCCGCAGTTCTTGCCGCAGAGGCCGTGGGCCTCAACGGCGATTCCATGGAGGCCGAGGCCTGGGCCTATCTGGCCGTACGCGCCCTGCGGCAACTGCCGCTCACCTATCCGGGAACGACCGGCGTCCGGCAACCGGTGAGCGGCGGAAAACATGCCGCAAAACCGCGGATCGGATAGGTTGGAATTGGGGTTCGGGTTCGTTTGGCGCACCACCCGACGGGTTAATCAATTCTTCGCATCAGGGATCTACGATCGACAGCCGCTGCCATAAGGATGGCGAAAAGCAGCATGCGCTGCGCGAAGGTTTCGGGTTCGTCGATGGGTGGTGCTATATCTCTGCTGGCAGTGAACTTCATCATTGCACAGATTTTCACGGCCGCATTTCTCACCATTGCCGCCAAGAGCCGCCAACGCCGTGCCGCAGTGTGGTGCGCGTCCGGCTTTGCCGTTGCGTCGCTGTCGGCGGTCTTTGAAGCCATCGTTCCCTTTTCACCGACGCCGCGCTTCTTTGCGATCGCCGCCTTTGCCTCCGTGCTCGGCGGTTTCTGCCTACTGCGCTTCGGACTTGGGCTTTTTTATCAGGTGCCAGTGCGCTGGTCCGTGCTCGGAGCCTGTTTCGCGGCCGGTGTCGCGCTGGACGTGGCGATCTTTGATCTGCCGCGGGGAACCTGGCAGCATTCCTTCTTCTACCAGATGCCTTTTGTGTTGATCCAGGCGTGGACCGCATCGGTTGTTGTCCGCTCGGCGCGACGCTCGTTTTTCGATTGGCTTCTTTTCAGCCTGCTTGCGCTATCGGCAGCCTACTACTTCATGAAGATCTATGCGGCCGTCGCCATTGGTGCAGGCGCGACGGCCCAGGATTATGTCTTGAGCAATTTCGCGCTCGTCTCCCAGGCGCTCGGTGCAATGTTGATCGTCGGCGCCGGCCTTGCGATGCTGGGCGTCATGGTCAAGGACATCGTCGACGACGCACAGGCCCGTTCAGAGATCGATCTGCTCTCGGCGCTCTACAATCGACGCGGCTTCATGGATCGCGTCATGCCGCTTCTGCATGCCCGTCAGAGCCAGACGCCAGGCACGCTTATCCTCGCGGATCTCGACCGCTTCAAGCTGGTCAATGATACCTACGGCCACCTCACGGGCGACGAGGTGATCCGCCGTTTCGCGCGCGTGCTGATGGACGTCATGCCGAATCGCGCCGTCGCCGGCCGTCTCGGCGGCGAGGAATTCGCCGTTTTTCTACCCTGCACGGAACTGTCGGAAGCACGCGTTGTCGCCCATGGCATGCGGGCGGCCATCATGTCCCAGCAGATCCCCGGCCTGCCTGAAGCGGCGCGTGTCACCTCAAGCTTCGGCGTGGCCGCAGTCGGCCAGGGCGAAACGCTTGATCTCGTGATGCAGCGGGCCGACAGGGCCCTCTATGCGGCCAAGGAGAATGGACGCAATCGCGTCGAATGCGCAGAACCTGCAGACACGATCGTCAATCCGGCGGTGCACCACTGGATCGGACGTCCATAAGCGTCTGTCATCTAGACGATACCCTTCGCCCGCAGAAAGCGTCGGATGTCCGCGGTGAACTGGTCAGGATCCTGCAGCACTGAGAAGTGGCTGACCTCCGGCTGGATCGACAAGCCGGAATTTGGAATGGTGTCAGCGATGAACAGCGTGTCCTCGCGCCTGATGACTTCCTCGTGGTCACCGTCGACGACCCAGACGGGGACCTGGATGCCCTTGAGGTCGGCGACTGTGAAGTCAGGTTGCGTGATCCACATCGTATTCATTTCGCCGAGGAATTCGCCAAATCCGTCTGGCGTTGGCGAAAGGCGCGCATATTCCTCTTCCGTTCGCTTGATGTAGCGATTGAACATCGCATTGTTCGTCAGGTCAAAAGTCCCATTGGGGCCGCTGTTCGCTCCAAAACAGAAGACACCGCTGATGCGATCGGGATGCTGCATTGCCAAGAGAAGCCCGATGATCGCTCCATCGCTCCAGCCGACGATCGCCGCCTTCGGCAAGTTGCAGTGATCGATCAGCGCCATGACGTCGTTTTTCATGAGAACATAGCTCATGGTCCCGCCACCCCGGCTGCTGCGTCCATGGCCACGACTGTCCATCACGATGACCTGGCACGTTGCGGCGAGCGCTGCGACTTGAAGTCCCCAATAGTCGGAATTGCCGAGCCCGCCATGCAACAGGATGACGGGCGGCCCCGAACCGTAAACCTTGTACCAGATCTTGGCGCCTGCGATCTCGACAACGCCCTCTTGGCCGCCGGTTGGAAGACGTGGCGTATCCGGAAGGGTTTGCCACTTCGGTGTGCCCACCGACCCGCTTGATACTTCGGTCATGAAACCCTCCCGTCGATGCGATCAAGACCTGCCCCGCCCGAAACAGCCTAGGCTTGCACTATACGCTGATCACACGGTGCCGAAACTTATCCGATCGGGTGAGCGACGACGTACGTCCGGGCAATTGGCCGCAGCGCCACATTCCGCAAACAAAAAACGCCGCGCACCCCGTTGGGATGCGCGGCGTCTGGATACCTGGCTCGGCCGTTAACGGATGCGCTTGGCAGCCGGTTCCGGCGTCAGTTCGCCGTTGAGGCGACGGTCGAGGTAGTCCTCGCATTCGCCCATCAGGCCTTCGACCTGGCCGTTGAAGAAATGGTTGGCGCCAGGCACGGTCTTGTGGGTGATGAGAATGCCCTTCTGGGCTTTAAGCTTCTCGACGAGGCCGTTGACGTCCTTTTCCGGCGCAACCTTGTCGGAATCACCGTTGATGATCAGGCCCGAAGACGGGCAGGGCGCCAGGAACGAGAAGTCGTAGATGTTCGGCTGCGGTGCTACCGCCATGAAGCCTTCGATCTCCGGGCGGCGCATCAGGAGCTGCATGCCGATCCACGCACCGAAGGAGTAGCCGGCAACCCAGCAGCTCTTGGAATCCGGATGCAGGCTCTGCACCCAGTCGAGCGCGGAGGCGGCATCCGACAGTTCACCAGCACCATGGTCGAACTCGCCCTGGCTGCGGCCGATGCCGCGGAAGTTGAAGCGGAGCGTGGTGAAGCCGCGCTTCTGGAACATGTAGAAGAGTTGGTAGACGATCTGGTTGTTCATCGTGCCGCCGAACTGCGGGTGCGGGTGCAGGATGATGGCGATCGGCGCGCTCTTCTGCTTCGAAGGCTGGTAACGGCCTTCGAGGCGGCCGGCGGGTCCGTTGAAGATGATTTCGGGCATTGGCTCTCCGGGGATGTTCCTGGTTCGAATCTTGGCTTCAGATCGCGATCAGTCTTGACGAAAGCAGTCAGCTTTTCTAAAACCTAGTTTAGAACCGTTCAAAACTTCTGTACGGGCATTCCGCCCTGTGCTTCGTCTCATAAGGCAAGCGGCGC
>NZ_DASYHB010000202.1:0-46478 GCF_035999185.1 Ensifer sp. | reverse complement strand
TTCGGTGTGCACCTCACCGGCCGCAGCGGCATCGTGTGCTTCGGCGCCTTCAGTGGTGGTTGACTGCTGGGCATAGGCCGCGGTCACAAACATGCTCACCTCCAGGTGCACTCAAGAATATGCGCGGCCGCGGCCTTTTGACGGGCCGCGGCCGAAACTCCAGCCGTTATTAGACGGCGAACAGGAGGAGCAGAGCTACGAGCAGCGAGAAGATGCCCAGAGCTTCCGTAACGGCGAAGCCGAATACGAGGCGGCCGAACTGACCGTCAGCTGCCGACGGGTTGCGCAGAGCGCCGGACAGGTAGCTGCCGAAGATGTTGCCGAGGCCGAGAGCCGTGCCGGCCATACCGAGGCAAGCGAGACCTGCGCCGATGTACTTTGCTGCTTCCGCTTCCATGATTGAACTCCTTCGAATGGTGTTGCGGCTTAGGATTGCGCTTCCGGCGGAGGGCCGGCCGGAAGCAAGCGACTGTATTCCTTAGTGGCTTCCGGGATGGACAGCGTCGTTGAGGTACATGCAGGTCAGTACCGCGAAGACATAGGCCTGGAGGAAGCAGACGAGGAATTCAAGACCGGTGATAGCGACGGTCATGATGAGCGGCAGGATCGCACCACCGATACCGAGCGCGCCAAGGGCGCTCAGCGAGGTGACGAAGCCAGCGAAAACCTTCAGCGTGATGTGGCCGGCCAACATGTTGGCGAAGAGACGGACCGAGAGGCTGATGGGACGGGAAAGGAACGAGATGATTTCGATCGCCACGACGAGCGGCAGAAGCACGCCTGGCACGCCGTGAGGCACGAACAGCTTCAGGAAGCCGAAGCCGTGCTTGTAGAAACCATAAAACACCACGGTGCCGATGACGAACAGCGCCAGCGCGAAGGTGACGATAATCTGGCTGGTGATGGTGAAGAAGTAAGGGAACATGCCGAGCAGGTTCGCCGTCAAGATGAACATGAACAGCGAGAACACCATCGGGAAGAACTTCATGCCGCCGTTGCCAGCGCCTTCGCGCAGCATCGAAGCGATGAATTCATAGGACATTTCCGAAACCGACTGGAGGCGCGTCGGAACCAGGCCGCGCTGCGATGTCGTCAGGTAAAGGAAACCGGCCGCAGCACCCACGGTCGCGACCATGAACAGCGACGCGTTGGTGAAGGAAAAGTCAATTCCGCCAATTTCGATCGGAACGATCTTGTTGATCAGGAACTGGTGGGTCGGATCGTTTGACACCGCGCTTCTCTTTCGTTCTGCCCGCCTTTAGAGCGGATACCGTGTTTTCCGGGCGACGCCTTAGGCGTCATCTCCGTCCGTCTTGTCATTCCCTGAACTGCGCTTGACAGAGTCGAGTGTCGCCACCATCCCCGCCGATCGCAGTACATTCAACACACCGGCGCAAAAGCCGAGGAGCAGGAATATGATCATTCCCCACGGCCCTGTACCTGCAAAGTGGTCCAAAAGATAGCCCAGAAACGCCCCGACAACGATGCCGGCGATGAACTCGCTCGAGAGCTTCATCGCCGCCGCATAGCCTTTCCGGCTTTCGGCGGCCCGGGCCTCTGCTGCATCAGGCGCAATGGGCCTCTTGGCCTCAATCTTGTCGCCGAGCTGCTTCAGCCGCGCTTCCAGACTTTCTTCAGGTTTCTCCGCCACGTGGCTACTCCCTTGTCGTCCTGATCCGGTCTCAGACCGCGATTTCGGTCATACAAAGGGCCTTGGTTCAAGCCACGTTTCGGCCCCATTTGAAGTCGCGCGCAACATAGTTTTAGGCTCCCGCATAGTCAAGGCGTGCAGGCAGCTTGGCCGTGGACAATATTTTTCAGCAAAATCAGTATTTTAACAGCTGTTCGCGTGAACTGCGGCAAGGTTGCTGCAGGAATCTCGCCGCCATCCGACCGGATTCGCACGTCCACTCGCTTGAAGGGAAAGACGGCGCAATCGTGTCAGATGCCATTCAGCTCCAGCCGCCGCCATAGGTGCGATAGAAGACGTGCAGGCCGATCTTGCCCACCCGCTTCATCGTCTTTGCCCACGGCGGATTGACGTAGGTCGCATGATAATGGGTTGCCGAGCCCACTTCCGGCAGCCAGATCTTGCCGGCAGTGACCGCCATGGCGACCTCCTTGGCTGTCTTCCAGTGCGAGCGAGAGTAGACGAGGTCGCGGATCATGTCGCAGGCGAAGGAAAACTGGCAGCGATTGCGCCACGCCTTGTTCTGGTAAACGACACCGCAGATGGTTTTCGGATAGGTGGGATTGCGGACGCGATTGAGAATCACCTGGGCGACCGCGGCCTGCCCCTTGAGCGGCTCGCTGCGCGCTTCGAAATAGATCCCTTCCGCGAGGCATGCCTGCTCTTCCTTGCTGAACACCGATGGCGGCAACGGAGTGGCGGCCCAGGCGTGATCGTCGGGCGCGATGTCGGGAATGAAGCGGCCGGCGTTCTTGTCTTCGCGCAGAATCGAATCGAAGGGTGATTCACGCGCATAGTCCGGCTCGGGCCGGACGTAAGCAGTCGCAAGAATGTCGGCCTTGTCGTTGGTCACGAGCTTGGCAAGCATCGGCGAGACGCCGGCTTCCGCCTTCGGCGGCCGCTTCCTGTAAAAGGCCGTGGCGATCTCGATCTCCTTGCCTCTGATGTTCGGCTTGGCGAAGACCATTTTTTCGCCCTCCTCCAAGCGCGGCTCGGTCAGCGAGCTCGTGCGCTGCAGGATCGAGCCGGCAGTGAAATCCTTCGGCGGGGTCACCGGGGTCACGGCGACGATACGGCCCTTCTTGGCCTGTCGGTTGACGCGGTCTTCGTCGGGGCTGCCCGAATGCTTGGTTTCCGAAGTCAGGGCGACGCGGCTGCCGTCGGGCATGTTGATGCCGGCACCGCCATCGAGCGCACCCGTGGTCATCGGATCGGTAAACACCATTTCGACTTCGTGGATCGAGCCCGCCGGCGACGGCGTCATGTACATGCGCCACCGCTCGCCGCCGCGGTTGATGCCCGACAGAAAGGTCGCAAGGTCCGCATAGGCGGCGGCTGACGGAAATCCGAGGTAAAGGGCAAGGCCTATGACCGCAGGCGCGATCCAGGCCGAAACGTTCAGACGAGACTTTTGACGCAGGTTCCGACTCTTACGCAACAACCGACTCCACGCAACGCTAACATGGGCACGGCTTCGCCCGCACCGGCGATGGGCCAGCGTCAGGGATTCCGCGCGGGAAGCTTAGACAATCAAGCGGTCGGGCCCTCGGCCGGCGCCGCTTCGTTCGAGCCTTGAAAATGAAGCATTAACCTTGATGTTTGGTTAATGCGGCAACGCTGAAGGGCAGAGGCGCCGCAAACAAAAGGCTGCCACAAACAAGGGGAGCCGCCTCGGCTTGGAGGCGGCTCCCCTTTAAAGCGCCCTGCCCGGGGCGACAGGCATGTCAGATGATGACGTGCGAGCCGAGTTCGACAACACGGTTGGTCGGCAGGCGGAAGTAGTCCGAAGGGTCGATCGCGGCATTGGCAAGGGCGATGAACAGGCGGTCCTGCCAGTGCGGCATGCCGGATTCTGCGTCCGGCACCAGCTTGCGGCGCCCGAGATAGAACGACGTCGACATGATATCGAACTTCAAACCGGACTTGCGGAACAGGCCCAGCGCCTGCGAGACGTTCTGTGTCTCCATGAAGCCGAACCGCATTTCGAGCAACGTGAAGCGATCCGACAGCGGCTGCATGCTCACCCGCTCCGATTTCGGGACCTTCGGCGTATTGGCCGTGCGGATCGTCAGGATGAAGTTCTGGTTATGCAGCACGTGATTGTGCTTGATGTTGTGCAGAAGTGCGGCCGGCGTCGATTCCGGGTCGCTCGTCAGGAATACGGCCGTGCCCGGCACCGAAACTGGCGCATGTTCGCTCTTGCGCTCGATCGACTTGATGAAGCTCGCCAGCGGTATGTCGATGTGGCGGGTCTTGGCATGCAGAATTCCGGTACCGCGCCGCCAGGTCCACATGATGATGATGAAGGTGGCGGCGATCAGCACCGGCACGTAACCGCCGTCGTGAATCTTCAGCATGTTGGCGCCGAGGAAGATGAACTCCAGCGCAAAAAGCGGCACCAGCACTGCCGCCGCTGCAAGGGCCGACCAGTTCCAGCGCATGCGCAGGAACTCGAAGGACAGCACGGTCGTCACCACCATCGCGCCGGTGACCGAGATGCCGTAGGCGGTCGCCAGCGATTCTGATGAGCCGAAGACGAAGACCAGCGCCATGACGCCGAACATCAGCAACGTGTTGACGTTGGGCAGGTAGATCTGGCCCGTGTGGGTCTCGGACGTGTGGAAGATGGCCATGCGCGGCAGGAAGCCGAGGTGAATTGCCTGTCGGGTCAGCGAAAAGGCGCCGGTAATGACCGCCTGGCTGGCGATGATGGTGGCAAAGGTCGCAAGGATGACCACCGGCAGCAGCGCCCATTTCGGGAACATCAGGAAGAACGGATCGGACATGGCTTCAGGGTTCTTCAGCACGAAGGCGCCCTGGCCGAGATAGTTGAGCGTCAGTGCCGGAAAGACGATCAGGAACCAGGCCCACTGGATCGGCCGGCGACCGAAATGGCCGAGGTCGGCGTAGAGCGCCTCCGCACCGGTCACCGTCAGGAAGACGGCGCCCAGAACGATGATGCCGACATAGCCTTCATTCAGCATGAAGCTCACGGCGTAGTAGGGATTGAAGGCCTTGAAGATCGACAGGTCGTCGGCGATGTGCACGAGGCCGATGCCGCCCATCACCAGGAACCACACCAGGGTGATCGGTCCGAAGAAATTGGAGACGGCCGCCGTCCCCTTGGACTGCACGGCAAAGAGCAGGAGCAGGATGACCACCGCGATCGGCACGACATATTCCGATAGCGCCGGCGTCACCAACTTCAGGCCTTCAACCGCAGACAGAACCGACAGCGCCGGCGTGATCATCGCATCGCCGATGAAGAGAGCTGCACCGGCAATCCCCATGAAGAAGAGGATCGACGCGTGTCCGTTGGCGGACTTCATCAAAAGGGCGAGCAGCGACAGCGTGCCGCCCTCTCCCTGGTTGTCGGCGCGCAGCAGGAACAGCACGTATTTGATCGTGACGATGATCGTCAGCGTCCAGATCATCAACGAGATCAGGCCGATGATCTCCATGTCGGTTACGCCGTCATGGGAAACCGGGCGCAGCGCTTCGCGAAAAGCGTAGAGCGGGCTGGTGCCGATATCGCCGTAGACGACACCGATCGAACCTAGCCCGAGG
The DNA here is from genome assembly GCF_035999185.1 of Ensifer sp. Taxonomy (GTDB): domain Bacteria; phylum Pseudomonadota; class Alphaproteobacteria; order Rhizobiales; family Rhizobiaceae; genus Ensifer. The sequence goes on along the minus strand of NZ_DASYHB010000202.1, from coordinate 41,221 downwards.
ACCAGCAAGCGGCGCAGATCCTTCGGCTCGTGAGAGGGGACATGCGGTTGGGTCATTCAAACCTACCGGCCATTAAAGCCAGCCTTTCCAGCGGAAAAAGAAAAAGGGGATCACTGCCGATATCAGCATCGCCGCAAGCGCCCAGGGATAGCCAAGCTGCCATTCCAGCTCGGGCATGACGCGAAAGTTCATGCCATAGACCGAGGCAACGAGGGTCGGCGGCAACAGGACGACCGACGCGATCGAGAAGATCTTGATGATCGCGTTCTGCTCGACGTTGATCAGGCCAAGCGATGCATCAAGCAGAAAGGTAATGTTGCCGGAGATGAAGCCGGCATGTTCGGAAAGCGATTGAATGTCGCGCGAGATCGAACGGCAGAGCTCACGCGTTTCCTTGTCGCCCTGCACTTGCGGAACAGTGTAAACAAAGGTCAGCAGACGCGACAGCGATGCAAGGCTGTCACGCGTCTTGGCAACCAGGCGATGATGCCCGGCTACGTCGCGCAGACGCGCTTCAAGAAAATGCGGCGGCCGGCGTTTGTTCGCCGCCTTGTCACCGAAGACGGCAATCGACAGATCGTCGATCTTGGTCACCGCCTCTTCGAGAATTTCGGCGGTCCGATCGGCGATCGTTTCCAGCAGCCGGGTCAGGACCACGGCGCCATCGCGGCAGTTGCCCGGGAAGCGATGCATCGATGCCTTGAAGAGAACAAAGGAGCGGGGTTCGGCATAGCGAACCGTTACGAGGCGGCTGCCCGAAAGGATGAAACCGACGTCCGTCAGGCCGGGTATTTCGGTGTCCGAACGAAACACCAGCGACGCCGTCATGAACACGGCATTCTCTTCGATGTAGAGACGACTCGATGGCTCGATATCCTTGAGGTCGTCGCGGGTCGGGATGGAAATGCCAAGCAGCCGCTCCATCATCAGGTCTTCGGCCTTGCTCGGCTCGACGAGATCGACCCAAATGACATCCGGGCGCAGGCTCTCGGGTGGCTCCGCCGGCGTCAGGACGACGGCTGTCCCATCGGCGCAATAGCCGGTGATCATGCGACCGTCCTCGTCATACGAACCTGCGTGCCGTACCGCGAGGGCGAAAGGTCGTGCGCCACAAAATACCCACAATAGAGATCCATCGGATGCAGCGTTCCGCCAGTCAGGACAAAGTCTTCAACTCAGTCATCGCGAGAGGCCAAAGTCTCCTGCGAGAGGGCGTGAAGTTGGGCACCTTCGCACGTGCGGCAAGGCATATGGCGCAACGCAGACGCAAAATCAATGCCCTCTTGCTTGTCGGCACGCGAGCAAGTGCGGCCGTTCCGCCGGCACCCTATCCCATGTTCGCCTAAATCAAAACCAAATCAAGGGCAAAACGATTCGCAGCGAGAGCGCGAAAGTTCCCCGCGGGGAACTTTCATTCGAACACGATGTTCGGCGCCGCGCGGCTCTTGTCCTGTTGCTGGGCCGACACCTGCTCCCAGACCTTCGAGGCAATGTCCCGATAGATACGCGCGACTTCGCCTGCCGGATCGGATGCGACCAACGGCGTTCCCGCGTCGGATGTTTCGCGAATGCCCATGGTGAGCGGCACTTCGCCGAGGAACGGGACGCCGATGCGCTCGGCCTCGTTGCGAGCTCCACCATGACCGAAGATGTCATAGCGGTTGCCCGTATCAGGGGCGATGAAATAGCTCATGTTCTCGACGATGCCGAGGACCGGGACCTCGACCTTGCGGAACATCGCCAGGCCCTTGCGGGCATCGATCAGCGCCAGATCCTGCGGCGTCGAGACGATGACGGCGCCGGCAAGCGGCACCTGCTGGGCCATGGTGAGCTGGGCGTCGCCGGTGCCGGGCGGCATGTCGACGACGAGCACGTCGAGGTCGCCCCAGGCGACTTCACGCAGCATCTGCAGCAGCGCCGACTGGATCATCGGCCCGCGCCAGATCATCGCCACTTCCTCATCGACGAGGAAGCCCATGGACATGACCTTAAGACCGTAGTTTTCCATCGGTCGGATAAGCCGGCCTTCGATTTGCTGCGGCCGGCCGGAAATCTTGAGGAGGCGCGGCATCGACGGACCGTAGATGTCGGCATCGAGCAGTCCGACCTTCAGTCCGTTGGCCTTCAGTGCCAGCGCCAGGTTGACCGAGGTCGTGGACTTGCCGACGCCGCCCTTGCCCGAGGCAACCGCGATAATCGCGCCGACGCCTGGGATCCCGGCCTTGGCTGGCGGGCCGCCCGCGGGGCGCTGCGCATGCGAATGACCAGCGTGAGAGGGTGCCTGGGGCTGCGGCCGCTGTACCGGCGCGCCTGCCGATGCCGCCTTGCGGTCGGCCGTCAGCGCCACCATCGCAGCGGTGATCCCCGGGATTTCGCGCACCACCCGTTCGGCGGCTGCCCGCATCGGCTCCAGTTCCTTGGCACGGTCGGCCGGCACGGTGATCGAGAAATAGGCCTTGCCATCCGAGATGAAGACATCTGACACCAACCCGAGGTCGACGATGTTGCCTTCCATGCCCGGGCCGCGAACCGTCCGGAGCTTCTCAAGAACCACTTCTCTGGTGACTTCCGGCATAGCGCCCTCTCATTCTTTTGTTGTTTCTTAGATAGTCGAGGCGGGGCGCTTCGCCAATGCGACATATCGGAAAAAGGAAGGGCCACCACCCACGTCAGGCGTCCGTACATCCGGGATCACCTGAGGCAGGCAGTGGCCTTTTGATCGCGACCTTCTTGGGCGCTGTCTTCTTTTTAGTCCCCTCTGGACATGCCAATAGAAATGCAGGATGCGTGCCAACTTCAAATGGCGCAAATACATACAATGAATTCAATTAGATATCGCTCGGCGCTACCGATTTCGCGCTTGCGACAGGTGCCCAGTTTCTGAGCACTGCCTGAAAAAATGCCCCGCGTTGGAGCATTTCGCCACATCTGTGCGCCTTGCAGTTCCGACCGTGCGGGAGCATCCGCACACGCTGTCGGAGTGCGATCCGTCTTGCGAGACGCGCAAGTGTCGCTTGAGCGCTTTGAAGTGCTGCGCCTTTCCGTTCAATCGATCGCGATCAAGGGAACGAGCGCTGCGGCTTGAAGATCAAAATTGAAAGATTGCGGCCTGTATCGTAACGACACAGCACCGCGACAACGGCCAGTGGGACGTTGCGGGCCTAGCTGATATAGCCCTTTTTCATCGCCTTCACGACCGCCTGGGTGCGATTGACGGCGTCGAGCTTCTTGGTGACGTGATTGAGGTAGTGATTGACCGTGTGCTCGGAGAGCCCGAGGATGCCGGCAATCTCGGCGCTGGTCTTTCCGGCGGCCGTCCAGCTCAGGCACTGGATTTCCCGCTCAGAAAGGGCGGCACCGCTGCTCTTCCATACAGATCCGATTTCGGCGAGACGGTTATAGACATGGATTGCGATCATCTGCAGTTCCATGGTGACCGTCATCGGCAGCTCCACCAACGGCCCCATCAGAATGACCGCGCCGCGCCCACCCTCGGCGTCATGGACGGGGAAATAGCTTGCCTGGAGGATTCCGTTTTCGCGCAGCATCGTGATGTATTCGCCGGCTGCCTCCGGCTTGCCGCCTTCGCCTTCCCAGTCCGCAAGCGTCACCTGGAATGGCGTGGTCGTCTCACGCAGGCGGCGCACGCCGGTGCTGAAGCGCAGCATCGACAGGCTGTCATACTTGTTCAGCAGTTCTGCCGGCATATTGGAGATAACGGTGCTTGCAGCCAGACGCTCCACATCGATCGAGGGGATCGAGCAGATGAGAAAGGTCTTGAAGCCAAAGACCTGTGTCACCCGCCGCATGTAACGGATGATATCAAACTGGGTCTCAAGCTTTGCGATCTCGGACGCGAAATCGCCGCCCCGGGGCAGATCTGCTTCAGTCATCCCGGTCGTCATCGTATCCTGCATTCGCGCGTTCCATGGCATTCATCGACTATCAAATAGACCGAGCGGGCAGCCAATGCCAACAGATGTTCGTGTTTCCCCGCCGCCTCGCCGCAAAAGTCTGTGTATTTCCCCCGCGAAGGCCCAACTTCGCCATCAGCTTCGCCAACGGCGCGCATAAGTGGTCAATTGATCAACCCGGCACGCATGGCCTTGGCAACGGTCTGGACCCGATTGACCGAATCCAGCTTGCGCGTCGCCCGGTTCAGGTAGTGGTTGACCGTGTATTCGGACAGCGCGAGAATTTTTGCCATTTCGCTGGTTGTCTTGCCGGCCGCCGCCCAGCGCAAGCACTCCACCTCGCGGCGTGAAAGGCTCCCCGCACTGCGACGGTCGCGCTCACGCACGTCCATGTACTTGCTGTAGAGCACACCGGCCCAAAGGTTGAGTTCCTGCAGCTCGTCGTTCGTGACCACGGGACGGTCACCGCCAAAGGCAATCGCCGCGCGATGGCCGCCGGCATCGTGCACCGGCAAATAGAGACCGCGCGGCATGTTCGCCTGCTCGAAGACGCAGATGGCCGCATCTCCCTTGCCATCCGATCGCCGGCGCGCAAGCTGGTGGGCGTCGTAGGTGAAGGGAATGGTGCTGCGACGCAGACGCTGGATCACCGGGCTGCCGTTGATCAGGCCCGCACTGTCATAGCCCTGAAGAAAGGCTGTCGGGTAGTTTGTCATCAGCGCGTTGGCTGACAGGCTGTTGCAATCCGTCTCCGGCACGGCAAGCACCAGGAATCCGCGGAAACCATAGGCATCCGCAACCTGGGCAATCACCCGCCTTATATCCTCTTCGCAACAGATCGGCCCCCGAATGCTCCGCCCATCGGGAAGCGTCAACGCCGACAAATTCGCGCTGAAATCGATCATCTTCCGCCCTTCTCCACATCCGGACCGCGCGAAAACCGCGCCGCTGACGCCGCATGAAGATCACGTCAAATTTCTAACAATACCAAAACCAAACCAGACAAAGACCATCCACGAACCTGAGTCTGATATATTAAAAGCTATCGAGCTTCGAACGCTACGTCCAGTCGATGTTTCTAATTTACCGTAAAGTGAATTCAAGGTCCACCGCGGCCGGGACCGAGACGGATAACCGCCTCCTTGCCGATCGCCTGAGCGGCGGCGCGAACGGGCGCCGCCCATGCCGACAATTGCTCCATGGTGACCCTGTAGGCAGGACCGGTCACCGAGATTCCGGCCGCGATATCATCACCGGGAATGGAGATCGGCGCCGCGACACAGCGGATTTCCGCTTCGTGCTCCTCGCGATCGAAAGCATGGCCGTCTCGCCGGATCTCCTCGATCTCCGCCAGCAAGGTTGCGGCCGACCGGTGTGTATGGGCGGTGAAAGGGTGAAACTCGGTCCGGGCCAGGACATGCTCCAGTTCGGCGTGTCCAAGCAGCGACAACGCCGCCTTGCCGATGCCGGTGCAATAGGCTGGCGACGCCTTGCCGATCTGCGAGCTCATGCGCACCGTCTGACGGCTCTCCACCTTGTCGACATAGACAATCTCCGTCTGGCGCAGAATACCGAGATGCACGGTCTCGCCGGTCAAGTCGTGCAAGCGCCTGAGATGGGGTTCAGCCACGTCGCGAAACCGATTGGCCGACCAGGAACGATAGGCAAGCGTCAGCAGCCGAAGGCCGGGCTCGTAGGAAAGGTCGCGTCGCTGGATCAGCAAGCCTTCCTCGACGAGGTGGCTGAGCAACCGGTACAGGGTACCGCGCGGCTGGCCGGATCTGGCTAGGATATCGGTGAAGCGCTGCGGGCCATCGGCCGTCACCACCGCTTCCAGCACTGCGATCGCCTTGCCGAGCGTGCCTGTACCTGACGCCTCGGCCGGGGCTTCATCCATTGCGCCTATCGCTTCGTTGCTCATCGTGGCTCACTCGTCCTGACAGCCGCCGGCGCATCGCGCGCTCGGCCTTGACAAGATAGACGCTTCAACGTGATAATTCCATATATTAAAATCAAGTTCCAAATAATGGAACAATTATCATCGTCATGACGTGGCCATCTGGGGATTGAGGACAATGCCGGCGCCTAGGGCACAGTTTCACGATTTGCTCGACCGCTCAGTGCTGGTAACCGGCGGCGGCTCTGGCATTGGCGCCGCGCTGGTCGAGGGCTTTGCGCGCCAAGGTGCGCGGGTCGCCTTTGTCGACATCGACGAGCAGGCGAGCCGCGAGCTGGCCGAGAGGGTTGCCGACGAAACGGGTAGAGCACCGCTTTTCATCGCGGCCGATCTGCGCGACACCGAGGCGGGACGGAGGGCAGCAGAGACGGCGGCCGCAGCGCTCGGTGCGCTCCATGTGCTCGTCAACAACGCCGCGCGCGACGACCGCGAGCCCATGGACACGGTGACCGAAGCCAGCTGGGACGAGAGCCAGGCCGTCAATCTCCGTCACTTCTTTTTCATGAGCCAGGCGGCAGCACCGCACATGCGTCGGGCCGGTGGCGGGGCGATCATCAATTTCTCGTCGATCGCCTATCTGCTCAACATGGCCGAGATCCCAGCCTATGCGACAGCCAAGGCCGGCATCATCGGCCTTACCAAATCGCTCGCCGGCAAGCTCGGCCCCGACAATATCCGCGTCAATGCGATCCTGCCCGGCATGATCGTTACCGAACGGCAGAAGCGGCTGTGGCTAAGCGACGACGCGATCGCCGGCATGCAAGAAAGGCAATGCCTGAAACGCAGCCTGACGGCGGACGACCTCGTCGGTCCCTGCCTTTACCTCGCGTCGGATTGCTCCTTGGGCATGACCGCGCAAACAATGATTATCGATGGAGGCGCATTGTGATGACGGCAGCCTATTATGCCGCGGTCGACTGGGGAACCACGAGTTTCCGGCTGTGGATCATCGGCGAGGATGGCTCGGTGCTCGCCGAGCGGCGTAGCGGCGAAGGCATGACCACCGCCAACAAGACCGGCTTCCACGCGATCCTTGAGCGGCACCTGTCCGCCGTCGATGCGCCGAGCCACCTGCCAGCGATCATCTGCGGCATGGCAGGCGCCAAGCAGGGCTGGGTCGAAGCCGGCTATCTCGACACTCCGGCGAAACTCTCGGACATTGCTTCGCGCGCGGTCGCGGTGCCCGATCTCGCCCGCGACATCCGCATCCTGCCCGGCCTTGCGCAACGCGACAAACGGCATCCCGACGTGATGCGCGGCGAAGAAACGCAGTTGCTCGGCGCTGCAGCCGAACTCGGCCGCGGCCGGCATCTCGTCTGCATGCCGGGAACCCACAGCAAATGGGTGCGTCTCGAAGACGGCAATGTCAGCGGCTTCTCCACCTTCATGACCGGCGAGTTGTTCGATGTAATTTCGAAGCACTCGATCCTCAGCCACTCGATCGCCGATGCGCACATTTTTTCCGGCGATCATCCAGCCTTTGCAGCAGCCGTGGCGGAAGCCCGCACCAATCCGGCGCTCGGGACCAGCCTGCTGTTTGGCGCACGCGCCGGACAGCTGCTGCATGGCGCAGACGCAACCGACGCCAAGGCGCTGTTGTCGGGTACGCTGATCGGTCTTGAAATCGCCGGCGCGCTGGCAGCCGCCCGAACGATCGACAGCATCTGCCTCGTCGCCTCCGGCTCCCTCGGCACACTTTATCAGGCCGCGCTCGAAAGCCTCGACTGTCCGCTCCAGACCGTTGACGCCGACACGGCCGTCCGCTCCGGCCTTTCGACCGCCGCCCAGGCGATCTGGCCACTCTGAACGAAAGACAAGCCCATGAACCGCATCCCCTTCCCGCCGATGAAATATCCGCTGATCGCCATTTTGCGCGGTCTCAAGCCCGAGGAAACCGAAGGTGTCGTCGGCGCCCTCATCGAGGCCGGCTTCACTGCGATCGAGATCCCGCTGAATTCGCCCGATCCGTTCCGCTCGATCGAAACCGCCGTGAAGATGGCGCCCGAAAATTGCCTGATCGGCGCGGGAACGGTGCTGACGACAGCTCAGGTGGAGCAGCTCGCCGATGTCGGAGGGCGGCTGATGGTGAGCCCCAATGTCGAGCCCGCGGTCATCTCGCTCGCAGCGAAAAAGGGCATGGTCACCATGCCCGGCGTCCTCACCCCGACCGAGGCGCTATCGGCAGCGGCGGCCGGTGCCACTGGGCTCAAATTCTTCCCGGCGAGCGTACTCGGTCCGTCCGGCATTACGGCGATCCGCGCCATACTGCCGCCGGAACTGGAGATCGCGGCCGTCGGCGGCGTTTCGGACACGAACTTCGCGGAATATGCCAAGGCCGGCATCCGCAGCTTCGGTCTCGGTTCGAGCCTCTATAAGCCTGGCATGAACGCAGCCGAGGTGAGCAAACGCGCCCACACGACGCTTGCCGCCTACGACGCAGCATTTGGAGGCTGAGGCTATGGAAGCCATCCCCTTTTCCGGCCGCATCCTCGACGAGGCGCCGTCCCAGCTTGGCGAAGGCCCGACCTTCGACCCGGCGACCGGCACCGCCTGGTGGTTCAATATCAAGGGCCAGGAGTTGCACGAGCTGCACCTCGAAAGCGGCCGCAAGGCGGTGCATGCGCTGCCCTTCCTCGGCAGCGTGCTTGCGGTCATCGACCCCGCGCGCCAGCTGATTGCCTCCGACCAGGGGCTGTTTGTGCGCGACACAAGATCGGGCCAGCTCAGCCTGTTGACGGCGCTCGAAGACAAGCCGGCCAACCGCTCCAATGACGGCCGCGTCCACCCCTCTGGCGCGCTCTGGATCGGCACCATGGGCCGCAAGGCCGAGGATCTGTCCGGCGCGATCTATCATGTCGCCGGCACGAAGGTGACCAGGCTCTATGCCGACATCAGCATTCCGAACAGCATCTGTTTCTCGCCGGATGGCACGATCGGCTACTTCATCGACAGCCGCGTCAACAAGCTGATGCGCGTCGAGCTCGATGCTGAAACCGGCCTGCCGAAGGCCGAGCCGACCGTGCTCATCGACAGCAAGCCCTATCCCGGTGACATGGACGGTTCGGTCTGTGACGCCGACGGGCTGATCTGGAACGCACGCTGGGGCACAGGCACGGTCGATGTCTACAAGCCGGACGGCAGCATGGTCGCCCGGCACAAACTGCCGGCAACGCAGACGAGTTGCCCTGGCTTTATCGGCGCCAAGGCAGACAGGCTGATGGTGACGAGCGCCTGGCAGGACATGGACGAGACGGCACGCGCCGCCGATCCGCATGCCGGAAAGACATTCGAACTCGGCGTAAGCGTGAAGGGCCGGTTCGAACCGTCATTCCGCCTCTAAAACAGAGCCTCTTGGCGAAGCGCCAATAAAAAGTCATACAATTCAGCCACGCGATAGATCGCATGGTGAGGAGGAAGCTCGCATGAGCGACAAGAAAAAAGAACTGCGCAGCCGCCATTGGTACGGTGGAACGGACAAGGACGGGTTCATCCATCGGTCCTGGATGAAGAACCAGGGGTTTCCGGATCATGCCTTCGACGGGCGCCCGATCATCGGCATCTGTAACACCTGGTCGGAACTGACGCCCTGCAACAGCCACCTTCGCATTCTTGCCGAAGGCGTAAAGCGCGGCGTCTGGGAAGCCGGCGGTTTTCCGGTCGAGTTCCCTGTTTCCTCGCTTGGCGAAACGCAGATGCGCCCGACGGCGATGCTCTTTCGCAACCTGCTCGCCATGGACGTCGAAGAGGCGATCCGCGCCTATGGCATAGACGGCGTGGTGCTGCTTGGCGGCTGCGACAAGACCACGCCGGGCCAGCTCATGGGTGCTGCCTCCGTCGACCTGCCGACGATCGTCGTCTCCTCCGGTCCGATGCTCAACGGCAAGTGGAAGGGCAAGGACATCGGCTCCGGCACGGATGTCTGGAAGTTCTCCGAGGCCGTGCGCGCCGGCGAAATGAGCATGCAGGAATTCATGGCGGCCGAAAGTGGCATGTCGCGCTCCCCGGGCGTGTGCATGACCATGGGCACGGCCACCACCATGGCCTCGATCGTCGAGGCGATGGGCCTGTCACTGCCAACGAACGCCGCCCTGCCCGCGGTTGACGCGCGCCGCATGGCGCTGTCGCATATGACGGGTAAGCGTATCGTCGAGATGGTGCATGAAGACCTGCGCCTGTCGAAGATCCTGACCAAAAAGAACTTCGAGAACGGCATCATCGCCAATGCCGCGGTTGGCGGCTCCACCAACGCCGTCGTGCACATGCTGGCAATTGCCGGCCGGGCCGGCGTCGACCTCTGTCTTGAGGACTTCGACCGTGTCGGCGGCCAGGTGCCCTGCATCGTCAACTGCATGCCGTCCGGCAAGTATCTGATCGAGGATCTTGCCTACGCCGGCGGCCTGCCGGCGGTCATGAACCGCATCCAGCACCTGCTGCACGCCGACGCGCCAACGGTCTTCGGCGTGCCGATCAGCAGATACTGGGAAGATGCCGAAGTCTATAACGACGACGTCATCCGCCCGCTCGACAATCCGCTCAGGGCGGCCGCGGGCATCCGCGTGCTCAAGGGCAACCTTGCGCCCAACGGCGCCGTCATCAAGCCATCGGCCGCAAGCGAACATCTTCTGGTTCACGAGGGGCCGGCCTATGTGTTCGAGACGATCGAAGAACTGAAGGCGAAGATCGACGACCCGGACCTGCCGGTGACAGAGGATACCATCCTCGTCCTTAAGGGCTGCGGGCCGAAGGGCTATCCGGGCATGGCCGAGGTCGGCAACATGCCGATCCCGCGCCGCCTCGTCGAAAAAGGCGTGCGCGACATGGTGCGCGTATCCGACGCCCGCATGTCGGGCACCGCCTTCGGCACCGTCGTCCTGCATGTCAGCCCGGAATCGAATGCCGGCGGGCCGCTGGCGATCGTCAAGACCGGCGACCGCATTCGGCTCGATGCGATGAAGGGCGAACTCAACCTGATGATCAGCGACGAGGAGTTTCAGTCACGCATGGCCGCCTGGCAGGCGCCGCCGCAGAAATGGACGCGCGGCTACTACAAGCTCTACCAGGACACGGTGCTTCAGGCCGACAAGGGTGCGGACCTCGACTTCCTCGTCGGCGGCAGCGGCAGCGAGGTCCTGCGCGAGAGCCACTGACCGCTCAGGCCGCCTGAGAACGCCCGTTCCGGGATACCTCCAATACCTCGCCGCCCGGCGGGGTATTTTCATTTTTGGCGCCAGCGACGGAGACCAACGCGGTTTCAGCGTGGGAACGCAGCCGCGACCAGGCCTCGATCCCATAAATGGCGAGGCCCAGCGCGATGAAGAGCTCCTTGTATTCGGTTGGGTCCCACAGACGCACGAGATCAGCTGCCTTGAGCACGAAGAGCTGCTGGATGACGACGATCAGGATGGCAGCCGCCGTCAGCAGGATGAACTCGCGCCAGTGTCCCGCCTTCAGCGCAACATCCGCGATCACCAGCAGCATGATCACCGTCGTCATCGCCATCATCTGGGTCGGCAGCATGCTCCAGTTGTCGCTGTTGAAGGCAGCCATGGGGGCGCTTGCCACGAGCACCAGCAGGCTCGGGGCGAAGGCCTGCAGCCGTCCAAGATCGACACCGGTGCGCAGGTATAACCAGATGAACGGTGCCAGCGACAGAAGGACGAAGCTGCCGGCGTAGTAGAGCAGCTCCGAAAAGCCGGTGGAGATGTTGTGCAGGTTCAATTCCTGCTGCTTGTTGAGGACCAGCAATGCTTCCGGCGTGGCAAAACCGAAGACGCGCTGCATCCAGGATATCTCTTCCATCCCGATCACGAAGAAGCCGGCGGCCAGAAGGGCGGCAACAGCAGCCGAGATAAAGGCGAGGCGCCCCTCTCCGGATAAGGCAGCGCGAAACTGTCCGGCTGCCGCGGCCGCCAGAAATCCAGAGGCGACAAAGATCAGCAGAGCCGACGTCCATTCGACCAGGCTGTCTTCGCGCGCAAGCAGGCTGAAGTCGAGCGGGTCGATGACGAAGGCGAGTGCCATCAAGGTAGCGAGTACCCAGGCGGCGCTGCAGATCCCGAGTTCTCGACCGGAGGCCAGCCGGAGCACCGGCGCCCCGAAACCCGCTGCATCGCGGGTAAATCCTTGAACGACGGCGAGCGAGAGGCTGAGCGCGATCCAGGCGTGCCAGAGATTGTAGAGTTCGACCTTGGGAGCGCGCTCTGAAAAATAGCGCGCGCCGAAGAGATTGCGCTCGATGAGAACGAGGCCGATCATCGCCAGGATGGACAGAAAGGAAACTGAGAGAAAGCGCCGCGGCAGAAACATCGAGAAAATCGTCCAGGACGCAGGATGAAGAAGCACTTCGCTATTTCCTGCCTTGTCGCAAGTATCGACAAGAACAATCAAAATTCCATGAATGAACTGAAGATTATTATAAATTACTAATTTACATATATTCAAAGCCGATAATAAATCTGGCAATGGGCTCATAGTTCTTATTCGTCAATTGAACGTAATGGCATCGCGTTCGACATCAGCGCGCCCTCATCACTGAATTTTTTGCCTGCTTTTTTGGAACCGTTCCTGGATCCGCGCGTTGAGACCGTATCACCGGTGCGGATGTCGGCAACAGAAACCGGCCCCCGCGCCTTGATAGACAACGTCAAGGAAAGGCAGTTTGATATGACCAAGAAACTCGCAACGACCGTCGCGGCTGGCGCGCTTCTCATAGGCCTCGCTGTCGCCCCGGTGTCTTTCGCGCAGGATGCAACGAAGCCGATGGACCAGCCGCAGACGATGCAGCCGGTTCCGGGCGGCGACGCGCCTGCTGATCAGGCTCAGACCAAGCCGCCGATTAGCGAAGAAGCACCTGCAGACGTCGCTGCGGCCGGCGCCACCTATCTGACCGAGCAGCAGCCCGACCAGATTGCGGCCAGCACCTATATCGGCCAGACCGTATACAACGCCGGTGACGAAAAAATCGGCGAGATCAACGACCTGATCATGAAGAAGGATGGCGGCGTCGAAGCGGCCGTGATCGGTGTCGGCGGCTTCCTGGGCATGGGCGAAAAGAACGTCGCCGTTCCGTTCGACCGGATCGCGATCGCCGAGCAGCCGAACACAGATGCGCTGAAGCTGACGACGACCGAAACCGTCGACACGCTGAAGACAGCGCCAGAGTTCAAGACCAAGTCGCAGCAGGTGGCCGAGCAGAACGCCAACCAGCCGGTTGACACCTCGACGACCTCTTCGACCACGACCACTGCACCGGCCCAGCCGATGCAGCAGGGTACCGAGCAGCCGCAGCAGTAACATGTGATCACGCAGTTCAGTACGCCTTCCAGCGAGCGGCGGTGCTTGGCACCGCCGCTTTCGCTTGCGCTCAGGGAGCAGCGGGTCTCTCGACAATGCTTCGAGCGCGACGGCCCGTGACGGCCTCGTCAGTACCAGGCATCCGCCATGCTCTCCTTGCGGCGCGTGACATAATCGACCAGCGCCTCGTCTACCGCTACATCCAAGGGCGGCGCTTCGTACTCGGCAAGCGTCTTCTTCCAGGCGCGGTTGGCGCGGGTCGCCATGTCCGTCTCGCCCTGCTCGACCCATTTTTCAAAAGGCTCGTTGTCCGACAGCCCTGAATCCCAGAAAGCAGTCTGGTAGTTGCGCATCGTGTGGTCGCAGCCGAGAAAATGGCTGCCGGGGCCGACCTGCAGAAAGGCGTCCATCGCAAGCGTGTTGTCGTCGACGACGACGCCGGCGAGATAGGAATGCAATGCGCCGCAGAAGTCGGTGTCCATCATGAATTTTTCGTAGGACATGGCGAGCAACCCATCGACGAAGCCCGCCGAGTGCAGGATGAAGTTGGCGCCGCAATGCACCGCCGACAGCATCGACATGGCGCCCTCCTGCATCGCCTGCGCGTCCGGCAGCTTGGAATTGGAGAAGTTGCCGGCACAACGCAGCGGCAGGCCGAGGCGGCGCGCAAGCTGGCCGACGACCATGCTGCCGATCGCCGGCTCCGGCGTACCGAAAGTGGGCGACCCGGACCGCAGCGACATGGACGAGAGAAAATTGCCGAAGATTACAGGCGCGCCCTTGCGCTCGAGCTGGGTCAGGGCGCAGCCGGCAAGTGTCTCGGCATAGGACTGGGCGATGGCGCCAGCGTTGGTGACCGGCCCCATGGCACCACCCAGAATGAAGGGCACGATGACGGCAGCCTGGTTCGCCCGTGCGTAGGCGCGCAGCGATTTCGTCATCGTCCCGTCCCAGACGAGCGGCGAGTTGACGTTGACATTGCCGAGGATGACGCAGTTCTCGTCAACGAAATCGCGGCCGAAGAGGATGCGCGCCATATCGATCGAATCTTCTGCCCGATCTTCCGCCGTGATCGAGCCCATGAAGGCACGGTCGGAATATTTGATGTGGCTGTAGACCATGTCGAGATGGCGCTTGTTGACCGGCACGTCGACCGGCTCGCAGATCGTACCGCCGGAATGGTGCAGCCAGGGGCTCGACTGAGCGAGCTTGATCAGATTGCGGAAGTCCTCGATCGTGCCGTAGCGCCGACCCTTGTCGAGATCCATGACGAAGGGCGAACCATAGGCCGGCGAGAAGACGACGTTGTTGCCACCGATCTCCACGTTGCGCGCGGGATTGCGGGCGTGCTGGGTGAATTGGCGTGGGGCCGAGGCGATGATCTCCTTCAGCATTCCAGGCTCGAAGGTCACCCGCACGCCGTCGATCCTGGCGCCGGCGCGCTTCCAGTGCTCGAGCGAAGCCGGGTCGTCGCGAAACTCGATGCCGACTTCGGCAAGAATCCGGTCGGCCACCGCTTCGATCCGAAGCAGGCTTTCCTCGCCGAGGATATCATAGGTCGGGATGTTTCTGCTGATATAGGGAACGCCGAGGCTGCGGCCGGCGCCCTCGCGCCGGTGTGGCCTCGTCCCACGCGTCCGCCTCGGTGCCGCCTCGGTCGCTGCCAGTGCCGTTTCCATTCCGCATCCTCCCATCATCTGAGATGATGCTATGAGCGAAAATATTCTCTGTAACGCTGGAAAAATTCGATCCATCCGATAAGCTTGATTTATGGAAAACCTGCGTCGCCTGCTCCCATCGGCCGCAAGCCTCATCGTTTTCGAGGCGGCCGGCCGCCACCAGAACTTCACCCGCGCCGCCAACGAGCTCGGCATGACGCAGGCCGCGGTCTCCTATGCGATCCGCGGCCTTGAGGAACAGCTGGGCGTGCCGCTCTTTCACCGGGTGCATCGGGCGGTGGAACTGACCGAGGCCGGCGAGAAGTTCCACGCAGACGTTTCAGTGGGGCTGTCGCGCATCCAGAAATCGGCGGAAGACATCCGCGCCAAGGGCCGCGAAACCAATGTGACGCTGGCGGCCTCGACCGCCTTTGCCTCGATGTGGATGCTGCCAAGGCTCAACCGCATGCGCGAGGATTTGCCCGAGATCGACCTTCGCATCCAGACCAGCGTGCGCGATCTCGATCTTGAGGAAGAACCGATCCCGCTCGGCATTCGCGGCGGCGATCCCAGCCATTGGCCGCGCTACCAAGCGGCGCTCTTGGCCGAAGAGGTCGTCAACGCGGTGGCGACCCCCGGCTATATCGAACAACACGGCCTTCCGAAGACGGCGGCCGATCTGCCGAGACACAACCTCATCCACCTCGAAGAACCGGTTCGCCGCGCCTGCGACTGGACCGAATGGTTTGCCAGCGCCGGCCTCGCCTATCCGAAACAGGCGCGACGGCTCGCGATCAACGACTATGTGCTGGTGATGCAGGCGGTGTTGGCCGGGGAAGGTGTGGCGCTTGGCTGGGAACACCTGATCTACCCGCAGATCCGCTCCGGCGCCCTGGTTCCGGTCGCCGGACACGTGCTTAAGACAGGGCTCGCTTTCTACGTCGTCTGGCCACGCTCGCGCGAGCTCAACGCCCAGGCAAAACGGGTGCGTGACTGGCTGCTGGAGGAAGGGCGGCGCGACCGCGCGGCCCTGTCGGAGAACGAAGCGTAAAAGTGCGCGACAAACCAAGCGGTGCTAGGACCGATCAGGCCTGCCCCTGAAGATCGCGATAACGATCGGCGAGATAGCGCATCGTCGCGACCGCATCGGCCGGCTTTCCGTAGAAATAGCCCTGCCCCAGACCGCAACCGAGTGCCTTCAGTTTCAAGGCCTCGGAGAAATCCTCGATGCCTTCGGCGACCACCTCAAGCTCAAGCCCCTCGCACATCGAGACGATCGCCTTGATGATGTGCTCCGAAGCACGATCGGCCGAGATGCGCGAGACGAAGGCGCGGTCGATCTTGACCTTGTCGAAGGAGAAATCCCTCAGCCGCCCGAGGCTCGACTGGCCGGTGCCGAAATCGTCAAGCGAGACGCGCACACCGGCGGCGCGCAGCTCCGAGACGATCTTCTGGGCCGTATCCGCATCGGCCATGACCGCCGTCTCGGTGATCTCAAGCTCCAGGCGGCGCGGATCGAGGCCGATCTGGCTGATGATCGACAGCAGCCGCCGGCTGGTGGTCGGATCCATGAGCTGCGCCGAGGACAGGTTGAAGGAGAGGAAAAGCTCCTTTGGCCAGGACAATGCGGCATGGGCCGCCTTGCGCAACAGGACCTCGGCCAACGAATCGATGAAGCCGCGCTCCTCGGCGAGCGGCACGAACACGGCGGGAGACACATAACCGAGATCGGCGTCGCACCAGCGTGCCAAGGCCTCGAAGCCGACGACCGCATCGTTGCGCAGATCGACGATCGGTTGAAAATGCACATCGACCTCGTTGGCGATGATCGCGTTGCGCAGTGCCTGTTCAAGCTGCGTGGCGCGCTTCATCTCCTGGGCGATTTCTTGCGAATAGACGGTGATCTGGCCGCGGCCGCGGCGCTTCGAGCGATAGAGCGCGGTATCAGCGCTTTTCAGGAGGTCGTCGAACACCTCGCCGGCGAAGGGATAGACGGCAAAACCGAAAGAAGCGGACAGGCGCACGTGCCGGTCGCCAAGGTCGAAGGGGGCCGAGAGCACCTCCTTCAGCATCTGGCCGATCTTTTCCGCACCCTTGCGCTCGAAAACGAGCGGCAGGACGAAGGCGAATTCATCGTTTTCGGAACGGGTGATCGTCGCGCCCTCGGGCGCACAGGCTTGCAGCCGGTAGGCAACCTGGCAGAGAATCTCATCCCCTGCTGCCGGTCCGAACAGATCGTTGATCGGCTTGAACCCATCGATGTTGGCAAGGCCGATCGTGAAGGGGGCAGGATCGCTGGCGCGCTCACTTGCAAGGTCGATGACGCTTTGACGCAGGCAACGGGCGTTGCCCAGCCCCGTCAACGGGTCGATGTCGGCCCGCAGAGCTGGCAGTTCATGGCCGCCACGGTGATGGGGCGTTTCCGCGATCATCATCGCCGTCCCCCTTTGGGCCGCCGCGGCGCGAACCGGCAGTGCCGTTCAGACACGGCCGGGGCTGGGGCAACGAGGAGGACGCGACGCATACGGATGGGGCTCTACACTTTAGCGGCAATTCGGTTGAGACGATCGCAATCCGCGGTTAACAATCCGATATCGCGCCACGCCAAGATTTGCCATCGGCCTCCCCAATTCTAGCGAGTTGACACGCTTTTTACTCAACCTGCCGTGCGTATTGCCTTTACCGGCATGAATTTTCTCAAGACCGCCTCGATCATATCCGGGCTCACCGGCTTCATGATGTGGTCATCCATGCCCGAGGCCTTGCATTGCTGCAGGTCGATATCGAGCGCCTGCGCGGTGACCCCGATGATGGGCGTTTTCTGTCCCCGCGCCTTTTCGGCCGACCTTATGGCGACGGTCGCATCAAATCCGTTCATCACCGGCATCGACACATCCATCAGCACAAGGGCCGGCTGCAGCTCGTGCCACAGCTCGACGGCTTCGCGGCCGTTGGCGGCGATGCGATGCGAGACGCCCAGCCCTTCGAGGATCTGGGTGAAGACGAACTGGTTGATCTGGTTGTCTTCGGCGACGAGCACGTCGACCTGAGGTGCGGGCGGTGGGGGGGCAATCCCCTCGGCCTCGAATGACAGCGACCACTCCGGTTGCGTTGATGCCGTCACGCCTCCCCGTTCGGAGCAGACACGGAAGACTTCCGCAAGCACGGCGGCGCCGTCCTGCTCTGCGGAAACGGCAAGGATCGGACTATCGCGCCAGGCGGAGCCGATCTTCTGTCGCTCTGGGAAGGCTCCATCGAGCAGGAGGATGTCGAGTTTCAGCCCCGCTTCGTCGATGGCGAGGGAGAAGGCACGCAATTCGTCGGCATCGCGAACGGCGCAGGCGTCGAGACCCGATCCGCGCAGGCGGGCGACAAGCCGTTCTTCCAGCAATCGGTCGCCAGTTGCCAGCAGCACGCGCAGGCCGCGTGCAGGCAAGGTCTCGATCATGGACCCCGCCTCGACCAATTGCTGGACGTTCAGCGCCCGGAAGGGATCGTAGAAATTCTGTGCTGCCGCGAAAATGCTGTAGTCGCGGATCTGCAGCCCGGCCTCAACGGGAGGTTCGCCGCTGCTTTGATACCAGACGGCAATGTCGGTCACGTCGTTCATGCAGGTGACGACAAAGTGACGGCCGGGCATGCCCACGCGATACTTGCGTGTCAGCACCCAGAGATCGCTGCCGTCGGCGCGCACGATGTGTTCGGCTTGTGAATGCGGCTTGCCGGTTTCAAGCACCAGCCGATCCGACTGCTCGAACCGTTCCGCCATTTCACTGTCGACCAGGTCCCAGGCGGAGCGGCCGAGGATCCCGTCCTGTGGCAGGTCGTGGATCAGGCAGAAGGCTTTGTTGACCGCGATATAGTTGAGGTTGCGATCCTTCACGCATATGGGATTGGGCTGGGCGTCGAGGATCTCTTCGGTCAGCTCGACCCGCTCCAGGTCCGTCTGCAACTGATCGTCGCGCTTCTTCTGGTCGGAGACGTCGCTGATCGACAGGATGCCCATGCCGCTCGACAGGCGGCGCTTGCGCATCGAAATCCACCGCGTGCGGCCAGCGCGCTCGACGCTCTCGTAGCGCTCGCGCCAATGCAGCGCCATGTGCTCGGCAATCCAGTCCTCGCGATTGGTACGCCGCCGGCTGCTTTCCGGCACGGTGCCTGGACGGACGCCGGTGTCGTAGACAGCGCCGAGAAAGTCCCTCAGCCGCGTCCCGGGCAGCAGAATTTCGGCAGGCACCGGAAAATACTGCAGCATCGTGCGACTGGAAAACAGAATGGTATCGTCCCGACTGCAGACAAGCATAGCGATGCCGAGTGCGTCGCAACTCGACTCAAGAATGACCCTGTTGATGTCCGCGCCGATCGACGCCCCATCGTTCATCGCGATGTCCTCGCTCGCCTACTGCATGCTTGCTGGATCGTCTCCGATCCAAGGGAAAAACACGCAGCCAATCAAAGTGCTGCGGCGACCGTTATGCGTCGGAAAAGACGCGCGGCTGAGCAGCGGCGGTTACATTTCGGGACATGCTGGGGTGGCCTTGGCAGGCATCTCTTTAAGCGAAGGGAGTACGGCGTCCAGCTACGCCGCAATGCTCAAAGGACAAAACCCGTGATCATTCAGGTTGTTGTGGAAAATCGCAGCAGAGTGTTAAGGGCCCATTAAACCCGCGATCATTTTTCCGGCCCTTCCGACGTGAACGAGAGGTAGGGGACGAGACGCCGTGCCCTCTTCCGTTTCGCCGGCGAATCCGGGAAAATGCGGCATGGCCATCAAGCAGCTTTCAGAAACCCTCATCAACCAGATCGCCGCCGGCGAAGTGATCGAACGCCCCGCCAGCGCCGCCAAGGAGCTGATCGAGAATGCGCTCGACGCCGGCGCAACGCGGATCGAGATCGCAACCGCCGGCGGTGGCAAGACGTTGCTGCGTGTCACCGACAATGGTTCCGGCATGACGCCTGTTGACCTCGAACTGGCGGTTCGCAGACATTGTACGTCGAAGCTCGACAACAGCCTTTTCGATATCCGCACGCTTGGCTTTCGCGGCGAGGCGCTGCCGTCGATCGGTTCGGTCGCCCGGCTGTCGATCACGACGCGCGCAGCTGGCGCCAACGAAGGTGCGATCATCGCCGTCAACGGCGGCAAGACGGACGCCGTCCGCCCGTCGCCGGCCAACACCGGAACAGTGGTCGAGGTCCGCGACCTCTTCTTCGCAACACCTGCCCGTCTCAAGTTCATGAAGTCGGAAAAGGCGGAAGCCGCGGCAATTTCGGAAGTGGTGCGCCGCATGGCCATCGCCTTCCCGGCGGTTCGGTTCGTTCTTTCCGGCAGCGACCGTTCGACGCTGGAGTTTCCAGCGACCGGCGCGGACCGCCTGGCGCGCATGGCGCAGGTGCTCGGCAAGGATTTCCGCGACAATGCCATCGAGATCGACGCGGCGCGCGAAGACGTCGAGCTCACCGGCTTTGCCGGTGTGCCGACCTACAACCGCGGCAACTCGCTGCAGCAGTATATTTTCGTCAACGGACGGCCGGTGCAGGACAAGATGTTGCTGTCGGCGATCCGCGCCGCCTATTCCGAGACGATCCCGAGTGGCCGCTATCCGGTGGCGGTGCTGTCGATCGCGCTCGATCCCGAGCTTGTCGACGTCAACGTGCATCCGGCGAAGTCCGATGTCCGCTTCCGCGATCCCGGCCTCATCCGCGGCCTCATCATCGGCGCGATCCGCGAAGCGTTGAACCGCGAAGGCGACCGCGCCGCGACAACGGGCGCGCGCGGCATGATGCAAGCCTTCCGCTCCGGCAACTACCGCCCTGAGCCCTGGAGCGCAGAGACATCCCCTTCCCGCCCGGCGCATTTCGGCGCCATGCTGCGCGAGCTCGGAGAAACCCCGCAGGCAAGCTTCGCCGCCTTCTCGGCACCCTCGGCACGGATCGCAGCGCCGTTCGAAGGGGTCGTGCCTGCGCCGGCAGCCGAAGCCCCAGAGGCATCGCAGCCTCAATCCTTCCCGCTCGGCGCGGTCCGGGCGCAGCTGCACGAGAACTATATCGTCGCGCAGACCAATGATGGCCTTGTCATCGTCGACCAGCATGCCGCCCATGAACGGCTGGTGTTCGAGGCGATGCGCACGGCGCTGCATTCGCGACCGGTTGCCGCCCAGGCGCTGCTCATCCCGGAAATCGTCGACCTTTCCGAAGACGACTGCGACCGGCTGATCGCGCATGCGGCGGAATTCGCCCGTCTCGGTCTCGCGATTGAACGTTTCGGCCCCGGCGCGATCGCCGTGCGCGAGACGCCGGCGATGCTCGGCGAAATGGATGCCGTCGGCCTGGTGCGCCAGCTGGCCGACGAGCTTGCCGAGTGGGATACGGCAAGCGGCCTGACGAGCCGGCTTGAATATCTCGCAGCGACGATGGCGTGCCATGGCTCGGTTCGCTCCGGCCGGCGCATGCGCACCGAGGAAATGAACGCACTCTTGCGGCAGATGGAGGCAACGCCTGGTTCCGGGCAATGCAACCATGGCCGGCCGACCTACATCGAACTCAAGCTCACCGATATCGAGCGGCTGTTCGGACGAAGCTGATCGGGCGCGACGTTGTGAAATGCGGCTGGCATTTTGCGGAATGCCGAGCTAGACCAAGGAAACACCACGAAGACAAAATGGGCGCCGAGCATGATGAACCGGTTTGAAGGAAGCACGTCGCGCGAGGCGAAGATCCGTTATCTCGACGGCGACTTCCAGATCGTCCTTGCTGGCTCGCATGTGATCTGCGCCATGACCGGCAAGACCATCCCCGTCGATGAGCTGCGCTACTGGAGCGTTGCCAGACAGGAGCCCTATATCGACGCGGAAGCCTCGCTCGAGGCCGAAAAACGCGCCGGTGCCCTGCCGAACCAGCGCCGCTAGAGCATCGCGCGCAAAAATGCGCGGCGGATTTGCGATATCGATGAGCGAAAAATGAAAGGCTTAATGCGCAAGGAGCGAACCTGAACGGTCGCGACGCGCTTTAAGCCCCATCGACGCGAGCCTTCGCGCCTCCCCTCAACCAGGATGACCGCACGAGAGACTGCCGCTATTTGCCAGCGCCCTCGCGCAGCTTGCGTCCTCGCGCGGCGGCGATCGCCGTCTCGATGATTTTCGCAGGCGCCGACGGATCATCGAACCTGACGTCGATCTCGATCACCCTGCTTGCATCAACCAGCTCGGCGGCGCGGCCGTGGCCGGGCTCCAGCCGCACCATGTCCTTGGCGGTGGTGACCAGCGTGCACCCCAGGGCGGATGCGCGATCCAACAGGTCGCCAATCTCGTCGTCGGAAAAATGGTGGTGATCGGGAAAGCTGCGGGTTTCCTCGATCACGGCACCGGTCTCACGCACGGTGCGATAGAATTTTTCGGGATCGGCGATACCGGCCCAGGCGAGCACCCTGACGCCATCAAGCGATCCGTCGTCACGCTTCACGACGTCCGCCTCGTAGATCTGCTTGCCGGCCCGCGCGGCGCGGCGGATCAAGGCGTCGGCTTCCGTGCCGCCGCCAATCTTCAGCAATGCCGTGGCGTGGCGGATCTGGTTTTTCAGCGGCGCGCGCACCGGCCCTGCCGGCACAAGATAGCCGTTGCCGATGCCGCGGCGAGAATCGATCACAAGCAGCGCGAAATCGAAGGCCAGCCGCGCGCTCTGGAAACCGTCATCCATGATGATGATATCCACGCCCTCCTTCACCAGACGGCGAGCACCGTCGACGCGACGGCGGCAGACGACGGTGAGCGCCTCACGCGCCAGAAGCAGCGGCTCGTCGCCGACGTCGCGCGCGCGATGGTGTTCGGGATCGACGACGGTCGTCACGTCGAGCGAACCGCCATAGCCGCGGCTCAAGAAGCCGGGCTTCAGACCCTTCTGGCGGATGGCGCGTGCAAGCGCGATCGCCGTCGGCGTCTTGCCGGCACCGCCGACGGTGAAATTGCCGATGCAGATAACCGGGACGGGAACCGTGGCCCGCTGGGCGCGATCCATGC
This sequence comes from Ensifer sp., assembly GCF_035999185.1. GTDB lineage: Bacteria > Pseudomonadota > Alphaproteobacteria > Rhizobiales > Rhizobiaceae > Ensifer. Next base: position 18,387 of record NZ_DASYHB010000202.1, on the reverse strand, counting down.
GCATGCCGGCAATGCGCCCGTAAGCCCATGAAAACGGCCACAAGGCACGAGCACGCCAATCCGCCTTGGTCCACCAGAATGGCGGCGCTTCCGATACCATCTTCGTTCCATGGCCTCCCGGCCGCTGAAGTCCTTCCTCTCCGGGAGGGACGGTTTAAAACCGCCGCCGGGACCGAACCCGGCAACTGCCACAAAAAACGTCAGAACGCGGAAAAACGCAAGCGATTGAGACGGATGCGGCTATCACAGCTATGCGGAACCGGGTCGGGAGCGCGAAGATACGGAGAAGCAACGACGACCAGACCGCCTTCGCTCCCCGGTCATTCCCTAGAGAACGGCTTCGAGCTCGGTGATGTCGGCGAGGCAATGATCGGAGGCCGCTGCGAGCGACTGGCGCGAGCCGGTGCCGGTCAAGACCGCGACCGTCATGCCGACGCCGGCGTTGCGGCCCATGTGCATGTCGTGGTTGTTGTCGCCGACGACGACGACCTGGCGCGGATCAAGCCCGGTCGCGGCACAAAAGCCGAGTACCATGCCAGGTTCGGGCTTGACGCCGTAGCCGCTGTCATACCCCGCCACGTAGTGCAGATAGCTGTCGAAACCAAAGCGCTTCGCGGTTTCGCGGATCGATTTTTCGTTGTCGCTCGACGCGACGCCGAGACGGTACCCCTTGGCATGCAGGCCAGCGAAGAACGAGCCGAGATCAGTGACCGGCACCGCATACTCGGCCGAACGCGCAAACAGGCTGTCGAGCAGCGTCGTCAGTTCGGCGACGGTAAAAGGCGCACCGGCGGCAACGAAACCGGTCGCGATCTCAACGGTGTTGCCGGCCGCAAGCAGGCTATCGGGCAGGACATGGCCGGTATCGGCATCCATGCCGCCCGCCTTCAGCAGTGTTCGGGCCAGGGCTTCGTCGCCCTTTGCCGCAATCCGCGCCAGCTCGTAGTTCACCGGTACCCAGCTCTTGGCGTAGTCGAGCAGGGTTCCATCCTTGTCGAACAGGATACCGGCGATGGCTTTCGGTGCGGTCATGGCGGGCATATGTTTCCTGCAGTGTCAGTTGTCGGTCGGCGGGTTGAGGCGTGCCTTGACGATCAGCGGATTGATATAGGGCTCAAGCCCCTTCATCGTCGCCGACAGCGCACCGCGCATCTCTTGCACGGTTTCAAGGCCGGCATCGATCATCGAGCGACGCATGTCGTCGTTGGCGAGCAGATAGTTGACGCCCTTGGCCAGCATCTCGACGTCGCGCACGATCTTGGCGCTGCCGTTCTTGGCGAGCGTCTGATAGGTCTCGCGGAAATTCTGGACGTTACCACCGGACAGGACCGCACAGCCGAGCATCGCCGGCTCCAACGGGTTCTGGCCGCCTTCTGCAAACAGCGAACGGCCGACGAAAGCGACCTCGGTCAGGCGCAGATAGAGCCCCATCTCGCCGATCGTGTCACCGAGGAAGATGTCGATATCGGGTGTCAGCGGATCACGCCGGGTGCGGCGGGCAACCTTCAGTCCCTTCGCCGTCAGCGCAGCCTCGATGGCGTCGCTGCGATCGGGGTGCCGCGGCACGATGATCGTCAAAAGGCCGGTGCGCTCCTTCAGCGCGCGGTGCACGACGCCGGCGGCGTTCTCCTCGCCGTCGAAGGTCGAGATCGCCGCCCAGGTCTTGCGGGCGCCAATCTGCTGACGGTATTCGCGAAGCGCCTGCGGATCGTGCGGCGGCGCGTCGGTATCGACTTTCAGGTTGCCGGAAACCATCACCGGCAGGGCGCCGAGTGTGCGAAAGCGGTCCGCATCGACATCGGACTGGGCAATCACCAGCGCCAGGTTCTCAAACAGCGCATCGGCAAGTGCCGGGCGGCGCTTCCAGCGGGCGAAAGTCCGGTCGGACAGGCGACCGTTGACCAGTACTTGAGGAATATGGCGGCGACCGAGTTCGAGGATGGTCATCGGCCAGATTTCGGATTCGGCAATGATTGCCAGGTCCGGCTCCCAATAGCTCAAGAACCGGCTGACCGCCGGCTTGAAATCGAGCGGGACATACTGGTGGATCACCGACGCGCCAAGACGCTCGGAGACGACGCGTGCAGACGTCATCGTGCCCGTGGTCAGGATGACGTGGATGCCGCGCCTGCGGATTTCCTTGATCAGCGGGATGACTGCATTGGTCTCGCCGACGCTTGCGGCGTGGAACCAGACGAGCGGTCCCTGCGGGCGCGGCGCGCTCGCATGCCCGTAGCGCTCGCGCCGGCGGGCAGGATCCTCCTTGCCCTTCGCGGCGCGAATGGCAAGGTAGGACCAGACCAATGGGTAGATCGCCGAGCCGATCCAGCGATAGCTGGATAGCGCCAGACGCGCACGAAAACTGCTCATGACGAGACACCGTCCCCGGCCGCGTCAGCCAGCCAAAGTTCGCATAGAACCGGCACGCGGCTATGCGCCGCGCATCCCGACTGCATCGGCATCAGCCGTTTTCCGGGTCGAGCAGACGGTGCATGTGGACGATGAAGTAACGCATGTGGGCGTTGTCTACGGTCATCTGCGCCTTGGATTTCCAGGCTGCAAGGGCGCTGTCGTAGTCCGGGTAGATGCCGACGATATCGAGCTTGTCCAGGTCGCGGAAGTGGACGTCCGTCAGCGTGGTGAGTTCGCCGCCAAAGACGAGATGCAGACGTTGTTTTTTCTCGGTGTCGTGAGCCATCGGAATTCCATTTATTTTTATTGGGTGTGGGCGATGATTTGAGGCATTCGGCCCCAAAGGTCAATGGGGCTCCAGCGACCGCGAGGCGGCAATCAGGCCCGGCAACAGCGGCCTTGCGGCCGCACAGAGAACCCCATGAACAACTTCGGGGCGATTGTAGGACAAGGACGTTTCGGTGAGGTCGGCAAGTCCCCCTCCGGCGCGCGCAAGAATGAGGTCGGCTGCCGCCAGGTCCCAATCATGGGCGTTCTTTTTCACCAGCGTACCGTCGATCCGCCCGTCGGCAACCATCGCCAGCCGGTAAGCCAATGACGGCACGTGCGGCACACGCGCAACGGGGTTGCCATAGGCGCCGGCGAACATGCCGATCGTATCTTCGGCGGCCGCAAGGTGCAGCGTCTCACCGGGTTTTGCCTCGCGCACGAAAATCGGATCGCCGTTCTTCAGCGCCGGGCCACTCGCAACCGCCTCGAAAAGTTCGTCAAGCGCCGGGGCATAGAGGATGCCGGCGACAGGCTGGCCACCGTGGACGACGGCAACGCTGACGCACCAGAGCTCCTTGCCGGCGATGAAGGCGCGCGTACCGTCGATCGGATCGACGACGAAAACCGTTTCGCGGGAAAGCCGGCTGCGGTCGTCATCCGTCTCTTCCGACAGCCAGCCGTAGTCTGGCCTGGCTGCAAGCAAACGGGTTTTCAGCACATCGTTGGCCGCGAGATCCGCTTCGCTCACCGGCGAGCGCCCTTCATTCTTCCAACGGACATCCGGACCCTTGCGGAAATATCCAAGCGCCGTTTGTCCGGCAGCGACCGCGGCGGTGCGGATCAACTGGAGATCCGCTTCCCAATCCACGACCGATCGTGCTTCGTCAGACATAGAAATCCTCGTCAGCCCGCTCCCTCATACACTATGGAAGCGGGGCGTGCGCGCAAAACCGCACGCTTCGTCTCGTTGCTTAAGATGCCGCGCCTAGACGCCGGCGAGCGTCATGCCCTCGATCGCCAGTGTCGGCGCGGCGACGCCGAACTTGCGGTCGATGTCGTCGGCGGGCGTCAGCGCCATGAACATGTCCTTCAGATTGGACGCGATCGTGACCTCGGAGACCGCAAAGGTGAGTTCGCCGTTCTCGATCCAGAAGCCGGAGGCGCCGCGGCTGTATTCGCCCGCCACCATGTTGACGCCCTGGCCGATCAGCTCGGTGACGTAGAAGCCGGTCCCGACGCTGCGGATCAGATCTTCGCGCGAGATCGAACCGGGCTCGAGCGCAAGATTGGTCGAGGCCGGGTTGACGGTCGGACCGCCGCGCACGCCACGGCCGTTGGTCTGAAGCCCGAGCTCGGCCGCAGCCGAGGTCGACAGGAACCAGTGCTTGAGCACTCCGTCCTCGACCATGACGAGCTTTTCGCCGCGCACGCCTTCGCCATCGAAGGGGCGCGAAGACGAGCCGCGCACGATCAGCGGATCGTCCGTCACCGAGAGGCCCGACTTCAGGATCTGCTTGCCCATCTTGTCGCGCAGGAAGCTTGTCTTGCGGGCGACCGAGGCGCCGTTGATGGCGCCCGCCAGATGCCCGACGAAGCCGCGCGCCATGCGTGGGTCGAAGACGACGGTGACGTTCTTGGCGGTCGGCACCTGGCGCGGGTTGACGCGCGCAACCGCACGCTCGCCGGCAATTCGGCCGATCTCGTCGGAAGCGCGCAGGTCCGCGATGTAGAGACGGCTGTCGTAGTCGTAGTCGCGCTCCATCTTGGTGCCTTCGCCGGCGATGGCGCTGACGGACAGGCCGAAGCGCGTAGCCATGTAGGAACCGGAAAAGCCGTGCGAGGTGACGAGCACGAGACCGCCCATGCCGGCCGAAGCGCCACCGCCGCTGGAATTGGTAACGCCGGAGACGGCAAGCGCTGCCTCTTCGGCAGCAAGTGCTGCCTCGGTCAGGCTTTCGGTCGACACGTCGGTCGGGTCGAAGAGATCGAGGTCCGGATAGGATTTCGCCAGCCGGTCCGCATCCGCAAGCGACGCGAACGGGTCCTCCGGCGAGGCCTTGGCCATGGCAACCGCGCGTTCGGCAAGCAGCTTCAGGTCGAAGCCCGGATTGGCCGAAACGCTGGCAACGCGCCGGCCGACGAACACCCGGAGCGAGAAATCATCGCTCTCGGAGGCTTCCGTCGCTTCGACCTTGCCGAGGCGCACGGAGACTGAGCGGGAGCGGCCGCGGACCACCACCGCATCGGCCGCGTCCGCGCCGGCCTTGCGGGCGAGATCCACGAGTTCGGAGGCGCGTTTTTCGAGGTCGGCGGAATCGATCGTGTCTGACATGGTGTGGCCTTTCGTTCCTGCCCCATTTATTGTGCGGCGAAGCAGGCATCAAGGGCGTAGGCCTGATTCCCGCTCAAACACCGCAAATGAAGCGCTCCCGAAAGCTCCGTAAAGGGGCTCGGTGACGCAAGAGTGAAAGCCTTAAGGCATGGCAACGACACCGATCATCTATTCCCAGGCTCTTATGCTGCTCGGCGGAGCGGTGATCGCTGCCCCGATCTTCAAGCGGCTCGGCCTCGGCACGATCCTCGGTTATCTCTCGGCCGGCATTCTGATCGGCCCCGTTGCCCAGAGCATTACCGAGGGCGAGCAGATCCTGCACGTGTCGGAACTGGGCGTCGTCTTCCTGCTATTCATCATCGGCCTTGAGCTGAAACCTTCGCGCCTGTGGCAGATGCGACGCGACATCTTTGGCCTCGGCACGGCACAGGTGCTGATCACCGGCATCCTGCTCTCCTACGCCATCTATGCCCTTGGGCTTCTCGGGCACGGCGGCAGCATCATCGCCGGCTTCGGCCTGTCGCTGTCGTCGACGGCTTTTGCCATGCAGATCCTCGACGAGGGCAACGACCGCAACACGCGCTACGGGCAGCGCGCCTTCTCGATCCTGTTGCTCCAGGACCTGGCGATCGTCCCCTTGCTGGCCTTGATACCGCTGATGGCCTTGCAGGCGCCCGAGGACACGACCCCGCCGCTTGAGGACTTCGCGATCGCAACGACTGCGATCATCGTGCTCTTCGCTGCCGGCCGCTACCTCGTGAACCCGCTGTTCCAGATCATCGCCCGCACTGGCGCGCGTGATGTCATGATCGCCGCGGCTCTGCTCATCGTCATGGGCGCGGCGACCATGATGCAGCTCGCCGGTCTGTCGATGGCGATGGGGGCGTTTCTGGCTGGCGTGCTGCTGGCCGAATCCTCCTACCGTCACGAACTCGAAGCGGACATCGAGCCGTTCCGCGGTATCCTGCAGGCGCTGTTCTTCATGGCCGTCGGCCTGTCACTGGAACTCGGCGTCATCGTCGAGCGCTACCAGTTGATCATCATTGCTGTGCCGCTGCTGATGGCACTGAAGAGCCTGGTGCTCTACTGGCTCTGCCGCTTGACGGGATCGCACCACAATGACGCGGTCCGCATCAGCCTGCTTCTGCCGCAGGGCGGCGAATTCGGCTTCGTGCTGTTTACGGCCGCAGCAACCGCCGGCGTCTTTTCGGACGGCGATGCCTCGCTGCTCGTCGCAATCGTCACCCTGTCGATGGCACTGACGCCGCTTGCCTCGATGCTCGCGCCAAAGCTGATGCACGAGCAGGACGAGATGGACGAGGAGATCGAGGAGGACTTCGATGGCGCCAACGCCGACGTGCTGATGATCGGCTTCTCGCGCTTCGGCCAGATCGCCGCGCAGATTCTCCTTGCCGGCGGCCGTGACGTGACCATCATCGACCATTCCGCCGCGCGCGTGCGCCAAGCCGCGACCTTCGGGTTCCGCATCTATTTCGGCGACGGCAATCGCCTGGACGTGCTGCGTGCGGCCGGTATCGAACGGGCCAAGATCGTCGCCGTCTGCACGCAAAAGAAGGAAACGACCGACCACATCATCGACCTCGTCCAGTCCGAATACCCGAATGCGCGCATTTACGCCCGCTCCTACGATCGCCTGCATACGCTGGAGCTGCGCGCCAAGGGCGTCGACTACGAACTGCGCGAAACCTTCGAGTCAGGTCTTCTCTTCGGCCGCAAGACACTGGAGGCCCTGGGCGTCGGCGACGACGAGGCGATCGCGATCATGGACGACATCCGCAAGCGCGACGAGGCGCGGCTGGTGCTGCAGGAGGCCGAAGGCATCACCGCCGGCCGCGACATGCTGCATTCGCGGCCGGTGAGACCGGAGCCGCTGGTCAAGCCGAAGCGCGAGGTCGATCATTCCCAGGAGACGGGCGAGCGTGTCCTGCCGGGCCTTCCCGCCGACGAGCGCGAGAACGCCTGACCGCGGGGCCACCCTCCGGTCAGCCGAGCCTTGGCGCACCCATGCGTTCGTCGAGGGCGCGCTTCAGCTGATCCTTGATGGCGGCGGTGCCATTCAGCACCTCCTGGGCACGCAGGAAATCCATCACCCGGTAGCGGCCGACATCCGGGCGCAGCAGAATGTCCGGCGCGCCCTCTTTCAGCTTCATCGCGATGATCGACTGCATCATCAGCTGGCTTGCGCCGAACAGGCTGTCGATGCGGCTCGGGATCGTCTTGCCGTCACCGTCGGGACCGCCGACGACATCGACGGCGATGACGATATCGGCAAGGCCGCGCAGGTGATCGAAGGGTATGGGATTGTAGATACCGCCGTCGATCATCACTCGACCGCCAATCTTCACCGGCTTGAAGATTGCCGGCAGTGCTGCGGAGGCGGCCAATGCCTGCCACAGATCGCCCTTGTCGCAGATGTGCTCGGTCTGGCCATAATAGTCGGTGACGACGACCTTGAGCGGGATTTCGAGGTCGGAAAACTTCGCTGGGATCGCGGCCGGCAAGAAGGCCTTGAGAACGCGCTCGCCATTGAACTGTCCGAAGCGAAAGCCGCTTGCCATGGCTTCGGAAAGGCTTGATGGCCGCAGTTGCCAGAGGCGGTTGACCACCTCGCGGCGGTGACCGACGGTTGAAAGCGTGTGCGCCTTGATCTCTTCGCCGCGCATGCCGGCCGCCATGCCCGCGCCCATGATCGCGCCGATGGAAGACCCGGCGATGACGACCGGGCGGATGCCCAGTTCATCCAGCGCCTCGATGACATGGATATGGGCCAGCCCGCGTGCGCCACCGCCGCCCAGCGCGAGCGCCACGGTCGGCTGGCTCGTGACATCGCGTAAACGATTCGTCATCGAAAGGTCCTGCTGCATCGGCATGCCCCCCGCATCGGGCGGATTGAGGAAACGGCGCGGCCCAGCGGCAGCCTAGAGCGTCCTTTGTGCGTTCGTGTGAACGCATAGCGCTCCAGGATCCCGGCGAGACAACCGAAATTACGGCATCAAGCTCCGCCGAACCGGTAGAAATGCATGCGCGTATCGCCGAAGACCCTGACGTCGAGGCGCTCGAAGACGGCGTCCGGCGCCGGCTGGACGTCGGCCCGTTCCTCGAGCACGATCAGCGCGCCGGGAACCAGCCAGTTGCCGGCGGCGGCCGACGAAAGCGCCTTCTCGCCCAGACCCTTTGCGTAGGGCGGGTCGGCGAAGACGAGATGAAACGGCTCCATCGTGCCGACGCCACCGAGGCTGGTGGCATCTCGCCTGAAGACCTTCGCCCGGCCCTGCAGGCCAAGCGCCTCGATGTTGGTTTGAAGCAGCCCCCTGCCCTCTACGCTCTGCTCGACGAAGAGCGCCTGCCGGCACCCACGCGACAGCGCCTCGATGCCGACCGCGCCGGTGCCGGCGAAAAGATCGAGAACCCGGGTGCCGTCGAGGGCCTCCGGGTGCGAATGGCTCAGGATGTTGAACAGGCTTTCGCGCGTCCGGTCCGTGGTCGGACGGATATCGTTGGACTTTGGGGTCGCCAGGCTGCGACCCCGAAACTCTCCACCGACGATACGCACGGCCGCTTAGTTTCCCCTGCCGCGCGGTTTGCCGCCGGCCGGGCGTCCACCGCCACCGGAGCGACCAGCGCCGCCTGGCTTACCACCACCAGGCTTGCCGCCGCGCGGGCCGCCGGACCGTTCGCCGAAGGACTTGCCGCGTGGCTTGTCGCCAAACGGACGGTCGCCGCCTTCGCGGCGTGGCGGACGATCGCCCTCGGCGCGTGGCGCCCTTGGCTTGTCGGAATAGCTGCGCGGGCCACCCTCGGCGCGCGCGGGCCGATCGCCGAACGAACGATCACCGCCTTCGCGGCGCGACGGACGATCACCGTCTGCGCGCGGCGTGCGCGGCTTGTCGAACCGGCGGTCGCCACCTTCGGCGCGTGCTGGCCGATCGCCACGCGGGCGGTCACCACCCTCACGACGCGGCGGACGATCACCATCCGCACGCGGGAACCGAGGCTTGTCGGAGAAGCTGCGCTGTCCACCTTCGAAACGCGCCGGACGGTCGCCGCCTTCGCGGCGTGCAGGACGGTCACCGTGATCGCGCGACCTGCGGTCTCCCGCATCGCCCGACTTGCGCCGGCCGAAGCCGCCATCCCGGCCTTCGTCCTTGCCGCGACGGGCAGGCTCGCTGGCGCTGATCCATTCGCCCTCTTCGTCGCGACGTTTCACCGGAGCGGCAGAGGCCGGACGATCGAAGTCCCTGTGCGATCCGCCCTTGCGGTCCGGGTCGAACTTACCGGTCGTCTTGGTCGCAAACCCGTCCTTGTTTCGGCCGTAGCGCTTGCTCTTCGGCGCGCTTTCCGGACGTTCGCGACGAACGGGCTTCTCGGTGGCGTCACCTTCAGCGGGTTTCGCCTTCTTGTCGTTCAGCGGGCGTGCACCCGGGGCCATCCAGACGTTGGCCGTGCGGGCACGCTGCGCCGGGGCGCGCTTCGGACGGTCCTCGAACTTGGCGTCACGGTCGTCGCGCGGACCACCCTTGCCACGAGGCCCTTCCTTGCGGCCGCCGTCACGGCGATCGTCGCGACGGGTGTCGAGCCGCGACAGCGCGCGCTCGCGCTTGTCTTCCGGCTTTTCCCAGCGGTTGCCGCGCTCCGGCTTGCGTGTATCAGCAGCGTCGTCTTCAGCGTCGCCTGCAAAGGTTGCCGCCTGGTCATTGTAAAGCGGCGCGTCGAAGTTCGCCTTGGCGTCCTCGATCAGGCGCGGACCCAGCTGATCACGCAGCGTGCGGCCGCGAATTTCCTGGACGTGGCCTTCCGGCAGTTCGCCGAGCTGGAACGGTCCATAGGAGATACGGATGAGGCGGTTGACGTCGAGGCCGAGTGCGCCGAGCACGTTCTTGATCTCGCGGTTTTTGCCTTCACGCAGACCCATGGTGATCCAGACATTCGAGCCCTGGACCCGGTCGAGCGTTGCTTCGATCGCGCCGTAAAGAACGCCATCAACGGCAATACCATCCTTCAGCCGGTCAAGCGCTGCCTGATCGACATCGCCGTGTGCGCGCACGCGGTAGCGGCGCAGCCAGCCGGTCGACGGCAATTCGAGCACGCGCGCGAGGCCGCCATCGTTGGTCAGAAGCAGCAGGCCCTCGGTGTTGATGTCGAGGCGGCCGATCGACAGCACGCGCGGCAGTTCGTCCGGCAGGTTCTCGAAAACGGTCGGGCGTCCCTCCGGATCGGCATTGGTGGTCACCAGGCCGGCCGGCTTGTGGTAGAGCCACAGGCGCGTACGCTCGATGCCGCGGATCGGCTGGCCGTCGACCTCGATCGCATCGGCGAGCGTGGCGTTGACGACAGGCGTATCCAGGATGACGCCGTTGAGCTTGATACGGCCTTCCATGATCATCCGCTCGACGTCGCGGCGCGAAGCCACGCCGGCGCGCGCCAGGATCTTGGAAATGCGCTGCGGTTCGTCGGCGGCCGGCGCGGCTGCGCTCGGGCGTTCTCTTGCCGGACGCGAGGCGCCGGACTTCGGATCGGAAGCCTTCGCGCCAAAGCTCTTGGCGCCGAAAGCCTTCGGGCCGGAAGTCTTGGCTCCTGCAGCCTTTTTCGGCGCATCGCCCCGCTTGTCGGCGAAATGCGGTTTCTTGTCCCGGCCGGCGGACTTGCCGCCAGGCCGCGTGGGCTTGTCTTTGGATGTCATTTGTGTTGCCTGCCTTTTGCGGCTGTCCTATCAGGTCGCGGCCCGTGGGTTAAGAGAAATTATTGTTTGAGCGATGGCTGAGACGACACGCTACATGGATGCGGCCCTCGAAGAGGCCAGGAAGGCGGCCGAACGCGGCGAAGTGCCGATCGGCGCCGTGGTGGTTTTCGACGGCCGGATCGTCGCCAGCGCCGGCAATCGCACCCGCGAACTCAACGACGTGACCGCGCATGCCGAAATCGTCGCCATCCGCGAGGCTGCAGCCGTCCTTAAAGACGAACGGCTGACGGGAGCCGACCTGTACGTGACCCTGGAGCCCTGCACCATGTGCGCCGCGGCCATTTCATTCGCGCGCATCCGCCGTCTCTATTATGGTGCCGACGACCCCAAGGGCGGCGCCGTCGATAGCGGCGTGCGCTTCTTCGGCTCTCCCACCTGCCACCACGCGCCGGACGTGTATTCCGGGCTCGCCGAGCGGGAAGCGGCCGAGATTCTCAGAGAGTTCTTCGCCGGGAAACGCTAAGAGCCAGCCTTGATCTCTACGGCCTCGCGCGAGAGGAAGCCAACCTCCCCTCCTCATGAAATCGTTCAGTCGGCCGCAAAGCTTGCCAGCGCCGCGCCCGAGAGACGGTAGCGCGTCCATTCCGACATCGGCTCGGCACCAACAGCCTCGTAGACCCGGATCGCCGGTTCGTTCCAGTCGAGCACGCTCCATTCGAAGCGGCCGCAACCTTCGTCGACGGCGATCTTTGCCAGATGCTTCAAAAGCATTTTGCCGGCGCCGGAACCGCGGCAGTCCGGCGTGACGTAAAGATCCTCAAGATAGAGACCCTTGCGCGCCTGCCAGGTGGAGTAATTGTAGAACCACATGGCAAAACCCGCCGGCTTGCCGTCCTTTTCGCAAATCACTGCACGGGTGATGGCGCCGGTTCCGAACAGCGAATCCTGCAGCATCTCGACGGTCGCCTCGACAGCGTCGGGCTCCTTCTCGTAGACGGCAAGTTCGGTGACGAAGCGCAGAATGGTTTCGGCATCTTCCGGGCGGGCGTCGCGAATGCTGATGGTCATGGCTCGGCGCTGCTTAAGGCGGTTTTTGGAGAAACGCCAAGGGCGTCTCTGCCTGGAACTGCATGATGAAAGGGTTGGCTCAGCTCTCGATCTTAACGGAGCCGCGCGACGACCTTAGAACGGCCAGTACCACTTGGAGCCGGTGTTCTTGATCTGCGCTTCCTTCTTGCGGCGGCGCTCCTTGTCCTTCTCCGGCTCACCGAGTTCGGTCTCGGCCCCTTCCGGCAGACGACGGTAGTCGAGCGGCGGATCGCTGAGGAAGCGGCGCTTGTCGGAATAGGCGCCCATCTCGATCTTGCGGCCTTCACGATAGGCTTCCTGCTGTTCCTTAGCGGACAGGCGGCGACCGTTGGCGCTGGCCTTGGCGAGCGGCGAAACATAGTTCGGGTTGTTCTTGTTGGCGTCGGCCTCTTCGCGCAGACGGTTGCGAACCTCTTCCGGAGATTCGACCCATTCCGGGTTCGCCTCACGGCTGGCAAGCGACTTCTGCGGCTCGACAAGCGCCGTCTGCTGGGCCGACGGCGGCAGAACGAGACCTGCGCGCGGCTGATACTTGACCGGATCACGCTTCGGCGGGCCGAAGCTTGCGACGCTGCCGAGGTCGTCCATGAGCTGTTCGCCAGCCGTCTTGTCCGTGCCGTAGGTCGGGCCGCCGATGCAGCCCGAAAGCACCACGCCGCTCGTCAAAATGGCGGCTACGCTGGCAAACACTCGCAACTCTCGTGTCATTTCCATGAATTTCCTTCCAGCCGGCCACTGGTCAGCGCGGCCACCCAAGCGCCCTTGACGTAAAAATCCGCCAAATTTCGGGCAGGTTTTACCGGATGAACGCAACGAGTGCAATTCATCCGGTAACAATCGCTCAAGCCTTGAAACCGAGCTCGTGCAAGGCGGCGGCGTCACGGGCGGAGACGTCAGGATAGAGCGGGTCTGACCCGACATCCGTGGTGATCCGCCAGGAGCGTGCGCACTTCTGGCCGTCGGCAAGCTTCGGCACGACGCCCACCTTGGCAACGTCAGCCAAACGGAACGCGTCCGCAGGACCTTCGGTCGCCTCAATGGTGATTGCTGACGTGATGCAGATCTCGGCGAAGTCCTGACCTTCCAGCGCCTTCAGGAGCTCCGGATCGGCGACGTGGACGACCGGTGCCGCTTCCAGCGACGAGCCGATACGCTTGTCCTTGCGTTCGATTTCAAGCGCGCCGGTGACGACCGTGCGCACCGCGCGGATCTTCTCCCACTTGGCGTCGAGCGCGTCGTTCTTCCATTCCGCAGGGATCGCCGGGAACTGCTCGAGGTGCACAGAAACCGCATCGGGCTTGCGCGACAGCCAGGCTTCTTCCGTGGTGAAGGGCACCATCGGCGCCAGCCACAGGACGAGGCAATCGAAGAGCTTGCGGATCACGGCAAGTGCCGACCGGCGGCGCAGGCTCGACGGAGCATCGCAGTAGAGCGCGTCCTTGCGGATGTCGAAGTAGAACGCCGACAGCTCGACGTTGGAGAAGTCGATCAGCGCGCGAGCGATCTTCTTGAAGTCGAAGGCGTCATAACCTTCACGCACTAGCTGGTCGAGTTCGGCCAGGCGATGCAGCATCAGCTTTTCGAGTTCCGGCATGTCGGCATAGGCGATCTCCTCGCCCTTGTCGTGGGCGAGCGTGCCGAGCATCCAGCGGATCGTGTTGCGCAGCTTGCGATAGGCGTCGATGTTGGTCTGGATGATCGTCTTGCCGAGGCGCTGATCTTCCCAGTAGTCGGTCGTCATCACCCACAGACGCAGGATGTCGGCGCCGGCGTCCTTCATCACTTCCTGCGGCGTGACGGTGTTGCCCTTCGACTTCGACATCTTCTCGCCCTTCTCATCCATGGTGAAGCCATGGGTGACAACGGCGTTGTAGGGCGCGCGACCGCGCGTCGCACAAGCCTCGAGCAGCGAGGAATGGAACCAGCCGCGATGCTGGTCCGAGCCTTCGAGATAGACGTCGGCCGGCCACTTCAGGTCCGGACGGTCTTCGAGCGTGAAGGTGTGGGTCGAGCCCGAGTCGAACCAGACGTCGAGGATGTCCATGACCTGGTGCCACTTGGCATGGTCGTGGTCGTTGCCGAGGAAGCGGTCCTTGGCGCCTTCGGCGAACCAGGCGTCAGCGCCTTCCAGTTCGAACGCGTCAAGGATGCGGGCGTTGACGGCCTCGTCGATCAGGATCTCGCCCTGGTCATCGGCGAAGATCGCGATCGGAACGCCCCAGGCGCGCTGGCGCGAGAGCACCCAGTCCGGGCGACCCTCGATCATCGCACGCAGGCGGTTCTGGCCGGCACCAGGCACGAAGCGGGTGTCGTCGATGGCAGACAGCGCGCGCGAGCGCAGTGTCGTGCCGTCGCCGAACGCCTTGTCCATGTAGACGAACCATTGCGGCGTGTTGCGGAAGATCACCGGCTTCTTCGAGCGCCAGGAATGCGGATAGGAGTGCTTGAGGCGACCGCGCGCAAACAGTGCGTGGCGACCGATCAGCGCCTTGATGACGCGGTCGTTGGCGTCGCCCTTCTTGCCCTTGTCGTCGAGGACGCGGCCGGCCCCACCTTCGGCATCCGGGCCGAAACCATGGGCGTCGGCGGTGAAGTAGCCGGCGTCGTCGACCGTGAACGGGATCGCCGAGGAGATGCCACGGGCTTCGAGCGCGCGGGCGTTGTCCATCCAGGCGTCAAAGTCCTCGCGGCCGTGGCTGGGCGCGGTATGCACGAAGCCGGTACCGGCGTCGTCGGTCACGTGGTCGCCGTCGAGCAACGGCACCTTGAAGGCGTAGCCACCGCCCAGACCATGCAGCGGATGGGCGCAGGTAACCGCCGCCAATTCATCGGCTTCGAGATCGCGAACGAAATTGAAGGTGAGCTTGGCCTTGGCAGCGGACTCGTCGGCCAGACGCTTGGCGAAGATCAGCTTTTCGCCGGGCTGCGGGCCGAAATCGTTCTCGGCGGTCGCAACCTCGTAAAGGCCGTAGGCATAGCGCGAGGAGAAGGCGATGGCGCGGTTGCCGGGGATGGTCCAGGGCGTGGTCGTCCAGATCACGACGAAGGTGCCGGCCAGATCCGCCGGGCCCTCGGTGACCGGGAACTTCACCCAGATCATGTCGCTTTCAACGTCGGCATATTCGACTTCGGCTTCGGCAAGTGCCGTGCGCTCAACGACCGACCACATGACCGGCTTCGAACCACGATAGAGCTGGCCGAGCTTGGCGATCTTCATCAGTTCACCGGCGATGCGCGCTTCCGCGTGGAAGTTCATCGTGGTGTAGGGATTGTCGAAATCGCCTTCGATGCCCAAGCGCTTGAATTCCTCGGCCTGGACCTGGATCCAACCGGAGGCGAAATCACGGCATTCCTGACGGAATTCGTTGACCGGAACCTCGTCCTTGTTCTGGCCCTTCTCGCGGTACTTCTCTTCGATCTTCCATTCGATGGGAAGGCCGTGGCAGTCCCAACCAGGCACGTAGTTGGCGTCGAAGCCCCGCATCTGGAACGAGCGATTGATGACGTCTTTCAGGATCTTGTTCAGCGCGTGGCCGATATGGATGTTGCCGTTGGCATAGGGAGGGCCGTCGTGCAGCACGAACTTCTCGCGGCCGGCAGCGGATGCGCGCAGCTTCTTGTAGAGGCCCATCTTCTGCCAGCGGGCGACCGTTTCCGGCTCCTTCTGCGGCAGGCCGGCGCGCATCGGAAACTCCGTCTGCGGCAGGTAGAGGGTCGAGGAATAGTCGATCTTTTCAGCGGTGTCGGTCATGGTGTTTGCAATCGCTTCTTCGCGCAAAGGGTCGCGCATACGAGATAGGCTCGGTATCGAGAGATGACTGGGGCGTCGGAAACGCCGAAATCCCGGACCTTCCGGCTGACTAAAGCGCGCGGAAGGCCGGGCCAATAATTCGCTGATCGATGATCAATCGACGGTGCCGGGTCATGGTGGCCGGTTGTTTAAGGCGTTTTCGGCCTTTTGAAAAGGTCCGCGGCCCGGCGAAAGCCGAAATCTTTCGTCAGGCGAAGTTGAGCCTGAGATCGATGTCGCCGAGCGGCGCAACGCCGGAGAGCAACGCCCGCGCTTCCGCTTCGTCCTGGCGGATCTGCGCCACCAGCGGATCGAGCCCGTCGAATTTGAGCTCGTCACGCAGATGCCCGAAGAACGAGACCGCGCAGATCTCGCCGTAAAGATCGCCGGAAAAATCGAAGACATAGGTTTCGAGCAGGGGTTCGCCGTCGCTGTCGACCGTTGGCCGTCGCCCGAAGCTGGCGACGCCATCACGAAGAGAACCGTCCGGCCGGCGGAAACGCACGGCATAAATGCCGGGCCGGAGTTCAACCTCTGCCGGAAGCCGCATGTTGGCTGTCGGGAACCCGAGTTCGCGGCCAAGCTTCTTGCCGCCGATCACTTCCGCCTCGGCGACATAACGATAACCGAGCATGCCGGCAGCCTGCGAAACATTGCCTTCGCCGAGCAGCGCACGGATGTAGCTCGACGAAATGACCGAGGCGTTCTCGTCGCGAAACGCATCGACAAGCGTGACGCCGAAACCGTTCTCGCCGCCGGCCGCCATCAGGAATGCGGGCCCGCCTTCGCGCCCCTTGCCGAAATGGAAATCGAAACCGGTCACCACATGCGAGGCATGCAGCCATTCGAGCAGGATGCGGTGGATGAAATCGGAGGCGGACAATTGCGAGAAGGTGCGGTCGAACGGGTACTCGATGACCGCACCGAAGCCCATGCCCTCAAGGATACGGGCCTTCAGCGGCGCCGGCGTCAGGCGGAAGACCGGGGTTTCCGGGCGAAATACGGTTCTGGGGTGCGGCTCGAAGGTCAAGACGAGCGCCGGCACGCCGCGGGCTGCGGCCTCTTCCAGGGCCCGGCTCAAGACCGACTGGTGGCCACGATGTACGCCGTCGAAATTGCCGATGGCGACGACACCGCCGCGCAAATGCTCCGGAAGCGGATCGCGGGTCTCGTTGCGATGAAAAACCGTCATTTCCGTCGTCTTCCCGTCAGGCGAGCCGCGGCATCCACCACTTCGGCGAGGCACCTTCCTTTTTCAGGAAAGCGGCAAGCTTCGCCTCGTCGGTCCGGCTTTCGTTCATGTATTCCTGGGCGTGAATGCCTGCGCTGATATAGAGCAGGTCCAGGCCGGCATCCTGGGCGCCCTTCACGTCCGTCGGCATGCCGTCGCCGACGGCAATCACCCGCGACAGATCGATCGCACCACGCACGGCCTTGGCTTCGCCAAGCGCTGCACGATAGATGGCAATGTAGGGCTTGCCGGCAATGCGCGCCTCGCCACCCAGTTCCTCATAGAGCTTGGCAATGGCGCCGGCGCAGGGGATCAGCCGGTGGCCACGCTCTACAACAAGGTCAGGATTGGCGCAGATGAAGGGGATCTTGCGCTTGGCAAGACCCGTCAGCGTCGCGCGGTAGTGTTCCGGCGTTTCGGTCTCATCGTCATAGAAGCCGGCGCACACGACCGTCTGCGCGTCCTCGGAAGAAACGATCTGCGTTCCCAGCCCCTCAAGAAGCGGCAGGTCGCGCTCGGCGCCGATGAAGTAAATCTTCTTGTCGGCAGCGGCGATCAGTGCGCGCGTCACGTCGCCCGACGTGACGATGCGGTCGTAGGCCTCGTCCGGGACGCCAAGGCCACGGATCTGGACCTTCACCATCGGGCTTGGCCGCGGCGAATTGGTGATGAGCACGACGGTCAAGCCGGCGGCACGCGCCTCCGCCAACGCCTCGCAGGCGCCGGCAAAAGCCTGCACGCCGTTGTGAAGAACGCCCCAGACATCGCACAGCACGATATCGTAGCGCGCGGCGATTTCCCGAAAACTGTTGATCCTGACGGCCATTCTGGCTTCCTGCAAACACGGTTTCCGGCTTGCATGGCAAGGAAGGCTGAAGAATACAAGTCTTGGTCCCCGAAAAAGGCGCCCCCTCCCACGGAATCCGTGGGTCCCCGCCGGGCCACGTGCGGACCAATCTTCGCGAAACCGCCGGCGTTCACAGATCACAAGGCCTGCGTTAGCCGGCGCGTCGGTTATCAACCGCAAAAATGCCGCCCATCACATTTGCCAACACAAGCGCCCATATTTCGCCAAGAATGGCGGTAGGCTCGCCGGGCCTGTTGCCGATTGCACCCATTGGCGGTGCCAGCCCGCGGCAAAAAATCTGGGCCCGATCCTTGACTCACCCCATACCCAGGCTTATCTCGGCATCGCTAGCACTCGACAAATGAGAGTGCTAACACCCATCCATCGGGTCGATCAGCGATCCGTAATGTCATTTGATCGAGGGAATAGACTAATGGCAAGCACCAATTTCCGCCCGCTGCACGACCGCGTCGTCGTACGTCGCGTCGAGTCTGAAGAGAAGACCAAGGGCGGCATCATCATCCCGGACACCGCCAAGGAAAAGCCGCAGGAAGGCGAAATCGTCGCTGTTGGCTCGGGCGCCCGTGACGAAAGCGGCAAGGTCGTTGCTCTCGACGTCAAGGCTGGCGACCGCGTTCTGTTCGGCAAGTGGTCGGGCACCGAAGTCAAGATCAACGGCGAAGACCTTCTCATCATGAAGGAAGCCGACATCATG
>NZ_DASYHB010000201.1:0-8533 GCF_035999185.1 Ensifer sp. | reverse complement strand
GAAGTGAACCGGAACTTCGACGGTAACCTGGCTGTCCTTGGAGACGCGCAGGAAGTCGACGTGCATGGTGAAGTCACGGACCGGATCCAGCTGGTAGTCCTTCGGCAGGACGCGGATCTTTTCGCCGTTGACGTCGATGGTTGCGACGGTGGTCATGAAACCGCCGGCGTGGATCTTCATCGTCACTTCCTTGGTGGAGAGTGCGATGGAAACGGGGGCCTGCTTGTCACCATAGATGACAGCCGGGATAAGACCGTTGCGACGAAGTTCACGGGAGGACCCCTTACCAACCCGTTCGCGCGTCTCGGCCTTGAGCTCGTAGGATGCGTGGCTCATGGATAGACCTTTCTAATGTCTAATGCTGGAGAGTTCATCCGCCATGCGGAAGAACCGAAGCCGCAAGGACTTCATCCGCGTTGCCTCCAAGGGTGTCTACGCGGACGGGCGCTCCATAGACGAGATCACCCGCGAATGCAAGCTTTGCCGCAGATTCAGGCCTTTTTGCCTGTGAAACGAGCCAGCGCCAGCATCGCCCCGCCGGCAATGAGCCCCCAGAAGGCGCCCGAGACACCGCCGAAGCTGACACCGGATGCGGTGACCAGAAACGTGATTGCGGCGGCCTCGCGGGTCTTTGCCTCCGTGAAGGCGGCAACCGCCGAACTGGCAAAGGCGCCGACGAGGGCAAGACCTGCCACGGCCTCGATCAAAATGGAAGGCGCCAGGCTGACGAAGGTGGTGACGGCGCCTGCGAGAAGGCCGAACAGAATGTAAAAGCCGCCGGCGTTGATCGCCGACCAGTAGCGCCTGCCGCGGTCGGGATGGCTGTCGCTGCCGGCGCACATGGCTGCCGTGATCGCGGCCAGGTTGACCGCATGGCCGCCAAAGGGCGCGCTCAACATGGAAAAGACGCCTGTCGTTGCAAACAGCGGCCCGGGGGCAGGGTGGTAGTCGTTGACTTTCAACACGGCGATGCCGGGAATGTTCTGTGACGCCATGGTGACGATGAAGAGCGGTAGCGCAACGCTGACCATGGCGGCGACATTGAACTGCGGCGCGACGAACTCGACCGTGGGAACCAGCGCAGACGAGATCGTCGCAAAGGCGCCTTCGGGGATCTCGACGCCAAAGGCGATGACGAGCACGAAAGCGACCAGGGCCGCGGGCACTGCGAAGAGCTTGTTGACGCTGCCGACGACCGCCCAGGCAATGAGGATCGGCAGGCCCAGAAGAGGATTGAAGGCGATCGCCTTGACCGGCGCGAAGCAGAGGCTGAGCAGCACGCCTGCAAGCATCGCGTTGGCAAGCGGCGCCGGAATGGCCGACACCAGCCGGCCGAGCGGTTTCCAGAGGCCGGCGATGACGACGAGCAGGCCGCAGACGAGAAAGGCGCCGACGGCGGCGTTGAAGCCGCCTTCGACGATGCCGGCGCTGGCAAGAAGTGCGGCACCCGGCGTGGACCAGGCGATGCTGACCGGAAGCCGCGTGACCGTGCTAAGCACGATCGCGCAGACACCCATGGAGACCGATAGCGCCATTAGGCCGGAGGCGGCCTGTGCTTCGCTGGCGCCAACACCGGTCAGGCCATGAAGCACGACGGCGAACGAACTGGCAAAGCCGACGAAGGCGATCAAGAGACCCATGAACAGGCTCTGGAGCGAAAAGTCACGAAGCATGGCGAGCAACCGGCTGTTGTGGATTTGAGTCGTGGCGGAAATGCCCTTGGCGTACCACATTCCGCCAAGCTGTCGATATCGGCGGCGTGATGTACCAATCAAAGTCGCTGACGGGTGGCAGCCCTCGAACCTTCGTCTGGCTGGACCATTGCGGAAATCGATGACTATAGTGCCGCTCAATGCAGGTGCGGCCGCTTGGGAGATCGGCTGCAGCTGCGGTCGCCGGACGACGCTTCAGGGAGGAAGCCGATGCCTGCCGTCAGGGATCATTCGGAACTGGTCTACAAGGTCACGCATCAGCCGTCGGCCGCGGCAAGTTCGCCGGTTGCCGCCTCCTGGCGGCGCTGCATGACGCTGCATGGGCTTGTGCCCGAAGACAGGCGCACGCCCCTTCTTCTTACTGACCGAGAGTTCCAGCTTGCGCGTGAACGTTCGGCGGAGCTGATCCTGGAGGCGGGCGGGGAACTCGATCGCCTGTTCGCGACAGTCGGCAAGGCTGGATGCTGCCTGCTTTTGACCGATGACAAGGGCGTGGCGCTGGAACGGCGCGGCGCGGTTGGCGACGATGCCGACTTTCGCGGTGTCGGACTCTGGTCCGGTACCGTCTGGAGCGAGGCGAGCGTCGGAACCAACGGCATCGGCACGGCGATCGCCGACGAGCGCGCCGTCGTCATTCAACGCGACCAGCATTTCCTCAGCAGCAATATCGGGCTTAGCTGCACCACGGCGCCGATCCGCGATCATTGCGGGCGGCTGGCTGCGGCCCTCGACATTTCCACCTGCCGCGATGATGCGTCCGAGATGACGATATCGCTCCTGTCGCAGGCCGTGCGTGACGCGGCCGCCCGCATCGAGGCGGGTCTTTTCCGTCGGGCCTTTGCCGGCGCCCGGATCGTGCTGGTACCGGTCGATCGGGCAGGGCCGGCGCTGCTTGCGGTCGACCGTGACGACCTCGTGCTGGGCGCGACGCGTGCCGCCCGGTTGTGGCTCGATCTCGATGACAAGCGTATCGCCGCCGGCGTTCCGGCCTCCGATCTTCTTCGCGAAGAGATGGCGTCGGATGCGAGCGAATTGCCCGATGCTGAACGCGCCGCCCTGCGCCGGGTGCTGTCGCGGGTCAACGGCAACGTCTCCTTGGCGGCCGAACAGCTCGGCATCAGCCGCGCCACGCTTTACCGCAAGATGAAGCGGCTGCAGGTCAACTGACCCTCACGGCGCCCCTCACCCTAACCCTCTCCCCGCAGGTGGGGAGAGGGGACGAGGGTTTCGTCGGCCTTGTGGGGACGGGCGGGTGCAACATGCCTCCTCTCCGTCATGACGGGGAGAATGTCCCGGCAGGGGGATGAGGGGGCGGATCCTGGCACTCGGATTACGCAACTTGCTGCACCGCAGCACGGTCACGCAGGCAAAGCTGTCTCAATTCTGAAACACATCGCGCCGACGCTGTCTGTGCCTCCCTATCGAAGACGCGCATTCAGCCGCACCTTTCTTCTCACAGCCCCGTTGCTGGTTTCAGGGAGGAATGACCATGCTGCATCAGAAGATCGTCGAAAGCCCGTTCAAGCAGAAATACGGCAACTTCATCGGCGGAGAATGGCGAGAGCCGGTGGCCGGGCGCTATTTCGACAACACGACGCCGGTGACCGGTGGCGTGCTGTGCCAGGTGGCCCGGTCGGACGCCGCCGATATCGAGCTGGCGCTCGACGCCGCCCATGCGGTGCGCGAGAAGTGGGGCCGCACGTCTGCCGCCGAGCGCTCCAACATCCTGATGAAGATCGCCGGCCGGATGGAGGACAACCTCGAACTGCTCGCGCGTGCCGAGACCTTCGACAACGGCAAGCCGATCCGCGAGACCATGGCGGCCGACATTCCGCTCGCCATCGACCACTTCCGCTATTTCGCCGCCTGCATTCGGGCTCAGGAAGGTTCGATCGGCGAGATCGACCACGACACGGTCGCCTATCATTTCCACGAGCCGCTCGGCGTCGTCGGCCAAATCATTCCCTGGAACTTTCCGATCCTGATGGCCGCCTGGAAGCTGGCGCCGGCGCTGGCCGCCGGCAATTGCGTCATCTTGAAGCCTGCCGAACAGACGCCGGCCTCGATCCTCGTCTGGGCCGATCTTGTTGGCGATCTCCTGCCGGCGGGCGTGCTCAACATCGTCAACGGCTTTGGCCTTGAAGCCGGCAAGCCGCTCGCCACCAACCCGCGCATCGCCAAGATCGCCTTTACCGGCGAGACGACCACCGGGCGGCTGATCATGCAATATGCCAGCCAGAACCTCATTCCGGTGACACTGGAACTCGGCGGCAAGTCGCCGAACATCTTCTTTGCCGACGTGCTCGCCGAGGATGACGACTACTTCGACAAGGCGCTCGAAGGTTTTGCGATGTTCGCGCTGAACCAGGGCGAGGTCTGCACTTGCCCCAGCCGGGCGCTGGTGCAGGAGAGCATCTATGATCGCTTCATGGAACGGGCCTTGAAGCGCGTCGAGGCGATCCGCCAGGGCAACCCGCTCGACAGCGCCACGATGATCGGCGCGCAGGCTTCCAGCGAGCAACTCGAAAAGATCCTCTCCTATATCGACATCGGCCGCCAGGAAGGTGCCGAAGTGCTGACCGGCGGCGGCCGCAACGTGCTTGAAGGGGAGCTTGCCGAAGGCTTCTACGTCAAGCCGACGGTGTTCCGTGGCCACAACAAGATGCGCGTCTTCCAGGAGGAAATCTTCGGACCGGTGGTTTCGGTCACCACCTTCAAGACGGAAGCCGAGGCACTGGAGATCGCCAACGATACGCTCTACGGCCTCGGTGCCGGCGTCTGGAGCCGCGATGCCAACCGTTGCTATCGCTTCGGCCGGGAGATCCAGGCGGGCCGCGTCTGGACCAATTGCTACCACGCCTATCCGGCGCATGCGGCCTTCGGCGGCTACAAGCAGTCCGGCATCGGTCGCGAGACCCACAAGATGATGCTCGATCATTACCAGCAGACCAAGAACATGCTGGTGAGTTACAGCCCGAAGGCGCTCGGCTTCTTCTGATCGGAATTGCCTTCCCGCCGCCGGGAAGGTTGCATGAGCGGGAGGAAAGGTATTCTCCGCCTTTCCTTCCTGCTCGATCAACGGCTGAGGCGTGCTCTCCACCCGCGCCTCAGCCGAACAGTGTCATGCGACGCGCATTGGGGCAGGGAGATTGGCCATGTCCGCCGAGACGATGGAAACCGACGGGAACAACGAAGCGCGCGTGCTGGCGACGGACGCGGCGCTCGACTTCATCGCTGAAATCCGGCGCGATCATCCCGATATCCTGTTTCACCAGTCCGGTGGCTGCTGCGACGGCTCGTCGCCGATGTGCTACCCGGCGGATGACTACATCGTCGGCGACAACGACGTGAAGCTCGGCGAGATCGGCGGCGTTCCGGTCTACATCAGCGCCAGCCAGTTCGAGGTCTGGAAGCACACCCAACTGATCATCGATGTGGTGCCGGGCAGGGGCGGCATGTTCTCGCTCGACAATGGGCGGGAGAGGCGTTTCCTGACGCGCTCTCGCCTTTTTGGCGGCGGCGAGGCCTGTGCCGTGGTTTTTCGCGGGCGGTAAGGCGACGCCTATTTCCGCTCGCGTCCAATCCTCGCCGCCAGGTCGAGCAAGGCCCGAAGCTTCGGCTGGGTCTGGGCCTTGGCCGGGAAGTAAAGATAGAGCCCCGGTGAGGTCGGCAGGAAGACTTCGAGCACCCGTTCTAGTCGCCCCGTCGCGATAGCGCCGCGCACGGAAAGATCCGGCAGATAGGAGAGGCCCATACCGGCCTCTGCCATTTCCAGGAGCATCTGGAAGTCGTTGGCCGTGAGGCCGCCGGGAGCGTCGACGGAGAAGTCCCGTCCGTCGCGCTCGAACTCCCAGCGATAGACCGTACGCGATGCCGGATAGCGATAGCGGATCGCCTCGTGCCGGGTCAGGTCTTCGGGTGTCGCCGGCCTTCCATACTTGCCGAAATAGGCAGGCGAGCCGACGACGGCCCAGGTGATGTCGGGCGTCAGCCGCACCGCGATCATGTCCTTTTCGACCGCTTCGCCGATGCGAATACCGGCATCGAAGCCGTGCTCGGTGATATCGACCGCCGCATCGTCGATCGAGATTTCGACGGAAACGTCGGGATAGGCCTGGCGAAAACGCGGCAGAAGCGGCGTCAGTACCAGCGGGATCGCCATTCGCGGCACGGTCAGCCGCAGATTGCCCATCGGCCGCTCACGAAAGTCCCCCAGCTGCTCGTAGGCGTCCGTGATCTCCAGGGCCGCGGGACGCACACGCTTCAGGAAGGCAGCGCCCGCCTCGGTCAACGCGACGCGCCGGGTGGTGCGCACGAAGAGTTGGAGACCAAGGCGCGTCTCCAGGGCACGGATCGTCTGGCTGACGGCAGTGGGCGTGACCCCCAGCGTTGCCGCAGCGGCCGTGAAGCTGCTGTGCTCCGCCACCACCAGAAACGCCTGCAGTCCGTTGAATGGGTCGTTCGCCATGGGCCTATTATGAAGTCACTCTTCGCAAGCTTTGAAGATAGCGGCAGTTTTTCGCAGCAATCAACTTTGGCATGGTCTCCGCAAGACAATTCTGTCTCTGAGGGAATGGAGAACGACATGCAGTACGCGACGCTTGGAAATACCGGTCTGGTGGTCTCGCGGCTCGCCTTCGGGGCGATGACGTTTACCTCTGGCGACCGCAGCATCGGCTCCGTCTACAAGACCGACGCGGAGGCCGCCGACGCCCTGGTCGGCCAGGCGCTCGATGCCGGCATCACCTTCTTCGACACGGCGGATGCCTACGCCTCCGGACAATCCGAGCGGATCCTCGGCGAAGCGCTCAAGGACCGCCGCGACGAGGTGGTGATCGCCACCAAGGTAGGGTTCCGCACGGGCACGCCGCTCACCCAATCTGGACTGTCGCGCCGGCATATCCTCTGGTCGGTCGATCAGAGCCTGAAGCGGCTCGGCACCGACTGGATCGACGTCTATATCGTCCACAAGGAGGACCCGCATACGCCGCTTGAGGAAACTCTGCTTGCGCTCGATGCGGTCGTGCGTTCGGGCAAGGCACGCTACATCGGCTTTTCCAACTGGTCGGCCTGGAAGGTGGCGGCAGCGCTTGAGATCCAGAAGGCCAATGGGCTTGCGCCCTTCACCCATGGGCAGATGCATTATTCGCTGCTCGGCCGCGATGTCGAGCGCGACGTCATTCCGATGATGGACCGCTATGGGTTGGGCCTGACGGTCTGGAGCCCGCTGGCGTCCGGTTTTCTTTCGGGCAAATACACCCACGACAATCTCGGCGACCCGGACAATCGCTATTCCGGTTTCGACATCCTGCCCTTCGACAAGGAGCACGGCTTCAGGCTCGTGGAGCGCATGCGCACCATCGCCGACCAGCGCGGGGCAAGCGTGGCGCAGGTGGCGATCGCCTGGCTGCTGGCGAGACAGGCGGTGACGAGCGTGCTGCTGGGCGCTTCCAAGCCGCACCAGCTGAAAGACAATCTCGGCGCGGCCGATCTCGTTCTGACGCCAGCGGAGATCTCGGCACTCGACGCGGCGACCGTGCCGGCGCCAGTCTATCCCAACTGGTTCATCGACAATCTTGCCGACCAGCCGCTGGTGCAGGCGCTCGGCCGCTAGATCAAAACAATCTAGCTCTTTGAGATAACGCAATTCCGGACGGAGAACCGTTTCACACTTTTCCTGGAATTACTCTAGCCACGTCTTCACAACGAAAAACGCCGGCGCTTTGGACGCCGGCGTTTCATGAATGCGCGGGTAGGGACGGCCTCAGTCGAAGAGGCTCGAAACCGACTCTTCCTGGCTGGTGCGGCTGATGGCTTCGCCGAGCAGGCCCGCGGTGGTGATCACCCGGATGTTGTGGGCGGACTGGACGGCCGTGGTCGGCTGGATCGAGTCGGTGATGACCAGTTCCTTCAGCATCGACGAGGTGACGCGGGCAACCGCGCCGCCGGAGAGAACGCCGTGGGTGATGTAGGCGGTGACGCTGGTCGCGCCGTTCTTCAGAAGTGCTTCGGCCGCGTTGCAGAGCGTGCCGCCGGAATCGACGATGTCGTCGATCAGCAGGCAGTCCTTGCCCTTCACGTCGCCGATGACGTTCATGACTTCGGATTCACCCGGACGATCACGGCGCTTGTCGACGATTGCCAGCAGACAGTCGAGGCGCTTGGCAAGCGCACGGGCGCGTACCACGCCGCCGACGTCGGGCGAAACGACCATGACGTTCTTCAGGTCGTAGTTTTCCTTGACGTCGCGGGCGAGGATCGGGATCGCGTAGAGGTTATCGGTCGGGATGTCGAAGAAGCCCTGGATCTGGCCGGCATGAAGATCGAGCGTCAGAACGCGGTCGGCGCCGGCTTCGGTGATCAGGTTGGCGACGAGCTTGGCGGAGATCGGCGTGCGCGGGCCGGCCTTGCGGTCCTGGCGGGCATAGCCGAAATAGGGGATCACGGCGGTGATGCGGCGGGCGGAGGAGCGCCGTACCGCGTCGATCATGATGAGCAGTTCCATCAGGTGATCGTTGGTGGGGAAGGATGTCGGCTGGATGATGAACACATCCTCGCCGCGCACGTTTTCGCCGATCTCGACGAAGATTTCCTGATCGGCGAAACGGCGTACCGTCGCTTTGCCGAGAGGCAGATTGAGATAGTTGCAGATCGCTTCGGCCAACAGCCGGTTCGAATTACCTGCGAAAACCTTCATTGACGGACCGCCTTGAGCTGGCGCGGTCACCGTCCGGTGCTGTTCCGGGAGCGGTGTGTTCCGCGCAGATTCCGAGAGCCATTCCAATCGCGGACATTCTTTGCGGATGGCCGCCGTTCAGAGC
>NZ_DASYHB010000200.1:0-32850 GCF_035999185.1 Ensifer sp. | reverse complement strand
CGCCATCGTCGTTGCCGATGTGGTGGGATATTCACGCCTGATGGAGGCTGATGAGGTCGCAACGCTGGCGGACCTCAGGGAACTCCGTTCTGGCGTCATCGAGCCGGCTGTGATGCGGCACCAAGGTCGCATCATCAAGGTCATGGGCGACGGCTTCCTAATCGAATTCGGTAGCGCGGTGGATGCGGTCGCAGCAGCGTTGGAAATGCAACGGGCCACCACTGAGGCTTCCCGAGACCGAAACCTGCTTTTGCGTGTCGGCGTCAATCTCGGAGATGTCATTGACGACGGTTCAGACGTCCTCGGTGACGGCGTCAATGTCGCGGCACGCCTCGAGACGCAGGCCGCGCCGGGAGGTATCTGCATTTCAGGCAAAGTTCACGGCGAGATCGTCGGCAAGATCGGCGACCGGTTCTTTGATGCAGGCGAACGGTACCTCAAGAACCTCACTCGCCCGGTCCACGTGTGGCATTGGCCGGACGCGCTTCAAAGCACATTGCCGCTGCCCGAATGTCCCTCGATCGCTGTCTTGCCGTTCACCAATATGAGTGGGGATGAAGCGGACGCATCTTTCGTCGACGGCTTGACCGAAGACCTGATCACCGACCTTTCCCGTACGGCTGGCCTGTTCGTCATCGCGCGCAATTCCGTGCACGGCTACAAGGACAAGCCGGTCGACGTACGGCTGGTCGCCCAGGAACTCGGCGTGCGCTACGTGCTTGAGGGAAGCGCCCGACGTGCAAAGGGCCGGGTCCGCATCAATGCCCAATTGATCGACGCGCTTGGCGGCCAGCACGTGTGGGCCGACCGTTTTGACAGGACGGTGGAAGATGTTTTCGAATTGCAGGATGAAGTTAACACCAAGATTGTCGAGGCCCTCGTCGGCCGGCTGACCATCCCGACGCAACGCAAGCGGCCGACGAATTTTGAGGCGTACGATCTGTGTGTGCGCGCGCGCCTGCTGACGGAAGAGTCGCCGCAAACTGAGCGTGAGGCCTACATACTGCTCCAGCGCGCGGTTGAACTCGAGCCATCCTATGCCGAGGCGCTCGGCCTGCTCGCGTATAACCGTTGGCTTGCCTGGACTCATTTCGGCGAGCCCGAAGATCCCAACCGTCAAATGGCGGCGACGTTCGCCCAGGAAGCGGTCGACCTGGATCCCAACGATGCTGGCTGCCGTTACGTTCTGGGGACCATTTTGGCCTATGAGCGGCGATGGGAGGAATCGGAGGCCGCCTTCGCCAAGGCCCTTGAGCTGGACCCCAACCACGCCGACACCTGGGCTGCCATGTCCGACATGTCGGTGCTCGACGGCAGGGTTGCCGATGGACTAGCGCAGATCGAAAAAGCTCTGCGGCTCAATCCCTATCCAGCCTGCTGGTATCTTTGCCATCTTGGGCAGGCGCAATACGCTGCGGGTGACTATGAGGCGGCAACCGCTACACTCCGCAGGACAGAGACGTATCGTACCAACTCACGCAAATTCCTGGCTGCTACGCTTGCGCAGTTGGGCCGCCGTGAGGAGGCGCGGCGAGAAGCAGAATTGTTCCTGATCGCCCACCCTCATTTCACGATCGGCCATTGGCTCAGTTCCCAGCCACTGCGCGATGCATCTGTACGAGACCACTTTGTCGACGGCTTCCGAAAGGCTGGCCTGCCGGAGATCTGACAGCGGGTGGGGACTGTCCCGACGCGTTTGAAGACTTGATCAACGGATATGCGCTGCGGGAGAACGGCGGTCTGGATCGCAGTGCCGGAATCTTCCGTCTGCGGGCCTGCCTTGACGGATCGGTCGCCTTCTCGGCCCATGCGGGCGACCTTGTCGTCCGTCTGCCTGCTGAGTCTCACGCTCTTTTCGCGAGATGGCCGCTCCTTGGCGCTGCGACGGTGGCGCGTTCCACCAGGCGGACGCCGAGGTTAACCCGGCGCACATTGATTTCGGGATCGTTGATCCGCTCCAGGAGGAGCTGGATGCCGGCGCGGCCAAGCTCGCCCCGATCGATCCGCATGGTCGTCAGCGGTGGGCGGCTGTGCCGGGCGATGGCGATATCATCGACACCGATGATGGAAAAGTCATCCGGAACCGTATGGTTGCCGGCCTCAAGAGCCTGCATGACATTGATCGCAATCAGATCGGTGCTGCAGAAGAATGCGGTTGTGTCGGCGAAGCGCCCCTGCTGCAGCGCTTGCCGTATCGCCGGCGTGGTGTCGGGCTCCTGCAGGCCCAGGCGACCAAGATCGAAGACGTGCGTGTCTTCATCGAAGGCGATCCCGGCCTCCTCCAACGCGATCCGAAAACCTTCGAGACGTCGGCGCAGCGAGAGGCGATGGGGGATCGTCACATGCATGATCTTGCGGTGACCGGCCGCAAGCAGCCTTTGTGCGGCGAGCCAGCCGGCGGACCAGTTGTCCGGCAGCACACAGGAAAGCCGCATCGTGCGGTCCATGCCGTTGATGATGACGGCCGGGATGCCGCTGTCGACTATCCTGTCGATCATTGCGGGATGATCCATGCCGAGCAGAACGAGGGCGCCCGGGCGGATGTCGCGGAGAATGTCGGTGATTTCCCCGGTTGCGATCTCCGCATCGAGGGAGACGAGCCGCACGTCGATGCGAAGCGAGCTTGTATTGGCCTCCGAGAGGACGCCTTGAATGACGTCCTCGTAGAAGGCCGAACTCGCATAGAACTGCGCCGGCATCACCAGCACCGTACTCTCGACGCCCGCGCGGATCAGCGAGCGTGCGGCCCGAACCTGGTAGCCCAGCCGCTCCGCATGGTCGAGAATTTTGCGCCGGCTCTCGTCGCCGACGCCACCGCGATTGTTGAGCACCTTCGATACGGATGCGACCGAAACGCCCGCGGCGTCGGCGATGTCCTTGAGTGTCGGGGCGTTCGATTCGTCATCCATATCGACGAAGGTCCTAACTGGCCGCGGCAGGCGGCTGCATGGTCATGATCGTCCACTACCAGAAGAAGCGCGTGTGCCCAAGCGAACGCATCAACGCCTCCATGAAATAATAGTCGCCGTAGGGCAGCATCGCATCGGAATAGCCGGCGCTGGCATGGGCTGCGCCATGAGCAAGCAGCCCCTCGGCCTTGGGATCGCCCGTCAGGTCGCAACTGTCGAGCAGGCCGCCGATCAGGCGATCGCCGAATGCGTACCAGCGCGAGGCTTCTTCGGGTTCGCAGAGCCCAGCGAGAATGAAGATGCCGGCAGCCATGATCGCGCCGGCCGAGCTGTCGCGCGGCGCGGTCTTTGCGTTCGGGACGGAATAATCCCAGACGGGTACGTCGTCATCGCCCATCAGTGCTTCCGCCTTCGCCGCCAGGCGCCTGGCCGCATCGGCGAAGACCGGGTTGCCTGTCGTCGCTGCACATTGCGCATAACCATGGATCAGCCAGGCCTGGCCGCGCGACCAGCAGGAATCGTCCGCATAGCCCTGGTGGGTCTCGCCGCGTAGCGGCTTGCCGCTGGCCGGGTCGAACAGAAACGTATGGAAGCTCGTGTCGTCGGCACGCACGAGATGCTTCAAGGTCGTTGCGGCGTGACCGTTGGCGGCTTCGGCAAAATCATAGCGGCCGGTCTCGCGATGCGCCCAGTGCAGCAGCGCAAGGTTCTGCATCGTATCGACGATGACGCGTCCATTGACGAATTCGGAGCGAATGCCGCCGTGGATCGAGCGGGCATTCCAGGCCTGGATGTATTGTCCATCCGGCCGGTAGCGCTCAAGCAGCCGACCCGCTGCCTCAACGGCGAGATCGCGTGCTTCCTGGTCGCCCGTCAGCAGCCATTCGGCCACGCAGCTCAGCGAAAACTGGAAGCCGAGATCGTGGTCTTGGGCATCGCGAAGGCGCAAGATGTCGCGAAACACCGAACGGCGAGCACGGGCAGCGTTCAGGAAGCGGGCGTCGCCCGTCAGTTGCAGTGCAAGCCAGAGCTGGCCGGCTTGAAAGCTCACGACCCAGTCATAGGGGCCGCAGAAACTCCAGGTCTGATCCGGCAGCCCGATCTTCGGATTGCGCAACCCAATGATAGGCATTGTCTGGAGCAGCTTTGCCGTGCAGCGCTCAAGAGCCTGCTGATGGCGCACGCGATTGGGGCGTTGGCCGACCATCTCGACCGCGTTGAAGTAGCTGTTTCGTTCTATGCGCATTGATAAGCCTCACGTTGGTTTCGTGAAGTTTTCGCTGATTACGATAATTTCGTCAACTACGAAACTTTTTGTTGACGGGAAAAATTTCTGACGATAGGTGTTGGATGCTCGGGAGGAGCCGGGCATGGTTGGAGAAAGTACAATGTCCACACTGGGGACAACGGAGAGGCCGGTTGCGGGCGGCCGATTCACATTCGGAGACAGTCTAGCGGGTTACGGCTTTCTGGCGCCGTGGCTTGTCGGCTTTTTTCTGCTGACGCTCGGCCCGGCGGTCGCATCATTCTATCTGTCTCTGACCGATTACAGTGGCCTTGGCGCCGCCAACTGGGTCGGCGCGGAAAATTATGTGCGCATCGCCACCGACGATCCGCGCTTCTGGACTGCGATGAACGTGACCTTCACGTTCGTGCTTCTGTCGGTGCCGTTGAAACTCATCTTTGCGCTTGCCGTGGCGGTGGCGCTGAACCGGGGCCTTGAGGGCCTTTCGTTCTTTCGTGCGATCTTTTACCTGCCTTCGCTGGTCGGCGGCAGCGTTGCCGTGGCCGTGCTCTGGCGGCAGGTCTTTGCCGGCGACGGCCTGCTCAATCAGGCGCTCAACATGCTTTTCGGCTTCGAGGGCCCGAGCTGGATTTCGAACCCTTCGACATCACTCTATACGCTCGTTCTTCTCGCCGTCTGGCAGTTCGGCTCGTCGATGATCATCTTCCTCGCCGGGCTGCGTCAGATCCCGCAGGACATGTACGAGGCGGCGAGCATCGATGGTGCGGGAAAGGCGCGGCAGTTCTTCAAGATAACCCTGCCGCTGCTGACGCCCGTCATCTTCTTCAATGCCGTGATCTTGACGATCGACGCCTTCAAGGCCTTCACCTCGGCCTTTGTCATCAGCGACGGAACCGGTGGGCCGATCGACTCCACGCTGTTCTACACGCTCTACCTCTACCAGGAGGCCTTCACCAACTTCCGCTTCGGCTATGCCTCGGCGCTGGCCTGGGTCCTGGTGCTGATCATCGCCTTCTTCACCGCCATGTCATTTTTGACGGCCAGGTACTGGGTACACTACGATGACTGAAGCTGCTCTCTCGACGACCACAATCGGACACGGCGTCGCCGCTGCGACGCCCGGCGTCTCGCCGTGGAAACGGGCCCTGCTCTACGCGCTGCTGGTCGCGGTCAGCTTCCTGCTGCTCTATCCGCTGCTCTGGATGGTCGCGAGCTCCTTCAAGCCGGACAGCGAGATCTTCACCTCGACCGGGCTGATCCCGAGTGATCCCACGGTCGATGCCTATCGTCGCGGCTGGAGCGGCCTCAGCGTCAGCTTCGGCTGGATGTTCTTCAATTCGCTTGTCATCTCGCTGCTCGTGGTCGTCGGCAATCTCTTTTCCTGCTCGATGGCGGCCTATGCCTTCACGCGCCTGCGTTTCAAGGGACGCTCCTTCTGGTTCACCCTTATGCTCGGCACGTTGATGATGCCGCAGCATGCGGTGCTGATCCCGCAATATGTGCTGTTTCTCAAGCTCGGCTGGGTGAACTCCATCCTGCCGCTCGTTGTGCCGAAGTTCCTCGCGATCGACGCCTTCTTCATCTTCCTGATGGTGCAGTTCTTCCGGGGCATCCCGCGGGAACTCGACGAGGCGGCGATCATGGACGGTTGCGGACCGCTGCGTATCTTCCTGAAGGTGATCCTGCCCCTCTCCACGCCCGTGCTCGCGACGGCAGCAGTGTTCTCGTTCATCTGGACCTGGGACGACTTCTTCGCGCCGCTGATCTACCTGAACGACATCGAGAAATACACCGCACAGCTTGGGCTTCGCACCTTTGTCGACTCCACCGGCACCTCAGATTGGGGATCGCTGTTTGCCATGTCGACGCTGACGGTGCTGCCGATCTTCATTCTCTTCATGCTGTTCCAGCGACTGCTGATCGAAGGCATCGCGACAACCGGGATGAAGCGCTGACACACGGAAATTGAGAGATAGGGACGAAAACGATGACGACGCTGGCTTTGAACAAGATCAAGAAGAGCTTTGGCAATCTCGACATCATCCGCGGCGTTGATCTGGCGATCGGTTCCGGAGAGTTCGTGGTTTTCGTCGGTCCGTCGGGATGCGGCAAGTCGACCCTGTTGCGCATGATCGCCGGCCTCGAGCCGATCAGCGGCGGGGAGCTTTCGATCGGCGGCGAGCGCATGAACGAGACGGCGGCGAGCGAGCGGGGGATCGCCATGGTCTTCCAGTCCTATGCACTCTACCCGCACATGAGCGTCTACAAGAACATGTCCTTCGGCCTCGAAACGGCAAAGATGCCGAAGCCCGAAATCGACAAGCGCGTGCGCAAGGCGGCCGACATCCTGCAGATCACCCATCTGCTCGACCGCAAGCCGAAGCAGCTCTCCGGCGGCCAGCGGCAGCGCGTGGCGATCGGCCGGGCGATCGTGCGCGACCCCAAGATCTTCCTGTTCGACGAGCCGCTCTCCAACCTGGACGCGGAGCTCCGGGTCCAGACGCGCGTGGAGATTGCCAAGCTGCACCGGGACATCGGAGCGACGATGATCTACGTCACCCATGACCAGGTCGAGGCAATGACGCTTGCCGACCGTATCGTCGTCTTGCGCGCCGGCGTCATCGAGCAGAACGGCACGCCGCTCGAGATCTACAACCGGCCCGCCAACCGGTTCGTCGCCGGATTTATCGGCTCGCCCAAGATGAATTTCCTCGATGCGGTTGCTGGTGACGTCCGCGATGGCGGCGTTTCGGTCCACATTGCCGGCCGGCAAGCGCGGCTGCCGATCGACGAGCGTGTCGCGGCCGGCGCGAAGCTCAGCCTCGGCCTGCGGCCCGAACACATTGGAATCGACGGGACCGGCGGGCTCGAACTTGGCACGCTGACGGTGGTGCATGTCGAGCATCTCGGTGGCCAGACCATCGTCTATGGCCGGCTTGCCGATGGGCAGTCGCTGACGGTCGCCCTCGACGGCCAACGCGCGATCAGCCCCGGTTCCACGCTGGAAGTCCAAATTGCCGTAGAGAACTGCCACCTGTTCGACGAGGCCGGCGATCGCATCGGCCACTGATCTCGAAACGGATCTCAAAACACATCATGGAGGAGGAGAACATGATCAACAGACGCCATTTCTTGCGCAACGCCGCACTTTTCGGCGCCGGTGCCACGCTCGCAACGATGCCGGCTTTCCGCGCCTTCGCGGACGATTCCATGCGCCTCTACTGGTGGGGCACGCCAAGCCGTGCCGAACGCACGCTGGGTGCGGCCAAGCTTTTTGAAGCTGCGCACTCCGGAGTCAAGATCGTCGGCGAGGTGGGTGGCAGCGACTACTGGGCGAAGCTCACGACGATGATCGCCGGCGGCAATGCGCCGGATATCTTCCAGCTCGAACCGAGCCGCTTTGCGGACTATAGCCGCAGGTCCACCAACCTGCCGCTCAACGATTACCTCGGCAAGGTGATCCGCACCGAAAAGCTGGTGCCGGGCGTGCTTGATCTTGGAACGGTCGACGGCAAGGTCACCGGCATGCCGCTTTCGCTGAACGCCTTTGCGATGATCTACGACACGGATGCGGTGACGAAAGCGGGGCTAACGCCGCCTTCGGCAAAGACCACATGGGACGACTTCGCCAAGCTCGCGATCGACCTCACCAAGGCGATGGGCAAGAAGAACGTCTGGGCGGTCGGAAACGCGTCGCGCTACACCTATGCCTTCGAGGCGTTTCTGCATCAGCGCGGCAAGAAGCTCTACACCGAGGCCGGAAAGCTTGGCTACGAGGCTGGCGATGCCGCTGATTGGTTCGGCTATTGGGAAAGTCTCACGAAGAACGGCGGCTGCGTGTCCGCCGAAGTTCAGGCGCTCGACAAGGTCCTGGTCGACAGCAATCCGTTGGCAACCGGCAACGCGGTCATCGCCATTGCCTTCTCCAACCAGTTGCCGGCCTTCCAGAAGATCTCCAAGAGCACACTCGACATCACGTCGCTGCCGGTCAGCGCTGACGGTGGTCCCTCGGGTCTCTTTTATCGCCCCGGCCTGCACTGGTCGATCGCCAGCACGGCGAAGAACCCCGAGCTTTCAGCACAGTTCATCGACTTCTTCGTCAACGATCTGGAGGCCGGCAAGATCCTTCAGGTCGAGCGGGGTGTGCCGGTGAACACTGACGTGCAGGCCGCCGTTCTTCCATCGATCGATGCCACGGCGAAGAAAACCGTCGACTATATCAACGGCATCGCTGACCGCGTCGGTACCTATCCGCCGGCTGTGCCGCTTGGTGCTGGCGAGCTCGACGAACGTGTTTTCCGCCCGCTCGCCGACAAGGTCGCCTTTGGCCAACTGACGCCGTCTGAAGCCGGCAGCGAACTGATCTCGGCGGCCGACCGCATCCTCAAGGTCTGAGCATCCGCTCCACTTCGCCGAGCTGCGCGGGAGCCATTCCCGCGCGGCAATGTCTGAACGGAAGCTTTGGCATGACCGACACGATCTTTCCCGAAACCCTGTTCAAGCCCTGGGCAGGCAATCCACTGAAAAGCCGCGCCGATGTCGAAACGGCGCTCAGGGCGCTGGTCGAGCCGGTGGAGAAATACCGCTCTCATGGCGGCGCTCGGATCCGGCTGGATGCTCACGCCGCGCATTTCGACCAGGAATCCGCCGACATGGAGGGCTATTCGCGGCTGCTCTGGGGGCTGGCGCCGGCTGAGGTCGGCGGTGCGACGTGGATCGACTGGGCGCCGATCGCCCGCGGCCTCGCCAATGGCTGCGACCCGGCACATCCGGAATATTGGGGCGACTGCTTCGACCGCAGCCAGCGTCTGGTGGAACTGGCGGCGATCGGTTTTGCGCTGAGGCTGGTGCCGCACAAGCTCTGGGCTCCCCTGTCTGAAGTCGAACGCCGCAATGTCGCTGCCTACCTGCTGAAGGGTCACGCCTGCGAATACAGCGACAACAACTGGAAGTTCTTTCGGCTGCTCGTCGGCATGGGGCTCAGCCATGTCGGTGTCGACTACAACAGGCGCCTCGACGAAAAGTATCGGCGCGAACTGGACGGTTTCTATCTCGGCGACGGTTGGTATCACGATGGCGATGTGCGGCGCGCCGACCACTACATTCCCTTCGCCTTCCACTTCTACGGCCTGATCCTGGCCGCCCTCGATGGTGCCGATTGGACGAACAGATATCGTGAGCGGGCAACGTTGATTGCCGGCGATTTGGCGAGGTGGTTTGCCGATGACGGGCCGGCGCTCTGCTTCGGCCGCTCGATGACCTATCGCTTTGCCATCGCAGGCCTTTTCGGCGCCATGGCGCTCGTCGGCGATGAGACGATCCCTTTCGGCGAGCAGAAGGGATATTTCCTGCGGCACCTGCGGTGGTGGGCAAAGCAACCCTTTGCCGCGCGCGACGGCGTGATGCCCGTCGGCTACTCCTATCCCAACCTGATCATGTCGGAACCCTACAATTCTGCGCAATCGCCCTACTGGGCACTGAAGGCCTTCCTTCCGCTGATGCTGCCGGAGGACCATCCGTTCTGGGCGAGCGACGAGACCGTCTGCCCAGCGCGGCCGGCACTATCCGCTCAGCGCCATATTGGCTTCCTGATCGCCAATCCGCCGGGGGATGCGATTGCGCTTTCCTGCGGCCAGCACACCAGCGCCGAGAACACCTTCATCCGCTTCGCGCCGGAGAAATACGCCAAGTTCGCCTATTCGGCGCGCTATGGCTTCAGCGTCGAGAACGATCTCTGGCGCTTCGACAATTCCGTGCTCGAATCGATGATTGGCTTCAGCGACGACGGCGTGCACTTTCGCGTGCGCGAGACCAACGAGCAAGCGCTGACCGCCGACAACCTTCTTTACGCGCGCTGGCGGCCCTTTGCCGATGTGACGGTCGAAACGTGGCTCTACTGGGACGGCGACTTTCACGTCCGGCTCCATCGGATCGACACACCACGGCCGCTCGCCACCATTGAGGGCGGCTTTGCAATCGGACGCGACGCCGGCGAACGCCGTGAACAGGATGGCCGTCGCGCCGTCGTCACCACCAGGACAGACCTTTCGGCTGTGATCGATATCGGCTCGTCGATCGCTCGCAAGGGGCGTTGCCACATCGCGGCACCGAATACCAATCTGGTTTCCGCAAAGACGGTCATTCCTCAGTTGCTCGGCACTGTTGCTGCAGGCGTCAGCACGCTCGGCGTCGCCGTCCTAGCCCAGGGCGACCCGGCAGATGGAGAGAGGAAACTGTCCCGCTTGCCCGCAGCGCCGGATATCGAGGCACTCCGAAGGGTCCTCTCGGAGCGGGGAACCACCGTAACGCTGATGCGTGGCGTGCCGCTCTGACATCAACCGATCCTCCCGCAACGACCGAAAGACCTGACATGACGCTCTCTGATTTCTCGTCCCGCCACGCCATCGATCCACTTGCCGCAGCCGCGATGGGGACGGACGAACTGCGCCACAACTTTCACATCGCCGGCCTCTTCGAGAGCGATCGCATCAACCTCACCTACACCCACTACGATCGCATGGTGGTTGGCGGGGCGATGCCGGTCGAGACCGAGTTGACGCTCGAGGCGATCAAGCCGATGGGTACGAAGGCGTTTCTCGAGCGCCGCGAATTGATCGCCGTCAACATCGGCGGGCCGGGGCGCGCTGTCGTTTCCGGCAAGAGCCATCCGCTCGGTGCGCGTGACATGATCTATGTCGGCATGGGCGAGCATGTGACGTTCGTATCGGACAGTCGGGCAGCTCCCGCCAAATTCTACCTGTTGTCGGCACCGGCGCACCGGACCTTCCCAACGGCGCTCCTGACGATTGCCGGGGCAAAGCGCCTCGACCTTGGCAGCCTGGAGACATCGAACGAGCGCTCGATCTTCCAGTTCACCAATGGGATCGAGACCTGCCAGCTGGTCGTCGGCATGACGGAACTGAAGAAGGGCTCGGTGTGGAACACCATGCCGGCGCATATCCATGACCGGCGCATGGAGGTTTATCTCTACTTCGATCTCCCCGAGCCGGCGCGGGTCTTCCACTTCCTCGGCGAGCCATCCGAAACACGCCATATCGTCATGGCCAATGAGGAGGCCGTGCTTTCGCCCGTCTGGTCGATCCACTCCGGTTGCGGCACCTCCAACTACGCCTTCATCTGGGCAATGGCCGGGGACAATGTCGATTACACCGACGCCGACCCGGTGCCGATGGAGACACTGCGATGAGCGATCTTTCCGCCTTCAGCCTCGAAGGGAAGCGCGTGCTTGTCACCGGTGCCAACACCGGGATCGGTCAGGGCATAGCGGTCTCGATCGGCCGGGCAGGCGGCGAAGTGGTCGCGGTCGGGCGCTCCTCGATGGCCGAGACGGTGGAAAAGGTCGAAGCGGCAGGCGGCCGCATCGTACCGCTCGCTTGCGATCTCTCTGATGGGGATGCAGTCAAGCACTTGATCGACCGTGTCTCAGAGGAATGCGGCCCACTCGACGGATTGGTCAACAATGCCGGCATCATTCGCCGGGCCGCCTCGGTCGACCTTTCGGAGGCGGACTGGGACGAGGTGGTCGACCTCAACCTGAAGGTGGCGTTTCTCCTGAGCCAGGCCTATGGCCGCAGGCTTATTGCCGAAAGGCGGGAAGGGCGGATCGTCAACATCGCCTCGCTGCTCTCCTTCCAGGGCGGCATTCGCGTTGCCTCCTACACCGCGTCAAAACACGGCCTGCTCGGCGTTACCCGGATCCTCGCCAACGAATGGGCAAGTCAGGGTATCAACGTCAACGCCATCGCGCCGGGTTACATCGTCTCCAACAACACTGCAGTGCTGCGCTCGGACAACGAACGCAGCGCCGCGATCCTTGATCGCATCCCGGCGGGGCGCTGGGGCACGCCAGACGATATCGGCGACGCTGCAGTGTTTCTGCTGGCGCCGGCATCACGCTACATGCATGGCGCGGTTATCCCGGTGGATGGGGGTTGGTTGGCGCGATGAGCGGACGCGCGAAATACAGACGGGGGTTCATTGATGCGAGCATGAGGTGCATAGCGTCCCGTTGATGCAGCGGCGTTTCAATCGCGGGTTCGATTCCCATCAAGGTGACAGATTTGATGGTATTGCCATGCAGCCCCCCTGCCATCACATCGGCTATGCTTCGCCGATGTGATGGAACGCGCGGGCGACAGCTGCACGTGGCGGGGTGAGTGCTGGATCCTGCTCGGCTTCTACGATCAACCGATCTCGATAGCCGCTGTCGCGAACGAACCGAGCGATCGGAGGGAAGTCGAAATCCCGAAGACATCTTGCGCGAAGAGCCTACCAATTTGCCGATCGAGGGGCGGGTTGTGCTTTCTCGAGTTCCCCAAAACCGCGAATGTCCGCAGTGCGCTCAAACACCACCTCACCTGCAAGGAGGGTCATGACGCAACGCGTGTCTTTCAGGATGTCTTCCGGGGTCGCGATCAACATATTGCGTGAAAACACCGCGATATCGGCCGCTTGCCCGGGGACCAGCTTGCCCTTGACATGTTCGAGCTTCTGCGAGAACGCACCGTATTCCGTATAGACCTGGAGCGCTTCCTCGATAGTCACACGCTCGCTGGCGTCCATCACTGTTCCTTCGCAGGTCTTGCGCGTCAGCATCGAGTAGATGTTCGGATAGGGATTGGGATCGCAAACGGGAGAATCGCTGCCCGTGGCGGGTTTGAAGCCAAGGTCCTTCCACGTTTTCAACGGATAGCTCGACAGGGCTCGGTCCGGGCCGAGAACCGATATGTAGGCATCTCCAAAGTCGTAGATGAAAACTTGCTGAGGGCAGGGGTAAATTCCGGCCTTTCTCATCCGCTCGTGCTGTTCAGGTGTGGAGAAAC
Organism: Ensifer sp.; assembly: GCF_035999185.1. GTDB lineage: Bacteria > Pseudomonadota > Alphaproteobacteria > Rhizobiales > Rhizobiaceae > Ensifer. Next base: position 19,852 of record NZ_DASYHB010000200.1, on the reverse strand, counting down.
CACAATGCTCGATGCGGTGTCTTCGATCCGGATCGGGATGTGCCGCGAGCGCCTTTTCATAGGCTGTGATGAGTTGGCCAATGGCGGCGTCGCCGATCGCGTGGCAGGCCAGTTGATAACCCTTGCTGTGCGCATCCAGTACCAACGCCGCCAATTCGGCATCCTGCAATATCTGGACCCCGACATTGTCATCTTCGCCGACATACGGCCTGCTCATCCAGGCCGTGCGTCCCCCAGCGGACCCATCGAGGAAGATCTTCACCGCGCCGACCGTGAGCATGTCATCGCCGACGCCCGAGACCAGTCCGGCTTCGTAGCATTTTTGCACCATGGATTGACCGTCCTGGAGCAGCACGAGCCAGGTCCGTACCGGAAGGCGCTTTTGCAGCTTGGCAAGCGTGTACGCCCGAATTTCCTCAAAGCCCGCAACTTGCCCGACCGCTGCGTCCATGACGCTGGTGATGCCGTAGGAAAGCAGTAGCTTGCCCGCCGCCTCGATGGCGGCAATCATCTCTTCCGTCGAGGGCTTTGGGATGGTCTTAAGAACGACTTGCTGGGCATTTTCGGCTACCATGCCCGTCAATTGGCCATTTCTTTGCTCGATCAAACCACCGTCCGGCACTGGCGTCTTTTCATCCACGCCCGCCAGCTCGAAAGCCCTTGAGTTGAAGATGGCTACGTGACCGCATGCGCGTTCAAGAAGGACAGGATTGTTGGGAGCCACGGCGTCGAGCTCCGACTTGTGCGGATGACGCCCGACATCAAGCTTGGTTTGGTCGTAGCCCCGGGCTTTGATCCATGCGCCCGGAGAAACGGTGGCCGCCTTGTCGCGAATGATATTGAGCAGACGGTCCAATGTCGGAGCGGTCTGTGGCGTCGCATCGACCCAATCCAGCGTCAAGCCAACCAAAAGCAAATGGAGGTGAGCGTCGTTCAATCCGGGCGTGGCGAAGCGCCCCTGTAGATTGATCAGATGTGTTTCATCTCCCTTCAGAGACCATATTTGTTCCCGCGTGCCGGTCGCCAATACCTTGCCTTGCCATATGGCCAAGGCCTCCACCGTTCCTTCCTCGTACCCGCACCAGATCGGACCATTGTAGATGATGGTATCGGCACGCACCTGTGGGTTCGCTGACATTGAGCGGTCTCCAGTCTTGAATTCGCCGTTGCGGATGCACGAGGGCGCACGTCGGTTCGCGATGCGCCCTCGTTTGGTTGGGATATTTCAGGGAGCAGTGTTCGGAACCGCACGATAGACTGCGGTTTGATCCGAAGAGATTTCTTCCGTCACCGCGAATGTGGATCCCGCCTTGACGGTGAATTTCCAACTCTTGGACGCCTTTGAGGCATTGGCGTTGAAAGAGGATTCAGGAACGGAGTCGAAGTTGTTGTATCGGTACAACGTGTAGGGCACACCCGGCCTCAGGCCAGACACATTGACCGTCAAAGTTAATTTCTGCGGTTTTGGACGGGTGTTGGAACCCTCGCGCATGGCGGGTTTTTCGTAGTTTGCGTTCGTCGACAAGCGGATCGGCAACGTCTTTCCATCGCGATCGATAATCCCGGTTACGGCGATCCCGTAATTCCCACCCTTGCGTCGCAAGGAATAGACTGGGCGGGATTTTGAGTTTGCTTCCTTGCGATTGGCCTGGAACGAGCCAAACGCATAGCTGTAAAGGTAAGCCGGCTGACCGTCGCCAGAATAGAGGCCGTTGTCGCTGAACGTGATGACGTCATCGCTGTCGTAGCGTGAGGGCTTTGTGAAAGGTCGGTTTGAAGAAACTCCGATCACGGGAACGATGTGGTCGTACTCTTCTTCGCCGGCGTCCTCATCTTCGGATTCCTCGAAGAGATAATGGTTCATGTAGACGCCAATTATAACGGGATAGCCGGCTGCGACATTCTCCTTAACCCAGGCCAGAAAATCATTGCCGTTGGGCTTGGCGTCGGTATTCCACCGAATTGCCTTTAGACGCATGTGCTTCGCGGCATAGGTGTCGTTGACGCCAAGCAAAAGCTGGCTCTCCTGCCGCGATTGGTCGATATTTTTGCTAGCAATTGCCCTGGCGTCGTACTGAGATACGTATTGCCCATAGTAAAGTCCGGCGCTTATGAGCGCCACCTCACCGCAATATCCGTAGTTCGCCTCCCACTGAAGGCGCGGCGGGATATCGTTCTGCACGCTTGGGTTTTGCACTTCCGTGGCTGTGCCGGCATTCGCGAGGGCGGTTGGGACGTCAGCGCACAGCGATGCGGCCACGGACAATATCACGCCAGCAATGCCGGCGTTATGGCGGAGAATCTTGCCATGTCGGAAACTCGAAGGGGCGTTCATCAATTGCCTCACCAGTTGCTTCTCTCGCATTGTTAGGTGAGGTCGGAGCGATAAGGAAATTTATTTTGTTGTGCTTCACGATAGAATAAATTGATTGTTGGTGACCTAGTTAAGGCCCCTGGTCACCCTCCTATGATCGAAGCGGCTTGGCCGGGATTGACGTCGCCTATGCTCAAATGCCGAGCGCGACTAAGCCGTACCCCGGTGCTTGGAAGAGCCCCTTTGGGTCCGCGCGCTGTGATCCCGGATCCATGAAATCATGCGCCTTTGATCGCAACATCTGATGGTGCGCAGGCACGGGCCGCGTGTGCTCTCGAGGCTCCATTCACCGCGACCGTGGACGCGCCTCATGATAAAATATTTCGATCATAAACCGCGTTAAAATAAATTTCCCATCGTCTGCAAGTGGCCGTACTGATTTGTCTCATCGACCGACACATTCATCCGGTGAAAAACTCGTCGGTAAAGATGGCGAAGAGAAGGTGAGCGCCGCGGGGGCTGAGGAAGGTCCCGATCGCCCTAGAATTCTCATGCCAGGTTGAATGAGGCGCCCAAGGCGACGCGGACCGTGTCGAAAGACACGAGAGGGAGAACGGCATGCTGAAAAGACTGACACTGGCCGCCATGCTCAGCCTTGGGGTGGCCACAGGGGCGCTGGCCGCGGGTGAACGCCATGGCGGAACACTCGTCTTCACCGCCCCCTATGGCTCGAGCTTTGCCACGCTCGACGTGCAGGCGAGCCCGAACACGCAGGAAGAGTTCATCGCACAAGCCATCCATCGCGCGCTCTATAGCTGGGATTCGATCCAGAACAAGCCGGTTCTGGAACTGGCACGTTCCGAGGACGTCTCCGAAGACGGCACGGTGCACACCTATCACCTGCGCGACAATGCCATCTTCCATAACGGCAAGCCGCTGACGGCTGACGACATCATCTATAGCTACAGGCGCATCGCCAACCCGAAGAACGCCTTCCCGGGCGCGAGCTACATCGCCGTCATCAAGGGCGCGGACGATTTTATCGCCGGCAAAGCCAAGGAGATTTCCGGTCTCAAGAAGATCGACGACCACACCCTGGAAATCACTTTTGTCGGCCCTATCAACCCTGGCTTCTCGCTGATGCAGAACACGACGGTGATCTATCCGTCTGACGTGAAGGATGAATCGAGCTTTGCCAAGACCCCTGTCGGCCTCGGTGCCTTCGTCTTCAAGGAGCACGTACCTGGTTCGCAGGTCGTCGTCGAAAAGTTCGACAGGTACTACGAAGAGGGAAAGCCCTATCTCGACCGCATCAACATCACGCTTATGGGAGAGGACGCCGCGCGAGACATCGCTTTCCGCAACAAGGAGATCGACGTCTCTATTCTTGGCCCCACCCAGTACCAGGCCTATCAGGGTGAGGACGCCCTGAAGGACTACCTGCTCGAAGTCGCTGAGGTCTATACCCGCACCATCGGCTTCAACCCTTCCTTCGAGCCCTTCAAGGACAAGCGGGTCCGTCAGGCGATCAATTACGCGATCAACACGCCATTGATCGTCGAACGCCTGGTCAAGAACAAGGCGTACCCCGCTTCCGGCTGGCTGCCGCTGTCCTCGCCGGCCTTCGACAAGGACAAGGCGCCCTACGCCTTTGATCCCGACAAGGCGAAGGCTCTGCTGGCCGAAGCCGGCTACGCCGATGGCTTCGAATTCGAAGTGACGGCAAGCCCGAACGAGAGCTGGGGCGTACCGATCGTCGAGGCCATCCTGCCGATGCTGAAGAAGGTCGGTATCACGGTGAAGCCGAAGCCAGTCGAAAGCTCTGCCCTTGGCGATGCCGTGACATCAGGCAACTTCAGTGCCTATATCTGGTCTATCCCATCCGGGCCCGACCCCCTCAATGCGTTGCGCTGCTTTCTCTCGACAACGCCTCAGTCCGCCTGCAACTACTCTAGCTATGCGAACCCCGAGTTCGACACGTTGTTTAGGGCTGCGGAGCAGGAACGCGACCCGACCAGACAGAGCGATCTGCTGCGCCAGGCGAACAACATCGTGCAGGACGACGCGCCGGTCTGGTTCTTCAACTACAACAAGGCGGTCATGGCCTACCAGCCGTGGATCCACGGTCTTGTTCCGAACGCGACGGAACTGGCGGTCCAGCCCTATGACGAAATCTGGATCGACGAAACGGCGCCGGATGCCCGCCGCTGATCTTTAGGCCGTCAGGCTACCCCCTATCACGAACAGTCAGTCGTCCCCGAAAGGGTGTCCAACTCGGAACCGCCTATGCTTCGTTTTACCCTGCGCCGCATTCTGCAGGTTGCCCCGACAGTTGTCGTGGTGGCGCTGCTGATCTTCGTCATCTTCTCCGTCGTTCCCGGCACCTTCGCGGTTAGTCTCTTTGCGGACGGCAAACGTGCCGCCGATCCCCAATTGATCGCTCGCCTCAATGAGGAATTCGGTCTGAACAAGCCGCTGATGGAGCGCTTCGTGACCTATGTCACGGATCTCGCGAGGTTCGATCTCGGCACCAGCTTTCGCACCCGCCAACCGGTTGTCGACCTCATCAGCGACCGCATGGGCGCGTCGCTTCAGCTCTCAGTCGCGGCGATGGTTTTTGCCATCGTTGTGGGGGTGCCGCTCGGCTTTCTCGCCGCGTTGCGTCCTGGTTCGATCCTCGATACGACGACAATGATCGGCGCGATTTCGGGGCTTTCGCTACCAGATTTCTGGTTCGGCCTGCTCCTGATGTATCTCTTCGCTTTGCAACTGAACTGGTTGCCCAGTTTCGGCTATGGCGACGGCTCTTTACGAAACCTCATCCTGCCGGCCGTGACACTTGGCGTCGCGCCGCTGGCGCTGCTTGCGCGCACCACGCGGGCGGGCGTGCTCGACGTGTTGAACGCCGATTTCATCCGCACCGCCCACTCGAAGGGCATGAGCGAGGCGAAGGTCGTGCGCTGGCATGTGTCCCGCAATGCGCTGGTGCTGATCGTCACAACGGTCGGCCTGCAGTTCGGCTCGCTGATCGGCCAGGCCGTCGTCATCGAGAAGTTGTTCGCCTGGCCCGGCATCGGCTCGCTGCTCGTCGATAGCGTGGCGATCCGTGACATACCCGTGGTGCAGGGCACGATCCTCGTCATCGTGCTGTGGTTCCTGATCATCAACACCGCCGTCGATCTCGTCTATGCCGCGATCGATCCGCGCATCAAGCAGGAGTGACGTCAATGCGCCTCGGCTTCAACTTCTGGCTCGGTGCGACGCTGACTGTACTGGTTATCTTCGCCGGTATTCTTGCCCATTGGATCGCGCCCTTCGACCCGGTGCTCGATGCGGACCTGATGAACTCCGAACTGCCGCCGGATGCCACCTTCTGGTTTGGCACGGACGGGCAGGGACGGGACGTCTTTACCCGCATCCTCTACGGCGCCCAGATCTCGCTGACCGTCGGCATCGTATCGCAGGTGATCAACTCGATCATCGGCGTCACACTCGGCATGACCGCCGGCTACTGGGGCGGCTGGTGGGATGATCTGGTGAACGGGCTGACCAACGTCATGCTCGCCATTCCCTCGCTCATCTTCGCGCTCGCCGTGATGGCTGTGCTCGGCCCCGGTCTGCCGTCGCTCCTGATCGCGCTTGGCCTCACCAACTGGAGTTGGACCTGCCGCATCGCACGGTCCTCGACGCTCTCCTTGAAATCGCAAGGCTACGTGCAGGCGGCCCAGACGCTGGGCTATGGCGACCTGCGCATCATGTTCACGCAGATCCTGCCGAACATGATGGGGCCGATCCTCGTCATGGCGACGCTCGGCATGGGATCGGCGGTGCTGGCTGAAGCGGCGCTCTCCTTCCTCGGGCTCGGCATCCAGCCGCCGTTTCCGAGCTGGGGCTCGATGCTGACCGATGCGCGCCAGCTGATCCAGCTCGCCCCCTGGGCGGCGCTCTTCCCCGGCCTTGCCATCTTCCTTTCGGTGCTTGGATTCAATCTGCTCGGCGATGGTCTGCGTGACAGCCTCGATCCGCATATGAGGACGCGCAAGCCATGACCACGCCGCTACTCGATATCAGGGATCTGCGCCTAAGCGTTCCGCTCGGTCGTTTCGCCCTCCATCCGTTGCTCAAAGGGGTATCCTTCCAGATCATGCCCGGCGAAGCCTATGGACTCGTGGGCGAATCCGGCTCCGGAAAATCAGTCACATCGCTTGCCGTCATGGGGCTTTTGAAAAAGCCGCTCGCGGTTTCCGGGGGACAGATCCTGTTCAAGGGGCAGAACCTGCTGGCATTGCCCAAGCGGGAGATGCGGCGCCTGCGCGGCAATCGGATCGCGATGATCTTCCAGGAGCCGATGACCGCGCTGAACCCGCTTTCGACGGTCGGCCGGCAGATCGCCGAGATGTTCGTATTGCATCAGGGAAAAAGCTGGGGTGAGGCCGAAAAGCTCGCCGTCGAGGCGCTTGACAATGTGCGGGTGCCCAACCCCGATCGCCGCGTCAGAAACTACCCGCACCAGATGTCGGGCGGATTGCGCCAGCGCGTCATGATCGCCATGGCGCTTGCCTGCAGCCCGGATCTTCTGATCGCCGACGAACCGACAACTGCGCTCGACGTTACCGTGCAGGCCGAGGTGCTGCGCCTCATCAAGGAACTCTGCGCGGCGCGCGGCACGGCCGTCCTCTTCATCAGCCATGACCTCGGCGTCATCGCCAGCATCTGCCAGCGCGTTGGCGTCATGTATTCGGGCTGCCTGGTCGAGGAGAACGAGACGCGGGCGCTGTTTGCGAGCCCGCGGCACGAATATACCCGCGGGCTGCTCGGCGCCCTGCCGCGCCTTGGCAGTCGCAGCGAACACGGGCGGCAGCGGCTCGTCGATATCGACAGCATCATTGCCGATCGCTCGAAGCTGACCGAGAGCCGCTTTATCACGCCGCGCGAACTGGACGGGAGCCAACCATGACCGCTCCGCTATTGCAGGTGGACGATCTTCACGTGCGTTTCCCCATCGCCGGCGGCGGCCTTTTCGGCGCCGGACGGCGCACGCTTCATGCCGTCAACGGCATCAGCTTCGAATTGGCCAAAGGCGAATGCCTTTCGATCGTCGGTGAATCCGGCTGCGGCAAATCGACGACGGCGCTCTCCATTCTCGGCCTGCAGGAGCCGACCGAGGGCATGATCCGCTATCGCGGAAAACCGCTTGCCGGTCCCGGCGCGCCTGTTCGCATGGACAGGGCAAAAGCGGTGCAGATGGTGTTCCAGGATCCCTATGCGTCGCTCAACCCGCGCCAGTCCGTGCGGACCTCGCTTGCAGCGCCGCTGCGCCTGCACGGCATTACCGCCGCCTCTGAAATAGAGGCACGCATCGAGGCGATGCTGAAGAATGTCGGCCTGACGACCGAGCAGGCGGGCCGATATCCACACGAGTTTTCCGGCGGCCAGCGCCAGCGCATCGGTATTGCCCGCGCGCTGATCCTCGAGCCCGAGATCGTCGTGCTCGACGAGCCGGTTTCCGCCCTCGACGTGTCGATCCGCGCGCAGATTATCAACCTGCTGCTAAACCTTCAGGAAAAGCTGGGCCTCTCCTATCTGATGATCAGCCACGACCTGAGCGTGGTGGAACACATGAGTGATCGCGTCCTGGTCATGTATTTCGGAGAGATCGTGGAAGAGGGGAGGTGGCAACACATTTTTCAGACGCCGGCCCATCCGTATACGCGGCGCCTGATCGCTGCCATTCCCGATCCCGACGCGCGTCAGCCTTTGGGTGCATGCCAGGTGAACTCTGCGAATGCCGCGGTGTCCGCAGGTGGCCAGGTCCAGGATGTCTTTTCTCCGCCGACGCGCTCGCAACGCGTCGAAATCGCACCGCAGCACTGGATGAGGGTTGCTGCTGCAGCCCAATGATACGCGGGGACGCCTCTGACTGCCCGACTTCGGTCGGAGCAGTCGGGATCGAAGGCCGGAAATCCTCTCTCAGATACGCTGGCGCGCATGCCTGCACATCGAACGATCCCCGCCAAGTTGTCCCGTAAACCCGCCAACAGTTGGCGGAGGCAGCGAATTCGCGCGAACGTCGTACCGCATGCTTGGGACGGCGCAATCGACAGATTCCCGATACTTGTTGGCCGGTCCGCAGGAGCGCAGCGTGCGAGGCAGGTCTTCGTATCGATGTTCAGGCGAATGCTGGGCACAACTCCCGCCCGGTATTTTGGCGAGGTATCCGCTCGGAACTTGGGTCGGCGATGGAAAGACACTCGCTTGCCATCAAAGCTTCCGCGACTACGAGAGGGTTCGCAACAACGCTGAACGTTGTCACCACGCCGAAGCAGCCAGCCGAATTCATCATTCGATGGACGTCTGAAGAGGGCTGGCTTGATCAGGCGACAGATTTATTATGCAGTGAAATCTGATCGATAATTTTTATGGTGGCCCATGCTGAAGTACGCTGAAAGTTTCTGTGTTCTGGTCGAAGAATTGCACTTCAGTCGTGCGGCGGCACGGCTGCATCTAACGCAGCCCGCGCTCTCACATCAGATTAAGAAGTTGGAGCAGCAGATCGGATGCGCGTTGCTGCGACGCTCCCCGCAAAGAGTTATTCTCACCGAGGCCGGAAGTATTTTGGCTCGGGAACTGGGGGTTGCCCTAAGCCACGTCAAACGAGCAGTTCAGCAAGCCCAAGACGCTGCCCGGGGCGACGCCGGGGCTCTGGCCATCGGCTATTGCGAACTGCCGCAGGCCGGGGGGATGACGGCGATCATTCGCCGATATACCGAATTGCATCCGGGCGTCGATGTCACCTTGCGAAATCTCCCAACGGTCGAACAGGTGGCCGCACTTGCCGCCGGTTCAATCGACGTGGGCTTTCTGCATCCGCCTCTGAACACGACACAACTGCTGCTACGGCCGGCAGGAACTGAACCAGTCGTCGCCGCACTGCCGGCGGACCATCCGTTGGCGGCCACACCCGTTCTCAGATTGGCGGACCTGAGTTCAGAGCGTTTGATTGTTTGCGCGGAATCCGTGGGGCCGTTTATGTATCACTCAATACTCGCGGCCTGCGGTCGAGCGGGATTTCAACCGAGATTGCGCGAGGAGAAGGATCGCTGGCACGCGATGCTCGACCAGGCCGCTTCGGGGCTGGGTGTCGCGATCGTGCCGGAAACGTTGGCCAAAGCCCAAGAGAACTTGGTATTCCGCCATATTGACGGCCTCGATGTCACATTGCAGACCGCGATAGCGACAGCCGGTGAACCGACGCGCCCAGCTGTGCTCCGGTTCTTAGCCACGGCCAGCGCGCATTTGGATCCTGTGCGTTCGAAATGAGAACTTCCTAAGAGCCTAAGGCCCCTCCGCCATGGACCGATATCGTTCTCAGAAATGAAGACGTTCGGCCCTCTCCGTTTTCTTCCTGTGGAGGAGATCAAATGCAGCGATTGGACAGAGCGAGCTCGTCGCCGGCCAAACGGAAGCTCGCTCGGTTTGCTCCACCTGAAAGACCTTGGCTGCGGAAAGGGATGGGAGGATGGTCAAGTTCGAACAATGACCATCGACCTTCTGGCGTTGGCATCCTCGCGCTTCAGCCAAAGCCTCCCAAGCTACGTCTTCCTGCCACCAGCGGGTCGCCTGACTGTTCAGGCATTTCCACGCGAAATCAGCGAAGAGGGGCGCAAGATCAGGCTTGGTGGCGGGAGGTTGCCGGGCTCAACGTTCACCTGCTCCAGTCGTGAAAGGAGCAGGTCCACGGCGGCTGCTGCCACCTCGCCAAGATGCAGATCCACCGCGGTGAGTGGAGGGGTGGCAAGCTTGGCACGCATGCCGTCGTAGCGGGTTGCGATCCGTAGATCGTGTGGGATCTGGCGCCCGGCGGCCTGGGCTGCGTTGATAACGCCGGTCGCAAAGGCGTCGACCGGCACGCAAAGAGCCGAGACGGAGGGATTGTCGCGCAGCAGACTTTCCGCGGCGATTGCCGCCGCTTGTTCGCCCCCCTGTTCGTTGATGCGAATGGCAAGCGGCGTAAAGCCACTTTCGGCCATGCGCTGCGCATAGGCAGCCTCCATCTCGATATAGGAATTGCGCCTTTGTTGGCCCGTTATCAGGCCGACCTGACCGCCGCATGCAAGCAGGTGATCGAGCAGCAGATGCGCCGTTGCCGTGCTCTGCAAGTCCACGAACGGTAGATCGTCACGGCCGGGCGCGCGCCCGATGCACACGACGTCGGTGCCGCGGGACGAAAAGAAATCGAGCACCGGGTCGTCCCGTTCCGGCTCGACGACGATGGCGCCATCCACCTCAAGCGCGTCGAGGCGGTCGCGAGGCCCGAGCGGAGGAACGAGACAAAGGGAAATGCCCCTGGCAAAAGCCGTTACGGCGGCGGCTGCCGCAATTTCCATGAGGAAGCCCAGCCTCGACGGTCCGGCGGCCACGGCAAAGGGCATCGATGAGACCAGCGCAATCGATCCGGCTCTGCCGGTGCGCAAACGCTGCGCCCGGTGATTGGGACGGTAGCCAATTTCCTGCGCCAGCGTCTCGATACGCTTGCGCGTTTCCGGCTCGACGTAACGTCGGCCGCTGAACGCGTGCGAAACAGTTGTGACCGACACTCCGGCCGCCTTGGCGAGGTCGGCGATAGTAGGTTTTCCCATCAGCCCTCCGATGCACGTCTTCTATCACGGCAACCGCGTGGAAGCAAAACGATTTGCAAAACTGCGATTGTGTGTTAGTGGATGCGCATGCAAAACGATTTGCATAACGGCTTGAGGAGGCCGGGAGGAGGAGAAAAATGCAAAGTGAAGTGAATGGAGTGGTCGAACCGGTCGATGAGAGGCTGCCGCTGCGCAGCCTGGTCCTGTTCGGTCTTCAACATGTGCTGGTGATGGCTGCGTCTCCCATCACCGCCGTATTTCTCGTCAGCAAGGCTCTTGGGTTTTCGGACACGGTGACAGTCTCGCTGATCAGCGCCACCTTCTTTGTCTGTGGCCTCGGCTCGATGCTTCAGAGCTTCGGGCCCAAGGGGTTTGGCGCACGCCTGCCCTTCGTGATGGTGCCGGGCGGCGCGCCGATTGCGATCTTTCTGGCGATCGCCCAGCAGACGGACGTCCAGACTGCTGTCGGCGCGGTCATCATCACTGCCCTCTTTTACTTTCTGGCGCTGCCGGTCTTCCGCAGGCTGCTGCGTTATTTTCCGCCGATCGTCGTTGGAACGATGCTGCTGCTGGTCTCCGTCAATCTGGTGCGCATCTATGGCGTGACCATCACCGGAAAGCCTGGCAGCGAAGGTTTCGCAGCACCCGTCGAGGTCGGACTGGCGCTGATCACCATCCTCCTGACGGTTGCGGCCGCACGGGTCTTTTCCGGAACGCTTCAGCGGCTCGCCGTCATGCTCGGATTGGTCGGCGGTGCGCTCGTCGCGCTTGCCATCGGCCATATGGATCTGTCCGGCGTGTTCGCGGGCCCGGTCATCGCCGTGCCGCAACTGTTTCCCTTCGGCATGCCGAAGTTCGACCTCATCGCTGCCATCCCGCTGATCGTGTTTTCGATCATTTCCATGGCCGAGGCGACCGGCCAGACCATCGCGACGGCTGAAATCGTCGGTCGCCGGGGAAATGCCCACGCAATCGTGCCTTCGACCATCCGCGGCGATGCGCTGATGTCGCTCGTCGGTGGCCTGTTCGGCACATCGCTGATCATCACCAGTGGCGAGAACGTCGGCATCGTGCGCGCGACCGGGGTCAAGTCTCGTTACGTCACCGCGATGGCGGGCGCCATTCTCGTTCTGATCGCGCTCCTCGCCCCGATCGGCCGGATGGCCACGGCATTGCCTGAAGCCGTCGTCGGCGGCACGGCGGTCATCGTCTTTTCGATTATCGGCGTCATCGGCATCGACCTCCTGCGTCGCGTCGACCTGCGTGAACATGGCCCCATGTTCACGCTCGCCTCCGCCTTGTCTATGGGGCTCCTGCCGATCCTTGTGCCTGGTGTCTACAGCCAGTTCCCGCAATGGACGCAGATGATCCTCGGCAACGGGCTTGCCGCAGGCACGATCACTGCCGTCGTCGTCAACGCCATCTTTTCGCATCTGGGTGCCGGCAAGCGGTCCGCAATGGCGCCTAACCTGCAATCCACGACGCAAGGAGCAAACGAGTGAGTGCAATCCGCCAACAACTGTCGACAACAGGCGACCTCATGCTGCGCCCAGGGCAGGTTCTTCTGCCGGAAGGCCCGCGCACCGGAAAAGCCATTGTCGTGCGCGATGGCACCTTCCACCGGATCGATACGGTGGAAGCGATTGCCCGGGATTTTCCTGAGATCACGGCGATCGACCTGCCAGACCATCTGCTGATGCCCGGTTTCGTCGACACCCATACGCACCTGACCCAGTCGCTCGGCAAGGCCCTCGTCTTTGGAGAGCCGTCGGAAATCTTCCGGCGGATCTGGGTGCCGCTGGAGGGCAGCCTTGACGAGCGCATGGTCTATCTCTCGGCAAAGCTAGCCGCATGGGAAGCGTTGCGCGGCGGATTTACCACCGCCGTCGATGCCGGTACCCGCTCAAAGGGTCACGTCGGCGCTCTGGTGCAGGCGGGGCGAGAGACGGGGCTTCGCAGCGTCGTCGGCTTTATCTGCAACGATCTGTCGGGAACTGCGCAGATCGCCGAACCCGGCGTTATCCTGCGCCAGGCCGAAGAGCACGTCTCCGCCTACAGACGAGACCCTTTGATCCATCCCTCGCTGGCGATTTCGATCCCGGAGGCGGCCACAGACGGAATGCTGAAAGCGGTCTCCGAAATGGCGGCCGGAGCCGGGGTCGTGTTCCAGACCCATGTCAACGAACATCTCGTTGCCGTCGAGCGCTCATTGGCAGCAAGAGGATTGCGACCTATCGAGCACCTGGCGCATCTGGGTGTTCTTGGCCCCCAGGTTCTTCTGGCGCACTCGACGCTCGTCACGCCGCATGAACTCAATCTCTTGCGCGAAACCCGCACGGCCGTCGCCTATAACCCGGTTGCGACGCTGTGGAAGGGGAACGCGGCCGCACCGGCCCTGCAGATGGCGGCGCTCGGCATGCGCTTCGGGCTCGGAACGGACGGAACGCGCGCCGACGGGTTCCGTCTGATGGATGCGGCCGAAGGCCTTCAGCGTGCGGGCTTCGGTCTTGCAACGGGGGACTCGTCCTGCGGCGGCGGGTGGCTCTGGCTCGATCGGGCAACGTCCGGTGCCGCGGACGCTGCGGGCCTTTCTGGCGTGACCGGCTCGATTGCCGAGGGGCTTGCCGCCGATTTTCTTCTGGTCGATCTCGATCGGCCCGAGTTCATACCCTCGCACGACCTGATGTGGGAGCTTGTCCGTTACGGCAATCGCGATCAGATCGACGCGGTGTTTACCAACGGCAAGCTTCGGCTGTGGCAAGGCTGGCCAGTCGATTGGGACGCCCGGGCGCTTCTGGAAGAGGTGCGCCGCGACACGGCCGCGGCCATTGCCGAGGCGCCGATCCAGCGCATTCATCCACTCTCCGAAGCTCACCGTGGTCTTGGGCACTACCGATGAGTTTTGGTCTTCTCGCAGTTCTGGCCGCCGTGACATTCGTTTCGGCGTTCATTCAAGGGGCGCTCGGCATCGGTTTCGCCCTGATCGTCGCGCCGATCGTCGGGATGCTGAAGCCCGATCTTCTGCCGGTGACCCTGCTTCTGCTGATGCTGCCGCTCAATCTGCACGTGGCTGCGCGAGAGCGCGCCCATGTCGACTGGTCGGGCGCTACCTGGATCACGATCGGACGCTTCGCGGGGACGTTTGCTGGCCTTTGGCTGCTGGCAGCGCTTTCGATTGAGCAACTGGATCTTGCTGTCGGTGTGTTCACCGTCATCGCTGCCGTCGCCGCCCTCGTCGCCCCGCCGTTTACGCCGAACAGGCCGAGTGCGCTCGCGGTCGGATTGTTTACGGGCGTCACCGAAACCGCTACCGGCATCGGCGGCCCGCCGCTTGCGCTGCTCTACCAGCACGCCAAGGCGCCGGTGTTAAGGGCGACAGTCGCCCTTTGTTTCTTCGTCGGCGAGGTCATGTCCCTCGTCGTGCTGGCCATATCCGGGCGCGTTGGGTCAGAGCAATTGCTCGTCGCCCTCTACCTGACGCCGGCGGTCCTGCTCGGGAGTGCGGTTTCAAGACACGCCCACGCCCGCATCGGCGGCCGCGGTCTGCGGATCGCCGTTTTGGGCTTTGCCATCGTCAGCGGGTTATTCCTCATCGTCCGCTGAACGAGGCGCTGGCGCCCGCCGCCCGCTTTCAGATCACCGGAGCTAGAGACGCCCATAGGCTCCCCCGGCGCCGGTGATGGCGGTGAGGAAGCTCGCAAGGCCGGCAGAGCGAAGCGGCAGGTATTGTTTTTGCTGCTCCCGGCAAAGGCGTTTGACCAGGCCCACCGCCGCGTGACTGATGTGGTCGACCGGAAAGAGGATCGTCTCTGCCTGCCCGACGAGGGCGGGCAGAAGCGTCGTGCTGTCTTCCATGCCTCCGTCGTGGAGGAGGAGATCGATGTTGCGAATTCTTGCGTAAGCGCGAAGATGATCAAACAGATTGCGTCGGCCGCCGACATATAGCACGGGGCCGCTGAGCTGTGCTGGCGGCGTACTTTTATCGTCTCTGAGCTGAGCCGTTATTGCAGCCTCAAGCGCTTCGTTTTCGCGCAGGACCGCATAACGCAGATCCTGCATTTGCTCGAGTTCCCGCTGCAGCGCGTCGGATTTCTCCTCAGATGCGGCAAGGCGCTGGGCGAAGGATTCGTTGCGCACCACGTCCGCGTCGTTGCCTGCGGATACGCCCCGCGTGCCTTTTGCGATGCGCGCCAAGGGCGCCACGGACGCGGCAACCGCTTCGGCCTGGATGGCTCTTTCCTCCAATTGCCGAAGGCGCTGTTGCAAGGCGATGCGCTCGTCGGCGGCCGCCTTCAGGCGCGTCTCCTGCCTTGCGGTTCTTTCGCGTTGCTGTTCGAGTTCCTTTTCCAGCTGGGTCAGCCTTGCGATGTCGAGGCGACTTGCGCTGCCGACAAGGTGCGACAGCATATGCACCTCCCCGAAGATCTCGCGCATCAGCGCCGGTGATGTTCCCGGATGGCTCATCAGCGCCCAGTAAGGGCCGGCGATATCGCCGCGCTCGAAGGAATTGCGCCAGATGTTGCGGAGTTCGTCTTGATCGGCCTGCCGCGGAATGCGCTTGATGCTGCTCTCGTGGCGCTTGTCGAGCGCCTTGTTGAGCAACTTTGCCGCCTGATCCCGTTGGCCAGCAAGCCACACGCCTCGGCCGTGCAGGGTATGGTCTGTAGCAGAGCGCACGTCGTCCTGCCCGGCCCTTATCAGGACCTGGCGCAATTCTCCCGCGGTCAGACACGTGCCGATGATCGAGCAATGAAATGTCGGTGCAATGTCCCAGGTCCGCAAGCGATGGGCACTGATCCTGGGCGTGTGGCCATCCGGGGGTGCGGCAAAGGACAAGGCTGCGGCAGGCAGGGCGACACCGTGGGATTTGAGACGGGGCAGCGTGGGCATGGGCGTTCCGGAGCTAGGGCAGTTGCTGGCACTTCGAGATGCAACCGCGCGCATTGCATATCCGCGGCCGGGCCTCTTCGTCACACGTAATCCTAACTATCGTTGTATTTCAAGAAATATAACGATAGTTGAAAATTCGTGCCGTGACGGGAGCCGCGGAATTCCCGCCCGTTTGTCGCTGCGCCGTTCAGTGAAGAGCCGTGCGTGTCTGTAATGGAGCGCTGCCAAAAGGTTTTCCCGACAGCAATTGGGGTGCGTTCAACCGTTTGGGACACGAGAAAAGCGCCTGGACGGCGCTGAGCAGCTGGAAGGCCGGCCGTTTTTCCAGGCCTCTCAGACTTGTTTCATAACGCTGGCGATGAAGGCCGCTTTCAGACGCTCGGCGGCAGGCGAAAGGCTGTGGTGGCGGCGTTGAAGCAGAGAGACGTCGCGCATGACGATGGGGTCAACGAGATCGACTGTGGTTACCCCAACGGCCGAGGCGAGCTGGCCGGAGTTTTCCGGTAGCACCGAAACGCCCATTCCGGCGGCAATCATGCTGATCGCCGTCGTCGAAAAGCGGACCTCGTATTTTGGCCGGTAGTTCGGCACGACGCGAATGAGGTTGTGCTCGACGATGTTGCGCAGCGGGTTGGATGCGGCAAGCGTGATCAGCGTCTCGTCCTTGAGCTCGGCCCAACGCACGGATTTGCGCTTTGCAAACCGGTGATCCTCGCGGCAGACGAGCATCAGCTTGTCGCGTAAGAGCGGGGTGGCGGCGATTTCGGGGTCTTCCTCCGAAAGGGTGCCGACGGCGATATCGACCTCGTGGCGCTTGAGCGCAGGCGTTATTTGCTCCTCGGGCATGTCGCGAATGTTGACCGAGATCTCCGGATACTTGCTCAGGAAGCGGGCGATGATCGGCGGCACCACCGTGGCCGCAAGCACGATCGCAGCGGCGATCGTCACCTGGCCGCGCTTCAGGGATGCGTTGTCGCGCACGTCGCCAACAGCAAGCTCGAGGTCCTTCAGGATCTTGCGCGCCTGGGGCAGGAATTCCTGGCCAACAAGAGTGAGGGAGACCATGCGCGTGTGCCGGTCAAAGAGGCGCGCACCGATCTCCTGCTCCAGATCCCGGATGAGGATGCTGACCGCAGACTGGGTGAGATGAAGGTTGCGTGCGGCGATGTTGAACTGCCCGAGTTCCGCCACTGCGATGAAGGCCCTGAGTTGCCGCAGGGTTATGTTCATGTAGGCGCGGCCTCCTGTTATCTCGCTCCCATCAAAGCCTGCCAGACCTCGGCTTGTCTACCCCGCAAGTGCCGGTTCATCCTTATTGCCGGCCATCAGCAGGCCAAGTTCGTCGAGGCGCGTGCGGTCCGGCGGCAATTCGCCAAGGATCTCGCCGTGGAACATGACCAGGATGCGGTCGCAGATTGCGAACAGCTCCTCGAGTTCCGTCGAGATCAGCAGAATGGCGCGGCCGCTGTCGCGCTGTCGCAGCATCTCCTCCATCACGAACTCCATCGCGCCGATATCGATGCCACGCGCAAGCTGATTGACGAGAATGAAATCGGGATCGCGCGCCAGCTCGCGCGCCACGACCAGCTTTTGCTGGTTGCCCCCTGAAAGTGCTGCGATCGGCTGGTTCTCGTCCCGGCTCTTGACGCGAAACCGCTTGATCAGGTCGCGGGTGTGCTCGCCAATGACCCTGCGGTTGAGCATGCCGCCCGTGGCGAACGGCTTCTGGTCGTAGCGTTGGAGAATGGTGTTTTCGCTGAGCGACAGCGGCAGCACGATGCCGTGTTTGTGCCGGTCTTCCGGAATGTGGGAAAAGCGCCTCGCATTGATCTCGGCCGGGTCGAGCCCGGTTATGTCGTTTCCGTTGAGAACGACGCGCCCGGTATCAACCGGCAGCAGGCCGGAGAGCGCCAGCGAAAGCTCCGTCTGACCGTTGCCGGATACGCCGGCGATGCCGACGATTTCGCCGGCGCGCACATCGAGGCTCACGCCGCGCACGGCCGGAAGGCCGGTCTCGGCGCGGCAGATGAGGTTTTCGACCGAAAGCACGATGCGACCGGGAGGCTCAGGACTGCGCGGCAGCTCCATGCGCACGTCGCGACCGACCATCATGCGCGCAAGCTCCCGTGCATTCGTCTCCCCGACCTTGACCGTATTGACGACGCGCCCGTCACGCATGACGCTGATGCGGTTGCTGACCCGCATCACCTCGTCGAGCTTGTGCGAGATGAAGACGACGGTCTTTCCATCCTTCACCAGATCGCCCATCAGGGAAAGGAGACGGTCAGTCTCCTGCGGGGTGAGGACGGCGGTCGGCTCATCGAGGATGAGCAGGTCGATGCCGTGGAACAGCACCTTCAGGATTTCCACCCGCTGCTGCTCGCCGACCGAGAGGTCTTCGACGATTGCGTCCGGACGCACGTCGAGGGCGTAGCGCTCGGAAAGCGCGCGGATCTTCCGGTGGACCGTGGCCATGTCGGAGATGACGCCGAACGCCGAACCCTGGCCGAGGATATAGTTTTCCGCAACGGTGAGGTTCGGCACCAGCATGAAGTGCTGGTGCACCATGCCGATGCGCGCTCGGATCGCGTCGCGCGGGCTCGCGAAGCGCACCGATTGCCCCTTGTAGACGATATCGCCTTCATCCGGCCGGACCATGCCGCAGATCATGCTCATCAGCACGCTCTTGCCGGCGCCGTTTTCGCCGAGCAGCGAATGGATCTCGCCTTCCTCGATCTCGAGCGTAACGCCGTCGCTGGCGACGATCGGGCCGAAGCGTTTGCGGATATTGTCGATGCGCAGGAACGGTTTTGTCGACATCTCGATCACCTCATCTCGTAGGGCTGGCCAAGCTTGCTGGGTGCGGCACCCTTGCCGCGGAAGGCGACCAGCGTGACGATCGTCATGATGTAGGGAAGCGCCTGCAGCACCTGGTAGGGCACGACGATGGATGCCTGCGCCTGGAGCATGAGTTGCAGCGCGTAAAAGAGGCCGAACAGCAGCGAGACGAAGAAGGCCCCGATCGGCGACCAGCGGGCAAAGACCACGACGGCAAGGGCGATGAAACCGCGGCCGGAGGTGATGCCTTCCACGAACTGGTTGGAATGGCCGAGCGTCAGGAACGCGCCACCGAGCCCTGCAAGACCGGTACCGACGAGCACGGCGGCATAGCGGTAGCCAACGACGCTGCGGCCAGCGACGTCGACGGCCTTCGGGTGCTCGCCCACGGCGCGAAGCGTCAGGCCGAAGGAGGTGCGGTAGAGCACCAGGGTGGCGACAATGGCGACGAGTATCGTCGAGTAGACGATCAGGTTTTGCCGGAAGAACGCCTCGCCGAGAAAGGGCAGGTCGCTCAGCCATGGGATGTGGACCGGCTGGGCGATTTCGATGCCCTTGCCGGTCGAAACGTAATAGGTGCGGAAGAGAAAGGCTGTCAGGCCCATGCCGAGCAGGTTGAGGGCCGCGCCGACCACGATCTGGTCCGCCTTGATGGTGATCGTGAAGAAGGCGAAGACAAGCCCGAACAGCATGCCGCCGGCAATGCCGGCGCAAAGCCCGAGCGGAATGTTGCCGGTGGCCGCCGCCGCAGCGAAGCCGCAGAAGGCGCCGACGAGCATGGTGCCTTCAAGCCCGATGTTGAGCACGCCCGCGCGCTCGGAAAAGACCTCGCCGATCGAGGCGAAGATGAGCGGCGTGGCAAGCCTCCAGGCGGCGCCGACGAGCGTCGCGAGGAAGGTGAGAGAAATCATATCGTCCATGGGGTCGACCCTCCAGGAATATCGCCAAAGGTTTTGTTTTCCCGCGGGCGGCCTGCGCCTCGCGGGAGTTTCCATGCTTTCAAGCCACAGTCCTGAGGATGTCGCGCAACTTCGCGAAGGCGACGACCGATAGGATGACGATGCCCTGAATGACCAGCACCAGGACCTGCGGGACCTGCGATGTGATCTGAAGGACTTCCGAGCCGGAGCGAAGCGTCGCGAAAAGCCCGCCCGACAGGATCGCCGCCAAC
>NZ_DASYHB010000193.1:0-61297 GCF_035999185.1 Ensifer sp. | reverse complement strand
AACGCTCGGTGGCGTCTTCACCCGCCTGATCGAACGCAACACCACGATCCCGACCAAGAAGTCGCAGACCTTCTCGACCGCCGACGACAACCAGTCGGCCGTGACGATCCGCGTCTCCCAGGGCGAGCGTGAAATGGCAGCAGACAACAAGCTGCTCGGCCAGTTCGACCTCGTCGGCATTCCGCCGGCACCGCGCGGCATGCCGCAGATCGAAGTCACCTTCGACATCGACGCCAACGGCATCGTCCAGGTTTCGGCCAAGGACAAGGGCACCGGCAAGGAACACCAGATCCGCATCCAGGCATCCGGTGGTCTCTCCGACGCCGACATCGAGAAGATGGTCAAGGACGCCGAGGCCAATGCCGAAGTGGACAAGAAGCGCCGCGAAGGTGTCGAAGCCAAGAACCAGGCCGAAAGCCTGATCCACTCCAGCGAGAAGTCGCTGAAGGATTACGGTGACAAGGTTTCGGAAACGGACCGCAAGGCGATCTCCGACGCGATTGCCGCGCTGAAGACCGCCGTCGAGGCCTCCGAGCCGGACGCCGAGGACATCAAGGCCAAGACCAACACGCTCATGGAAGTATCCATGAAGCTCGGCCAGGCGATCTATGAAGCGCAGCAGACGGACGCCGCCCATGCGGACGCTGCCGCTGATGCCGCGCGCGACGGCGACGTCGTCGATGCCGACTACGAAGAAGTCAACGACGAGGACGACCGCAAGCGTTCGGCCTAATCCGCTTCTTCGATCAGACGAAAAGCCCGGGTTCGCCCGGGCTTTTTTATGAGCTGAACCGCCTGACAGCGCAGGGGACATCGGTGCGAGCGGCCGCGACCCGCGGTAAACGTACGTTTTACGACAAAAAACCGCATCTGCCGCCGTTCGGGCTATGGTATCCCGCTTCAAGGTTTACTAAATCGGTGGCAAGGTAATCGGGCAGCCGCCGAGCCATCGCGCTGGCACGCCTGCCAACAGGACAATCTTCGACGAATGAAACGTGATCTCTACGAAACGCTTGGTGTTGCGAAGAACGCCGACGAGAAGGAGCTGAAGAGCGCCTTCCGCAAGCTCGCGATGAAATATCATCCGGACAAGAACCCCGGTGATGCGGCTTCGGAGAAGACCTTCAAGGAAATCAACGAGGCCTACGAGACCCTCAAGGACCCGCAGAAGCGGGCTGCCTACGACCGCTATGGCCACGCGGCCTTCGAGCAGGGCGGCATGGGCAACGGCTTCGGCGGCGCGGGCGCTGGCGCCGGTGGTTTCTCCGACATCTTCGAAGACATCTTCGGCGAGATGATGGGCGGTGGGCGCCAGCGGCGCTCGTCCGGTGGCCGCGAACGCGGCGCAGACCTTCGCTACAACATGGAGATCTCGCTCGAGGAAGCCTTTGGCGGCAAGACCGCGCAGATCCGGGTTCCGACCTCGATCACCTGCGACGTCTGCACCGGCTCCGGTGCCAAGCCCGGCACCAGCCCCAAGACCTGCGGCACCTGTCACGGCTCCGGCCGCGTGCGCGCCGCTCAAGGCTTCTTCTCGATCGAACGCACCTGCCCCACCTGCGGCGGCCGCGGCCAGACGATCAGCGACCCCTGCGGCAAGTGCCATGGCCAGGGTCGTGTTACCGAAGAGCGCACGCTCTCGGTCAACATTCCAGCCGGCATCGAGGACGGAACACGCATCCGGCTCTCGGGCGAAGGCGAAGCGGGTCTTCGCGGCGGTCCGGCGGGCGATCTCTACATCTTCCTGTCGGTCAGGCCGCACGAGTTCTACCAGCGTGACGGCGCCGACCTTTATTGTAGCGTGCCGATCTCGATGACGACGGCAGCCCTTGGCGGCAAATTCGATGTGACCACGCTCGACGGCACCAAGTCGCGCGTCACGGTTCCCGAGGGCACCCAGGCCGGCAAGCAGTTCCGCTTGAAGGGCAAGGGCATGCCGGTGCTGCGCTCGGCGCAATCCGGCGATCTCTACATCCAGATCCAGATCGAGACGCCGCAGAAGCTGACCAAGCGCCAGCGCGAGCTACTGCAGGAATTCGAACAGATCTCGTCGAAGGACAACAATCCGGAGTCGACCGGCTTCTTTGCCCGGATGAAGGATTTCTTCGATACGCTGAGCGACTAACGTTGCCAGCCATTGGCTGGTTCAGCGCCGCGCGCCGGAGACGGTTGCGCGGCGCTTTCGTTTCAGATCATGACCGCAAGCTGCCAAAACCCGGCCACCACGAGCGCTGCGCCCGCGAAACGGGACAGGAACCTGCCACCCGGAACGACCTTCTCGGCGAGCACGAAGATGGCGATCGCGGCGATCCAGAGAACATTCATCACCCCGCCGACGAACAGAAGCGCCATCAGCGCCCAGCAACAGCCGACGCAATAGAGCCCGTGCCGGATCCCCAGGCTGAAGGCAGCGCCCGCCTCCCGGCGAAAGCCGCCATGGTTCTGGATGAAGATGAGTGGCGACTGGCATTGGCTAAGACACCGATCCTTGAGCGGCGTCCACTGAAACAGTCCGATCG
This sequence comes from Ensifer sp., assembly GCF_035999185.1. Taxonomy (GTDB): domain Bacteria; phylum Pseudomonadota; class Alphaproteobacteria; order Rhizobiales; family Rhizobiaceae; genus Ensifer. The sequence continues at coordinate 58,778 of NZ_DASYHB010000193.1, read as the reverse complement.
CGATCAGCGCCACACCACTCAGAAGCTGGCTTGCGCTCGATAGTGCCGGCGTCAGCAGCAGGGCGCGGTCGAGCAGCCACTGCAGGAAGGCGGCGACAAGCGCGAAAACCGTCCAGGCCGCGAGGTAGCCGCATGCGAAAAATCCGGTCGCCGCAAACGGCTTTCCCTGCTGGGCGGCTTGCCGCCCGACGCGGGCATAGAGCAGGATCATCGGCGTCGCCGACGGCACCATCATGCCGACCATCATCACCGCCCACATGACGAAGGCATAGGCAAAGGTTACCAGGGTCCAGGCGCGGGCGTCCGCGGCCATCGTCGCGCCCTCGCCTCCGTTCATTGGCATGTCCATTGGCATGTCCATCGGCATGTCCATGCCTTCCATGGACATGCCGGAGCCCGTGGCTGTCGCACCTGCCGCGGCACCCGTGCCGGCCATGTCCATGGCCGATGCCAGCCAAAGGATGTAAAGCCAACTCGCCAGCGTCACCGTGATCAAGGCGCCAGCGACGATGGCGCGGTCGCGTCTGAGCAGGGTTTCGAGTGCCGTGTCAGACATCGGCGCTAGTGGACCACGCCGCTTCCAGTCAGATGCAGGGTGGCGAAGTGGGCGTGCGAATCGGCAAGGGACAGCGTCAACGGCCCGCTCGTATCGGCCCAGCCGCGCCCGACCTCGCAGACATCGTATTCGAAACCGTCGGGGAGATTGATGCGGGCCTGATGGGAAGCGCCGGTCACCGGATTGAGGATGGGTTCGCCACGCGCGACAAGCCAGCCCGGCACGTTCAGGCTGGCGGTGCGTGCGCTCACGTTCACGTCGAAGTTGATCTCGGCGAAGACCGGGTCATGCATGGTCTCGAACGTGGTCGCAAAGACCTGGAAGAAGGTCGCGCCCGGCTCGGTATCCTCGCCGCTCATGATGCGCAGAAGTGCTCCGCGCTGCTCGGCCGTGGCACGGATGTCGATGATCGGCACCACCTGCCCCCTGCCCTCGTGGATCGCGCCCGGCCAGGCGGCAATCATGCCGCAGCGAAGCCCGTCGAGCCGCGTGTCGCCATGAAAACCTTCCTCGATCTCGAAGGCGCCGACCGCACTGCAGTGCCCTTTGGTTGGCAGCGCATTGAACTGGCAGGGGCAGCCATAGGCGCAGTTGCAGTGAACGAACTCGCGCCCCTTCATCATCCATCTGACACTCGTCATCGTCTCCTCCTCGGATCTGATCGGTGCTCGATCTCAGTCGACTTCTTGCGATTGGATGCATTTTATTAGACCAAAGAAATATACTCCTTGCCACCAGCGATGCCAACGGTCGCCGCGGTGGGTGCCAGCAAACGGGCGGCGCCGCGCATCCGATCGGACACGCGGCGCTTGAGTTCCGTTCGTTGAGACGCGATCAGAGCGTCGCCATGCCGCCATCGATGATCAGCTCGGCGCCGACAGTGAAGGCGGCTTCGTCGGAGGCAAGGAAGACCACTGCCTTGGCGATCTCGCTGGCATTGCCGAACCGGCCGAGCGGGATCTGCGCCGCAATCGCATCGACGACCTGCTTGTTTTCCTCAACGGTCGGGGCGTGGCCGTCATGAAGCGGCGTGCGCACCGGCCCCGGGCTGACGGCATTGACCCGGATACCGCGGCCAATCAGTTCGCCGGAAAGCGTCTTTGCCAGCGACAGCAGCCCCGCCTTGGTCAGTGCGTAGACGCTCGAGGTCGGCATGCCGATGTGGGCGTTGATCGAGGTGTTGAGCACGATCGAGGCGGGCTTGGAGAACACCGGAAGCAGCGCCTGGATCAGGAAGTACGGGCCCTTGAGGTTGATGGCGAGCGAGCGGTCGAAGCTTGCCTCGTCCCACTGCTCGATCGGCTGCAGCTTGGCAATACCGGCATTGACGAACAGGATATCGAGCGTGCCGAAGGCAGCGCGGATCTTTTCGGCGACGGCGGCCTGACCGGCAACATTGCCGGCATCGGCCTCGATGATCAAAGCGCCGTCGCCAAGGATGGCGCGGGCCTCGGCAATGTTCTTCGGATTGGTGCCGGTAACGGCGACGCGGGCGCCCTCGGAGATGAACTGGCGTGCGGTTTCAAGACCGATGCCGCTGGTGCCGCCGGTGATGAGTGCCGTCTTGTTCTGCAAACGTGACATGGTGAAAGTCCTCTCGTTGGGTTGAAGAGAAGAGCGGCGTTGCTTGCTGCCGTCCTCGAATGCAGACAGTTATGGCGGAAAACGATCGTTCGGATTAGTCTTCCAATCCTGGAACTCGAATTCGGAAAACCCGAACGATGATGAAAATTGAAGGAATAGCGGCCTTTGTCGCCGTTGCCGAGGCCGGCTCGATCAGCGAGGCGGCGCGGCGCCTGCGCCTGTCGAAATCCGTCGTCAGCGAAAGAGTGGCAGAACTGGAGCGCGGCCTCAATGCGACCTTGCTTCACCGCACGACGCGCAAGCTGACGCTCACGGAAGACGGCATCGCGTTTCGCGAGCGCGCGATCAGGATCGTCAGCGAAGTACAGGCTGCCGCGAGCGACCTTGCCGAACGCCGCGGCCTTCTGACGGGCCCGCTCAGGATCTCCGCGCCCGTGAGCTTCGGCCGAAGACATCTCGGTCCTGCGCTTTACCCCTTTCTGGCGCGCCACCCGGACATCGAGCTGACGCTCGACCTCGACGACCGCCGGGTGGATGCCGCCTCCGAAGGTTACGACGCCATCGTGCGCCACGGCGCGATTGCCGATTCCCGGCTTGTCGTGTGGAAGCTCGCCAGCAGTCATCGGCTGCTCGTCGCTTCGCCTGACTATCTCGAGCGCAACGGCACGCCCGCTTCGCTTGGCGAACTCGAAGGCCATCGTGGCATCTTCTACACCAACCGGGGTGCGGCCGACTGGCGCTTCGAGGGACCGGCGGGTGCGAGCGTCGTGCGGGCACACCTCGCGCTCGGCATGAACAATGGCGACATGATACTCGACGCGGCCGTTGCCGGGCTCGGCATCGCTCTCCTGCCAGCCTTCATCGCCGGTCCTGCCGTACGGAACGGTCAGCTTCGTGCAATCGATGTCGGGCTGAGGCCGGAGCCGGAATTCATCTACATGGCCCATGCCGAAGGCCGGCGCGCCTCGGCCAAGCTCCGAGCGATCGCCCAGCACCTCAAGGAAACCTTTGGCGATCCGCCCTATTGGGATCCGTGAGCGGTTCCGTGCAATCTCGGTGCAATCGTCGTCGCAGATCTTGCCACACCCACTGTCGTTCGGATCTCGAACAGATCTTGTTCGAATTCGTCTGACATTGTCATCGCCTCCCATTACAACCCCAAATTGGTTTCCTATATTTTGATCATGCGGCACGTTTTTCTCAATTGGATCGTCCTTATGACGCTTGGCACCACCGCTCACGCGAGCCCTCCTTCCACAACGCCAACCAACCCTGAAATCCTGGAAATCCTCACCGATCGGATCGACAAGCAGCAGCAGTCGGTCGGCATCGTGGTCGGCATCGTCGATGCCAACGGACGGCGCATCGTCGCGCACGGCCATCCGGCCAAGGGCGATGCGCGCCCGGTCGATGGCCAGACCGTCTTCGAGATCGGTTCGGTCACAAAAGTCTTCACGGCGCTGCTGCTCGCCGACGCGATCGAAAAGGGGGAACTGCGCCTCGACACGCCTGTTTCCTCGCTGCTCCCACCTGATGTGACGATGCGCGACCAGCAGGCGCCGATCACGCTTCAGCACCTGGCGACGCACATGTCCGGTCTGCCACGGCTACCGGACAATCTGGCGCCGGCCGACGACAGCGACCCCTACGCCGACTATGACGTCGCCAAGCTCTATGCTTTCCTGTCCGCTCATCAGCCGACCCGGCGACCAGGCGTCGAAAATGAATACTCCAATCTCGGCGCCGGCCTTCTCGGCCACGCGCTCGGACTGAAGGCCGGTCTTTCCTACGAAGATCTCGTCGCAAGCCGGATCTCAGGGCCGCTTGGCCTGAAGGACACGGCAATCACGCAGCAGCCTGATTGGGCCGGGCGGCAGGCAAAGGGCCATGACGCGGCGCTGGAGCCTGCCAGCGACTGGCAGCTGGCCAGCCTGCAGGGTGCGGGCGCACTGCGCTCGACCGCCGACGACATGCTGGTTTTTCTCGAAGCGGCCATGGGAAAGAGGCCGTCGCCACTGACGCCTGCCTTTGCGTCCCTTTTGGCGACCCGAGCGCCGATTGGCAACGGCGATAACGATCAGCAAGCGCTCGGTTGGGTGGTCTCGGGCAAGGGCGGCGATCAGATCGTCTGGCACAATGGCGGGACCGGTGGCTATCGATCCTTCGTCGGCTACCGTCCGTCGACCGGCGTCGGCGTCGTGGCCCTGTCCAATGCGTCAACCGAAGTCGGCGTCGACGACATCGGCCGCCATCTGCTCGATCGCAACGCTCCATTGGCCGCCAGACGTGCAGCCATTGCAATCGACCCGGCCACCTACGACGCCTATCTCGGCACATACCGGCTGGGGCCCGGGTTCGAGCTGACGATCTTTCGCGAAGGAGACCGGCTGTTTGCCCAGGCAACCGGCCAGGATCGGTTGGAAATCGTGCCTGAGGCCGAACATCGCTTCTTCACGAAGCTCATCGATGCGCAGATCAGCTTCACGCTCAATGGCAAGCGGGCCGAAAGCCTGACCTTGCATCAGGGCGGCCGCGACATGCCTGCCCCGCGGGTCGAGAAATGATGCGATCTCCCGCCTGCCAGGCAGGCGGGAGACGTGCTTCAATCAGAAGATCAGATCGATCGCAAAATAGCTCAGCGCCGAGATCGCCGCTGCCGCCGGCATGGTGATGAACCAGGCAATGACGATGTTGCCGGCAAGGCCCCAGCGCACCGCCGAGACACGACGGGCAGCACCGACACCGATGATCGCGCCGGTGATGGTGTGCGTGGTCGAGACCGGGATGCCGAGCCAGGTGGCGGCAAAGAGCGTGATCGCCCCGCCGGTTTCGGCGCAGAAGCCCTGCATCGGGTTGAGCCTGGTGATCTTCGAGCCCATCGTGTGCACGATGCGCCAGCCGCCGAACAGCGTGCCGAGCGCAATCGCCGCCTGGCAGGTGATCACCACCCAGAACGGTACGTAGAACTCCGAGCCGAGATAGCCCTGCGAGTAGAGCAGCACCGCGATGATGCCCATGGTCTTCTGCGCGTCGTTGCCGCCATGGCCGAGCGAATAGAGCGAGGCCGAGATGAACTGCATCACGCGGAAGGTGCGGTCGACGGCAAACGGCGTCTGACGCACGAAAATCCACGAGACGATCAACACCAGGAGCAGCGCCAGGAAGAAGCCGATCGCCGGTGACATGAAGATGGCGCCGACGGTTTTCAGAAGCCCGGTCCAAACGATGGAACTGAAACCGGTGCTGGCAAGGCCGGCGCCGACGAGGCCGCCGATGAGCGCATGCGACGAACTCGACGGGATGCCGAAGAGCCAGGTGACGATGTTCCAGACGATCGCCCCGATCAGCGCCGAGAAGATCACCAGCGGCGTGACGATGCCGGGATCGATGATGCCCTTGCCGAGCGTCTCGGCCACGTGCAGGCCAAAGAACAGGAAGGCGATGAAGTTGAAGAAGGCCGCCCACATGACCGCATATTGCGGCCTCAGCACCCGCGTCGAGACGATCGTCGCGATGGAGTTGGCAGCATCGTGCAGACCGTTCAGGAAGTCGAAGAACAGCGCGATGCCGATCAGCCCGACGAGCAACGGAAAGGCGAGCGTCGCATCCATCAGACGTTCTCGATCACGATGCCGCTGATTTCATTCGCGACGTCCTCGAAGCGATCGACCACCTTTTCGAGCTCGCCGTAGATCTCGCTGCCGATGATGTAGGCCATCGGGTTGCTGGCGCCGTGGCGACGGAACAGGTCCTTGAGGCCCTGGTCGTGCAGCTCGTCGGAGCGGCCCTCGATGCGGGTGATCTCTTCGGCAATGGCAATGAGGCGCGCGTGGTTGACGCCGATGCGGTCGAGCAGCGGAATGGCCTCGGCGATCAGATGGGCGGCCTTGACGACCGTGGTCCCCATTTCGCGCATGCCGGGATCGAAGCTCTTCTGCTCGTAGAGCCGGATCGTCTTGACCGTCTTGTGCATCATGTCGATGGCGTCGTCCATCGACTGGATCAGGTCCTTGATGTCGCCACGGTCAAACGGCGTGATGAACGAGCGACGGACCGCCAGCAGCACTTCCGCGGTGATGTGATCCGCTTCGTCCTCGAGCGCGACGATCCTGTCGCAGTGTTTTTCCATGTCGTCGCCACCGGCGAGCAGCTTGTCGAGCGCATCGGCGGCACCGACGACGGTGCGCGAATGATTGGCGAAGAGATCGAAGAAGCGATCTTCGCGGGGAAGAAGTTTGCGGAACCAGGCCAGCATCACACGTGTATCCATCTGTGGATTGTCATGTGGCTGTCATATTTCACCGTGTGCTTTATGAAAAGCACCGAATCAAAGGGGTTTCGCGCCTTTCCCCTGCCGATATCGACCGATCTCAGGCGATCGAGGCACCTTGGCCATTTCGTCTTGCCTTGATACGCGCTTTCGTCCTAGCTGGCGCCCACTGTCGAATCCGGACTGCCGATGCCACACAAGGTCTACCTCAATCGCCTGAAGCTCACGGAGTTCCGCAACTATGCGGCCCTCTCGCTGGAGCTCGACCAGCGCCATGTGGTGCTGACGGGGGAGAACGGCGCCGGCAAGACCAACCTGATGGAGGCGGTCTCGCTCCTGTCGCCCGGGCGCGGCTTGAGACGCGCCGCCTATGCCGACGTAAGCCGTGTCGGCGCGAGCGACGGGTTCTCGGTCTTTGCCGAAGTCGAGGGCATGGAGGGAACGGTCGAGATCGGCACCGGCACCGCCGGCGTGACGGAAGGGCAATCCCGGCGGCTGCGGCTGAACGGCACACCGGCTGCGACCGTCGACGAACTGACCGACCACCTGCGCGTGCTCTGGCTGACGCCGTCGATGGACGGGCTCTTTACCGGCTCCTCCTCCGATCGCCGCCGCTTCCTCGATCGTCTCGTGCTCTCGCTCGATCCGGAACATGGCCGGCGCGCCAGCGAATTCGACCGGGCCATGCGCAGCCGCAACCGGCTGCTCAGCGAGTTTCGCCCGGATCCGGCCTGGTTGACGGCGATCGAGCGCGAGATGGCCGGGCTTGGCGTTTCCATGGCGCTGGCGCGGCAGGAGATGCTGGGCCTCTTGACCGCGCTCGTCGAACGGAATGTCGACGAAAGCGTCTTCCCTTCGGCCCACCTGACGCTCTCGGGTTTTCTCGACGACGAAGCCCATCGCCCCGCCTACGACCTGGAAGAGCAATATCTGACGATGCTGCGCGACGGGCGGCCACGCGACGCGGCGGCCGGCCGAACGCTCGACGGACCGCATCGCAGCGACCTGCTTGTCCGTCACCGCAAGAAGGACATGGAGGCCGCGCGCTGTTCGACTGGCGAGCAGAAGGCCCTGCTCGTCGGCCTGGTGCTGGCGCATGCGCGCCTGGTCGGCGACATGACCGGTCACGCGCCGGTGCTGCTGCTCGACGAGATCGCCGCGCATCTCGACGTCAACCGGCGCGCCGCTCTGTTCGATCTCGTCGACGACCTGGGCGGCCAGGCCTTCATGACCGGAACCGACCAGGCGATGTTCGAGGCGCTCGGGGAACGCGGCCGGTTTCTGACCGTTTCTCATGGCAGCGTTACGGGATAAGCAAGAGCGGGATGAGGAGGATGTGGCCATGACCGGTGAGAACAAGCTCGACCAATCGGAGATCGCCCGCTACGCCCGCCATATCATACTGCCGGAGATCGGCGGCGCGGGGCAGCAGAAGCTCAAGGCGGCACGCGTTCTGGTGATTGGCGCCGGCGGGCTCGGCGCCCCGGTTCTCGTCTATCTTGCCGCGGCAGGCGTCGGCCGGATCGGCATCGTCGACGACGACACGGTCGCGCTCTCCAACCTGCAGCGGCAGATCATTCATCGCACCGAGGACATCGATCGCGCCAAGGTCGAAAGGGCAGCCGAAGCCATCGGGTCACTCAACCCGCATGTCGGCGTCGACGAACACCGGCTGCGGCTCGAGCCTGACAATGCCGAGGCGCTGTTCCGGCAGTACGATCTTGTGATCGACGGATCGGACAATTTCGACACGCGTTATCTCGCCGCCGATACGGCAGCTTCTGTCGGCATCCCGCTGGTGACCGGCGCCGTCGGCCGCTTCGACGGTTCGCTGACGGTGCTGATGCCCTATCGCGCCGGTCCTGACGGACGGCCGAACCCGTCCTATCGCGATCTCTTTCCCGAACCGCCGCCAGCCGGCGTCGTGCCCTCCTGCGCCGAGGCCGGTATCGTCGGCGCGCTCACCGGCGTCATCGGCACGCTGCAGGCGATGGAAGCGATCAAGGTGATCGCCGGCTTCGGCGAGCCTCTGGTCGGACGACTCTTGATGTATGACGCGCTGACGGCTCAGTTCAACACGATCCGGTATCGCCGCCGGGCATAGCGCAACCCGAACGCCCGCGCGCCTTCCAACTCTTGAGAGCCGCCATGCAGATCTTTCGCATCGACCAACGTTTCGACCGGCATGACGCACTGCTGGCGTTGATCCGTGACGCCTTCGCCTCCATGGACGGACGCATCGACCCACCGTCGTCGGCGCATGCACTTGATATCGAAACGCTGCGACAGAAGGTTGCTGAAGAGATCGCCTTCGGCGCCAGCGACGGCGACCGCCTTGTCGGCTGCGTGTTCCTGAAGCCGGAAAGCGATTGTCTTTACGTCGGTAAGCTCGCAGTGGCGCCGGACGCCCAGGGCAAAGGCATCGGACGCATGCTCCTGGCAGAGGCGGAAGCGACGGCAAGAGCGCTTGAGCTTCCCGCCCTGAGGTTGCTGACCCGTGTCGAACTGGTCGAGAACCACCGCGCGTTCGGCGCCTGCGGTTTCGTTCAGACCGGAACGATGTGCCATCCCGGCTTCATCCGGCCGACAGCGATCGAGATGCGCAAATTGCTTTAGGCCGTCAGCGCTAGAAGTGCTGCCTCTGCGGCAGCGCCGTGTAGCGACACTCGGATCAGTCGCGGCCGGGCAGCACGCGGTCCGGTGGCCGGTGGCCGTCAAAGAAGGTGCGGATGTTGATCACCACCTTCTCGCCCATGTCGACGCGGCCTTCGAGCGTCGCCGAGCTCATATGCGGCAGGAGTACGACCTTGCCCTCACCGGCAAGCTTGATCAGCTTCGGATTGACGGCCGGTTCGTTCTCGAAGACGTCGAGGCCGGCACCGGCGATCTTGCCTTCGCGCAGGCTCTTGATCAGCGCCGTCTCGTCGATGATGCCGCCGCGGGCGGTGTTGACGATGTAGCTGTCCGGCCGCATCAGCGCGAGCCGCCGGGCAGACAGCAGGTGATAGGTTGCCGGTGTCGAGGGGCAGTTGACCGAGACGATGTCGACCCGGGCGAGCATCTGGTCGAGGCTGTCCCAATAGGTCGCCTCCAGCATCTCTTCGGTTTCGGCCTTCACCCGATGGCGGTTATGGTAATGGATCGAAAGGCCGAAAGCCTTGGCGCGGCGGGCGACCGCCGTGCCGATGCGGCCCATGCCGACGATGCCGATGCGTTTTCCGGCAATGCGGCGGCCAAGCATCCAGGTCGGCGACCAGCCCGCCCATTCGCCCTTGCGGTCGGTCAGGATCTGCGCACCTTCGGCGAGCCTTCTCGGTACCGCGAGGATCAGTGCCATCGCCATGTCGGCGGTGTCTTCCGTCAGCACGTTCGGCGTGTTGGTGACGGTGATGCCCTTGCGGGCAGCGGCATCGACATCGATATTGTCGACGCCGTTCGAAAAGCTGGCGATCAGCTTCAGCTGCGGGCCGGCCTGCTCGATCAACGCCGCGTCGATGCGGTCGGTCACCGTCGGCACCAGCACGTCGGCGCGCTTGACCGCTGCGACGAGCTCCGGCTGGCTGCGTGGCGTATCGTCAATGTTGAGCTCCGCATCGAAGAGTTCGCGCATGCGCGTCTCGACGATATCGGGCAGTTTACGGGTGATGTAGACCGTGGGCTTCTTCTTGCTTGTCATTGCTGCGACGGGCCTTGTTGACGGGTCCTTAACCAAGTTGGGCGATACTGTCTCCCTGTAGTCGCAATTTCTACCAGACCCCACCGGGAAGACAAACAAAACTCGCGTCGTCGTCCCCGCGATTTCAGCCGGCACTCTGGACCTCCAGTGAACTGCGCCTGCAAAAAGCTGTTGCCACGGAAGATGAGCTTCGTCATGCGTCACGTCATTTCCAGATTCTCGCTCTCGTTGATCGCCGCCTGCCTGGGCGCCGGGATCATGGCATCGGCGGCTTACGCTCAAGCCGCCAAGGGCGCCAGCGGACTGCCGCTACCGCGTTTCGTCAGCCTCAAGTCCAAGAGCGTCAATCTCAGGATCGGCCCGAGCGTCGATTACGCCGTCGCCTTCCGCTACATGAAGCCGGGCGTGCCGGTCGAGATCATCCAGGAATACGACAACTGGCGCCGAATCCGTGACGCCGACGGCACCGAAGGCTGGGTCAACCAGGCGCTGCTGTCCGGTGACCGCACCGCCGTCGCCGCCCCATGGATGCGCGGCAAGGGCGAAGGCGTTTTCGTCAACATGCGCCGCGACCCGCAGGGCACGTCCCCGATCGTGGCCCGCATGGAGCCGGGGGTCATCGTCCATGTCGGCGAGTGCAACGGCGACTGGTGCCATGCGGAGACGCAAGGTGTCGAAGGCTGGATCGCCCAGAGCGAAATCTGGGGCGCCTATCCGGGCGAGGCCTTCAAGTAAGGCCACGCCGCTTTTCGCAAGTTTTCCCGAACGGGATGATCAGGCGAGGTCGGCCTGCTTGGCGGCCGTTGCCAGCGACACCATTGGCCGCGGACCAATCTGGCCGATGACGATGCCGGCCGCAAGGTTTCCGAGCTTGCTGCAGTCTTCGAGCGAACGCCCGGTCGTGTAACCATGCAGGAAGCCTGCGGCATAGAGGTCGCCGGCGCCGGTCGTATCGACCACCTGTGCGATCGGCGTCGCGCCGACGCGGACCCGCTCTTTACCGCGCACGACGACTGAGCCTTCTTCGCTGAGCGTCACGGCTGCAAGCTTGCAGTCCTTCGACAGCTTTTCCAGCGCCAGCTCGAAATCCTCGGTCTCATAGAGCGCCAGGGCTTCCTGCTTGTTGGCAAAAACGATGTCGACCGTGCCGGAGCGCATGAGTTCGAGGAACTCGTCGCGATAACGGTGAACGCAGAAGCTGTCGGAAAGGGTGATCGCGGTTTCGCGGCCGTTTTCGTGGGCAATGCGGGCGGTTTCGCGGATCGCATCCTTGGCGCGCGGCGGATCCCAGAGATAACCTTCGAAATAGGTCACCTTCGACTGGGCAACGACGTCGGCTTCGACGTCTTCCGGGCCGAGTTCGACGCAGGCGCCGAGATAGGTGTTCATCGAACGCTCGCCGTCCTCGGTGACGAAAATCATCGAGCGGGCGGTCGGCGGCACGCTTTCGAGCGGTTTCGTCTCGAAGTAGACGCCCTGGGCGCGAATGTCGTGAGCGAAGATCTCGCCGAGCTGGTCGCTGGCGATCTTGCCGAAATAGGCGGCGCGGCCGCCGAGGCTCGCAACGCCGGCCGCCGTGTTTCCGGCGCTGCCGCCGGATGCTTCCACGGCCGGGCCCATGCGCGAGTACAACAACTCGGCTCGCTCGGCATCGATGAGGTTCATGGCGCCTTTGATGATGCCGTTTTCTGTCAGGAAGGCATCGTCGCAGCGCGCGATGATATCAACGATGGCGTTGCCGATCGTCAGCACGTCGTATTTTGTCATGAACCTCGTCCGGTCTCCGTGATGGCCGGTGTTCGTTAATACCGGTTTTCCGGCCATTTGGAAGACAAAAGACGCGTGCTGGCCGCATCACGCAGTGGGAAGTGCGCTTTCTTCATAGGCGGCGGCGAATTCTGCGCTCGGCGGTATGGGCTTGATGACGTCGATCAGCACGCCGTTCGGGTCTGCGGTGATGAAATGGCGTTGCCCGAAGTCCTCGTCGCGCAATGTTTTCAGAATAGGCAGGCCGGCAGCAAGCGCCTGCTGGTAGATGCGATCGGGATCCTCGACCTCGAAATTCAGCAGAAGGCCGCGCGCCGGCGTGCGGGCTTCCTCCGGTATCGTCTCGTGGCGATAATCAAGGATGGCAAGCGTCACATGCTCATCCTCGATCGATTGCAGGTGTATGTACCAGTCGCTGGTGAAGAGTGCCTGGAACCGAAAATGCTCTACATAGAATGCGGCCGTTGTCGCGACGTCAGATGTCATGATCACTGGATAGTAGCTCGTCGATTTCATGGCTTTTCCTCGCTTTGGCAATATCATACAATCTGTATGTATCTTTAATTAACATACAGGCTGCATGTATGCAACAAGAGAGTCCCCGCCGCTCCAATCGCGAGCGATCCGATACGACACGCGCCGCGATCCTCGACGCCGCTCGCGGTCTCTTCGTCGCAAAGGGATATGCCGAAACGTCCACGCCGGATATCGTTTCGGCGGCCGGTCTCACGCGCGGCGCGCTCTATCACCACTTCGAAGACAAGAAGGCGTTGTTTCACGCCGTGGCGGAACGAGAGTCACGCGATGTGGCGGCATCGATCGAGCAGGCGACGGCCGATGGTCTCACCGCGCGCGATGCGCTGAAGGTCGGCGGCCGAGCCTATTTCGAGGCCATGCGGGAGCCGGGGCGCATCCGGCTGCTTCTGCTCGATGGACCGGCCGTGCTCGGCAAGCACGCGATGATGGCGATCGATGCGGCCAATGCGCAGAGAACCCTCGAGGAAGGTATCGCCGAAGCGATGGCGCCGACTGTCGTTCCGGCTGACAAGCTCTCGGCCATGGCGTCGTTGCTGTCGGCCGCTTTCGATCGCGCTGCGCTCGACATTGCCGACGGCGCGTCGACAGACCTTTATGCGGAAACGATCGGCACGCTGATCGATCGCATGGTATCGACGTAGGAGCCGGCCGCCGCAATGCCGGCAGGCGTCAGCTCGCCGCCGAAATGATCTGCGGCGGCAGCTCGACAAGCGCGGCTGGGACGTCGCAGGTCTTTTCCGGCGACTTGCAGATGTCGGCGATGACGCAGCGCTCGCATTCGGGCTTGCGCGCCTTGCAGCAATAGCGCCCGTGCAGGATCAGCCAGTGATGCGCGTGGTAGAGATACTCGTCCGGAATGATCCTGATGAGCTTGTCTTCCACCTCGTCCGGGGTCTTGCCCGGTGCCAGACAGAGGCGGTTGGCAATGCGCAGGATGTGGGTATCGACGGCGATCGTCGATTGGCCGAAGGCCATGGAGAGCACGACGTTCGCGGTCTTGCGCCCAACCCCGGGCAAGGTCACCAGTTCTTCGCGCGTGCGCGGCACTTCGCCGCCAAAATCCCGGATCAGCTTCTCGCTGAGCGCGATGACGTTCTTGGCCTTGTTGCGAAAAAGCCCGATGGTCTTGATGTAGACCCGCACCTTCTCCTCGCCGAGAGCCAGCATCTTTTCGGGCGTGTCGGCGATGGCAAAGAGCGCGCGCGTTGCCTTGTTGACGCCGGCATCCGTCGCCTGCGCCGAGAGCGCGACCGCAACCACGAGCGTGAACGGATTGACGTGCTCCAGCTCGCCCTTCGGCTCGGGGCGCTGGATCGAGAAGCGGCGGAAGATCTCCTTGAGTTCGTCCTGGCTGTACAGGCTCTTTACCCGTGGTGTTGCGCGGCGGTTCGCCTTCGGTTTTGCAGCGCGCAGTTTCGCAGCACCTGGGGGCAATTTCGGCTTCACGTTTTTCATGATGCATCTATAGTCAAAGGTGATGATCAATGGCAACGCCACCACCCCGCCTGAGGAGACGCCGGTCTTTACCGCCGAGCTCATGCCATATCGCTCGCTCGGGCGCCGAGGCTTCAAGATCTTTTTCCTGATCGCCGGGCTCTTGAGCGTTGTGCACGCCGTCGTCTTTCTCATCATTGGCGCCTGGCCGATCGTGTTCTTTTTCGGTCTCGACTACCTGCTTCTGTTTGGCGCTTTCTGGTTGAACTACCGCTCGGCGCTCAGCCGCGAAGAAGTCAGCGTCTCGAGAACCGGCGTATCCGTGCGCAAGTTCGCACCCTCAGGACAGATCACCGAGCACCGTTTCAATCCCTTCTGGGCGCGCTTCAACGTCGCGCGACACCAGGAGATAGGTATCGTGTCGATGACGATCAGCGGCGGCGGCCGTCGCACCGACATCGGCTCGTTTCTCAATCGCGACGATCGCGAGACATTTGCGCTGGCGCTGTCGGGCGCGCTTGCGACCGTTCGCCGCCGCTAACGCCTGAAGATCGACCAATACGCTGCAAATGCTCGCATGCGCTCAAGAATCGGGTGGCTGCGAAGACCAACAGATGGTTACCTGTGGCATGACAGGAGAAGAGCCATGAACATTGCGACATCCGTACCCACCGACATCACGCCGAAGGGCACCGACTACGATACGGTCAGCCGCGTGATCGAGATGCTGACCGAGGATTATCGCGACCAGCCGTCGCTCGAATCGGTCGCACAACGCCTGAAGCAGTCGCCAACGCAGCTTCAGAAGGTCTTCACCCGCTGGGCCGGACTTTCACCGAAAGCTTTCCTTCAGGCCGTGACGCTCGACCATGCCAAGCGCCTGCTGCGCCAGGAGGACCTGCCGCTGCTCGAAACCAGCATCGAGGTGGGGCTATCGGGACCTAGCCGCCTGCATGACCTGTTCGTGACCCACGAGGCGATGTCACCGGGCGAATGGAAGGCGCGTGGCGAGGGTTTGACGATCCGCTACGGCTATCACCCCTCCCCCTTTGGCACGGCGCTCGTCATGATCACCGATCGCGGACTGGCGGGCCTTGCCTTCAACGATGCCGGTGGCGAGCAGGCGAGTTTCGAGGATATGGCGCAGCGCTGGCCAAACGCTGCGTTTGTCGAAGACAGTGCGGCCACGGCCTCCTACGCCGCACGCATTTTCGAATCCTCGCGCTGGCGCCAGGACGAGCCGTTGCGCATCTTCCTGATCGGTTCCGACTTCCAGATCCGGGTCTGGCAGGCGCTGTTGAAGATCCCCCTCGGCTGCGCCACCACCTATTCGAACATCGCCGGAAATATCGGCCAGCCGACGGCGTCACGTGCCGTGGGCGCCGCCGTCGGCCGCAACCCGATCTCCTTCGTCGTCCCGTGCCACCGCGCGCTCGGCAAGAGCGGCGACCTGACCGGCTATCACTGGGGCCTGACGCGCAAGCGCGCCATCCTTGGCTGGGAAGCCGGCATGGCGGCCGACGGTACGATCTGAAGCCAGTCTAGGCACCGACGGAAACAAAAAGGGGCGCCATGCGCCCCTTTTCATTCAGCCATTGCCACCACCGCTCAGTGAGCGGCAGACATGTCGCCCAGAACTTCCTTGGAAGCGACGGTCGAATTGGCGTTGAGCTTGTAGACCATCGGCACGCCGGTCGCGAGATTGAGCTTCAGGATCTCTTCCTTGGTGAGGCGATCGAGCACCATGACCAGTGAGCGCAACGAGTTGCCGTGGGCGGCAACCAGCACCTTCTGGCCGGACAGCACACGCGGCAGGATTTCGGTCAGGTAATAGGGCCAGACGCGCGCGCCGGTGTCGCGCAGGCTTTCGCCGCCCGGAGGTGGGATGTCATAGGAGCGGCGCCAGATATGCACCTGCTCTTCGCCCCACTTCTCGCGGGCGTCGTCCTTGTTGAGGCCCGAGAGATCGCCGTAGTCGCGCTCGTTGAGCGCCTGGTCGCGGATCGTTTCGAGCTGGGACTGGCCGACTGCGTCGAGCACGAACTGGCAGGTGCGCTGTGCGCGGATGAGCGACGAGGTAAAGGCGACATCAAACTTGATGCCGTAATCGGCAAGCGCCTTGCCGCCGGCCTTGGCTTCCTCGACGCCGAGTTCCGTCAGGTCCGGATCGCGCCAGCCCGTGAACAGGTTCTTCAGGTTCCAGTCGCTCTGGCCGTGCCGGACGAGGACGAGAGTACCGCTCATGTCGAATTCCCCTTGAGACTTGAGAGTGAGAAAGTCAGTTGAGCCCGAGAACATCGAGCATCGAATAGAAGCCGGGCTTCTGGCTGCGCGCCCAAAGCGCGGCCGTGACGGCACCGCGCGCGAAGATCGACCGATCCGTGGCGCTGTGCGACAGGGTCACCTGCTCGCCCTGGCCGGCAAGAATAACCGAATGCTCGCCGATGACCGAGCCGCCGCGCAGGGTCGCAAAGCCGATCGTGCCCACCGGACGCGGACCCGTGTGGCCGTCGCGCACGCGCACAGAGTGTTCGGCAAGGCCGATATCGCGCCCCTTTGCCGCGGCTTCGCCAAGAAGCAGCGCCGTGCCCGAAGGCGCATCGACCTTGTGCTTGTGGTGCATTTCGAGAATTTCGATATCCCAGTCGGCCGGACCGAGCGCGCGCGCCGCCTTTTCCGTGAGAACGCCGAGCAGGTTGACGCCGAGGCTCATATTGCCCGACTTGACGATGCGCGCGTGGCGCGCGGCAGCGCGGATCTTCGCGTCATCGTCGGGCGAGCAGCCGGTGGTGCCGATCACATGAACGATGCGGGCCTGGGCGGCGAGCCCGGCAAACTCGACCGTACCGGCAGGCGCGGTGAAATCGAGCACGCCCTCGGCTTCGACGAAGGCCTCAAGCGGCTGGTCCGTGACCGGCACGCCGATCGGGCCAAGGCCGGCCAGTTCGCCGGCATCCCTGCCGATGAAGGGGGAACCCGGCCGCTCGACGGCTGCATGCAGACGGACGCCGTCCATGGCATGCACGGTGCGAATGAGCGTCTGACCCATGCGGCCTGCGGCACCCACCACCACGAGCTTCATATCGCCTGCGCCCATCGGTGACTTCCTTCTGTCCGCTACTGGATTTCGACGCCGACCGGCGCTTCGGGAGACTGGTCTTCCAGGGACTGGCCTTCAGGCGACTGGCCCTGGAGATTGTGGAGCCGAGCGTAGAGACCGTCCGGTCGCCGTGCAAGCTCGGCATGGGTGCCCTCTTCCACGACCGACCCATCCTTCATGACGATGATCTTGTCGGCGTTGACGACGGTCGAAAGGCGGTGGGCGATGACGATGACGGTACGGCCGTCCATGGCGTGGTCGAGCGCCTTCTGCACCGCCGCTTCCGATTCCGTGTCGAGCGCCGAGGTGGCCTCGTCGAGCAACAGGATCGGCGCATTGCGCACGAGCGCCCGCGCAATCGACAGGCGTTGGCGCTGGCCGCCAGACAGCGTCATGCCGTTCTCGCCGACCGGCGTGTCGTACCCCTGCGGCTGCGCCAGAATGAAATCATGGGCGTAAGCGAGGCGGGCCGCTTCCTCGATCTCGGCATCGGTCGCATCGATCCGGCCGTAGCGGATGTTGTCGCGGATAGAGCCTTCGAAGAGGTAGGGCTGCTGCGAAACATAGGCGAGGCCCTTGCGCAGCGACTGCTTGGTGACGTCGGCAATGTCCTGTCCGTCGATCAGGATCTGACCGAAGGAGGGATCGTAGAACCGCGGGATGAGACTGATCACCGTCGATTTCCCTGCACCGGACGGACCGACGAGCGCGGTCGTCTTGCCGCCTTCGGCAAAGAAGCTGACGCCTTTCAGAACCTCGTCGCCATTGGCGTACTGGAAGCGGACGTCGCGCAGTTCGACCGCAGCGTTCGTGAATGCCAGTTCCTTGGCGTCAGGCTTGTCGCGCTGGTGCGGAACGGTATCGAGGATCTCGTAGACCATGCGGGCGTTGACGGCGGCGCGTTCGAGCGACACCTGAAGGCGCGCCAGACGTCGGGCCGGATCATAGGCCATCAGCAGCGCCACGACGAAAGCGAAGAAGGCGCCCGGCGGCACGTCGGCGTAGATCGCGCGGAAGGCCGAATAGGCAAGCACGGCGGAAATCGCCAGACCCGCGAAGGTTTCCGTCATCGGCGCCGTGCGCTCGCTCAGCCGGGCGATGCGGTTTGCCCGGTTTTCGGCACGGTCGATGATCGTCTCGACCTTGCCGCGAAGCTCGCTCTCCATCGTAAAGGCCTTGACGATGGTGATGCCCTGGATCGTCTCCTGCATCGCGCCGAGCACGCGGCTGTTGACCTCGATCGATTCGCGGGTTGCCGAACGCAGGCGCTTGGAAACATAGCGCAGGCCCAGCAGCAGCGGCGGCGCCGCAACGAAGACGATGATCGACAGCAGCCAGTCCTTGGCGAACATAACGCCAACCAGGCCGACCAGGGTCAGGAGATCGCGGGCGATCGAGGTGACGGTCAGGTTGAGCACATCGCGAATGCCGCTGACATTCTGGCTGATCTGGGCCGCAAGCTGGGCCGATCGCGTCTCGTTGAAATACCCGACGCTGAGCGCCATCAGATGGGCGTAAAGCCGGCGCTGGTAGCGCGCGACGATGTTGTTGCCGATTTTCGAAAGCGCAACCGCCTGGCCGTAGGTGGCAAAGCCGCGCAGCACGAAGGCAGCGAGGATTGCGCCGCAGACGAGCAGAACGATGTCCGCCCGTTTGTTGGCGAAGGCCTCGTTGATCACGGTTTCCATGATCGAGGCGGTAAAGCCCGTCGTCGCAGCGACGACGGCGAGGCAAGCGATGGCAAAGGCATAGCCGCGAATATGGTCGCGACCGTTTTCCGCGATGACCCGCTTGAGGATACCGCTGATCGTATCGGAGTCGACCGCGTGCTGTTTTTTATTGCTGGCGCTCAAAAAGCCCGTCTTCCCTGGAACCACTCTTTCGAGCCGGCATTCGGCCCGATCTTTCCCGGGCTCTATAGTGGTTTGATGTCGCTTTGGCGAGTCTTTGCGCAAGCCTTGGGCTCAGCTTCTCCAGCGGCGTCCCTCGGTTGCAACACCGAAATCCCGTGGCGTGCGCGCAAAGGCGGCCAAGCCCGAGAGCGCCGCCATCGGATGAATGACGGCGAAGGTCGGAATAGCCTTCATCAGCGCCGTGTGCGGCGCCTTGTCTTCGAAGGCAGCCCGGAAAGGCGACTTCAACAAAGCCGGCAGGATCTTTTGCGAGATGCCGCCGGCCAGGAAAACACCACCGCGTGCCATGAAGATCAGCGCCATGTCGCCGGCGACCCGCCCGAGATAGGTCGAGAACAGCGAGATCGTCTCAACCGCCACCCGGTCATTCTCGGCAAGGGCGTTTGTGGTGACCTGCGCCGGGTCTGTCAGCACCGGGTCGACGCCATCGGCCGCGCAGACGGCGCGATAGAGGTTCATGATGCCGCGACCGCAGAGGATCTGCTCGCCGGCCATACGGCCCTCGATCGGCTCGAGAAAGGGCCAGATCTGGAAATCACGCTCCGTGCGCGGGCCAATGTCGACATGGCCGCCCTCGCCCGGCACCGGAAACCAGGTGTGCTGCGCAAAGACCAGGCCGCCGACCCCAAGGCCCGTACCCGGACCGAGCACGACGCGCGATGTAAGCGGGCGAACGCTGCCGCCGCCGATCTGCACCAGATCCTCGTCGGCGGGCGCGGCAACCGCGAGCGCCTGCGCCTCGAAATCGTTGATGATCAGCACGTCCTCCAAGCCAAGCTTCGAGAGCATGTCCTTGGGTTTGATCACCCAGCCGGCATTGGTAAGCGGAATCTCGTCGCCACGAATCGGCCCGGCCACGGCCAGGATGGCGGAGCGCGGTTGGACCGAGGTCTTGTCGAGGATGCTCTTTTGCAGCGCCTCCTCGATCGTCTCGAAATCGCCGGTCTTGATCGGCGGCAACTGCTTCGGCTCGGCAAACGCGTCGAGCAGCAGGGCGAAACGTGCGTTGGTGCCGCCGATATCGCCGATCAGGATCGGAAATGGGAAGGCGTTTTCAACGGTGCCGGGCATCACAAGCTCCATCCTGATCGTCATGGCAGGTCAATTGTTGTCTAGCAGCTAGAGAGGGATGAGGAAAAGTGCTCACGATTGGCACCCGCACCCCGTTCTAGCCTGTGAGAAGCGTTCACGCTCATGATTTTGGGTTGAAGTCGATCAGCTGCTCGGCGGTCGCGCGATTGAGCGCCATCGGGATGTCATAGACAATCGCCAGCCGCATCAGCGCCTTGACGTCGACGTCGTGCGGCATCGCCGTCAGCGGATCGACGAAGAAGATCAGCAGCTGCACTTCGCCGGTGGCGATCATCGCGCCGATCTGCTGGTCGCCACCGAGCGGCCCGCTTTTCAGCCGGGTGATATCGAGCCTGGGACAAACATCAAGCACCCGGCCGCCGGTCGTTCCGGTCGCAACGATGCGCCAGCCGGACAGAACCGCCTCGTGCGTCTTGGCAAAGGCCGCGAGGTCGTCCTTCTTCTGATCGTGAGCAATCAGGGCAATGCATTTCCGATCCGCCATACCGGGGGCCTCGCATCAACATTTAAATCGATTTGATTGGGCTATACAGGAGCGCCGCGGCAATGGGAAGACGCAAGCCCTCCCGTGCCGCGAACGCAGCTCTGCCCTGCAGCCGTGTCGGGCGCTACTGCAGTGTGGGGCGGGCGGCCGGCACCGGAATATCCGCCGGCGGCACGTCGCCGGCGGCAGCGCCGATCACCTGTTCGATGCCCTGAGCCGGCGCCGGGGCGGCGGCCTTGTAAGCGGTTCCGAACGTGACGGCCTCTTCCGATGCAGGCGCCGGGCCGTTCAAGACCACCGCGCAGGCTTTCGGCAGATCGGAAAGCGTGGTGACCCTCGGCTTGACCGGCTTTTCATTCGGCTTCTTCTTCGGCTTCGCCCAGGGTTCATCGGTGAACCACCAGGCAAGCGACTTGTCGCAACCATCGCCCTCCGGCACCGATGCCTGGTCCTTGCAGGACGTCGAGCCTTGAGGGCATTTGATGCGGATATGGAAGTGATAGTCGTGGCCGTAGATCGGCCGGACCTTGCCGAGGTTGGAGCGGTCGCCCGTCCAGGTGTCGCACAGCTTCTTCTTGATCGCCGGATTGACGAAGACGCGCTCCACCTGCGGGTAGCTGGCGGCCAGCATGATCAATTGCGCATGTTTTGGCGTCCAGATCGAACGGTCGACCGTCAGGAACTTGTTCTTCTGCAGCATCGAGGTGGCGGAAATATCCTCGCGCTCGCGGTAGCTGAGCGTGCGCTGAGGCATCGGCGTCAGCCAGATATCGGCATCGAGGCCGATCTGGTGGGACGCGTGCCCCGACAGCATCGGGCCGCCGCGCGGCTGCGAAATGTCACCGAGCAGAAGGCCCGGCCAACCGACCTTCTGGGCGGCGTCGTGGGAAAACTGCTCGATGAGGCCAATCATCTGCGGGTGCCCCCAGCGGCGGTTGCGCGACAGCCGCATCGCCTGCCAGGTCGGTCCGTCTGTCGGGATGGCGACGCCGCCAGCCAGGCAACCCTTTGCGTAGAACCCATAGGCGTTTGCCGCCATCTCGGCCGGCAACGCCTTGGCGCCGAAAAGCGTCTTGGCGGCCGTTTCGTCCGCCTGGGCGTTGTCGGCGATGAGAAGACTCGTTCCAAGCAGAAGCGCCAGAAGCGCCGAGCCGCAACGTCGAAGTGGAGCAATCATTGAATTCGTCCCGTCCATGTCTCGCGGACCGGCGCCGGCATACGGCATTCCTTGGTCCAACGAGCCCCGATCCTAAAGGCCCGTGTTTGCCTCAGCCTTGTGAATCACACGCCTCACCGGGATGTGACTCAAAAAATTTGCCTGATTTGCGGCAGTGCCTGTCAATTGCCCCGTTTTCGCCTATGCTCTCACAAAAGAAGATTGAAATATAAAGGGGTACGGGCTGAATGCCACATGTCTGCAGGACCATGAAACCAGGTTTCGCCGCCGCGCTTCTCACAGCGATCCTCCTCCTTCCTGCTGCAGCCAATGCCCAAGAACAACCGGTCTGGCGCTACGGCACGTCATCGATCGGTGAACTGAAATACAAGCAAGGCTTCGCCCGCTTCGACTACGTCAATCCCGACGCCCCCAAGGGCGGCGAACTGCGCCTGTCGGAGAGCGGCACCTTCGATACGTTCAATCCTGTTCTGTCCAAGGGCGAGGCAGCAAGCGGCGTGACCTCGCTCGTCTTCGATACGCTGATGAAATCGGCGGAAGACGAGATTACCACCGCCTACGGCCTGCTCGCCGAAGGCGTTTCCTATCCCGACGACATTTCTTCGGCGACATTCCGCCTGCGTGCCGAGGCCAAATGGGCCGACAGCAAGCCGGTGACACCCGAGGACGTGGTGTTCTCCTTTGAAAAGGTGAAGGAGCACAATCCGCTCCTGTCCAACTACTACCGTCACGTGACTTCCGCCGAAAAGACAGGCGAGCGTGACGTTACCTTCCGCTTCGATGAGAAGAACAACCACGAACTGCCCAACATTCTCGGTCAGCTCCCGATCGTGCCGAAACACTGGTGGGAAGGTGAAGACGACAAGGGCAAGAAGCGCGACATCAGCCGTACGACGCTGGAGCCGGTGATGGGCTCCGGCCCTTACAAAATAGCCTCGTTCCAGGCCGGCGGTTCGATCCGCTTTGAACTGAGGGACGACTACTGGGGCAAGAACCTCAATGTGAATGTCGGCCAGTACAATTTCGGCGTGATCAGCTACGCCTTCTTCAGCGACAGAAACGTGGAATTCGAAGCCTTCCGCTCCGGCAACGTCGATTTCTACCGGGATCCCAGCGCCAGCCATTGGGCGACCGCCTATGATTTCCCGGCCATGAAGGACGGCCGCGTGATCCGCGAGGAGATCGAGAATCCCTTGCGTGCAACCGGCGTCATGCAGGCCTTCGTGCCGAACATGCGCCGCGAAAAATTCAAGGATCAGCGGGTGCGCCAGGCGCTGAACTACGCCTTCGACTTCGAGGATCTGAACCGCAACCTCGCCTACAACACCTTCCAGCGCGTCGACAGCTATTTCTGGGGTACCGAGCTTGCCTCCAAGGCGCTGCCGGAAGGACGCGAAAAGGCCATTCTCGAGGAATTGAAGGACAAGGTTCCCGCCGACGTCTTCACCACGCCCTATACGAACCCGGTCAACGGCGAACCACAGAAGGTGCGCGACAATCTGCGCAAGGCGCTCGACCTGTTCAAACAGGCTGGCTACGAGCTCAAGGGCAACCGACTGCTGAACGTCGCGACCGGCGAGCCCTTCGGCTTCGAGATCCTTCTGTCCAATCCGTCCTTCGAGCGCACCGTCACGCCCTTCGTCAACAGCGTCAAGAAGATCGGCATCGACGCGCGCATCCGCACGGTCGACGATTCGCAATACACCAACCGCGTCAGAAGCTTCGACTACGACATGATCTACGGCATCTGGGCGCAGACACTGGTGCCCGGCAACGAGCAGATCGACTACTGGGGTTCGGGATCGGTCAATCAGACCGGATCGAGAAACTATGCAGGCATTTCCGACCCGGCCATCGACGAGCTCATCCGCAGGATCATTTTCGCGCCGAACCGCGAGGAACTGGTGGCAACGACCCGAGCGCTCGACCGCGTTCTGCTCGCGCATCACTTCGTCGTGCCCCTGTTCTACTCAAAGTCGGTACGCGTCGCATACTGGAAGCAGCTCGCCCGCCCGCAGGAACTTCCCTATTACGGAATGGGGTTCCCGGATGTCTGGTGGTCGAAAAACGCTCCCCCCAAATGAAGTCCTTGCGCTCGGGTGGCGTCTCGATTCCAAATGCAAAAAAACGAATCACTGAAACAAGCCCCTACCCGGGCCTCGCAAGGAGACACAGGGATTGAGACACCATAGACGGCATGCCGACGCTTCGCGGTTAAGGGCCATTGCCCTCACGTCGATCGAAAGGCCCGCCTGATGGGTGCCTATATCCTGCGCCGCCTGCTTCTGATGATCCCGACGATCTTCGGGATCATGGCGATCTCGTTCGCCATCGTGCAGTTTGCACCGGGCGGCCCGGTCGAGCAGGTGATCTCGGATCTCACCAATGCTGGCGGCTCGGATCGTCTGTCGGGCAATAGCGGCGACCTGATGCAGGCTGGCGGCGACGAAGGCGGACGCTATCGCGGCGCGCAAGGCCTCGACCCGGAGTTCATCGCCAAGCTCGAAAAGCAGTTCGGCTTCGACAAGCCGCCGCTCGAGCGCTTCGCCTCGATGATGTGGAACTACATCCGCTTCGATTTTGGCGAGAGCTTCTTCCGAAACACCTCGGTCATCGATCTCATCAAGGAGAAGATGCCGGTTTCGATCTCGCTCGGTCTCTGGATTCTGCTGTTTTCCTACGCGATCTCGATCCCGCTCGGCATAAAGAAGGCCGTGTCGGACGGCTCCACATTCGACGTCTGGACCTCCGGCGTCATCATCGTCGGCTACGCAGTGCCGAGCTTCCTGTTCGGCATTCTCTTGATCGTCGTCTTTGCCGGCGGATCGTTCTTCGACTGGTTCCCGCTGCGCGGCATCGTCTCGGACAATTTCTGGCAGCTGCCCTGGTGGCAGAAGCCGCTCGACTACATCTGGCACATGACGCTGCCCCTGGTGACGCTTTTGCTTTCGGCCTTTGCCACGACGACGTTGCTCACCAAGAACTCCTTCATCGACGAGATCAAGAAGCAGTATGTGACGACGGCGCGGGCCAAGGGCCTCAACGACCGCCAAGTGCTCTATGGCCACGTCTTCCGCAATGCCATGCTGATCATCATTGCCGGCTTCCCCGGTGCGTTCATCTCGGCCTTTTTCACCGGCTCTCTTCTGATCGAATACATCTTCTCGCTCGATGGCCTCGGCCGTCTCGGCTATGATTCGGTCGTCAAGCGCGACTATCCGATCGTCTTTGCGACCCTCTTCATCTTCTCGCTGATGGGCTTGCTCGTCAGCCTGCTTTCAGACCTCATCTACACCTGGGTCGATCCGCGCATCGACTTCGAGCGGAGGGATGTCTGATGGCGAGCGTGACAACCTCTCCGGCAAACGCGGGGGCAGCGCCACGCGGCTGGCTCTCGCCAGTCAACCAGCGGCGCTGGCAGAATTTCAAGGCCAACCGGCGCGGCTACTGGTCGCTCTGGATCTTCCTGGCGCTCTTCGGCTTAAGCCTCGTCGGCGAATTCATCGCCAATGACAGGCCGATTGTCGCCTCCTACAAGGGCGAGCTTCTCTTCCCGGTCGTCATCGACTACCCGGAGGAAAAGTTCGGCGGTTTCCTCGCCGAAACCGACTACCGCTCCGACTTCATCCGTGACGAGATCGAAGGCAATGGCTGGATGATCTGGCCTCCGGTCCGCTATTCCTACCAGACGGTCAATTCCAACATCCCGCACTCGGCGCCCACCAAGCCGTTCTGGCTGATGGACAAGGCGGAGCGCTGCTCCGCCTATCCGGAGGGCGACAACGACCGGAACTGCACGCTTGGCAATCTCAACTGGCTCGGCACCGACGACCAGGCCCGCGACGTCTTTGCGCGGATGATCTACGGCTTTCGTCTCTCGGTGCTCTTCGGCCTGACGCTGACCATCGCCTCGGCGGTGATCGGCGTGACGGCGGGCGCCGTGCAGGGCTATTTCGGCGGCTGGACCGATCTCCTGATGCAGCGCTTCATCGAGATCTGGTCGTCGATGCCGGTGCTCTACATCCTGCTGATCATCGCGGCGATCCTGCCGCCAGGGTTCTTCATCCTGCTCGGGATCATGCTCTTGTTTTCCTGGGTCGGCTTCGTCGGCGTCGTGCGCGCCGAGTTCCTGCGGGCCCGCAACTTCGAATATGTGAACGCGGCGCGCGCGCTTGGCGTCGGCAACGGCACGATCATGTACCGGCACCTTCTGCCCAACGCGATGGTCGCGACGCTGACCTTCCTGCCCTTCATCCTCTCCGGCTCGATCACGACGCTGACCTCGCTCGACTTCCTTGGCTTCGGCATGCCGCCGGGTTCACCTTCGCTCGGCGAGATGATCGCCCAGGGCAAGTCCAACCTGCAGGCGCCCTGGCTCGGTCTGACGGCCTTCTGCGTCATGTCGGTGATGCTGTCGCTGCTGATCTTCGTCGGCGAAGCGACGCGTGACGCCTTCGACCCGAGAAAGACGTTCCGGTGAGCGCGACGATGACAGAACCCCTCCTCTCCGTCCGCGATCTCTCGGTTGCCTTCCATCAGGGCGGCAACACGTCTGTTGCCGTCGATCACATCTCCTTCGAGATCAAGCGCGGGGAGACCGTGGCGCTCGTCGGCGAATCCGGCTCCGGCAAATCGGTCTCGGCCAATTCGATTCTGAAGCTGCTGCCGTATCCTTCGGCGAGCCATCCAAGCGGCGAGATCCTGTTCAACGGCAAGGATCTTCTGACGGCCAGTGATGCGGAACTGCGCAACGCCCGCGGCAACGACATCACCATGATCTTCCAGGAGCCGATGACCTCGCTCAATCCGCTCCACTCGATCGAGCGGCAGATCGGCGAGATCCTCGAACTGCACCAGGGTCTGCAGGGTCCGGCGCGGCGCACGCGCATCCTCGAGCTACTCAACCAGGTCGGTATCCGCGAGCCGGAAAAGCGCCTCAGCGCCTATCCGCACGAGCTTTCCGGCGGCCAGCGCCAGCGTGTCATGATCGCCATGGCGCTCGCCAACCGCCCGGAATTGCTGATCGCCGACGAGCCGACGACAGCGCTCGACGTTACGGTGCAGGCGCAGATCCTCGAGCTCCTGAAAAAGCTCAAGGACGAGCACGGCATGTCGATGCTGTTCATCACCCACGACCTCGGCATCGTGCGCAAGATCGCCGACCGGGTCTGCGTCATGACCAAGGGCAAGATCGTCGAGACCGGGCCGACCGCCGAGATCTTCGCCAATCCGCAGCACGCCTACACCCGCCACCTGCTCGCCTCTGAGCCCAAGGGCAATCCGCCGCCGTCGGACACCACGAAGCCGATCGTGATGGAAGCCTCCGAGATGAAGGTCTGGTTTCCGATCAAGGCCGGTTTCATGCGCAAGGTGGTCGACCATGTGAAGGCGGTCGACGGCATCGACTTGAAGCTGCGCGCTGGCCAGACGCTCGGCGTCGTCGGCGAATCCGGTTCGGGCAAGACGACGCTCGGGCTGGCGCTGACGCGGCTGATCTCCTCGAAAGGCCGCATCGCCTTCGTCGGCAAGGATATCGACCGCTACAGCTTCAACGAGATGCGGCCGCTGCGAAACCGGATGCAGATCGTCTTCCAGGACCCCTACGGCTCGCTCAGCCCCCGCATGTCTGTCGCCGACATCATCGCAGAGGGCCTGAAGATCCACGAGCGCTCGCTGTCGGACAACGAGCGCGACGCCCGGGTCGCCGCAGCGCTGGAAGAAGTCGGTCTCGACCCCTCGACCCGCTGGCGCTACCCGCACGAGTTCTCCGGCGGCCAGCGCCAGCGCATCGCCATTGCCCGCGCCATGGTGCTGAAGCCGCAATTCGTCATGCTCGACGAACCGACCTCGGCGCTCGACATGAGCGTGCAGGCGCAGGTCGTCGACCTGTTGCGCGACCTGCAGAGCAAGCATGACCTCGCCTATCTGTTCATCAGCCATGACCTGAAAGTCGTGCGGGCGCTGGCCAACGAGATGATCGTCATGCGCATGGGCAAGGTGGTGGAACAGGGACCGGCCGAACGCATCTTCAATGCGCCGAGCCAGGATTACACCAAGGCGCTGATGGCCGCTGCCTTCAACCTCGAAGCCGTCAATCTCACCGCGATCCGCCAGTAGAGACCCGTCATGTCCGCCAAGAGCCCCGTCATCGTCGACCTGAAATTCATTCCGGAAGAAGTGGAGGCCGCACTTCGCGGGGCCTTCCCCGACCGCGAGGTGATCAACCGCGCCGATGCGGTGCACCATGATCGCGACCTTTCGGGCATCGACTATGCCGTCGTGTGGAAATCGGCACCGGACCTGTTCGACCGGGCACCGGACCTCAAGGTGGTCTTTTCCGGCGGCGCCGGTGTCGACCACGTGCTGACGCTTCCCGGCCTTCCCGAGGTGCCGCTGGTGCGCTTCGTCGACCAGACGCTGACGACGCGCATGAGCGAGTGGGTGGTGATGCAGTGCCTCATGCACCTGCGCCAGCACCGGGCCTATGAGGCTCTGGCGGCAAAACGCGAATGGCGCGACCTGACCCAGCCGGAGGCGGCCGACATCACGGTCGGAATCATGGGCATGGGCGTGCTCGGCCAGGATGCCGCCCGCAAGCTTTCGGCGATGGGCTTCAAGGTGGTCGGGTGGTCGCGCAGCAAGCGCGATGTCGCCGGTATCGAGACCTTCGGCGGCGATGAGCTCGACGCTTTCCTGGCGCGCACGGACTTCCTCGTCGGCCTGCTGCCGCTGACGCCGGATACCCGCGGTTTCTACAATATGCGCCTGTTTGCAAAACTCAGCCACAACGGCCCGTTCGGGGCGCCGGTGTTCATCAACGCCGGCCGCGGCGGTAGCCAGGTCGAAGCCGATATCCTGAGTGCCCTCGACAAAGGCGTGCTCGGCGGCGCATCGCTCGACGTCTTCGAAACCGAGCCACTGAGCCCCGACAGCCGCTTCTGGGAGATGCCGAACGTCTATGTGACGCCGCACGTGGCGGCGTCGTCCGACGTCAAGGCGCTGTTCCGTCATGTCGAGCAACAGATTGCCCGCTTCGAAAGCGGGCAATCGCTGGAACACGTGGTCGATAAAGTAGCCGGCTATTGATCTGACGCGCACCACGCGCTTACGGCCGTTGCCACAAGCCTCGTTGGTTCGCCCCGATCAGGGACGGTGATAGCCCGTCGGCTGGTCATAGAGCCAGCCGATGCGCTCGATCGAGGCCTCCAGCCCCTCGCGGGCAACGGTCATCGTGTGGCCGTTGGCGTGGATCAGGGTTTCCTCGTCTTCCATCAGCGCCACGTGCCCCTTCCAGAAGACGAGGTCGCCGCGCTTGAGCTCTTCGCGCGCAATCGGGGTTCCCAGACCCGTCGCCTGCATGTCGGAATCGCGTGGCGCTTGCCTGCCGACCATCATCATCGACAGTTGCACAAGACCAGAACAATCGATGCCGAAGCCGGAACGCCCGCCCCATAGGTAGGGCGTTTCGACGAAGCGGGCAGCGACCGAGACGTAATCTTCCGGTACCACACTGCCGACCTCGATGCAGTGATTGGCGATGACGGCCTGGCCGCCGTCGAGCAGGAAATAGCGCGTGCCGCGGGTCACGCGTTCATCGACCACGGTCAGCCGGCTGCCCATCGACAAGGGATAGACCGTCGGGAAGCGCAAATCGTGGCCGGTATAGACGAAGGTGCGCGGCGCCGTGACGATATGGGTCGGGCTCTTGACCACCGGCGCGAGGCAATACTCCGGGAGATAACCGACATAGCCGTCGAGATCGGCCTTCACCCAGCACCAACTCTCGTTGGTGTCGAGCACCCGTACCGATTCGCCGAGCAAGAGTTCGGTGTCGGTGCCGCAAGCCAGATCGGGCTTGGCACGCAGCGGCGTCACCGGCACCGAGACGCGGGCAACGCTTCCTTCGATGTAGCGTTCCGCTTCCACGACACCGCGAAGACGGCTCTCTGCAAGGTCGGGTCGATAGGCATTCAGGCGGCGATCGGGAAGTGTCGACATGTCTACTCACTTGGGCTGTTTGCGGCCCTGATCAATGATCAGGTCACCGAATTTTTCAAGATAAAGAGCACCCTCGACTGTCCTTTTGATGACGACGTTGCGGCGATCGCGCTCATCGCGAACCCGGTCGACAAGCCCAAGGGCGCCCATCGTGTCGAGCGCGCGCGTGATGACCGGCTTGGTGACGCCAAGCGTCGCCGCCAGGCCGCGCACGGTGTGGGGCGGCGGCACGAGATAGATCTCAAGGAGGATCGCAAGCTGGCGCAAGGTCAGGTCGCGACTATCGACGCGAACCTGGGCGAGCGACACCGAATGCC
Organism: Ensifer sp.; assembly: GCF_035999185.1. Classification (GTDB taxonomy): domain Bacteria; phylum Pseudomonadota; class Alphaproteobacteria; order Rhizobiales; family Rhizobiaceae; genus Ensifer. The sequence continues at coordinate 28,873 of NZ_DASYHB010000193.1, read as the reverse complement.
AAAGCCCGAGGGCTTGCGAAGGCGTGAGCTCGATCGGCAATGGCAACTCCCGCGCTGGAAAATGATCCGCCACGATAGCGGCGGATCATTACGCAAGCGTTTCTTTTTGCCGGCAAGAGCAGGCGAGACTATTTCGCCATCTTCTGGATATGGTGATAAAGCGCGCGGATGGCCTGCGCCTCGCCACCAACCGGCGAGTGCGGACGCTCGGACTGGGCCCAGCCAAAGATGTCGAAATGCACCCAGCTCTTGGCGCTGGTGACGAAGCGCTTGAGGAAGAGGGCGGCCGTGATCGATCCGGCCATACCGCCGGCAGGCGCATTGGTCAGATCGGCAATGCGCGCCGAGACATCCTTCTCGTAGCCGGAATAGAGCGGCATGCGCCACATCGGATCATCGACCTCGAGGCTTGCTTCCGAGAGATCATGGGCAAGATCGGCATCATCGGTAAAGAACGGCGGCAGGTCCGGGCCGAGTGCGACGCGCGCAGCACCGGTGAGCGTTGCCATATCGACGAGCAGATCGGTCTTCTCCTCGTCAGCATAGGCGAGCGCGTCGGCGAGGATCAGGCGTCCCTCGGCGTCGGTGTTGTCGATCTGAACCGTCAGCCCCTTGCGGCTGCGGTAGATGTCGCCCGGACGGAAGGCATTGGCCGAGATCGAGTTCTCCACCACCGGCACGATGACGCGCAGATCGACCTTGAGCTTGGCGTCCATGATCATCAGCGCCAGGCCGAGCACGTTCGCGGCACCGCCCATGTCCTTCTTCATCAGAAGCATGGAGGCGGCCGGCTTGATGTCGAGGCCGCCGGTATCGAAGCAGACGCCCTTGCCGACCAGCGTTACCTTCTTCTGGCCCTTCTTGCCCCAGCGCAGTTCCATAAGGCGTGGCGCCTCGGCGCTGGCGCGGCCGACGGTGTGAACGAGCGGGAAGTTCTGCGTCAGCAGCGCCTCACCGGTAATGACCGAAACATCGGCCTTGTAGTGGGCGGCGAGCGCGCGGAAGGCACCTTCGAGCGCTTCCGGCCCCATGTCGTTGGTCGGCGTGTTGATCAGGTCGCGCGCCAGGAAGACACCGGCGAGCTGGCGCTTGATGTCGGTCGCGTCCGCGTCGGCGGGGATCAGCAGCGTCGGCGGCTCGCCCTTGGCGGACTTGTAGCGCTCGAAGCGATAGGAGCCGAGGCCATAGCCGAGCGCCAGCCGGTTGGCGGTGAGCGGCGCGGTTTCAACGTGCCATTTGCCGGCCGGCAGCGCGCGCGCAAGCTTGCCGGCCAGAAACGGCGCTTCCGACGGATTGCTGCCGAGGCCGAAGAGCGCTCCGCCGAGATGGCCATCAGCAGACGGGATCAACAGAACGGCACCGGATTCGGCATTGAAGCCCGCCTTGCGCGCCCAGTCCAAAGCGATCGGATCGATCGTCCCCGTCTCGATATGCGCCGGCGTGACCGCGAAGATCGGCAGGGTCTTGCCGGCGCTGGTATTGAACGGCGACGGCCGCTCGATGAACTGATAGGGAGCCATGAAAGTCCTCGACTTGCAGAGATGGAATCGCGCCATTAACGCTCTGTTAGGGTTAACAGATTATTGCTGGAGTGAAAGTTGCGCCGGTGTTGTCTGAAGTTCAGGTGCGCGAATGCATGCTGGGGACACTCATGGCCAAACGCACGACCTCACCCTTGAAAGCCGCTGATGTGTTTAAGGGCACAGCGATCGCGCTGCTGGCGCTTTCGCTTGCGGGCTGCGCCAACCAGCCGAAGAAAGAGCTGACGACCGGCTCGATTTCCCGGACGTCAAAGCCGGTGCAGGCGATGACAGCGACAGAACTTTCGCAGGCGGCCGAAAGCATCGGCCAGGCCTATGAAAAGAACCCTAAAGATCGCGAAGCGGGCCTCAACTACGCCAACCTCCTGCGCATGACCGGCCGCAACGAGCAGGCCCTTGCGGTGATGCAGCAGGTCGCCATCAACCATCCGGATGATCGCGAAGTGCTCGGCGCCTACGGCAAGGCGCAGGCGGCCGCCGGCCAGCTCGAGCAGGCGCTGGCGACGATCGGCCGCGCCCAGACGCCCGACCGTCCCGACTGGAAGCTGAAATCTGCCGAAGGCGCGATCCTCGACCAGCTTGGCCGCGCTCAGGAAGCGCGCCTGCGCTACCGCGAAGCGCTCGATCTCAAGCCGAACGAGCCATCGGTTCTCTCCAATCTCGGCATGTCCTATCTTTTGACCAAGGACCTGCGCACGGCGGAAACCTACCTCAAGTCAGCCGCAGCGCAACCCGGTGCCGACAGCAGCGTGCGCCAGAACCTGGCTCTGGCCGTCGGTCTCCAGGGTCGCTTCCAGGAAGCCGAGACGATCGCTCGTCAGGAGCTTGCGAGCGAACAGGCGGAAGCGAATGTCGCCTATCTGCGCTCGATGCTCTCCCAGCAGGGGGCATGGAAGCAACTCGCCAAGGCGGACGAGGCAAAGATCGCCAACTAACCGAAGCGCTTGCGCCGGACCCGCGCCTCTCGCGTTCGACGGAATACGCCAAGGGTGTTTCGGTATTTTGATGCCCCGGGGGCATCTTTCCTTTCCAGTGACGTCAACCTGAAGGCGGGCTGCTTCAGCGAGCGCCCCTCTTCTACGAACGCGAAATCGTGAGCGCGTTGAGTTCGTAGGTGCGCACGAGGGCGCATTAGAACTTGTCGGCGACCTGGATACCGGCCGGCCCGAGAATGACGGCGACCAGCACGGGCAGGAAAAACAGGATCATCGGCACCGTCAGCTTCGGCGGCAACGCGGCGGCTTTTTTCTCGGCCGCGGTCATGCGCTGGTCACGACTTTCCTGGGCAAGGACGCGCAGGGCCTGGGCGATCGGCGTGCCGTAGCGGTCTGCCTGGATCAGGGCCTGGACCACCGCCTTGACCTCATCGAGGCCAGTGCGCAGCCCGAGGTTTTCAAGGGCGACACGGCGATCGGGCAGGAACGACAGTTCCGCCGTCGTCAGCACCAGCTCTTCTGCCAGCGGCTGCGACTGCGCTGCGACCTCGTCGGCAACGCGACGCATGGCCAGCTCCATCGACACGCCCGATTCGACGCAAATCAGCAGGAGATCCAGTGCGTCCGGCCAGGCGCGACGGATCGTGGCCTGGCGCTTGGTAACGGCGTTGGCAACGATGATGTTCGGCGCGTAGAAACCCAGATAGGCAAAGCCGATCGCGAAGAAGAGCCGCACCATCAGCGGTTTGTCGGCAAAATTGCCGAGCACGAAGATGTAGACGACTGCCACGAGCAGGAAGAGGAAGGGCAGGCAGAAGCGGGCGAACAGGAAGGTGTTGAGCGCGTTCTGTGAACGGAAACCGGCCATTTTCAGCCGATTGAGCGTGTTGTCGTCGACGAGAGCCGAGCGCAGGTTGAGACGTTCAACGACCTGCCGGATGGAGGCGTTGTTCTGGCCGCGCAGGCTGGCCCTGCCGTTCTGCGCGTCGGCGGCGAGCCGCGCGCGCTCACGCGCCCGGATCTGCTCGCGCTCGGTGGCAACGGATTTCATCCGCTTTCCGAGATCGCCACGTTCGAAGAACGGCACGACGAGCGAATAGAACGTCGCGAGCACGGCAAGCGAAACGAGAACGGCGACGACGACGTTCGGATCGGTCAGTGTCTTGATCAGGCCCGTGCTCATCGATACCCCATCAGATGTCGAAGTTGATCATGTTGCGCATCACCATGATGCCGATGCCCATCCAGAATAGGCCGGCGCCGATGATCAGGTGACCGCGTGGGTCGGTAAACAGCACCATCATGTATGCGGGCGATGTCAGGTAGACCAGCGAGGCGACGATGAACGGCAACGCGCCGATGATGCAGGCCGATGCCTTCGCCTCCATCGACATGGCGTTGACCTTCGCTTTCATCTTCTTGCGCTCGCGCAAGACCCTCGACAGGTTGCCGAGGGCTTCCGAAAGATTGCCGCCCGCCTGCGCCTGAATGGCGATCACGATGGCGAAGAAATTCACCTCCGGCACGGGGATGCTGTTGACCATGCGGGCACAGGCCTCGGTAACGCTCAACCCGACCTGCTGGGATTCCACCACGCGGCGAAACTCGGTCTTGACCGGCTCCTGACCGTCCGAGGCGATGAGGCGCAAGGCATCGTTGAGGGGAAGGCCCGACTTGATCGAACGCACCATCACCTCGAGCGCGTTCGGAAACTCCTCAAGAAACTTCTTGCAACGCCGCTTGATCAGGAAACCGATCAACCATCGCGGCAAACCAAGGCCAGCGATCAACGCGATACCGGCACCGATCGCAGCCCCTGTCCCCATCATCAAGGCGATGAAAAAGGCAAAGACGCCAAAAAGCGCACTGAAGACATAGAAGCGCCCCTCGGAGATCGCCAGGTCCGCCTGGGTCAATCGCACCTTCATCGAGGGAGAGGACTTCGCAGTCCGCTCCTGCTGCTTCTTTTCGAGTTCCTTCAGCGAATCCTGCACGGACTTGCGCCGCTTCGACAGTTCGCTGACACGGTCCCTTGCGGCCTTGAGCTTGGCGCGGTCCGTTTCCGCCGCGCTGATCTTTCGGACCCGGCCTTCCGCCTTCTTTTCGCTTTCGATACGCGAAAACAACAGACCGTAGGCGAGCGCTGCCGCCGATAAGGCGACCAGGACAGCCAATGCCAGGACGGTGATGTCTATCCCGAACATCGCAGCTCCTAGACCTTGTCCATGGCGTCGAGGGTCGCGGCCAGACGCTTGTCTTCGTTGAAGTAGCGGGCGCGGTCCCAGAAATGCGGTCGGCCGATGCCGGTCGAGACATGCCGGCCGATAATCCGGCCGTTGGCATCCTCGCCATCGATCTCGTAGCGCATCAGATCCTGGGTAATGATCACGTCGCCTTCCATGCCGACCACCTCGGTGACGTGGGTGATGCGACGAGAACCGTCGCGCAGACGCGATGCCTGGATGATGACGTCCACCGATCCGGCGATGATCTCGCGAACAGTCTTGGCCGGCAGCGTGTAGCCGCCGAGCGCGATCATCGATTCCATGCGGCTCAGGCATTCGCGCGGCGTATTGGCGTGGATCGTTCCCATCGATCCGTCGTGGCCGGTGTTCATCGCCTGAAGCAGGTCGAACACCTCCGGTCCGCGGACTTCGCCGACGATGATGCGTTCGGGGCGCATGCGCAGGCAGTTCTTGATGAGATCGCGCATGGTGATCTCGCCCTCGCCTTCGATGTTCGGCGGGCGCGTTTCGAGACGCACGACATGCGGCTGCTGCAGCTGCAATTCGGCCGTGTCTTCGCAGGTGATGACCCGCTCGTCCGTATCGATGTAGCGCGTCAGGCAATTGAGCAGCGTCGTCTTGCCGGAACCGGTGCCGCCCGAAATGACGATGTTGCAGCGGACGCGACCGATGATCTGCAGAAGAACGGCGCCCTCCGGCGTGATCGAGCCGAAGCGAACGAGCTGTTCCAGCGTCAGCTTGTCCTTCTTGAATTTACGGATGGTCAGCGCCGTGCCGTCGATGGCGAGCGGCGGGGCAATGACGTTGACGCGCGATCCGTCGGGCAAGCGGGCGTCGCAGATCGGGCTCGATTCGTCGACGCGACGGCCGACCTGCCCGACGATGCGCTGGCAGATCGACAGCAGCTGCGCATTGTCGCGGAACCGGATCTCCGATTCCTGCACCTTGCCGGCGACTTCGATGAAGGTCTGACCGGCGCCGTTGACCATGATGTCAGCGATGTCGTCGCGGGCAAGCAGCGGTTCGAGCGGCCCGTAACCCAAGACGTCGTTGCAGATGTCGTCGAGCAGTTCCTCCTGCTCGGAGATCGACATCGCGAAGTTCTTGATCGTGATGATGTCGTTGACGATATCGCGAATTTCCTCGCGTGCGCTCTCGGTGTCGAGCTTGGCGAGCTGCGACAGGTCGATCGTGTCGATCAGCGCGGAAAAGACCTGCGATTTCGTGTCGTAGTAGTCTTCCGTTCGGGCCTGCCGGCGCCTGGCCTGCGGTTGAGCGGCGGGCTGGGGCCTTGGGCTCGCGGAGGGGCTATCGGCGAGGATAGGAACCGCCCGCTCGATCGCCGGGGGCTGCGCCGCAGTCACGAGCGGTGGCGGGACGGAACCCGGGGTGCCGCCCTTGCCGAAGCCTTCGTTTCCGCGTTTGCCAAACATCTGCGTGATCCTACGTCCTATTTCCTGCCGAGCGCCGCAAGCATCTTGCCAAGGCCACCGCGCCGCGCCTTCTTCATCGTGACGCGACCGGTCAGAAGGTGAGCGAGCTGCGAGAAGGTCTCGGCCGCCGGCGCTTTCTTGTCGATCTCGGCGATCATCCGGCCGCTGTTCGACGCATTGCCGAACAGTGCGGCATCGAAAGGAATGATGGCGGCCGCCTCCATTTCCAGCGACTCGCAGAACTCGTTCGTGGCAATTTCCGGACGCTTGGGCATGCCGACCTGGTTGAGCACCAGGTGGGGAGGCTTGTCGTTCGGTCTAAGCCTCTTCAACGCATCGAGCAGGTTCTTGGCGTTGCGCAGGCTTGCCAGATCGGGAACGGCGGTGATCACCACTTCATCGGCCTCTCCGAGCACCGAACGGGTCCAGTCCGTCCAAAGATGCGGCATGTCGAGTACCGACACGGGAGCGCTGCGCTGCAGGATCTCCAGGATCGGATGAAACGCTCGGGTCTCGAAATCATAGGCGCGGTCGAGCATCGACGGCGCCGCCAGCAGCGACAGGTGTTCGGAGCACTTGGTCAACAAACGATCGAGGAACACCTCATCGAGGCGATCGGGCGCAAAGACCGCCTCGGCGATGCCCTGCGGCGGATCCTGGTCGAAATCGATGTTGGCGGTGCCGTAGGGCAGGTCGAGATCTGCGAGAATGGTTTCAGTCGAGAAAAGGCTGGAGATGCCCCAGGCGCAATTGTGCGCGATGACGGACGAGCCACAGCCGCCCTTCGAACCGATGAAGGCGATGCTTCGTCCGAGCGGTTCTGCGTCCGGATCGACGAAGATCGCCGACACGGCGGTCAGAATATCCGGCATCGACACCGGCGCGACCATGTACTCGGAAATGCCGTTGCGGATGAGTTCGCGATAGAGCCCGATATCGTTGTGCTTGCCGACGAGGATCACCTTGGTGCTCGGGTCGCAGACCTGCGCCAGCGGCGCGAGTTCCGTCAGCAAAGACCGCGGCTCCGTCGATGTCTCCAGAATGATGAGATTGGGCGTGGCCACGGTCGAAAACATGTTCGCCGCCGCATCGATGCTGCCGCTGTTGATGCGCAGGCTGACTTTCGCCATGCGGCGATCCTGTCCGCAGCGCTCCATCAGGCGTAGCATCGCGTTGCTTTCGCAAAAGGCGTGTATCGAGATCCGCGGCAGCGGGCGAACCTGCTCCAGGTCACTCGTGCGCGCGTCGAAGGAGGCGTCGTCTCCCTCGTTGCCTGTCTCGATCCTGTAGTCGATCGTGCTCATCTCTTCATCCCGCCGCTATCAGTTGAAGATGACGACCGGGCCGTCGTTCTTCTCAGTTCCACGCCAATCCTTGATCACCTGACCACGCTGTTCTGCGTCGATCGGCGACATCTGGCGCGGCCCCAGAAGATCCGTCGGATTGGCGATCTGGGCCGCGAGGTTCGATTGCGAGGCGCAGCCGAAATTGTAGTAGTTCTTGTTTTCCATCGTGTTGAGGTTCAGGTCCTCGGGCCAGGTGCCGCAAGGCCCGGTCTGGGCGGTGATCGCCACATAGCTCAAGCGCACGGGTGCAGCGTCCCCGTAAGGCCCCGCATCGTAGCTCGTCTCCAGCAGCCGCTTGGCGGGAACGCCCGCGGAAACGAGAGCGCTGCGGATCTCCCTGCGCATTGCCTGCGCGGCGTGGCTGTTGGCAGCACCTCGCGGCATCATGATCTGCACGACGCCACTTGCCGAGTTGCGATAGTCAGCCGCAAACCCGGCAATGACGTCGCGCGTGCCCTGGTTGAGGCGACGATCTCCCGAAGCGATCGGAATGTCGATGGTGCGCTCGCCTTCGGCAAGCACGATCGGATGCCGGGTGCGGTAGTCGTCCGGAATGGACCCGGTCGCAAGGTTGTCCTTGGTGCCGCAACCCGCAAGCAGAACCCCAAACAGGGCAAGAGCGGCCACACGGCGCGTCGACCGGATGATTGCGCGGGATGGGCTCGATGACATGGCGTTCGGCCTTTCGGAATTCACGTGGGGTTCGGTTCGCAGCGTCATGACCCGCCCTATTTGTAAATGAAGCCAACGTTGCCGTGGTAGCGGCCCGTAGGAGCGGCTGCCTCTGGCCGGCCGTAGATCTTGTTCACCCGGCCAAGGAAGTAGCTGTCGAGATCGTTGGCCGGATTGAAGTTGTCGTCGGGGCGTGAGATCGCGCTCCGGGGGACGGGACGGACGAGATAGGGCGTGGCGATGATGACAAGCTCGGTCTCGTTGCGCACGAAATCCTTGCTGCGGAACAGCGTGCCGAGGATCGGGATCTTGGCGGCACCGGGCAGACCGGACATCGCCTGGCGAACGTTATCCTGGACAAGGCCGGCGATCACAATCGAACCGCCGGACGGCAGCTCGACGCTGGTGGAGGCCTCGCGCTTGCGGATCCCGAGGAACGTGTTGCCCGGCACCGTGCCCTTGCCGTTGCCGGTGACGACCGATCCCTCATAGGTGGGTTCCGAGACATTCGTCTCGATCCGCAGGCTGATGCGCCCCGGCCCGAGCACGACGGGCTTGAAGTTCAGGCGGATGCCGTATTCGACGTCGTTGACCTCGCGCGTGACCTTGTCGTCGCCCGTCTTGTCGTCGACCGAGACCTCCTGGGTCCCTGCCAGGCGAAACTCGCCGCCGACATAGAACTTCGCTTCCTGACCGGAAATCGCCGTCAGGCTCGGTTCGGCAAGCGTGCGCATGACGCCCGCCTGCTCCATCGCGTTGATGTAGCTCGAAATCAGCGTGCCGCCGACCGATTTGTTGATCACGGCATTGACGCCGACGCCAACCGCGTCGCCAAGATTGGCCGGATTGCGGAACCCGATGCCGCTTTCGCCATCGCTGACGCGACCGTTGAAGCCGAGCTGCTTCAGCACCTGGCGGCTGACTTCGGCAACGGTGACCTTGAGGTTGACCTGATCGTCGCCATCGATCGTCAGGAGATTGACGATCTGCGAGACCTGCCGATCTTCGGCAAAGATATCCGCGTCGCCGTTGTTGCCCTGAGCGGTGATATTGCGCGTGGTCGCCTCACCGCCCTGCAGGAAGGCCTTGGCAAGGTCTACCGCGCGGGTGGAATCGAGCGGCGTGCGCACAGTCCCGGTCAAGACGATGTTGTCGGAAATGATCTCGACATTGATATCGGCGTCCGGAATGAACCGGCGCAGGTTGGACTGGAGATTGGCGATATCGCGTTCGACCTCGATGTCGAGGCTGACGATCTCCTCGCCGTTGGGACCGAAGACAAAGATGTTGGTCTGGCCGACAGACTTTCCAAAGAGGTAGATGCGCCGCGACGTGCGGGTCACCGCGTCTGCCAGCGACGGGTCCGCGACGAGGATGTCGTGCGCGTCCGAGGGCAGATCGACGACCACCGCCTTGTTCAAGCCGAGGCTGACCTTCTTCTTCGCGCCAGGACCGCTCTCAATGATCCTTACGACCGAGGAGGCCGCGGCAAACGCGCTCGTCGGCACCGGCAGATACATGCCGGTAACGGCCAGGCAAAATGATAGGCCGGCTGCGACAGACGCCCGAAATTTGTTTCCGCTCCGTTTCACCTTACGCCCCGTTCTCACCTGGTTCCTGCTCGTGTCTTTTACTGCTGTGTCTGGCCTGCGGTGCCATCATTCTTGACGATGGATCCGGATTTGATGACCTGGATGCTCGGCTGGCCGTCGCCGCTCAACAGATAGTCGGCGGCATCCGTATCGGATTCCTGCGCGTCGGCGACGCTTCTGAGCGCCAATGAAATGCGTTCGGCCATCTGCTGCGCGACGGTCATCACCTTCGACTGGTCTGGGGTCAGCTCCAACGTGGCCGTCGTCCCGACCACGGCCTTGGAGCCATCGTCCTTTTCCTCGACCTGCTGGTCGATGGCGAGCACGCGCACGTTACTGAGGACCGTTTCGGTCAGGTAGAGATCGCCGTCACCCTTGCGAACCATGATCACATCGACGCGGTCGTTCGGCAGAATGAAGCCGCCGGCGCCGGTGGCGACGGTGATTTCGGTTGCCACGGCACGTTTGCCCGCGGGCAAAAGCGACGACATGATGCGGCTGGAGCTATCGGCGACCTTTTCGTGGCGGACCGGTTCACCGTTGAAGATCGGCAGACGAACGACCGCTCCGGTCAGATCGTCGATCGCCGACGGCTGAGTTTCCTCGGTGATCAACCCGTCGACGACGCCGTCCTTCGGCCAGGCCATCCACTGGATGGAATCGCCGCCCAATCGCGATCCGACCGGCAAGCTTTTGCTTGCAACCAGGACATTGATGGTGGGGGCTCGTTCGACGACCGGCTCGGCCATCTGCGGCGCAGGCGCGCGCGTCAGCTTCATCGCCAGGACACCGGCCATTGCAGCCGAAAGAACGGCCACTGCCAGTATGATGATGCGAACCGGTTTCATGATTGTTTCTGAGCCCCGAAGAATTGCCAGGGTCAGATTGATCAGGAATTGGTGTAATTATGGTTAACGGATTACTTATGGGCGAAGTTAACGAAAGGTGACTTCGCCAGCAAGGGCAGCTCAGGAAAGGCGGGCAAAGGCAGCTTCCACGAGCGGTGACGACGGGTAGGCAGCAAAGCCGCCGAGCGCAATGGCTATTCCGTAAGGGATCTTCTTGGCCGTCAGCAAGAGATGCGGGACAGGAATGCCGCTCGCAAGGATCGAATGCTCCTGGCGGCGCAGCATCAGGACAGCGAGCGTGAGCAAGCCTCCAAAGACGGAGACATAGAGGAGGAAAGCCGTCAGCGACGGCGTCAGGCCGAACCAGATGGCGCAGGCTGTCAACAGCTTGGCGTCGCCGCCGCCCATGACATTGGTGGCAAACAGGGCGAAGCAAACGGCAAAGACAGCGGCGGACGCGGCCAGGTGCAGGCCGATTTCGACAAGACCCATGCCGGACATCAAGGCGACGATGAAGAAACCGCCGATAAGGATCGCAGACACTCGATTTGGGATCGTCATCGTGAGCAGGTCCGAAAACGCTGCAAATCCCAGGCAAAGGGGAAAGATCACGAAAATGGCAGCCTCAGTCATGGTCCCTGCCTCCGAGATTGAGAAAATGCGCTCCGATGCCGGTCAGGGCTCCAGATAGCAATGGAGCCGCCTTGCGAGCGGCTCCATTTCAGTTCTTGCGAGGCCGGTTCGTTAGATCTTGCCGCCCGCTGCAACTCGCGACCCAAGTTCATTGAACGTGGAATCGAGCGAATTGCCAATCGTCGTGGCACCGGCAATCAAGGCTGCGGAGACGAGCGCCGCGATCAAACCATACTCGATGGCCGTCGAACCGCTTTCATCCCGAAGCAAGCGGCGGAAAACCTTCGCCATGCGAACCTCCCCTCGCTTCAACCGGTCAAGCTGATTAGAGCTTCGACGTGCTGTTCGTGAGCGCACCACCCAGATCGGTGAATGTGCTGTTGAGTGCGTTGCCAAGCGTGCTTGCACCAGCAATCAGGGCAACCGAGATGAGGGCCGCGATCAGGCCGTATTCGATGGCGGTCGCGCCGGACTCGTCCTTCATCAGACGGGCAAAAATCTTCTTCATGATGATTCTCCTACTTCACGTTCGTTGTTCAGCACTTCCGCCAACTGTTGCCGTTGATCGGATGAGCTCAAACTAGTCCTGGCGCATTGCCATCGACTTAAAGAAGGCGGTTACCAACGCGTTAACGAAGCGCCCCTGTTTTTTGGGTAAATGAACAGAAAACGCCGCGGCGTCCCGACGGTCTCGAAATGAGCGACTTAACGATTCATTCACCAAGACCGGTAAGTATGGGGTGAGCACCACCTCAAGGACCCGCCATGACCATGCCATTCGCGACAGGCCGAGCCGCCATGTTAGCATTCGCGATCGCCCTCCTTTCGCCTTTGGCCGCCAGCGCGAGCGAAGGGGACCTGATGCGCGTCTATATGGACCATGCGAAGGTACTGAAGCTTGATCGCCCGGTGAGCAAGGTCATCATCGGAAATGCCGAAGTGGCGGACGCCACGGTGGCGGACGCGCGCACCATCGTCATCACCGGACGCAGCTTCGGAACGACCAACCTGGTCATTCTCGACCAGGATGGAAACGCTATTGTCGATGAGCGGATCCTGGTGTCGATCGACGAAGGCAACACCGTGCGCGTTTACAAGCAAACGTCCCGCACCGTGCTCTCGTGCACACCAAATTGTGAGCGCCACGTGGAGCGCAAAACCACAGGTAGCACCAACTAATTTTTAGTGGGTCAAAACTCGCAGTTCGTTAAAATGCGCACGACCTGCAAGAACGAAAAATCAACGGTTGCTCCATAATCTGCCGCCCGTCTTGGCGTAACATGATGGGACGGCGCAATGAACATCGAGCAGGGCATAGAGCGGTCGAGCCGAGCCGAAAGCCGGCGAAAAGGCATCTTCAGCCGCTTCTTTCGCAACCGCAAAGGCACCGCGAGCATCGAGTTCGCTATCCTCGCGCTCCCCTTCTTCGTGGTGATCTTCGCCTCGCTCGAGACCTTCGCGGCTTTCTATGGCGACCAGCTGCTGGCAAACGCAACGGAGACGATGGCGCGCAAGGTCCGCACCGGCCAGATCACCTTCAAGCAGGGCAAGGGCACCGATCTCGACGAAGCGCAATTTCGACAGGCGTTTTGCAACGAAATCTCGGTCCTGATGAAGTGCTCGCCCACGGAGGCTACCAAGCCGTCGCGTTTCTATCTCGACGTCAGGGCGGTCACCGATCTCAGCAAGTTCCCGGTCGAGATCCCGCGCCAGGCTGGTTCGAAGGACATCGACACCACCGACTTCAAGTTTGCCCCGGGCGGTCCGGGCTCCTTCAACGTCGTACGCGCCTATTATCGCTGGAATGTTGTCACCGATCTCGTACGGCCGTTCATCACCAATCTCCGACCTGCGGGCGCGAGCATGCCGAAAGACTATCTCATGGTGGCGACCGCCACGTTCCGAAACGAGAGCCAGTGAGGCCCCGCCCGTGAAGCACGTTGCCGCTCTAAAATTCCTGCGCCTCAAAGCAATCACCAACAGCCTTGGCGCGCTCAGCCGCGACAAGCGCGGTGTCGGAGCGGTCGAGTTCGCGATGGTTGCGCCCCTGCTGGTTGTTACCTATCTCGGAGCGTTCGAGCTTTCCGTCGGCTTTACCGTGGCCGGCAAGACCGCACGCGCTGCAAGCTCCGTCGCCGACGTGGTCGCGCAACAGTCTGAGGTCAACAAGGCGTTCCTGAGCAACGTCTCGAACGTCGCAAAAAGCATCATGGCCCCCTACGGCAACGCCAGCTACGTGCTGAAAATCACCGGCATCGAGGTCACGGGCACCAAGGAAGGCACCGTTGTCTGGTCCCGTGATCAGAGCGGCGGCACGCCCTACGTGGTCAATTCAAAGGTCACGTTGCCCGGGCAATTCACGACCAGCAAGTCCTTTGTCATTCGCACCGAACTCACCGTGCCACATGAGCTCTTGTTCTACGCTCCGAGCCTTCAGGCCGCTGCCAAGACGATCAATCTCTCCAAGACGGCCTACTTCCACGCCCGCCTCTCTCAACCGATAAAATGCACGGATTGCTGAACGGACACCCGTTCGACGCAATTGCATTGAGGATCACGCAGCGCTATCCCTTCAAGATTGCGCGGAGCCGCCGAAGGCGCCTTCACGCTTTTCCAGAAGCTTCGGAGCGCGACATCCATGCGCTGCCGCTACCAGGTGCATCATGGCGCGTGCATTCCTTTTCGTTCTCGATTCCTTCGGCATAGGCGGCGCGCCCGATGCCGAAGCCTTCGGTGATCTCGGCGCCAACACGCTTGGCCATCTCGCCGAGTTCTGTGCCGCCGGCGCCGGCGATCGCGCCGGCCTGCGCGACGGTCCGCTCAGCTTGCCGAACATGTCGGCACTGGGGCTCGTCCATGCAGCAAAGCTTGCGACCGGCACCACCCCAATCGGCATGCCGGTGCCCAACCGGGTCTATGGCGTCTACGGCGCGGCAAGCGAAGTCTCGCGCGGCAAGGACACGCCATCCGGTCACTGGGAGATTGCCGGAACCCCGGTCATGTTCGACTGGGGCTATTTCTCGGCGCAAGGCGATGCCTTCCCGCCAGAACTCGTCGAAGCCATCTGCCGCGAGGCAGAAATCCCCGGCATTCTCGGCAATTGCCACGCGTCGGGCACCGACATCATTGCGCGCCACGGTGAAGAGCACATGTGGAGCGGCAAGCCCATCTGCTACACCTCGTCCGATTCCGTCTTCCAGATCTCGGCGCACGAACAGACGTTCGGGCTCGAGCGGCTGCTCGGGCTTTGCCAGATCGTCCGTCGCCTGCTCGACGACTACAATATCGGCCGGGTGATTGCCCGCCCCTTTATCGGCACGAGCCCCCAGACCTTCACCCGCACCGGCAACCGCCGCGACTATTCCGTGTTGCCGCCGGAGCCGACGCTTCTCGATCGGTTGGTGGAAGCGGGACGCACGGTTCACGCCATCGGCAAGATCGGCGATATCTTCGCCCACCAGGGCGTTACGATGCTGACGAAGGCCGACGGCAACATGGCCCTCTTCGATGCCAGCCTTGCCGCGATCGACGAGGCCGAAGACGGCAGCCTCATCTTCACCAATTTCGTCGACTTCGACATGCTCTACGGCCACCGCCGCGACATCGCCGGCTATGCGGCGGCACTCGAGGCCTTCGATGCGCGCCTACCGGATCTCGATCGGCGCCTGCAGCCGACCGACATCGTCATCCTGACGGCCGACCACGGCTGCGATCCGACCTGGCGCGGTACCGACCACACCCGCGAGCGGGTGCCGGTGCTGATGTTCGGCCCATCGCTGCGCGCCCGTTCGATCGGCATCGCCAACACCTTTGCGCATATCGGCGAAACAGTCGCCAAGCACCTCGGCATCGCGCCGGGCCATCATGGGAGAAGCCTGATTTGACCGCACATCTGAAGAAGGCGGAACTGCATTGCCATATCGAAGGTGCGACGCCACCGGAGTTGGCGCTCGCCCAGGCCGAAAAATATGGCATCGATACCAGCCAGATCATCCGCGACAAGGCCTATGTCTGGGAAGACTTCACCAGTTTCGTGAAGTGCTATGACGCCATCGCCTCGCTGTTTCGCACCGAGGAAGACTACGCGCTGCTGGCGGAAGCCTACCTGACGGAACTGGCCGAAGTCGGCACGATCTATAGCGAGATCATCGTTTCGCCCGACCACGGAAACACGATCGGGCTGGGCGCCCATGCCTATCTCGAGGGTCTTGCTGCCGGCATGGAAGCGGCCAGGAAGAAGACCGGGATCGAATCGCGCATGCTCATCACCGGCATCCGCCATCTCGGCCCGGAGTCGGTGATCAAGACCGCCGAGTTCGCAGCCAAGCGCGAGCACAAACTCGTGACCGGCTTCAATCTGGCCGGCGAAGAGCGCATGCACCGGGTTGCCGATTTTGCCCGCGCCTTCGACATCGTGCGCGATGCCGGCCTGGGGCTGACGATCCATGCGGGCGAACTCTCCGGTGCCTTCAGCGTGCGCGATGCGCTCGACCATGTGCGGCCGTCTCGCATCAGCCATGGCGTCAGGGCCATCGAGGACGCAGACCTCGTTCAGCGTCTTGCCGACGCGGGCGTCGTGCTCGAAGTCTGCCCCGGATCCAACATCTCGCTGCAAGTCTTCCCGGACTTCGCGTCGCATCCGCTGAGGGCGCTGCATGAGGCTGGCGTCAAGGTCACGCTCAATTCCGACGACCCGCCATTCTTCCACACGTCGCTGGCGCAGGAATACGATATCGCGTCATCGGTGATGGGCTTCACCGATGCAGAGATCAACGGCATGACGCGCACCGCGATCGAAGCGGCCTTCGTCGACGATGCGACACGCCAGACGTTGCTGGCGCGGATTTAAAGCGATCGGCGCCGGCTCTACCGGTCCTTTTGGGGATGACGGGTTCGAGCCGGCCAACGCCCTTGCGGCGACAGCGCATTCCATGGAAAAAGGACGGATACAAAAAATCCGGAAAGGTGAGCCATGAACGGCGTTACAGTGATCGATCATCCGCTTGTGCAGCACAAGCTGACCATCATGCGCAAGAAGGAGACCTCGACCGCGGGTTTCCGCAGGCTTCTGCGCGAGATTTCGACGCTGCTCTGCTACGAGGTCACGCGCGATCTCGAGCTCACGATGGAGCGCATCGAGACGCCGCTGCAGGAAATCGACTCGCCGATCCTCGAGGGCAAGAAGCTGGTCTTCGCGTCGATTCTCCGCGCCGGCAACGGGCTGCTTGAAGGCATGCTCGAACTGGTCCCTTCGGCCCGCGTTTCCCACATCGGCGTCTACCGCGACCACGAGACGCTGGAAGCGGTGGAATACTACTTCAAGGCGCCCGAAAGCCTGTCCGAGCGCCTCATCATCGTCGTCGACCCGATGCTCGCCACCGGCAACTCGTCGATCGCGGCGATCGACAAGCTGAAGGAGCGCGGCGCCAAGAACATTCGCTTCCTCTGCCTGTTGGCGGCACCCGAAGGCATCCGCAACTTCCAGAGCGTACATCCGGATGTGCCGATCTTCACCGCATCGATCGACAGCCACCTGAACGAACTCGGCTACATCATGCCGGGTCTCGGCGATGCCGGCGACCGCATGTACGGAACCAAATGATTTTCTGATCCTTAACCAGGATCGCAAGTCGATGAGAAAGCCGCCGTCGCCCGGCGGCTTTTTTATGCGGTCTTAGGTATCGCCTGTTCTACTCAGGCGAGCATCCGCTGCCATCGAAAGGTGATGTCCATGCTCGTCCGTCTTATCTCATTGGCCGGTGTCGCCGCGCTCGCTGCCCTGGTGGTGCCGAACCTTGCGACCAGCTTTCTGACCCAGGCGGACAACAAGGCCCCCGCGCCGGACGCTGTGTCCCGGCCGGCAGCCACGGCAAAATACGCGACAGGGCGGAGCGTCGTGCTCGACGCGGATGGCAGGGGGCACTTCTTCGGAACCTTCCGTATCAACGGCCGCACCGAACGCGGCCTGGTCGATACAGGCGCCAGCGCGATCGCGATCAACCTTTCGACCGCGCGCCGGCTCGGCATATCACCGAGCGGGCTTTCTTTCACCGCACGGGTCAGCACCGCCAATGGCGAGGTCGAGGCCGCCCCGACCACACTCAACCGGATCGAGATCGGCGGCATATCCGTGCGGGACGTACGGGCGTTGGTGCTGCCGGACAAGGCACTCTCCGGCACGCTGATCGGCATGACGTTCCTCAACCGACTGTCGTCGTTTCGGGTCGAGGACGGCGCCCTGCACCTCGTCAGGTGATCTTCGAAAGGATCGGCGAACGCGTCTCCGGTTCGACGTCGTCGATTGTGTAGAGTTCGAGGAGACGACGGCGCGCAACCTCGGCCGTATCCCGGTCGGCTGCATGAACGAAGGCCAGGAGTTCACCCTTGTTGATGGGCGTTCCGAGTGGCTTCAACGCGTCGAAACCGACGCGATGATCGATCCTGTCGTCCGGATGCGACCGTCCGCCACCGAGCGCAATAACGGCGACGCCGAGTTCGCGGGTCTCGCAGGCCACGAGATAACCCGACCGCGGCGCTTCGACCGGCAGAATGACCGGCGCGCGGCCGAGGTAGGACACGGAGCGCTCGACGAAATCCGCCGGGCCGCCAAGGGCATGCACCATGCGTCCAAACCGTTCGAGCGCCGCGCCGCTGCCAAGCGCTTCACGCGCCAGCGCTTCGCCCTGTTCCGCATCGCTGGCGACGCCACCGGCCACCAGCATTTCCGCGGCAAAGGCGAGGACAACCGTTTCAAGCCGGGTCCCATGCTTCTCGCCGCGCAGGAAGGCGAGGCAATTGTCGATCTCCAGTGCATTGCCGGCCGCATCGGCCAGCGGTTCGTTCATATCGGTCAAAAGCGCCGATGTGCGAACGCCGGCGCCATTGGCCACATCGACGAGCGAACGCGCCAAGACCTCTGCCTCCTTCGCATCGCTCATGAAGGAACCATTGCCAAGCTTGACGTCGAGCACCAGCGACTGAAGGCCGGCGGCAAGCTTCTTCGAGAGGATCGACGCCGTGATCAGCGGCACGGAATCAACCGTCGCCGTCACGTCACGGATGGCATAGAGACGTTTGTCGGCGGGCGCGAGATTGGCCGTCTGGCCGATGATCGCGCAGCCGATCTCGTCGACCGTCTTGCGGAACAGTTCGGCCGAGGGCTGGATATTGTAGCCGGGTATCGATTCAAGCTTGTCGAGCGTACCGCCTGTATGTCCAAGGCCCCTGCCTGAGATCATCGGCACGGCCAGACCGCAGGCGGCAGCGATCGGCGCCAGCATCAGCGAGACGTTATCGCCGACGCCGCCGGTCGAATGCTTGTCGGCGATGGGGCGACCGATCGTGCTCCAATCGAGTGTTTCGCCGCTGTCGCGCATCGCCAAGGTCAGCGCCACCGTCTCGTCGCGGTTCATGCCGGAGAACCAGGTGGCCATGGCAAAGGCAGCGACCTGTCCCTCCGAGATCGAGCCATCGGAAAGACCGCGAACGAAGCCAGCGATCTCGGCTGGATCGAGCCGCTCGCCATTGCGCTTGCGGCGGATGGTTTCCTGCGGGAGCCTGGTCACTGGCGATGCACCGTGTCGGCAGCGATCATATCTTCCAGGATCGCCGCGAGCCGCTTGCCGCCGACTGGCGCCATGTCCTTGGTCTCGTGGTGGCTAAGCTCGCCACCCGTCATGCCGGCGCCGAAATTGGTAATGACCGAAGCGGCAACGACGCGCAGACCGAAGAAGCGGCCGAGGATGACCTCAGGCACGGTGGACATGCCGACGGCATCGGCACCAAGGATGCGCGCCATGCGGATTTCGGCCGGCGTCTCGAAGCTCGGGCCCGAGAACCACATGTAGACGCCGTCCAGAAGCGAGACGCCGAGACGCGCGGCGCTCTCCTGCATCTTCCCGGCAAGCTCTGCGTCATAGGCATTGGTCATGCCGACGAAACGGTCGTCGCTTTCGACGCCGATCAGCGGGTTGAAGCCGGAATAATTGATATGATCGGAAATCCGCATCACCGACCCCGGCGGCAGATCCTCGCGCAGGGACCCGGCGGAATTCGTCAGCACCAGGCATTCGACGCCGAGGTCCTTCAACGTTTCCAGAGGCAGGCGCATCGAATTGGCGTCACCCTGCTCGTAGTAGTGGACCCGCCCGGAGAGCATGACGACCGGTACGCCGCCGAGCGTTCCGGCGACCAGTTCGCCCGCGTGGCCGGAGACGCTGCTGACAGGAAAACCCGGTATGTCGGCATAGGAAAGCCGCACGGTTTCATCGAGGGCTTCGACCAGCGAACCGAGACCGGAACCGAGGACTATGCCGTAGCGCGGAGAAAGGTCTCCGAGCCTGGCTTTCAAGAATGTGGCAGCCGCAGTCACCCGAGGATCTCGGTCTCGAAGCTGTGCGGCAAGAGGTCCGACAGCGCCAAGGTCTTCTTCACGCCGGTCTCGTCGCAGAGGAAGATGCGCGTGCTGGCGCCGGAAAACTCGGCCAGCCGTTGGCGGCAGCCGCCGCAGGGCGGGCAGAGCGCCAGCTTCTCGGCGATGACGGCCACTTCCTTGATCTTGCGTTGCCCAGCCATGACCATGTGGCTGATGGCCGTGGTTTCGGCACACCAGCCCTCGGGGAACGACAGGTTCTCGATGTTGGCACCGGTGTAGATCTTGCCGTCCTCGGCGCGGATCGCCGCGCCGACCGGAAACTTCGAATAGGGCGCATGTGCCTTGGCCATGGCGTCGCGTGCGGCTTCGAACAGTTCTTCTTCCATGGTTCTAGCGCTCCTTGACATAGGGGACGCCGCCGGCCTTCGGCGGGATGGCCTTGCCGATGAAACCGGCAAGCAGGATCACGGTGAGGATATAGGGCAGCGCCTGCATCAGCTGCACCGGAACCTGGCCGATCAGCGGCAACGGGTTGCCCTGGAGACGAATGGCCAGTGCATCGAGGAAGCCGAAAAGCAGGCAGGCGAGCATGATGTTGAACGGCCGCCACTTGGCAAAGATCAGTGCCGCAAGCGCGATATAGCCCTTGCCGGCGGTCATGCCCTTGACGAAGCCGGCGGTCATCGCCAGCGACAGGTAGGCACCGGCAAAGCCGCACAGGATGCCGCAGCAGATGACGGCGCGGTAGCGCATCCAGATCACAGAAATGCCGGCGGTATCGACAGCGCCGGGGTTTTCGCCGACCGCACGCAGCCGCAGGCCGAAACGCGTGCGGTAAAGGATCCACCAGCTGATCGGGACCATCGCAAAGGCGACGTAAGTCAGAAGGAAATGCCCTGAAAGCAGGTCCGAATAGATCGGTCCGAGGATCGGTATCTCGCGGATGCTGTCGGCATAGGGGAAGGTGTAGGTCTGGAAACGCGCGCCTTCGGCAAGTGCCGGCGTGCGACCGCCCTGACGGAACCAGGC
This sequence comes from Ensifer sp., assembly GCF_035999185.1. Lineage (GTDB taxonomy): Bacteria > Pseudomonadota > Alphaproteobacteria > Rhizobiales > Rhizobiaceae > Ensifer. The sequence goes on along the minus strand of NZ_DASYHB010000193.1, from coordinate 8,224 downwards.
CTCACCGAGAATGACGGTCGAACCGGCAACAATGAAGTTGATCGCAACACCGGAGACGATCTGGTTGCCGCGCTGGGTGATCGAGGCATAACCATGCACCAGCGACAGCGCGACCGAGATCAGGATGGCAGCAAGCAGACCCATCCAGACAGACTGGGTGACGGCAGCAACGGCGCCTGCGGCAAAGGCCGCGCCGAGCATCTTGCCCTCAAGACCGATATCGAAGATGCCGGCACGCTCCGTGAAAAGTCCGGCAAGGGCCGCGAAAATCAGCGGTACGGAAACGCGGATGGTGGACTCAAGGAGCACCACCAGGACGTGGAAGAAATCCATGGCTCAAGCTCCCTTGGTCTGAGCAACAACGGCCGCGCGCCGGCCAGCAGAAGCAAACAGCCGTGCGATTGCCGGTCGGAACATGTTTTCAAGCGCGCCGGCAAAGAGAATGACCAGGCCCTGGATGATGACGATCATGTCACGGGAGATCGACGGCATTTCGAAGGAGATCTCAGCGCCGCCCTGATAGAGCATGCCGAAGAGGACCGCGGCCGGTATGATGCCGGCGGGATGAGACCGTCCCATCAGCGCCACGGCGATGCCGACGAAGCCCGCCCCTTGGACGAAATCGAGCTGCATGCGGCCCTGCTCGCCCATGATCGGGTTCAGCGCCATCATGCCCGCAAGCGCACCGGAGATCATCATGGTGATCACGGTGATGCGGCTCTCGCTCATCCCGGCATAACGCGCCGCCGAGGGGCTATGGCCCATGGTGCGCATCTCGTAGCCGAGCTTGGTGCGCCAGATCAAAAGCCAGACGCAGAAGGCCGCAACCAGCGCCAAAAGGAACGAGACGTTGAACGGCGCCGTGCCGATATCGAGCCCGAAGATCGCCAGCAACCAGTCGAGTTTCGGCAATTGCCCGCCCTCGGCAAAGGTCCGGGTCTGCGGCGACATCGAGCCGAGCGGCTTCAACACGCGCGTCAGGAGATAGACCATCAGGCTCGAGGCGATGAAGTTGAACATGATCGTCGTGATGACGATATGGCTGCCACGCTTGGCCTGCAGCCAGCCGGGCAGAAAGGCCCAGGCGGCTCCAAAGAACGCAGATCCAAGGATCGCCAGCGGGAAGACGATGAACCAGGGCATCGTCTGATCAAGCCAGAGGCAGGCGAGCGCCACGCCGATGCCGCCTACATAAGCCTGGCCCTCACCGCCGATGTTGAAGAGGCCGGCGTGGAAGGCAACCGCAACGGCAAGGCCGGTGAAGATGAAGGTGGTGGCGTAGTAAAGCGTGAAGCCGAGATACTCGCCGCGGCCGAAGGCACCGTTGATCAGGTGATAGGCTGCTTCCAGCGGATTTTCACCGACGAGCAGCACGACGAGGCCGGCAACGAGGAAGGCGACGGCAAGATTGACCAGCGGGACGAGGCCATACTCGACCCAGCCCGGGAGCTTTGCGTAAGGGTTGCTCATTCTGCGGCCTCCTTGCGGCCTTCGACACCGGCCATCAACAGGCCGAGTTCGCCTTCGGTGGCATCCGGATTGCGTTCACCAACGACACGGCCGGCGAACATGACCAGGATACGGTCCGAAAGTGCGCGGATTTCATCGAGTTCGACGGAGACAAGCAGGACAGCCATGCCCTGGTCGCGCATTTCGATGATCCGTTTATGGATGAATTCAATGGCGCCAACGTCGACACCGCGGGTCGGCTGGCCGATGATCAGGACATCGGGACCGCGCTCCATTTCGCGCGCCAGCACGATCTTCTGTTGGTTGCCGCCCGAAAAATTGGCGGTTTTCAGCCGTGGGTTCGGCGGGCGGATGTCGTATTCGGCAATACGCTGCTCGGCGTCCTTGCGGATCGCATCGATGTTGAGGAAGACACCATTCAAATAGCGCTTGTCGTGATGGTAACCGAGGATCGCGTTTTCGCATTCCTCGAACTTCAACACGAGGCCGACATGGTGGCGGTCTTCCGGAACGTGGGCAAGGCCGCGGTCACGCAGGTCGCGGGGATCGGCGCGCCCACTCACATCAATCGGCTTGCCGTTCAGCCACACGGAACCGGAAACGGCGCGGCGGATGCCGGAAATCGCCTCCAGCAGTTCCGACTGTCCGTTGCCGGCGACCCCGGCGATGCCGACGATTTCGCCGGCTCTGAGGTTGAAGGAAACATTGTCGACCATGGTGACGCCACGGCCGTCCTTGACCGTCAGCCCTTCGACCGCGAGCTTGACGTCGCCGGGTTTGGCCTCGCCCTTTTCGACGCGCAAAAGCACGCGGCGCCCGACCATGAGTTCGGCGAGCTCTTCAACCGAGGTTTCGGCCGTCGTGCGCGTCGCCACCATCTCGCCGCGGCGCATGACCGACACCTCGTCGGTGATGGCCATGATCTCGCGCAGCTTGTGGGTGATGAGGATAACGGTCTTACCCTGGCTCTTCAGCTGCTCAAGAACGCGGAAGAGATGATCGGCTTCGGCCGGCGTCAGCACACCGGTCGGCTCGTCAAGGATCAGGATATCGGCGCGACGATATAGCGCCTTCAGGATCTCGACACGCTGCTGCAGACCAACCGGCAATTCTTCGATAACAGCGTCCGGATCGACTTCAAGCGCATATTCGCGCTCCAGCCGCTTCAGCTCGACGCGCGCCTTGGCGATGCCCTTGTTGAGAATCTGGCTGTCCTCGGCGCCGAGCATGATGTTTTCGAGAACCGTGAAGTTCTCGACCAGCATGAAATGCTGGTGGACCATGCCGATGCCGGCGGCGATTGCCGCATTCGGATCGCGGATCACAACCGGCTTGCCGCCGACGACGATCTCTCCGCTATCGGCCTGGTAGAAGCCATAGAGGATCGACATGAGGGTCGATTTTCCCGCACCGTTTTCGCCAATGATGCCGTGGATCGTCCCTTTGCGGACCTTTAGATTAATGTTCTTGTTGGCGTGGACCGGACCGAAGCTTTTGTCGATCCCACGCAGTTCGATGGCAATATTGTCCATATTGGCCTTGCGATCCCCAAACTGGCCCGCTTCGGCATTCTTCCCAGAAACCGTGCCGGCGATTTTTTTACCATTTGGTATAAGTTTATCATCGATTTCTCGGGGCGGAAGCCCTCAACCGAGATCTCCTTATACTCTCACCGGATCGCTGATGAGAGTCCAGCGTGAATATACACAGGCACTTGGCCAACAAAAGGCCGGCGACAACGGGTGCCGCCGGCCCATATTTGTAACGGGTCGATCGCTTCAAGCGGCCTGCACCGGACGAAGCAGTCTGAGGGCGTTCATGGTCACAAGCACGGTGGCGCCGGTGTCGGCCAGGATGGCGGGCCAAAGTCCGGTGACGCCTATAATTGTGGTCACGAGGAACACCGCCTTCAGGCCAAGCGCGATGGTGATGTTCTGGACGATGTTGCGCATGGTCGCCCGCGAAAGCCGGATCATCGCCGCCACGTCGCCGACGCGGCCATGCAGGACAGCCGCATCCGCCGTTTCGAGCGCCACGTCGGTACCACCGCCCATGGCAATGCCGATATCGGCGGCGGCAAGCGCCGGCGCGTCGTTTATACCGTCACCGATCTTGGCGACGTTGTAGCCTTCGGCCTTCAGCTCGCGGACGATGCGCTGCTTGTCCTCAGGCAACAGTTCGGCGCGGACTTCCATGCCGAACTGGCGGCCGATCGCTTCCGCCGTGCGGCGGTTGTCGCCGGTCAGCATGACGACGCGAAGGCCGGCGTCCGTCAGTGCCTTGACGCCGGCGGCCGCGTCCGGGCGCGGCTCGTCGCGCATGGCGATGGCGCCGGCGATATTTCCACCGGCGACCAGCACCGAAACCGTCTTTCCCTCGTCGTTGAGGGCTGACACACGCGCCTTTTCATCCGCAGCCATCGGTGCTCGCTCGGCGGCGGCCTTCGGAGAGCCGAAGAACAAGGCCACGCCGTCAACGGCACCTTCGAGCCCCTTGCCGCCGACCGCGTTGACGGTCGCGATACCGGGAATGACGAGCCCTTCGGCTGCGCTGCGCTCCAGGACCGCGCGAGCGAGCGGATGGCTGGAGCCCTGCTCGAGTGCCGCGGCCAAGCGCAAGACTTCCCCCTCCGACCGGCCGAAACCGATAATGTCGGTGACCTTGGGCTTGCCTTCGGTCAGAGTCCCAGTCTTGTCGAATGCGGCGGCCGTGACCTTGCCGACATTCTCCAGCACGGCGCCACCCTTCATGAGCAGCCCGCGGCGCGCGCCGGCCGAGAGACTGGCCGCGATCGCAGCCGGCGTCGATATCACCAGGGCGCAGGGGCAGCCGATCAAGAGGATCGCGAGGCCCTTGTAGATCCATTCGTCCCAGACACCGCCCCACAGGAGCGGCGGCAGCACGGCGACGAGCGCCGCAACCACGACGACACCCGGCGTGTAGTAACGCGAGAAGCGGTCGATGAAGCGCTCTGTGGGCGCCTTGCTTTCCTGCGCCTCCTCCACCAACCGGACGATGCGGGCGATCGTGTTGTCGGCCGCTGCCGCCGTCACCCGCACGCGAAGCGCGCCCGAGCCGTTGACAGTGCCTGCAACGACGGTGTCGTCGACCTCCTTGCGCACCGGCGTGCTTTCGCCGGTCACCGGCGCCTCGTCGACGGCGCTCTCGCCGGAAAGCACGACGCCGTCGGCCGGAATGCGGTCGCCGGGGCGCACGAGGATGGTGGCACCGACGCTGAGTGTTTCAGCGGGAACTTCATCCAGTCGGCCCGCCCGCTCGACGAAGGCCGTCTTCGGAACAAGCGCCGTCAGCGATTGGATGCTGGCGCGCGCCTTGCCGGCCGCCACCCCTTCCAAGAGCTCGCCGATGAGGAAGAGAAGCACAACCATGGCCGCTTCTTCGGTCGCGCCGATGAAGACCGCGCCGATCGCTGCGATGGTCATCAGCATCTCGATCGAGAACGGGGTGCCCATGGTTGCGGCGGCAAAGGCGCGGCGCGCGATCGGCAGCAGGCCGACCAGCATCGCGACGGTGAAGATCCAGGGCTCCGTGGGCGGCACGAGCTTGCCGATCGCATAGGCTGATATCAGCGCCAAGGCGCTCGCAATCGTCAGCTTTCCCTTGCCCGATTTCCACCAGCGGCCATTGCTCGGACCATGGTCGTGACCATGAAGCCCGACAGCCGCAGCCGCGTTTTGACCGCTCGTGCCAGCGCGGCCCTCATGGCGGTGATCGTCGTGGTCGTGGTGATGACCATGATCATGGCCATGGTCATGGTCGTGATCGTGATCGCCGTGGTCGTGTCCGGAACACACATGTGCCGGCGCCTGCTTTTCGTGCCCTTGACCGGAAGCGATCGGGTGCAGGCGATAGCCGAGCTTCCCGACCTTGCTGACGATTGAGGTCGAAAGATCGTTTTCGTCGGTAAATTTGACCGACATCGTACCCGCCGACACGGAGACCGAAACGTCCTCGACGCCCGAAAGCCTACGCACCGCCGTGTCGATCTTGGACGCGCAGGATGCGCAATCCATGCCTTCGACGCGATAACGGGCTTCCCGAATAGTGCTCGCCATAACCTGCTCCTTGCGAATTTTGAAGCAGGCTACGACCTCTAGTCACTAGAGCTGCAAGACGAAAATTGCGGCTTGCTGTGCATTTTTCGCAGTTCATCTCGACAGGAAGCGGATCACCCAGTCGGCAATGCCCCGATAGGGCGGTTTCACCAGATCGCTCGGCGCCGGATCGTATTTCCTAAGCACCGGCATCGCCTTGGAAAAGGTGAGGAAGCCATCCCGGCCATGATAGTGGCCCATGCCGCTGGCGCCGACGCCGCCGAAGGGCAGGTCGTTGCAGCCGAACTGGTAAAGCGTGTCGTTGACACAGACGCCGCCCGCGACAACGCGGGAGAGGATGGCCTCGATTTCCTCGTCGCTGCGGCTGAAACAATAGAGCGCCAGCGGCCGGTCCCGGCCAAGCATGTAGCCAATCGCCTGATCGATGGATGTGTAGCTGACGACCGGCAGGATCGGCCCGAAGATCTCCTCGGCCATGACAGCGCTGTCCCGCCCCGGATCGATGACGAGCGTCGGCATTAGCAGTCGTGAGCGCGACTGGGCGGGACCCCGCGGCCCGTCGAGAAGCGGGACCACCGGGTGGCCACGCGCTTCTGCGTCGGCCAGCAGCCGCTCAAGGCGTTCCTTCTGGGCGGCATTGATGATCGACGTATAGTCGTCAAGTCCCCGCTTCGCCGGATAGCGCGCACCCACCTCTCGCTTGATGGCGTCGATGAAGGCCGCGCGCCTGCTCTCATGGACCAGGACATAGTCGGGCGCGATGCAGGTCTGGCCGGCGTTGAAGAGCTTGCCGGTTGCGATCCGCGTGACGGCCCGGTCGAGATCGGCTGTTTCCGTGACGATCGCCGGCGACTTGCCGCCGAGCTCCAACGTCACCGGCGTCAGATTCTGAGCGGCGGCCGCCATGACCTTGCGACCAACGGCCGTCGAACCAGTGAAGAACAGATGATCGAACGGCAGAGCCGAGAATGCGGCGGAAAGCGCGGCGTCTCCGAGGGCAACCGCCACCCGCGTCTCGTCAAAGACCTCAGCAAGCAACGACTGGAGGAATTGTGCCGTGCGCGGCGTATGCTCCGAAGGCTTCAGGAACACATGGTTGCCGGCGGCAATCGCCGCCACCAGCGGTGCAAGTGCGAGGTTGACCGGATAGTTCCACGGCGAAATGATCCCGACGAGGCCGAGCGGCGCAAAGCGTACTTCGGCCTTGGCAGGCCACAGCTTCCAGCCGGCCTGCCGGCGCTCCGGTCGCACCCATCGCTTGAGCTTCGCCAACGTGTGGTCGATCTCCGAAAGCACGACGCCGGCTTCGCCCAGCAGCGTCTCGTGCCGTGCGCGATGGCCGAAATCCTGATCGATCGCCTCGCACATCTCTTGTCTGCGGGCGCGCAGCCGTTCCTTGAGCCGGCTCAGGTCGTCACGTCGTTGTCCGACGGTTGGACGCTGTTCCAGCCATGCGCCCCGCAGCCGATCGAAGGTCGCGCGAAGCTGATCGAATGAATCATCGTTTGTTGTCATAGGCTTCCGTCGATCGGGCAAAGAAGTATTGGGCGGCATAATAGGTACCGAGCACCCAGAGCGCGTTGTAGGGGATCTGCCAGCGGAAGCGGCCATAGGCAAGCAGCGTGTCGCTGATCATGAACAGCAGACCGCCACAGGCGGCAAACCGCGCCGTCGCCTGTGCCGGCATGCCCGAGAACTGCCTCAGGCGAGAAATGGCCTGGGCGGCCATCGCGCCGAGCGCCAATGCGTAGATGATGACGGGGATGCGCATCTCTGGCGGCAGCGACGTCCAGAGGCCGGCGACGACGGCAAAGGCGACTAGGCTAAAAGTACCGAACAGACCGGGATGCGCTGCGAGCTTGGCATCTCGGGTGAGCGCGAAGATGTAGGCGCAATGGGTCAGCAGAAAGCAGATCAGCCCGGCAAGGAAGTAATCGCCGGGCAGCATCAGAAACGTGTCGCCGGCCGCGGCAAAAAGCAGGCCGACAGCAACCGGCGCAGCGTAGGTCCGCGACGAGGCCGGGCTGTTGCGCAGGACCGCAACGAGAAGCAACAGGGTCGCCGTCGGCTTCGTCAGATAATGCAGCCCGCGCCACAGGGCGTCATCCGGGGTGGCAAGCAGACTGCCGAGAATCGCCAGTCCGGCACAGGCGAGAAAGAGCGCATAGACCAGGCGGTTTCGCTCGATACCCAAAGTCCCCTGATAGGCCATGCTCGCGAATCTCCCGCCATTTTCGGAGCCTGAAGCGGCTCCCTTGATTATGGCGATAGTTTCTATTTTCGAGAGCTTGTCCAGTTGCATCGCGCGAAGCGAGTGCCTGCGGGCCGATCGGCCGGACGCGCTTGCTGTTGAGCACGCTTCCCGGGCGCTTTCCTGGCCACCGGCAATGCCGGGTTTCATCGGTCAAATGCAACTAACGCCGGGCGCTCGGCGAATGTCTGACATTTGCGTCGCGGCTTTTCTGCGCCCGCCCATGCGTATTGTTCTGCCCCAAACGCCAAAAGCCCCCTTGCATTTCTGCTTGGGGGCTTTTGGGTAGATTTGGTTGCGGGGGCAGGATTTGAACCTGCGGCCTTCAGGTTATGAGCCTGACGAGCTACCGGGCTGCTCCACCCCGCGCCATCGCGGTCAACCGCTTTGCGGTTTATCCGCTTATCCGGGTTTTGCCGAAGGCAAG
>NZ_DASYHB010000031.1:0-19521 GCF_035999185.1 Ensifer sp. | reverse complement strand
ATAGGGCAAATATGACAGTTGCCGACGATGACCTGTTGACCTCAGGCCAGCAAAGTCATTCTGTACCCGACGAACCAGAGAACACGAATCCATGCCCACGCCCGTCGCCTACAGCATCCCGAACCTGCTCACCTATTTCCGCATCCTGATCGTGCCGCTGATCGTCCTTTGCTTCTTCGTCGAAGGACGGCTGCACAGTTCGGACTTCGCGCGCTGGACGGCAGTGGCGCTCTTTGTCGTTGCCTCGATCACCGACTTCTTCGACGGCTACCTGGCGCGGATCTGGAAGCAGACCTCGAATATCGGCAAGATGCTCGATCCGATCGCCGACAAGCTGCTGGTCGCCTCGATCCTGCTGCTTGTGGCCGCCGACGGCACCATCGCCGGCTGGTCGATCTGGGCAGCGATCATCATTCTCTGCCGCGAAATCCTGGTCTCGGGCCTGCGCGAATATCTTGCGGCGCTGAAGGTCAGCGTTCCCGTGACCCGCATCGCCAAGTGGAAGACGACGATCCAGATGGTCGCAATCGCCTTCCTGCTTGCCGGACCCGCCGGCGACAAGATTTTGCCCTACACGACGGAAGCCGGTATCGTGCTCCTGTGGATTGCCGCCGCGATCACGCTCTATTCGGGTTATGATTATTTTCGCGCCGGCCTCAAGCACGTGGTCAACGAATGAGCACCGTCAATCTCGTCTATTTCTCGTGGGTGCGTGAGCGCATCGGCAAGGGCGAAGAAACGCTCGACGTGCCGGCTGACGTCGTCACCATTGGCGATCTGCTTCAGCACCTGAAGACGCTTGGCGAGGAATACGAGACAGCGCTCGAACATGAAAACGTCATCCGGGCGGCGATCAACCAGGAGCATGTCGAGCACGGGGAACCGATTGCCGGTGCCCGCGAGATCGCCCTGTTCCCGCCGATGACGGGCGGCTGACATGAACGCGCCGGTGACAGCGCGCGTCCAGCGCGAGGACTTCGACCTCAACGCCGAGGTCGCGACACTCTCGTCCGGGCGCACCGACATCGGCGCGGTCGTCACTTTTTCCGGCCTTTGCCGCGACGAAGCGGGGGCGCTGGCTGCGCTCGAACTCGAACACTACCCCGGCATGGCAGAGGCGGAGATCGCGCGCATCTGCCACGAGGCGACCAACCGCTTTTCGCTCCAGGCCGTTACGGCCATCCATCGCTACGGCAGGATCGTGCCCGGCGAAAACATCGTGCTCGTCGTCGCCGCGTCACGGCACCGCCAGGCCGCCTTCGACGGCGCCAACTTCATCATGGATTTCCTGAAAACGTCCGCCCCCTTCTGGAAGAAGGAACACCTGGGCGACGGCACCTCCGGCGGCTGGGTCAGCGCCAAGGATGCGGACGACAGCGCACGGGACCGCTGGTCAAAGACGTAACGCGACGACACCTCGAAAGCCGCCCTTCTCCGCGTCCCGCTTAAGGAATGACCTTCTCCTTGCGGGTCACCGCAAGCACGATCACCAGGAAACCGAAGATCGCAAAATCGCGCCAGAGGATCGGACCGTAGGCGCTCCATAATGTCTCAAGCAGACCTACGCCGGCGGCACCAAGGGCCGCAAGCATCGGCGACGCCTGACCGCCGATTGCGGCGATGAACAGCACCTTGACGCCGAAGGTGAGACCGGTGCCGAAATCCATGTTGCCGTAATAGGACGCTGCGAGAACGCCGCAGACGGCAGCGATCAGCGACGCTGCGCCATAGGCGACAATGTAGACGGTCGCGGCATCGACACCGCAAAGGGCTGCGGCACCCCGATCCTCGGAGACGGCCCGCCAGAACCGTCCCGCCCGCGAATGGGTCAAGAACCAGTGGCCGGCCGCCACCAGCGCCGTCATCAGCAGGGTATTGCCCAGCTGGATCACCGTCAGCGTCACCGGGAAACGCGGGTCGTCCCAGAAGACGATGTTGGCGTTGAGGAAGGGTGGCACCCAAAGGCTTCGGGTTTCAGACGCAAGCCGCGCCGTCTCCATCAGCACCAGCAAGCAACCGAGTGAGGCGACGACCACCGTGTTGGCCGAGGAAAAGGCGAGCGGGCGCATGACGTAGCGCCCGGCGATGAGCCCGGCACCAAGGCTGAAGCTCAAGGCCGCAGCAGCGCCGAGGCCAAGGGCGGCCGGCAACACCAACCACAGCCGGTTCCAACCGAAATCGGCAAACAGCACGAACATCTGGCCCGAGAAGGCAAAGAGCGCGCCGTAGGTGAGATCGGCCCGGCGCGTCACGGCAAAGGCGATCGCGTAGCCGAAAGCAAGCGCGGCGTAGAGCGCTGCGATGGGGACGGCATTGGCAAGCTGCTGCAGAAAATAGAGCATGGCACATCCGGCGCGTGACAAGATCAATATAACTGGTAAAATACATTTTGCCAGTTAGGACTTTGCGCATGAGCTTCACCTGGACTGCCCATCGCTTTGCGGGCGGCGCGCTTGCGCTGGATGTTGCCAATTCCATCGTCCTGCGCTTCGATCCGGCCCGCCGGATTGATCGTTTCGCCGACGTGACGGCGATGGACAGCTTTGCGGAAGCGGCCAATCGCTTCGGGGCCGAGAACCCGCGTTTCGGGCTCCTTGCACCGGTCCCTGCTGAAAACCGTGCCCGGCTGTTACACTTGCGCGAAGCGACCGACCGGCATTTTCGCGCGGAGATATCGGCAAAGGGACGGCCGGAGCTTCTTGCGGACCTACTGGAGGCGATCGCCGCGGTTTTGCGAAGCGCAACTGTCCAAGGCGACCGCCTCCCCCTCGACACGGCGACCGCACAATCGGCGCTCAGCCTTGCCGCCGCTGCCGAGCCGGAACGGCTGAAGATCTGCCCCAACTGCGGCTGGCTGTTTCTGGATCGCAGCCGCAACCGCAGTCGCACCTGGTGCGACATGGCCGTATGCGGCAATCGCAACAAGGCGAGGCTTCATTATCACCGCAACAGGGAGGAAACGGGCCGATGACGAGGACGAGCGGATTGTTGGCAGCGGTCGCCATCTTGCTTGCCGCAACCGGTTGCCAGCGCGAGACCGGACCCGACCCGTTGAAGCTGACCGGCAAGATGTTCGTCTTCAACTACCGTCTCGCCTACGCGACCTACATGATCACCTTGTCGAAAACGGAGCCGGTGCCTGACGGCAGCGTCGTGGTCGCTCGCTTCGAGAACCCGGCCGGCGGCGAGGCACTTATGCTGGAGCGCAAGCTCTTTCCCAAGCTCGAAAAGGTGGTGCTGGAGAGCCCCGACCTGACCTGCGTGAAGAAGAACCGCCCTTATGCGGTGACGATCGAAGTGAAGGGACCGGAAGGCCAGTCGCTGCAAAAGCTCGAAACCAGCGTGATCTCCGATATCGATCAGGACATCATGCCGGCCAAGGCGCTGGTGGAAGGGCCGGCCTACGACAAGAACCCGGAGGTTTTCCGGGGAGGCAAGGCCCCTGAACATTTCGAGACGGCCAGTTGCCCGACTTGAAGTCGGACATGAAAAAGCCGGAGCGTTTCCGCTCCGGCTCAAACCCTGCTCAATTCAAGCCGTTACGGCTCGAACCGAAGATTTTGAATCAGCCGACGATCTCGGTGCCCGAGAACCAGTAGGCGATTTCTTCAGCGGCGGTTTCCGGAGCGTCCGAACCGTGAACCGAGTTTTCGCCGATCGAGAGAGCGTGAACCTTGCGGATCGTGCCTTCGTCAGCGTTTGCCGGGTTGGTGGCGCCCATGACTTCGCGGTTCTTGGCAATGGCGTTTTCGCCTTCGAGAACCTGAACGATGGTCGGGCCGGAAGACATGAACTCGACGAGTTCGCCGAAGAACGGACGCTCCTTGTGAACGGCGTAGAAGCCTTCGGCTTCGCGGCGGCTCATCCAGACGCGCTTGGAAGCGACGACGCGCAGGCCGGCATCTTCGAGCATCTTGGTGATGGCGCCGGTCAGGTTGCGCTTGGTCGCATCCGGCTTGATCATCGAGAAGGTACGTTCAATAGCCATTGGCTCAATCCCTTGTTTCTTGGAAAGTGGCGGTTCATTAGCCGCCAATCCCGCGCAAAACAAGGGGGCCAGCCGATGATTCGGCTTGGATCAGGCGGGTTTCACGCAGCCGTCACAGTCCGTCCGAGACCATTGTGAAGGTCGAGGCACCGCTCGAACCAGTCGCAGACCGGATCACCGGGCTGAAGCAGACGCTGCGGCGAGACGATCCGCGCCCATTGGAACGCACCGAAGACGATGTAGTCGGCAAACAGCGGCGACGCGCCGCCGAGAAACTCCTGTGACTTCAGCATGTGGCGCAAGGGCTCGAGTTTTTCCGTGAGGCTTTCAAGTGCGGCCGCCCCACCTTCGGCCACAGCCTCGAGCGACGCGCCGAAGCGCTTTTCGCGGCTCTGCCGGAAATAGGCCTGGTCGACCGGATCGAGACGATCGTGAATATCGCGGATGATGATACGGATGATCGCGGGATGCAGGGTCGCCTGAGACCAGGCCTCGACGAAGCGTGCAGTGCCCCTGCCCCCTTCGCCGGCAAACAGCGGCGGGCGATCCGGATAGGTTTCCTCCAGATAGAGCGCGATCTCGAAGCTGTCCTTCACCAAAGTCTCGCCGTCCCGCAAAAGCGGCACGAGCCTCGTTGCGCCATCTTCGAGCGCGGGGATCTCGGTAAACCCGACCGGCGCAATCTCAAAATCCAGTTGCTTGTGGGCCAGCGACATCGCCGTTTTCCACACATGCGGCGAGAACGGGCGCGTCCTGTCGGCACCACAAAGCGAGTACAGTTTTCTGGTCATGCACGCTCCCCGAACGATTGTCGCACCGTTGAACGACATATCGGCCGCCGCATCAAATCAGTTAATTTCATCAGTGGTATCAGCCACAGAAATGCGGTTTCGGTCTACACAGGCTCTTTCAAGGAGACCACCGATGCTCGATCACTTTCGCATGTTCGCCGACTACAATCGCTGGGCCAACCGACTGCTCTATGCTGCCGCGGCCGATCTCACCGAAGCCGAGTTGCGCGAGAGCCGCGGCGCCTTCTTCGGCTCGCTGCTGGCGACCCTCAACCATATTCTTGTTGCCGACCGCGTGTGGATGAAGCGCTTCACGCAGGAAGGGGACGCGCCGAAGGCACTCGATGCCGTTCTCCATGATGATCTTGCGGGCCTCACGGCCGCGCGACAGGCGGAAGACGCACGCATCATCGCCTGGATCGACACTCTGAGCGACGAACGGCTCGGCACGAAATTCACCTACACGCCACTCACCAACCCGACCGTCATAACGCAGAAGCTCGGGCCCGCGCTCGGGCATTTTTTCAACCACCAGACCCACCATCGCGGCCAGGCGCACGCGACGCTGACGGCACTTGGCCGTCCGTCCCTGACGCTCGATCTCGTGTATTTTCTCAGAGCCGACGGATCACAGTGGGCGTAGCGGAAACCGCCGCGCCCCGACGAGCAGCGACCGCAACGGCCGGATGTCGCGCTGCCGCCACCCGGTCAATCGCTTCAGGAGGAAGCGCTGGCCGAGCCAGGCGAGCATGCCGAGCGCAACGCCGCCAAGGATAGACAGGGCCGCGAAGGCTGCCGGCGGAAGGACGGGCTGCAGCGGCAGGGTCAGCAATTCGGGAACGAAGCGGTGCAGGATGTAGATGTGGAAGCCCGCCGCCGACACCGGGAGGATCAGTTCCGCCAACCAGCGCGGGACTGAAATGCGCGGGAGATAAAGAAGTGCGGCGAGAACGGCGATCTGCAGCAGATACTTGATCTTCGTGCCGATCCAGACGCCCTCGTAGAGACCAAAGAACAGGAACGCGCCCGTCCCGGCGAAGAGCAGTATCAGGCGCTGCCTTGTCCCTTCGGCAACGGCCGCGCACCAGCCGATGACGGCGAGATAGAAGATCCAGGGCAGCGTGAAGATCTGGCGATTGCCGATTGGCCAGAGCAGCGGCAGCGCAAGTCGGGCGGCGAGAGCGGCGACCAGCAGGGCCATGCCGGCGGCAAACGGCCGTGCGGAAACGAAGCGCCGGAACTTGGGAATGGCAAAGAGCCCGACGAAGACCAGCATCATCTGGCAGTAGGCTTCGATGAACCAGTAGAGATAGGGCACCATCTGCCGGGCTTCCGGCGTCGCAAGGCCGACATTGCCGACAAGGAAGACCGAAGCCCAGGGTACCTCGCCCCAGGCGAGCGCGTAGCCCGCGACGATGAGATAGTAAGGCACCAGGACCTGTGCGAGCGGGCGTAGGATCGCGAGGCCATCGCCCGCCAGAAGCGGCCCCATCTGGAAGCGGGCCAGGCTGAAGCCGGCGAGAACCACCATTGCCGCCGACCCGCCGGGGATGGGCCACAAGGTCTCGTGGTGCAGGACGACGAGCAATATTGCCAGCGCCCGGATCACGAGATCCGTCCCGATCCGACGCGTCGTTGTCTCCTGCCGCTCGTGAGCGGACAATTGCGCGATCGACAGGTTCTCCCAGGCGTCCGGTGCCTCGCCGAGCACCTTTTCGAGGCCCAGCGAGAGCTGAACGAAACGCAACGAATCGCCGCCGAGCGACAAAAAACTGTCCGTGCACTTCACCCTCACCGGATAGAAGACCTGGGCGAAGAGGTCCTCGACGCCGCCGGCATCGTCGGCGCCGCTGGCGGCGGCCTGGCGAGCAGCCATGTTGAGGGCGTTGTAATCGACCTTGCCGTTGGCGAGCCGCGGCAATTCGCCGAGCGGCGTTGCCTTCAGATGCGAAAGCGTCAGCCCGCTCGCCTGCGACAGGAAACGCCTGACCTCTTCCGCATCACTCCCTCCGCAATAGAAGGCATGGAGGCCGGTATCGTCGCCGACGACAGCCGCGGCAAGGCCGCGCCTGTCGAGCGCCACTTCCAGCGCGTCATGGGCGATCCGAAGGCCGGCAATCTTGGAGATCCGCTTCATCCGGCCGACGATCTGAAACAGGCCGCCGGGATGGCGGACGGCGAGATCGCCCGTGCGCAACTCGGTGATCTCGGCGCCACGGCTGAGATCGTCGCGCGTCGTCGCGTAGCCCAGCATGACATTCGCGCCGCGATAGACCAGTTCGCCGGCCACGCCGTCGCGATCAACGGGCTCGCCGTTTTCGCTCTCGATCGCAAGGCTGCCGCCGGGAATGGCCACCCCGATCTTGTCCTCGTTGCCAGCGAGAGCCGAAGGAGGCACATAGGCAATGCGCGCGGTCGCCTCGGTTTGACCATACATGGCGAAGAAGGCGCCACCTTGCGCCTGCAGATGCTGGTCATAAAGGCGGATGACGTCCGGGGCGAGCCGCCCTCCGGCGACAGTCATGAAGCGCAAAGCCGCAAATTCGCGCGTGCGGAACCCCACCTTTTCAAGAAGCTCGTAGGAATAAGGCACGCCTGACAGGTTGGTGCTGCCGCTCTCTGCAAGTCCATCGAGAAAACCGATATCGAGGATCGATCCGCCTGGGATGTAGAGGCTCGCGCCAACCGATAGGTGAGAGTTCAGCACCGACAGACCATAGGAATAGTGCAGCGGCAGGATCAGGCAGCCGCGATCATTCGCCGTCAGCCCGAGATAGTGGGCGATGGCTGACGCGTTGTGCGAGATGTTCTCCACGGACAGGCGCACCGCCTTGCCGCAGCCGGTGCTGCCCGAGGTCGACATCATCACCGCAAGCTCGCGATGCGGCGTCTGTCCGCCTTGTGACAAACCCTCGGTGCGCCAACGGCCATCGACCCGGCGAAAGACGTAGTCGGGCTTGAAAGCATCAACCCATGAATTTGCCGAGCCGCTGCGGGCCCCCTGCATGGCGACGGCATGCCCGGCCTTGAGTGCGGCGAGGTAACCGATGATCGCGTGCTCGCAAAGCTCGGCCTCGATCGACACAAGCCCACGCGGACCGGCAAACGCGAGTGCCTGGCGAGCGATCCGCTCGCCGAGCTCGCGATAGCTGACGGTCCTCTGGCCGGGAAAGACCAACGCCGGACGGTCACCCCAGTTCGCCAAACTTGCAATGAACGAGAGGGACATCGTTTGACCGCCGCTGCTGATCTCGGGTCGGACACCCGATTTAGCAGCGCGGCATATAATTGGTGACTAAAGGCGTCAAGTATAAACGCGGCCTAAAATAAGGGTCGCATTTCACGTCCGCGATGCACGGTTGAGCCCGTCCCGCGGATGAATGGAATTTAGCAACCATACCGGGCAGGAAACAACGGCGGTCCGAAATCTTCAGACTCCCTTAAACGCGGCCTTCTCATAGTAACCGTAGCTTTGAGACAGACTTCCGACACCGTCACCGGGGACCACGACAGGATGACCAGGCAAGCACCAGCCGACGCCAGCCGATCACAGGCAAGGCAAGCGGCGATCGTTCTGAAGGTGGCGCAGGCGATGGCCACGCACGGCGTTGAGGCCCTACCCCGCAACTACGAGCTCTTCTACGAAGCTCTGTCCGGTCGGCTGCCGCAACTTTCCCAGGATCTCGCGACCCTTGGCACGCATCCTGCACAGGACGCCTTGGACGCCCTCGGCCTCAAGCATCACCTTGTCGCGCATGCCGCGCTCGCCGCCGACAGGACCCAGGCCGTGGCCGAGGAGGCGCTCGGCGACATGGCGAAGCTTTTGAAGTCGGCGCTAGCGCAGAAACACACGTTCAAAGACGAACTCGACCATTTCGCAGTCAGACTTGACGCTGATCCCGTCGTCTCCCTATCGGATTTCGCAGAGGACGCTCGGCGGCTGCGGGAGGCAATCGGGCGACTGACCAATGAAGAGGGGGCGCTGCAACAGGCGTTCGAAGCAAGCGCTCAACGCTTCGCCGAACTCAAAAGCGAGCTGGCAGAAAACGCCAGAACACTGACGCGCGATCCTGCCACAGGTCTTCCCAACCGCCTGGCGCTGACGGCCAAACTCGACGCCATACTGGAGACGGAGCATCTCGATCAGTCACTCGCCGTAGTCGTTGCCTCGGTGGACGGCCTTCGCGAGATGGCCGATCAGCATGGCGGCACCGTTGCGGCAAAGGCGCTGGCAAAATTGTCGACGCTGTTTCGAAGGTCGATCAAAAAGAACGACTTCGTCGCCCGCATCGGCCAGCAGGAGTTCGCTTTCCTTTGTCGCGACGTCAGTGCTGAAAATGCCGAGGCAATTGCCCGACGGCTACAACAACAGGTGCGAGGCCTGCGGATCACCCTGCCCGGACGCACGCACACTGTCGAAACGCTCTCGTTTGCGGCGGGCGTGACCATAGCCCAGCCTGCATCGACGAGTGAGGAGTTGTTGCGCCAGGCCGACCTGGCATTGTCCACGGCCCGCACCGGCTCCGGGATCCGCAGCTACTCGGTCATACTTGGGAGCGATCGCGCGAAGACCTACGGTCACCACGCCGCCTGAAGTCAGGCGGCAAGCGAGTGGCGGTTTTCGTCGATCTCGGATGCCTTGTCGCGCAGCCGCCCAAGCAGGCGAAAGAGTTCGGTTCGCTCGCATTCGTCAAGTGCTGAGAACAGCGCCTCGATCGTGCGGTGACGCGGCTCAAGGGCCGCATCCAGCGCCACCCGGCCGCGATCGGTGATCGAGATGATCTTCGCACGGCGATCCTCCGGGTCCGGTTCGCGCACGACCATGCCGTCGCGCTCCAGCCCATCGATCGCCTCGGTGACGGTTCTCGGCGAAAAGCCGAGTGCCGAAGCTATATCGGCACAACGGCACGGGCCGAGCGAGCTCAGATAAAACAGGAACTTGCTGCGGGCGAGCGACACACCTTCTTCTGCCATCGTTGTGTTCACCAGCCGGTGCACACAGTGATAGAGGTCGAAGAGGCGCTCAGTGACTTCGAGTTTGTCCGTCATGTCAGTACCTCGTGTGGCTACGCCAGAACGAAACAACCCGGCCCCGCATGGCGGGACCGGGTTGTTCGGTTGTCCGTCTGGCGTAGCTTACTGATTGTCTTTGTCGATTTCACCGAGCTTGGCGTGGCCGGCCGCAATCGCGCCGGTTGCCGTTGCGTCGATGGAATGATGCTCCAAGCGGGCAGCGTGATTGCCACGCTCCGCAGACGAAGCGGAAACACCTGTGCCAGCGGACGCTTCGGCACGGCCTGTGATGGCTGGCGCAAAGCCTACGGCCTCATGGCCGCCGCCGGCAACGGCAGCAGATGCACCGCCAAGTGCGACGGTCGCGACGAGTGCCGCGGCAAGGGTGTTCTTCATCAATCTGGTCCTTGGTGGAGATGGGAGGTCGTCGTGTGCTCTGCCCTCATGGGCGGCTTTGAAGTCGCGTCATAAACCCGCGACTACGATCGATCAAATCCCTTGAAATGGGGTGCGGATGATCACCCGCACCCCTGTTCGTCGCGTTTAGCGGGAAAGACCCTGGTAGTACTCGCCTTCGCCGCCCTGCACCGGCTTTGGTGCAACGCCGTAGTTCACGATCGAACCGGTGCTGTTGCGATCGACATAGCCAGCCTCGGAGCTGCCGATGGTGAAGGACGATTTGCCGGTGACGGCAGGCGTACGCTCCGTAAAGAGCGGCGTCGGGCTGACGCCTTCATAGTAGCTGCCGCCTGCAAAAGCGGCCGAAGCGCCACCAAGGATGGCGGTGGCAACGAGAGCGGCGGAAAGAGCGGTCTGGATTGCGGTTTTCATGGTCGTCACTCCTGGGAGGCTCGTTCGCGTGAACGAGGTTTCATCAAAATGTCCGTGGCCGGGTCGATCATCCCTCGGAACGCGGGGCCCTTGCCGATGGCGTTCAGTCGATCGAAGCGGTCAGAAGAGCGTTCCCCGCCCTTCCGTTTATGAGATGGTCCCTCACGATGAGGATGTGTAGTATCGACTGACGGAACGCCTTGTTCAAAAATCGATAACAATACCCTCTTGAAATCGACACCTGACGTCAGAGGGGTGCGTCGGCGAATGCGGCTGGGATCGCGCCTCTTGCCTTCCCGGCCAAGTCCGGGCAAAAGGCCGCAATGATCCAGATTTCCGGCCTTTCCGCCCGCATCGCGGGACGTCTCCTTATCGAAAACGCATCCGTAACGCTTCCGGCGGGCACGAAGGCCGGGCTCGTGGGCCGCAACGGTGCCGGCAAATCGACGCTGTTTCGCATCATCACCGGCGAATTTGCCTCGGAGGCCGGCAGCGTCTCCTTGCCGAAGAACGCACGGATCGGCCAGGTGGCGCAGGAAGCGCCCGGCACCGAAGAGCCGCTGATCGAGATCGTGCTGAAGGCCGACAAGGAGCGTTCGGCGCTGGTCGCCGAGGCCGAGACCGCGACCGATCCCCACCGCATCGCCGAGATCCAGACGCGGCTTGCCGATATCGGCGCCCACTCTGCCGAGGCGCGCGCGGCGAGCATTCTCGCCGGCCTCGGTTTCGATCACGAAGCGCAGTTGCGCCCCGCCTCCTCTTTCTCCGGCGGCTGGCGCATGCGCGTGGCGCTGGCGGGCGTGCTCTTTTCCGAGCCGGACCTGCTGCTGCTCGACGAGCCGACCAACTATCTCGACCTTGAAGGCACGCTGTGGCTCGAGGATTACATTCGTCGCTATCCGCACACCGTCATCATCATCAGCCACGATCGCGACCTGTTGAACACGGCAGTCAACGCGATCGTGCACCTCGACCAGAAGAAGCTCACCTTCTACCGCGGGCCCTACGACCAGTTCGAGCGGCAGAAGGCGGAGGCCGACGAGCTGCAGATGAAGGCGAAAGCGAAGAACGACGCGGCGCGCAAGCACCTGCAAAGCTTCATCGACCGCTTCAAGGCCAAGGCCACCAAGGCACGCCAGGCACAAAGCCGCGTGAAGGCGCTGGAGCGCATGGGCACGATTGCAGCCGTGATCGAGGATCACGTCCAGGGCTTTTCCTTCCCCGACCCGGAGAAGGAAGCCGCCTCGCCGATCATCGCGGTTACCGGCGGCACCGTTGGTTATGAACCAGGCAAGCCGATCCTCAAGCGGCTGAACCTTCGCATCGACACGGATGATCGCATTGCCCTGCTCGGCTCGAACGGCAACGGCAAATCCACCTTCGCCAAGTTCATTTCGGGCCGGCTGGCGCCGGAGGCGGGCGAACTGAAGATCGCGCCGAACCTGAAGGTCGGTTTCTTCGCCCAGCACCAGCTCGACGACCTGATCCCGACGCAAAGTGCCGTCGAACATGTGCGTCGGCGCATGCCGGACGCACCGGAGGCCAAGGTGCGTTCGCGCGTGGCGCAGATGGGTCTTGCGACCGAAAAAATGGAAACGCCGGCCAAGGATCTCTCGGGCGGCGAGAAGGCACGACTGCTGATGGGCCTTGCCGCCTTCGACGCGCCGAACCTTCTGATCCTCGACGAGCCAACCAACCACCTCGACATCGACAGCCGCAATGCGCTGATCACCGCGCTCAACGACTATTCCGGTGCAGTGATCCTGATTTCGCACGATCGCCACCTGATCGAGGCGACCGCCGATCGGCTGTGGCTGGTGCGCGACGGAACGGTGACGAGCTACGACGGCGACCTTGAGGACTATCGCAGCCTCATCGTCGGCGGTCCGAAGCCCAAGGAAGACAAGGCCAGGCCGAACGGAGCCGACGACAGCCTGTCGAAGGCAGACCAGCGCAAGGTCAACGCCGACAAGCGCGCTTCGCTCGCACCGCTTCGCAAGAAGATCAACGAAATCGAATCCTTGACCGGAAAGCTGGAGAAACTGATTCAGGCACTTGATGTGGAACTTGCCGATCCGGCGCTCTACGAGAAGTCGCCTGCAAAGGCAGCCCAGAAGGCCAAGGAACGCTCCGACGCGGCGGCAAAGCTTGCCCATGCCGAGGAGCAATGGCTCGAACTTTCGGCCGAGTACGAAGAGGCGATGGCCGGCTGACGGCCGGCCGGCTGCCTCGACGGGTTATCCGAGTTCGAGTGTCGTGATGCCGTAAATCCGGCCCAGCGGCAGTTCCGGGTCGGCACCACGATACATGCGCGCGGTTTCGAACACCGGCTTCAAATTGTATCGGTCGCACAGCGCCCTGGCTGAAGCGTTTGGCTCGGGGATATCGAGATAGACCTCGCTACCATTGGCGCCTGCGGCAAGCTTGCGAAAGACCAGATCGGCGCCTGTCTCGCTGTCGGAGAAGAGCGGACCGATCTTGTATCCCTCGCGGCACGCCCGGATCGTTCCATAGGCTGCAACTGCGCCGTCACGCAGCAGGACAACGCTGCGTCGCCCATCGCTCGCCTTCAGCCATTCGCGCAGGAACGCCTCCCGCGACGCCGGCACGAAGCGGCGGTCATAGTCGAGCACGAGTGGCATATGAACAGGCGCCACCTCCAAGAGATCGGCAACGGGCGGCTCGACAACGTCGATGATGCCACCATACCGCACGTTCGCGTGCGCATAGGCAAAGCCGGAACGGCGATAGTTCTCCTGCTGCGCGACCACCCCATCAAGCCCGACCACCCTCCCTTCGGCCAAAGGCATCACCTCGCTCCACAGTTGCCGGCCTATTCCCTTGCCGCGCAGATCTGGGCGGGTGATATAGAATCCGAGAAACGCGTAGCTTTCGTCATAGCGCACCAGCGAGATGGCGGCGGCCGGGCCATCGTCCGCCTCTACAATCCAATATCCGTCAGGGTCCGCGGCCCAAAATGGGTTCGCGTCACCGAGACCGGGATTCCACCCTTCCCCGGCCGCCCACTCGATCAGAACGTCGAGATCAGCGCGTTTGGCGCGACGGATTTGCTGCATAACCTAGTCCTCGTCTGCGTTCATGGGGCGCTGCGATCGGTCCGGCTGGCGACCGGATCGGGCACATCCGCGGCTAGAGCTAGTGCGGGCGCGCCGCGAGGGAATGCTCGCGGCTGTCGATTTTCGCCTCGCTTTTATCCTATGGTGAACACGGATCGGCAGCTGCTTGCCCCCATTGCGCAATCTGCTACAAGAACCGACAATAAGTCATACTAATCGAGCGGAACACCATGGCCCCCATCAAAATTGCGCTTGTCGGCATCGGCAAGATCGTTCGCGACCAGCATCTGCCGGCGATCGCCAAAAACAGCGACTATCAGCTGATCGCCGCCGCCAGCCGGCACGGGACGGTCGACGGCATCGACAACTTCAAATCGATCGAGGCGATGCTCGAAGCGGTACCGGCCATTGAAGCCGTTTCGCTCTGCATGCCGCCGCAATACCGCTACGAAGCGGCCCGTGCGGCCCTCGACGCCGGCAAGCACGTCTTCCTGGAAAAGCCGCCGGGCGCGACGCTGAGCGAAGTTGCGGACCTCGAAGCGCTGGCCGCATCGAAGGGGCGGTCGCTGTTTGCAAGCTGGCATTCGCGTTATGCCCCGGCCGTGGAAGCGGCAAGATCCTTCCTGGCAGCCACGACCATCGAGGACGTCAAGGTGATCTGGAAGGAAGACGTGCGCCACTGGCATCCGAATCAGGAATGGATCTGGGCTGCAGGCGGCCTCGGCATTTTCGATCCGGGCATCAACGCGCTGTCGATCGTCACCCATATTCTGCCGCGTCCGCTGTTCGTGACCTCCGCCGTTCTCGAGTTTCCCGAGAACAAGGACGCTCCGATCGCCGCCAGCATCTCCTTTACCGACGGCAAGAAGTTACCGGTTTCGGCGGAATTCGACTGGCGCCAGACCGGCAAGCAGAGCTGGGACATCGTCGCCCAGACGGCGGCAGGCGAGATGGTGCTTTCAGAAGGCGGAGCAAAGCTCGCAGTTGACGGCAAGATCGTGCATCAGGAGCCGGAACAGGAGTACCCGATGCTCTATCGCCGCTTCGCCGAGATCGTCAAAGCCGGCACGTCGGATGTGGACCTTGCGCCACTGCGGCACGTTGCCGACGCGTTCATGCTCGGCAAGCGTAAATTCGTCGAGGCCTTCCACGACTGAGCGCCCGTAAAGTCCAGAAAACCCAAAGCCCGCGGTCATCCCGCGGGCTTCGTTCGTTTCACGCTTCCGTCAGGCCTTCTTTTCCCAGCGTCCGTCGCGGTTCTGCTGCCAATAGGTGAGGTTGTGCCCCTCCCCCTTCAGGCGCTTCCAGTGAGCGCGCGCGCCCTCAAGCTGCTCCTGGTCGTAGCCGTCGAACATGAACACGATACGCTCATAGGCAGAAACGTCGGGCGGAGTGGCGCCGTCGATGACGAAGCGCACCGTCGCCGCATTCGCATTGCCTTCGTCGGCCACGAGCAACACCGGCTGATCCGCCGCGCGCTCGTCCGCATCGGTGCCATGCGGCAGAAAACTCTCGTCCCGATAGACCCAGAGGTGCGTGTCGAGCGCATCGCGCCGCTCGGTATCCACAGTCTGCACGACCACCCGCCAGCCGCGCTCGACGCTTTTGTCGAGCAGCGGCGGCAGAGCGTCTTCCAGCTTCGATTCCGTCAGGTGATAGAACAGGACCTCGGTCATGCCGATCAGTTTTCGTAGCTCGCACGCACCAGTTCGTCGAGAAGCCGCACACCGAAGCCCGAGCCCCAGGACTGGTTGACCTCGTCGGCCGGCGCGCCCATGGCGGTGCCGGCGATGTCGAGATGCGCCCAGGGCGTGTCGTTGACGAAGCGCTTCAGGAACTGCGCCGCCGTCACCGCACCGCCGTGACGGCCACCGGTGTTCTTCATGTCGGCGAACTTGCTGTCGATCATCTTGTCGTATTCCTTGCCGAGCGGCATGCGCCACAGGGGTTCGTGCGTCGCGATGCCGGCGGCAAGAAGCTGATCCGCAAGGCGGTCGTCGTTGGAGAACAGGCCGGCATGGTGGGTCGCGAGCGCAACCATGATCGCGCCGGTCAGCGTCGCAAGATCGATGATCGCTTGCGGCTTGAACCGGTCGTTGCAGTACCAGAGCGCGTCGCAAAGCACGAGGCGACCTTCCGCATCGGTATTGATCACCTCGATCGTCTGGCCTGACATCGACGTCACGATATCGCCGGGGCGCTGGGCACTGCCATCGGGCATGTTTTCCACAAGGCCGATGATGCCGATGGCGTTGACCTTGGCCTCGCGCGCCGCAAGCACGTGCATGAGGCCGGTGACGGCAGCAGCGCCGCCCATATCGCCCTTCATTTCTTCCATGCCGGCCGCGGGCTTGATCGAGATGCCGCCACTGTCGAAGACGACGCCCTTGCCGACGAAGGCGAGCGGCCGTTCCTTGGACTTGCCGCCCTTCCAATGCATGATGACGAGGCGCGGCGGCCGGGTCGACCCTTGTGCAACGCCGAGCAGCGCACCCATGCCGAGCTTCTTCATTTCCTTTTCGGTGAGGATCTCGACCTCGACGCCGAGCTTCTCAAGCTCTTTCGCCTTGGCGGCAAATTCGACCGGCCCGAGCACGTTGGCCGGTTCGTTCACCAGGTCACGCGCCAGGAACACGCCTTCGGCAACGGCCTGCGACGTTGCGAACGCCTTCTTCGCTGCGATGACGGTACCCGTGACGATCGTGACCTTGGTCGGCTTTCCGGACGATTTGCCCTCGTCATCGGCCTTCTTGGTCTTGTAGCTATCGAAGCCGTAGGCATTCATCTCCATGCCGAGAGCGAAATCGGCAGCGGCCTTGCCGGTTACATCGACATCGGGTGCATCGATGAAAACGGTCACCTTGTCGGTCGAGCCGAGCTTCGCCGCGACCGCGCCGCCCGCCTTCAGCCAATCGTGATCCGTCAACGCATCCGGCTGGCCGAGACCGAGGACGATGATTCGATCGGCGGGGGAGCCATGCGGCGCAAGGATGTCGAGGCTCGAGAGCGCCTTGCCGGTGAACTTCTTCACCTTGGCGGCCTTTGCGACCACGTCCTCTGGGTCGGCGACATCGGCACCAGCCGCTTGTGCGCCCAAGGCCTTGAGAAGCACGGCGACACCACCACTCGGCCGGTGCGACTTGGCAAAGGTGAACTCAAATTTCATCGACATTGAAAACTCCGGGTAATTCCTGTCTCTGCACCCCCCTCGAGAAGGTCGAGGGGAACCGGCAAGGTCAAGGTGATCGAGGCCGCGACGCGTCCAGATGACACGGCAAGGCCTGCGGCGATCCGCCCTGTTACCGGGCGGTTACAGTGATGAATATTCGCAACATTCACCACCGTCAAAGCTGTGGCCGGCACCCTTCTCGCTTTTCAACCGCTTGGCAAGATGCCCGCAGATGTTTACATGCGGTTAACCGAGGTTCTTCGCCTTAAATTATCCCTGTTGCTACACAATTCGTGCGGCGAGGGATTGGCCGGCTAAGAACTGGGCAACGGTTTGACGAAGACGGGCAGAGCCCGGCTCGGCGCCGCCGCCGGAACAGAAACATGAGCAGGATTTTGGACCGGATACGGGCATGAAGCTGATCGAACGCTACATCTTCCGGCGTGCAGTGACCATGTTCCTCGCGACACTTCTGCCTTTGCTCGGCATCGTCTGGACGACCCAGGCGCTCACCAACGTCAACTTGGTGACGGACAACGGTCAGTCCGTCCTGGCCTTCGCCAAGGTCGCGACCCTTATCCTGCCGTCCGTCATCACGATCATCCTTCCGTTTGCGCTGGTCATCGGCGTCACGCAGACGCTGACGACGATGAACACCGATTCGGAACTGACCGTGCTCAACGCTGCCGGCAGCTCGCGCATGGCGATCATCCGGCCGGTGATCTTTCTGGCAGCCGGCCTCAGCGTGCTTTCCTTCGCGGTCGATAATTTCGTCGAGCCCTATTCACGCGTCGCCCTGCGCAAGATGCTGGCGACGGCAAACGCCGATCTTCTGTCGTCCGTCGTCCAGGAAAACACGTTCCGCAAGGTCGCCGACAATCTCTATGTCCAGGTTGGTGCGCGACGCGCCGGCGGCGTCCTGCAGGGCATCTTCGTCGCCGATTCGCGCAACCCCGCATTCGAGCTCGTTTATTACGCGCGCGAAGGCGCCATTGACGAGAAGAGTTCGGCGCTGGTGATGAAGGACGGCGAAGTGCAACGCAAGCTGCCCGACGGCAGCGTGTCGATCATCAAATTCGATTCCTACGCCTTCGATCTCGCCGACATGACCAAGACGACCCGCGAGGCGACCATTCGCGCAAAGGACCGTGACCTGCCGGGCCTCATCAATCCAAGCCCGGACGATCCGGTCTACAAGAACAAGCCGCTCGCCTTCACCGCCGAACTCAACCGCCGCTTGACGGAATGGACTTTTCCTCTGCTGTTCGGCCTGATTGCGCTCGTGTTCAGCAGCGACGCGCGATCCCATCGCGAGGCTCGGGTTCATCCGATGGTGAGCGCGCTTGGGACGGCCCTGCTGATCCGATGGATGACATTCTACGCCGGCAACAGCGCCGAAGACTCCGTCTGGTTCGTGCCTTTGATGTATGCCGTGCCGCTGGCCGCGGGTGCGCTCTGCATTCAACAGCTCGTCAGCAACAAGCGGCTGGACATCCCGATGACTGGTCAGGAAAAGCTGCAGGAGCTTCTGGTTCGCCTGCGACTGATGCGACCTGACGCAGAGAAGGGTCAGCCGTCATGATGGGCACACTCGGCCGTTACTTCTTCATGCGCTACGTGGTCACCACCTTCTGGTTCCTCGTCGGCATCTTCTCGCTGATCTTCATCATCGACTTCAGCGAACAGGCGAGCCGGCTCGCAAACCTGCCGCACTATTCGATAACCGGCGCGTTCCTGATGACCGCGCTCCGAATTCCGTTGATCCTGCAGCAGACGATCCCGTTCGTGGCGCTGTTTTCCGCCATGGCAGCGCTGATCTCCCTCAATCGGCGCTACGAGCTCGTCGTCACCCGCGCGGCAGGCATCTCCGTTTGGCAGTTCCTGCGTCCGTTCGTGCTTGGCTCTTTCCTGTTCGGCGTTCTCGCAGTGGTTGCGCTCAACCCGCTCGCGGCGTGGGGAACGAAGCGCGGCGAGGCGCTTTTGGCGGAGTGGGGCTCGTCGCGCTCGTCCGACGCCGGATCGATCCCGTGGCTCCGGCAGATCTACAATGGCACCGATACGATCATCGGCGCGCGCTCGGTTCAGGACAGCGGCACGACGCTTCTCAACGTCACCGTCATCCACTTCGATCCACAGGGTTCGATCATTCTGAGACAGGACGCTGCGTCGGCGAAACTCGAAGATGGTTACTGGCTTCTTAACGACGTTACGGAAACGCGCAACGGGCAGCTTCCGCAGCGTTTGAAAACAGCACAACTCGCCACCAATTTGAAGGCCGAGTTTGTTCAGGAACGCCTTGCAAAGGCTGATTCCATTCAGTTTTTTGACCTGCCGCGTAAGATCGAAGTGGCTCGCTCCTTCGGTTTTTCGACCAACGGCATGGAAACTCAATTTCACTCAATGTTGTCGTTGCCGCTGCTGCTCGTCGCCATGACGCTGATTGCCGCTTGCGTGTCGCTGAAATTTAGCCGGTTTAACCAATCGCGCTCGGTAATTCTCGGTGGCATCGTGTCAGGCTTCGTGCTTTATGTCGTCACCGTGCTTGTCAAAGCATTCGGGAGCAGCGGCATTGTGCCTCCTTTCGTTGCAGCCTGGTTGCCAGTTGTTGTAGCGATGGCGCTGGGCTCGACGATTCTTTTAAATCAGGAGGAT
>NZ_DASYHB010000082.1:0-2099 GCF_035999185.1 Ensifer sp. | reverse complement strand
TCACAGCCGGCTCGATGACGCCAGAACGGAGTTCCCTGAGGTCCGCCAGCGTTGCGACCTCATCAGCCTCCATCAGGCGTGAATATCCCACCACATCGGCAACGACGATGGCGGCAAGTCGACGCCGAAGAGATTGATCCGTCATATGAGGGCAAGCCTAACGACCGAGACCGCAGGTTATTGTTCAACTGTGGACGAGTCAACAAGTGGGAATCCAGGATCTCGACCGCAAGCGAGCCGCCACCCTTCTTTGACCGACGGCGCCGAAGTGGACGACGCCGAAACGAATATCCACTGAAAGCGGACGGCTCTTGAACGTCTGACGATAGTCGGCGTGTGGAGGCTTTCGGCGGAAGTGCCCAGTTCCGTTCGCGAAATGGCATTCCGGGGGAGACCCGAACTGCAACTACGCCAAGTCTGCATTTTGGGCCAACTCTCCAGATGCGTCCAGTCTCCTTCCGGTCCCATTGAGACGCTCGGATCGCACTGACCAAGTGACCAAGTATCCGCTTCTGACGCTACTCCGGCGTTCAGATTACTTGACGACCGACGACCGGAAACCCGCGATCCCACCACACTCGACGGGATCGCGGATTTCAAGAAGCCATCAGGCCAGCGCCGGCAGCAACTGGTCGATGCTCTTCTTGGCGTCGCCGTAGAACATGCGGGTGTTGTCCTTGAAGAAGAGCGGGTTTTCGATGCCGGAATAGCCGGTACCCTGGCCACGCTTGGAGACGAACACCTGCTTGGCCTTCCACACTTCCAATACCGGCATGCCGGCGATCGGCGAGTTCGGATCCTCCTGGGCGGCGGGATTGACGATGTCGTTGGAGCCGATGACGATGACGACATCGGTTTCGTGGAAGTCTTCGTTGATCTCGTCCATTTCCAGAACGATGTCGTAGGGAACCTTCGCTTCGGCAAGCAACACGTTCATGTGCCCCGGCAAACGACCGGCGACGGGGTGAATGGCGAAGCGCACGTTCTTGCCAGCCGCCCGCAGCTTGCGAGTAAGCTCGGAGACCGACTGCTGCGCCTGCGCCACCGCCATACCGTAGCCCGGAACGATGATGACGCTGTCGGCGTCGTTGAGGGCTGCAGCCACGCCGTCGGCATCGATGGCGATCTGCTCGCCCGATATCTGCATCTGCGGTCCGGTGGTCGCTCCAAAACCACCGAGAATGACCGAGACGAAGGAGCGGTTCATCGCCTTGCACATGATGTAGGAGAGGATCGCACCCGAGGAGCCGACCAGCGCACCGGTGACGATCAACAGGTCGTTGCCGAGCGTGAAGCCGATGGCGGCAGCCGCCCAGCCGGAATAGGAGTTCAGCATCGAAACGACCACCGGCATATCGGCGCCGCCGATGCCCATGATCAGGTGATAGCCGATGAAGAAGGCGGCGAGCGTCATGACGAGCAGCGTCCAGGTGCCGGCGCCGTTGACGTAGAGCACCAGCAGAACGAGCGAAAGAAGGGCAGCACCGGCGTTGAGCAGATGACCGCCCGGCAGCTTCTTCGCTTTGCCGTCGACCTTGCCGGCGAGCTTGCCGAAGGCGATGACGGAGCCGGTGAAGGTGACGGCGCCAATGAAGACGCCGAGGAAGACCTCGACCTTCATGATCGACAGTTCCACCGGTTCCTTGTGCGCAAGGATCGCGGCAAAGCCGGTGAGTGCCGAGCGGGCCGCCGCGTCGAGTCCGGCGACATCAGCCGCCTCGATATGGGCGTTGAAGCCAATGAACACGGCGGCGAGACCGACGAAGGAGTGCAACGCTGCAACAAGCTGCGGCATCTCGGTCATCTGGACGCGGGAAGCGACGAAATGGCCGAGCACGGCGCCGCCCGCAATCATCAGCACGATGACGAGCCAGTTGCCGACCTCGGGTCCAAAGACCGTGGCGATGATGGCGAGCGCCATGCCTGTTATGCCGTACCAGACGGCGCGCTTGGCGCTCTCCTGGCCCGAGAGCCCGCCGAGCGAGAGGATGAAGAGAACGGCTGCCGCGATGTAGGCGGCCGATACGATACCGATCATCATGATGTTTACCCCTGCCCGATCAGGATTTCTGGAACATGGCGAGCATGCGCCGTGTGAC
>NZ_DASYHB010000015.1:0-52730 GCF_035999185.1 Ensifer sp. | reverse complement strand
TCAGAGTCCGAGAGCGGAACAACTGGTCGGTAAAGCGAAACAGTACAGTTTGTTTGTCGACGCGCTCGGCCGCGTCTCTGCCCCGGTCACATGGTGTGGCTGCCGGACCGCTCGTTCGTCGCAACATGGGTCAGCCTCAAGATGCGGGCAATTCATTGGAGCACCGAGCACGCTCGCTGACAATGTCATTTGACCGAACTTCCGGCTGCCCTCCAAAACGCACGTGCGTTCGATATTCATAGATGCCCGACGCATTCTTGAGCGCCGGGTTGTCGATGACGTCAAGTTTGGCTGGGCACCAAGCTTGCTCGACCGGCGATGATCCAGTCTCTGTCGGTTCTACCAGCCGTCCCCGTCGGGCCTGAATCGATCTTTGCTAGCCCATAGCGCTCCTGGGTCTTGCCTTCGAGTTGCTCGCTCCTTTCAGCGTGACAGCGAGATCGTGCACGATTTCGGCAGCCTGGCGAAGGTAGCGGATTTGGACCCGACCTATCTAAATTTGATACAGGAACCGCGGTGACGGGAACCGCGGGTCGTGTCGTGGATTGAAACGTCATGCCTCTGTACTTCATCGACAGCTCTGACGGCGAACGGTCCGATGAGGACGACACCGGGCTTGAACTGACGAGCGATGATGGCGCTCGGCGTGCCGCGTTGGATGCCTTGGCCGATATGGTTCGGGAGGTTCTTCCCGACGGGGACATCAGAGTATTTAGCGTGCATGTCCGGTCGGCGGACGGCTCGAGCGTCTATCACGCTGAAATGTCGTTGCAGGGGCGATGGCTAAATTGCCGATGACATTCCCCATCCCCAATTGACGCGACCACATCCTGCTTTGGAGCGGCAACAAAATGCGAAAGCCGAACTGGCTCTCTGCTTAGCCTCTTCGCCGGGCTTGCTGCGGGTATAGTACGTGCAACCGGATTGGTTAAGCTCGCGACCTCTGCCGGCTCAACGATCTTCAGTAAGCCTCGACCGAGCGCGGATCCGCGTCCCAGCTTCACTCCTCTTGGCACGTTTTCGGCAAACTCGGGGCCGATTAGGTCCCGAACTGCGCCTTTCGCCGGGTCCCCGTGTTAGCCTCCGCTGCATAGTCGCAGCGGTCGTCCGCACGCTGCGTAGGAACTAGTTCCGTTGGCCCGTTTATGTTGCGACAGTTCCAGATATTGGCTCGTCGCCTGGCGAACATTCGGCACCGGGCGCAGAACGCTCGAGGGAGCCACACATTCGTTCCAGTCTCCATTGCTGTAAGTTGGATCCCGGCGGAACGAATGGTTCCGAGCACGGTTGATCACGCAGTCGATACGGCGGCGAAGTCATGACGATCGAGACTAGCGAACAGTACGAAGCTGCAATCGTCCGCTTGCGAGCGCTGGGCGACATGCCTGCAATTGGTCCTGAGCAAGACGAGTTCTTCGAAATTAGCGCCGCGATGGTGGATTATGAGACCCGCAACCATCCAGCGCTCAAGGTTGGAGGTGAGTGATGTTGATTGAGATAATGGTCATCGTGCGGTGCGCAGACGATCACGAGCGGGCCATTGAACGCATCGCCGAACTCGGCACACCTCCTGAAGGTTCTGAGGCAGAGGTCGAGCTGCACGCGCTGATCGAGGCGACGGAGAAATGGGAAGCTCGGCACGATGATGATGACGACTGGCAATAGGATCCGCGAAGAAGCGTGCTCCACCGCCGGGCCCAACCATGAAGCGGCTACTGCGTCCACTTCGGAGAGAAGCCAGAGACTTGGCGGGACCGTGAGCGCACGACCTTTTGAGGTAGATCCTCTGCGGATCCGGTCAGCGTTCTTGCCAGGATAGTTTGCGCGCGGCTGAACCAGATCTCGACTCGGGCAATGTTACTCGGATGCCGAGAACTCGGCAGAGCTTTGAGAGTAATCAGGCAGCTCCGTGCAATGACGTTCAACCGCTTGGATGATGTATTTGTCGTCCAGACACGACAGCATCGATGCGGAACTCTGCCGAAAAAGATACACCAAGCACCGACCAACGGCGGCTCAGCGACTGGAGCCGTGTGTCCTATTCCGCATTATTTGCCGCTTAACGGGGAACCAGAGTCGCCTGACGGCGTTATCAGCCCTTGGGGCGGATAAAACAACATGGCTCAGAAGCTAACCGTATGCCGTATAGCCGGGGCTTGGGCGTTTCGCGATGTCACCGGAGAGGCGTATGGCCACTCAGGTGATATCGAGCGAGTCATTGAGGCAGCCAGCCGTTTCGCTGATCGGCTCGGGGCTCGCGTCAGCCTGACCGAGGAAGCCGCAGCGCACCTCGAAGGTGTTTTGGCGGCCCGTGAGGTTGACGTCGCCGCACTGCGGAATGAGAATATCGGTCACGTCCGTGCCCTCTGGGTACGCCTGATGCGAAGCCTAAAACCTCGATGAAGCCGACCGTCGAGAGCGCGATGACTTTGACCGATTGTGGGAGGTGGCGCACCCGGCCCTGATTGTGTAGGCGCGAACCGATAGTTCATACTCGCCGCGCGCCCAGGCTACGCGGCCATCGGCCCTCTAACTCGGCCAGATTGGCTTGCGGCCTGCAGGCGGTATCAGCAGACGCACATGCATGTCGCCGCCGTTGAACGGCGTCACATCCGCGCAGGAGAACGGCATGGCAGACGACGCTGAAGTCTCGGGTTCCGGCTCCTTACGCCGCCGCCCTAAACGTCCGTGCACCACCGCCTCTATTGACACTGTCGAGGATTTTGACCCACTCATAGCCCTAAGGCGATTCTCGAAATTAGCTGCCCCGCACAATGGTCTGAAGAGAAATATCCAGCAGCCGAACGGATCGTAGCATATGCGCCCTACGTCAGAAGCTGCTTGTTTTGCTTGATAAAATTCCCGGGACGCAACCCATGAGACGCAACTCATGAGCGGCATGGGCAAGATCGTCAGCCCTCCGGAAACGACCGCAGTGGAACGTACTCTATGTTCCCTGGGCCGGGCGCCGCCCCTTGCGCTCATGCTCCAGCTCGAACCGCGTTTCATGTTCGATGCCGCCGGCGTCGCGACAGCGTCCGTCGTTACAAAGGCCGATCCGGCCCTGGGCGCACCGTCATCCGCCGAAGCCGCTCCACGCCTGGAATCTTTCGGGCACGACGCCGCCACCCGGTCGCATGGCGACGGGGCTCCCGCCCCCGCTCCAGCAGACACCACGACGGCTATTGCTGCCGATGTCGGCCCCTTCGGCAGCAAGGGAGAGGCGCAGCTGGAACAGGCGGCCAATGCCAACGCCGCGCCTATCAGCGAGATCGTCTTTGTGGACGGCCGCCTGCCGGACCTCGCCTCGCTGGAGGCGAAGAGCGGTGTCCAGATCGTGATCCTGGATGCCGCCAGGGACGGCATCGCGCAGGTGAGCGAAGTTCTGGCGAGCTACCACGGCGATCTTGCCGCCATCCATTTCATCGGCCATGGCGAGAGTGGCGAATTCGGCATTGGCACCACCGACGTCACGTCCAGCACCCTCTCGGCGCGAACAACCGAGATCGCCGGCTGGGGACATGCGCTGAAGGCGGACGGGGACATCCTGATATGGGGATGTGACGTGGCTCAGCTGCCCGCCGGCCAAGCGCTCATCAACGGCATTGCAGCATTGACCAGCGCTGACGTGGCGGCATCCATGGATGCCACCGGCAGCACCGGCCTCGGCGGCAACTGGACGCTGGAAGCGCAGAGCGGGGTCGTCGAAGCCTCAGGCCCCTTCCTCCTCTCGACGCTCGCCACCTGGGACCATCTGCTGGACACGCCTACAATCACGGGAGGCGATACGGGCCTACGCGTGCAGGAGCCGAGTTCTCTCAATGATGCCGGTGCCAGCTCGATCACCCTCGCCGAGCTGGACATCGCCAGCAGCCTGACTGGCGACACTTTCACGGTCAGCGCGCGCATCGCCGACACGAGCGTCGGCACGCTGTCGGACGCGAGCGGGCTGGGCAGCACGGTCACCGGCGGGTTCACCTTCACCGGCTCGCTCGCCGACGCGAATGCTTGGCTGGACCAGCTTAGTTTCACGGCCGTGGATGTGGAGCGTGGCAACGTCCCGGGCACGACGAGTCTCGTTCTGAACGTCACCAACGAGACCGACCCCACAAAGCCCACAAGCCAGCGTTCCGTCCGTCTGGATGTCACACCCTCCAACGACCCGGTGCAGGTGAACGACAGCACAATGGCGGTCGTCGAAGGCTCGACAGGCACCGTGGTCCCGGTCTCGGCGCTCCCCGCCACCGATCCGGAAGTGGCCTTCGGCAGCCAGAACGCCAGCCAGATCGTCTATCGCCTCACCGCAACGCCAACCCACGGCTATCTCACCCTCGCCGGCACGCGCATCGGCGCCGGCTCGGTCTTCACCCATCAGGACGTGATCAACGGCTCCCTGGTCTATGTGCATGATGGCTCAGCCCAAGATGCGCCCGACACCTTCTCCGTCCTCGCCAACGATGGCGCGACTCCGCTTGCCCCGGTGGACCTGTCCGACCCGGCAACCGTGACCATCACCATCACGCCGGTGAACCAGCCGCCCACCGTGTCGGGCAGCGGTACACTCTATGAGGGCCAGCCGGCGAACGCCACGCTGAACGGCGTGCCGCAATCCGTGGTCGGCCTGTTCATCACCGCCGACGGCGGCGGCGATCCCACTGACACCGACGCCACGCTGCAGGTGCAGATCACCGGCCTTGCCGCGCATGGCCTGCTCTATTTCTCGGGCACCGCCGTACGCGGCGGCGTCAGCCAGTCCTACACCAACCACCAGATCACGCAGGCGGACGTGGATGCCGGCTTCGTCTTCGCCTATCAGGACCGTTCCGGCCTCACCTACGCCAATGACGGGCTCGATGCCGGCGGCCGTCCCCCGAGCGACAGCTTCAACGTCCTCGTGCGCGACGGTGGCGGCGGCACCGGCACGCCTCTGACAGCCACGGCCAGTATCGCCCTCGACATCCGCGCCCTGAACGACGAGCCTGTCTGGGTCGACGCCAGCACGCTGGCCGCCGTCGTGCCCTCCGGCTTCATCGTGCAGCTCACCACCGCAATGATGAACGTCACCGACACGGACTCGGCTCCGGAGAGCCTCACCTTCCGCGTCACCGACCAGAGCGGGCTGGATCAGGGCAGTCTGGTGATGAACGTTAATGGCGTCGCCAGCTTTCTCCCCGTTGGCGGCAGCTTCACGCTGGCCGATGTGATCGCCGGCCGAGTCTATTACTACCAGACCGGAGCGGCGGTCGCGGGCGACACCGACACCTTCGTGTTTCAGGTGGTCGACAACGGCGTCTCCGTTCGCTGGGGGGCCAATGGCGAGCAGTATGAGCGGGCGAGCGGCATCTACACCAATCCGACCCAACTCGCCGCCTTGCGTGACTTCCCCTTCACTATCACCCTGCGCGAAGTGCCCACCGCCACCGGCGCGGGCGATGGCCTGCCTATCGGCGGCTCCGGGGTAACGGGCACCACGTCCGGCTATGCGGGCCAGCCTGAAACCGACCCGACGCGGGCGCTGGCCGCCATCCCCGCGCGTGGCGTTCTGGTGGAAGGGGGCACAATCGTCCTGTCCGATGGCTCCGGCCTGAGCCCCGGCATGAACTACAGCGGACCGGGCATCGATCCCGCGCAGGTGATTTACACCATCGTCGCCTTCAACGGCGGGGACTTCGGCAGCTGGAACGGCCAGCTTCAGCGCCTGATCAGCGGAAGCTGGGTGACGCTCGGCCCGGCTGACGTCTTCACGCAGGCGGATCTCAATGCTGGGGCCATCCGCTTTGTCCATGACGGCGGCGAGGATTTCGAATCCAGCATGAGGCTGATCGCCTCCGCCGGCATCATGGTGGATGACGGCACCGGCAATTTCGCACCCGACCAGTGGGTCACGGACTTCAGCTTCTATGTGACGCCCGTCAACGACGCGCCCATTGCCACCGGCTCCACCGACAATGCGCTGAACGAGGGCGAGACCTTCTACATCACCACCGCCCAGCTCAATTTCGCCGACGCCGACGATGCCACCAGCGAATCCTATCTGGAGGGCACCGCAACCCTGCCCGCCTCCGGCGGCACCAATTATGCCGACAATAACGGCACATTGCTGACCTTCGGCATAACCAGCCTCCCGGCCCACGGCATCCTGCAGTATTGGGACGGCAGCGCGTGGCAGACCGTGACCGGCAGCACCGTGCTGGAAGCGAGCTGGATCACCGCCGACGCCGGCACCACCCGCCTGCGCTACGTGCACGATGGCGGCGAGGACCAGACCGACAGCTTCCTCGCGCAGGCAACCGACCGCTGGAGCGCGACCTCGAACATCGCCCCGGTCAGCTTCGTCATCACCCCGGTCAACGATCCCCCGCAGATCGCCGCCGACCCAACCCAGACCGATCCCGTGGGCATATTGCCCGGCGGCACGCCCGGCTCGGGGGCTAACGAGCCGCTTTTCGTCACACGGGAAGGCACGTTCAACCAGATCACCTCCGCCATGCTGCAGGCGGTGGATCCGGACAGCAGCGCCACGCAGGTTCAGTACCGCATCACCACCGCCCCCACCCGCGGCCTGATCGCCTATTCGACCGATGGCGTCACCTTCACCGCCATCGGCGCGGGCGCGTCCTTCACGCAGGACGACGTGAACAACGGGCGAATCTATTATCTCTTCGACCGCTCGGACACCGTCAGCCCCGGCTATCCGGGCACGCCTGACGACAAGTTCGTCTTCACGCTGGCGGAGGGCGCCGCTGAGCAGACCGGACGCGAATTCTGGACCTATGCGCAGCCGATCAACGATCGGCCTGTCGTGACCGCACCTGCGGGGCCGATCAATTCCACCGATGTCGCCAACAATGTGCCGGGCTTCGGCATTGCGGACCCCGACCTGACGCTGGTAAGTGCGGCTGAGGAGGACTTTCTCCAGGCCACGGTCCGCCTACTCCACGCGGATGGCACACCGCTTGGCGCGGCGGAATATCTCGCCAATGGCGGCCTCGACATTCAGGTGACCGCGGGCGGCGCGACCATCGATGCAGACAAGAACGGGCAGGACGACTATCTCGTCATGCGCGGCACCAGCGCGCAGGTCAATGCGGCGCTCGCCACGCTCGCCGTCACCTTCGGCAGCGACCGGGATCTGGTCTATCAGGTGCAGGTGATCGCCGATGACCGCGTGCGCGACACCGCCACGGGCGCGTTTCTGGATCGCAACAGCAGCGTGCCCGGCACCAATCCGGGCGGCAATGGCGGCGGCATCCTCAATCAGGGCGCCACGGGGCCGGGCGCCTCCCCCACGCTAGTGACGGCCACAGAGCCCAACTGGTATGCGGACGCAGCCCCCACGCTCACCACGGATGCCCTCTATGGCAACATCCATGCGGCATCGGTGGTTCTCTATGCCTCCTCGGACAATGACCCGGCCACGCTGGACGGCAATGGCGCGGCGGATGTCTATGAGGACCAGGCCTCGCCCATCGGCGCGCAGATCAGTTTCGTGGTCTCCGACCCGGAGTCCAATGCGTTCGGAACCCCCGTCACCGTGACCCTGACGGTGCCCAGCGGCATCCTGAACGTTGCCACCACGCTGCCCGACGGCATGACCGTCACCGGGCGGGACAGCGCTACGCTGGTGATCGTCGGTGTGGCTTCCGACATCCAGACCCTGCTCAATTCCAGCCTCACCTATCGCAGCGACGCCAA
Source organism: Ensifer sp. (assembly GCF_035999185.1). Classification (GTDB taxonomy): domain Bacteria; phylum Pseudomonadota; class Alphaproteobacteria; order Rhizobiales; family Rhizobiaceae; genus Ensifer. The sequence goes on along the minus strand of NZ_DASYHB010000015.1, from coordinate 45,035 downwards.
TCTCAATGAGGACCTGAACGCGGCCGGCGATGGCGACGTGACGCTGACCATCTCGCTGGACGACACCGGCTCGAACATCGGCAGCGGCGGGGCGAGCAACAATCCGCTGCCCATCGACGTGGCGCTCACCATCATCCCCGTCAATGATGCGCCGACCGTCACCGCCGGCACCGGCATCGTGCCGCTCACCGGCGTCACGCCGGTGCCGGGCTTCAGCGTCGCCGACCTCGACATCGCGGACGCCGGCGGGATCGCCACCGGGGAAAGCGACTTCATCCAGGTCACGGTGCGCGCCACGCTGCTCGATGGAACCCCTGTCCTCGAGACGAGCTATGACGGGACCAACGGCACCATCAACATCGGCTCTTCCGCCGATGTGGCCGGGCTGGTCACCGCCGGCCTTGTCATCGACCCGACATTCAACGGCACCGGCAGCGCCCTCGTGCTGCGCGGCACGCTCAGCCACGTGAACAGCTATCTGGCCGGGCTCAACCTCGCCATCACCGGCGCGCAGGCCAATAACGATCTTCAGTACCGCATCGAGGTGATCGCCGACGACCGGCTGCGGGATGCCAGCGGCGCGCTCATCGGCACGGCGGCCAATGGCGGCGAGGACAACCTGCCCTCAGGGGGCACCTCCGATGTGCCGACCACGGCGGTGACGCCCTATGCGGCAGTGCCCGGCGGCCTGACCGCGAATGTCGCAACCGCCTCGCGCATCGTCTTCCCGACCTCGGTCAACGATCCGGCCGAGATCGGCTTCACCGCGCCGACCACGGGCGAAGCCAGCGCGACGTTCCAGCTATCCGGCATTGCGATCACCGATGTCGACGCCATCGACCGCGCGCTTTCCGTGGTCGTCACCCTGCCCGCCGGCTTTACGGCCGCGTCCGTGCAGAGCCCGCTGGGCGGCACAGCGACGCTCGGCTCCGGCAATACGGTGGTCAACATCAGCGGCACGCTCGACCAGATCAATGCGGCCATCAACACCATCGTCGTCAACCTGCCCGATGAAGCCGGAGCCCCGGGGGCGGCCGACTGGAACGGCAGTTTCAGCGTGACCATCGAGGTGAACGACCTCGGCAATACCGGCAGCCGGCCGGGTAGCCTCGTCAATGTGCCGGACACCAGTCCCACCTATCAGGGCACCTACACCTATGAGGATCCCACCGCCTCCGATGGGGATCCCGCCAACGACGCCAATCTGATCACCACCAGGACCATCACCTTCGATGTGGACCCGGTCAATGACGCCCCCATCGTCATTGACGGCAACACCGAGACCCTCGCTGCCTCGCTGGAGGACACCTCGCCCGCGGGCGCGACGGTGGCCAGCCTGTTCGCCAGCCATTTCAGCGATCCCGTGGATGCGATCACGGGCGGCTCCAGCTCCAACAGCTTCATCGGCGTCATCGTCGTCGGGCTCGCGACCGATTCCTTGCAGGGGACGTGGCAATATTTCGACACGGCCAGTTCCAGATGGACCGACATCGGTGCCCGTGCGGCCACGAACGCGCTCTATCTGGCCTCCGGGACGCTGGTGCGCTTCCAGGCCAATCCCGACTTCCACGGCACACCCAACACCCTGACCGTGCGTCTGGTGGAGGATGGCGACGGCGGTAACGGCTCAAGCCCGCCCACGAACGGCACGACACTGGATGCCACGACTGTCGGCGGCATCACGCGCTACAGCGCGGATACGATCGTGCTCAGCACCAGCGTCACCAATGTCAACGACCGCCCGTCCATCGGCGCAGGCACCCTGTCCCCGGTGCTGGAAGACACCGCCAGCCCGCCCGGTGCCACCGTGGGCACCCTGTTTTCCGGCGGCTACAGCGACGCCACCGACAACCAGACCGCCAATCATGGCGGCAATGCCGCCACCGCCTTCGGGGGTATCGCCATCGTCGGCAATGCGAGCGATGCCGCCACGGAGGGGCGCTGGGAATATTCCATCAATGCCGGCGCCAGCTGGGCGCAGGTCTCCGGCAGCCTGAGCGATGCCTCCGCGCTGCTGCTGCCCACCGATGCCCTGCTGCGCTTCCTGCCCGTTGCCAACTTTAACGGCACGCCCGGCGGGCTGACGGTGCGGGCCGCGGATACGGCTGTCGCTTTCAACGCGTCCACCAACCTGCTTCCCGCCCTCGCGAGCGGGCAGACGAGCACATGGTCGCTCGCCCAGTCGCTCGGCACCTCCGTGCGGGCAGTCAATGACGCGCCTGTGCTGTCCGGCACGCCCACCAATCCGACCGTGGTGGAGAATAACGAGACGGGAACCGGCAGCAGCATCCCGCCGGCCGCGCTGATCACCGGTGCCGCGCTCGCGGACCTCGACCTTGCCACCACCCCCGGCCTTGCGACCGGCGTGTTCGGCGCGGGTTCCGTCACCCTCAGCCTCGGCGCCACCTATCGGGCAGGCGATGTGCTCTCGGTGGCCGGAAGCCTGCCGGCCGGCGTCACCGCGAGCGCGGGCACCGACGGCACGCTGGTCCTCACGCTCGATGCGGACACCACGGTGGCGGAAGTGGAGGCGCTGATCGGCCAGTTGCGCTACAGCAACACGAGCGACAACCCCACCAATTACAACGCCAACACCACCCGCACCTATGTCCTCAGCGTGCTCGACGGCAATAACGACCAGGGCGTGCCCGACGCCGGTGGCGACGGGACCAATCCGAACTCGCTCGCTTCCAACACGCTGGTCGGCCTCATCACCATCACCCCCACCGATGACCCGCCCACCGCCAATGACGATGCCCGCGTCATCAACGAGGACACGGTATCGGTCAGCGGCAATGTCATCGCGCCGGTCGGCGCGTCCGGCGATGTGGCCGACACCGATCCGGATACGGCGGTGCTCACCCTCACCGGCATCGGTGTGTCCCTGCCGTCTCAGGCGGTCTCCAGCGCGACCGTGGTCGCGGGCACATACGGGACGCTGACCATCAATCCCGATGGCAGCTATGTCTATGTGCTCGACCGGACCAATCCGGCCGTCAACGGGCTGAAGGACGGCGATCCGCCGCTCAGCGACGTCTTCACCTATCGGATCTCCGATGGGACGACCACGGACGACGCCACGCTGACCATCGACATCATTGGCGTGACGGACGGCCCGCCGAGCATCGTGCCGGACGATCTCAACGGTGCCGCGACCGGCCAGAACACGGTGCTGGAACACGGCCTGACCTCGGTGCCGGACGGTTCCGAGGCGGTGAACGGCACCATCGCCATTCTCGCGCCCGATGGACTCGCCAGCGTCGTGATCGGCGGCCGGACGGTCACGCTCGCCGAGCTGCAGGTGCTCGGCTCCACGCCCATCACCATCGCCAGCGCCAAGGGCACGCTCACGCTGACCGGCTTTGCCGGGACCGGCGGCGGCGGCGTGCCCACCGGCGGCACGCTGACCTACACCTACACGCTCAGCGTTGCCCAGAACACGCCGGGCGCCAGCGAGAATACGGACGTGTTCGCGCTGCAGGCGATCGATGCGGGCGGCGACGGCAGCGCGCTGTCCAGCCTGACCATCCAGATCATCGATGATGTGCCCGTGGCGCAGGCCAACAGCGCGAGCATCACCGAGGATGCGACGCCCGGCACCGTGTCCGGCAATGTGGTGACGGACGCCGGCCCGGGCGGCACGGATGCCGTGGGCGCCGATGGCAGCAGCGTGACCGGCATCTCCTTCTCCGGCTCGGCCGGAACCATCGGCGCGAGCCTGACGGCCACCTACGGCTCCCTCGTGGTGAATGCCGACGGCAGCTACACCTACACGCTCGATAACGACAATGCCGCCGTCAACGCCCTGAAGGACGGTGACCCGCCGCTCAGCGAGGTGTTCACCTACATTCTCACCGACGGCGACGGTGATACGTCCTCAGCCACGCTGACCATCACCATCAACGGCCACACGGACGGCCCGCCAAGCATCGTGCCGGACGACCTCAACGGCGTGCTGACGGGCGAGAACACCGTCTTCGAGCATGGGCTCGTGGATGCCTCCGGCCAGCAGCGCACGCTCGGCACCATCGCGGTCACCGCCCCGGACGGCCTTGCCTCGCTCACCATCGGCGGACAGAGCGTCACGCTGGCGGACCTTGCCGGTCTTGCCTCCGTTCCGGTCACTATTGCCACCGCAGACGGCACGCTGACCCTCACCGGCTTCAGCGCCAGTGGCTCCGTGGGCGGCATCCCCACGGGCGGCACGCTGTCCTACGCTTACGAGATTTCCGCCGCCCGCAACCAGCCGGCCGCCATCGCGAGCATGGATGCCATCGCCCTGCAGGTCGTGGATGCGGGAGGCAGCATAGGCACCGGCACGCTCACCATTCTGATCGTGGACGATGTGCCGGCGGCCTCCGGCGACAGTGCCGCCATAACGGAAAACGCCGTCCCTGGTGTAATCGGCGGCAACGTGCTTCTGAACGACGCCCCCGGCGCCGATGGCTATGCCGTGTCGGGCGGCGTCACCGGCGTCACCTTCAACGGCTTGCCGCAGACGGTGGGTTCCACCTTCGCGACCGCGCATGGCACGTTAGTGCTCAATGCCGACGGCACGTACAGCTACCAGCTCGACAATGACGACCCGGACGTCAACAGCCTGACAACCGGCGAGACGCTGACCGAGACCATCAGCTATGCCATCACCGATGGCGACGGAGACGTCTCGACCGCCGTCCTCACCATCACCATCAACGGCTTCAATGATCCGCCGGTCATCCATCCGCTCGATCATGTCAGCGGGCGGGAGGATCAGGTGATCGTCTTCGGGCCGGGCGACTTCGTCTTCGATCCCGAAGGCGACCTGCTAACCGCCGTGCGCATCACCGCCCTCCCCGCGCGCGGGACCATGCTGTTCGACGGCATTCCGGTCTCCGCCGGAGCCGAATTCGCCATGACCGACGTGCTGGCAGGCAAGCTGACCTTTGCCCCCGATGCCGATGGCAACGGCTTTAACTATGCGAACTTCACCTTCCAGGTGAGCGACGGCACGAGCTTCTCCGCACCGGGCAACATGCGCCTCGACATCGTGCCGGTGAACGATACGCCAAGCGCCGCGGGGCCGCTGCTGGTCGCAGGCCACGAGGACACGCCCCTGCTCTTCGATGGCGGGGCGGGGGCGGACCATGCGCCCGTGCTCAGCATCGACGATCTCGCCGACCGCATGGGCATGGGCTACACGGACGCCTTCACCCTCACGCTGTCGGTCAGCCATGGGCGGATCACCGTCTCTGACACCGCCGGTGTCACGGGAACCGGCAGCGGGGCCACATTGACCCTCGCCGGGACGCGTGACGCGCTGAATGCCGCGCTCGCTACGCTGTCCTATCTCGCGCACCGTAATTACAGCGGCACCGATCAACTGGTGCTGACCGTCGATGATCACATCAATGCCGGCGCCGGCCCCGACGCTGAGCCTTCGACCGCGACCCATGTCACCGAGATCCTCGTCGCGGCCGTTGCCGATGAACCCATCCTGATTGCGCCCGTCGCCGCGGGCGTGGAGGACCATTGGGTGCCGCTCGACATCGTGGTGGTGCCCACGGACCTGTCCGGCATTGAAATTGTCACCGTCGAGATTTCCGGCCTGCCGACCGGCTGGCAGATTCGCGTGGGCAGCGACGAAGCCCGCAAGAGCACGGGAGGCGCGGATATTTTCCAGTTCTCCCTCGCCGATCTGAATGCCGGCATTTCCGTCCTTGCCCCGCCCAACATCAACACCGCGCCGGGGCAGTTTTATGCGCTGGACGTGAGCGCCATCAGCAAGGATGGACTGTTCAACAGCGCCGTCGCCACCGGGCAGGTTCTGGTGTCGCTCCAGCCGGAGAATGATCGTCCGCTCGCGGGGGGCGGGGTCGTCCTGCCTCCGAGCGATCCCACGCTCGTCAGCGATCCCGGCCATCTCGTCGCAGTCCTGTTCGCCGGCAACTATATCGATGTGGTGGACAACGTGCTCATCAGTCAGGGCACGCAAGGCGACACGCCATTGGCCGGCATCGCCATTTCCGCCAATGCGGCGACCGCCGCGCAGGGTGTCTGGGAGTTCAACCTGGGCGACGGCTCGGGCTGGCGCGCCATTCCCACCAGCGGCCTCGGCGAAACAAGCGCCCTGATCCTTCCCGCCAGCGCCTCCATTCGCTTCACTGCCGCCGCCGACTTCAGCGGGAGGCCGGGCATGCTGACAGCATGGCTTTCGGATGGCACCGGCTTCCCCGCTGCGGCGGCCGGCAGCATGGTGGATATCACGGCCAGCAGTGCCGGCGCGCTCGGTACTCAAACCGGCGGATGGTCGCAAGCGCCGGTGCCCGTCACCACCAGCGTGAACATCTTCCCGCCGCCGCCACCACCACTTCCCCCGCCCTATGTGCCGCCCGACACGTTCACCGACAACCGCTTCTATGGGGAAATACCGGATCTCGAAGGCTTCCCCTCCCATCTCTATACGACCGCCCTCCATTACGTGACCCAGCAGGTCATCTTCCGGCTGACCGGCTCCATGGAGACGCGCAACCTCTTCTTCGAAGCCTCGCTGCGCGGCTCGGAGCCCCTGCCCTCCTGGATCTCGTTCGACCGCTCAACACAGATAGTCACGGCCCTGCCGCCGGCAGATGTCGCGCCCGGCATCTACCTTGTCCATGTGCTGGCGCGCGATTCCGAAGGCAATGAAGCGGTATCCACGGTCGCCATCCACGTGCTCCGCGACACGTTCCGCTGGCCGGACCCGGTGCGCAAGCCTGGGACGCCGCCCAATGCGGAGCCACCGCCTCCGACCGAGGATACAGCCCCCACGAAGGAAGGGGAGCCGCAGAACGGGGAAGCACCCGCTGCGACGGGCGAGCGCACCGGTCTTGCACCGTCCGAACGCCCTGATGGCCGCGACGCCCGTCTCGCTGCGGTACTGGCCCTGCATGCGCTGGAGGACGAGCCCATCCGGATCGCGGCCGATGCCGGACCGGATGTGGCCGACCTATCCAGTGATCCTCTGTTCAACACTTTGATCCGCTTTGGTGCCGCGGGCCGGGTCATCGAGACTGCCCGCCTTCTGGAGACGCTGGCGGCGGATATCCGCGCGCAGCCACGAGGGCTGGAATGACGACCAGGCTTGTTTACGTTTCCTTCGGGGAAATTTGGGAGGACGCGTGCGTATTTTGATCGCTGTTCTATGCGTGGCCATTGGAGCCTGCTCCATGCAGCCTGAGCCCCTGACGTTCGAGGAGAACGTGACCCGCGCGAGCGGAGACCGGGCCGCGCTGGCCAATCACAGCCCGTCCCCCGACAAGCCGATCTCAATGGAAGAAGCGCAAGCGCGTGCGCTCGCCTACAATCTCGACAACCGCCTGCAGATGTTCAATGCCGCGCTCCAGGACCGTCAGCTCGACCTGACGCGGATGGACATGCTGCCGAACCTTACCGCCAATGCGGGTTATGTGGGCCGCGACAAGGAACTGGTGAGTTCAAGCGCCAGCTACCTGACCGGAACCATCATCCCCTCCAATTTCGAGACCGTGTCCGTGGACCGGGAACGGACGTTCGGCGATCTCACCTTGTCCTGGAACGTGATCGACTTCGGCATGAGCTATATCCAGGCCAGGCAACAAGCTGACCGGGTGCTCATCGCGCAGGAGCAGCGCCGCCGGGTCATCAACAACATTTCCCAGCAGGTGCGTGCGTCGTACTGGAATGCCGTCGCGTCCGAGCGGGTCATGCCCCGCATGCGCCCGCTGCTGGCAGAAGCCCGGCGCGCGCTAGCCCAATCCAAGGCCGCCGGGGCGGAACGCTCGCAGGATCCGGCAGAGGCTCTACGCTATCAGCGCAATTTGATGGAGCTCATCGCGCAACTGGAGCTCATCGAGGAACAGCTCTCCATCGCCAAAACCCAGCTCGCGCAGTTGATGGGGCTGCGTCCCGGCACCACCTACCGGCTCGCACCGGCCGGTACGCCCTACATTCCCAGCCTCCGCCTGACCATCGACGAGATGGAGCGAGTTGCGCTGGTTAATCGCCCCGAACTGCGGGAGGAAACCTATAACGGGCGCATCACCCAGAATGAGGGCCGCCGGGCCCTGCTGCGGCTCCTTCCCGGCGTGACGCTGCTTGCCTCCGTGAACTATGACAGCAACAGCTATCTCCTGTTCAACGACTGGAAAGAGGTCGGCGCGCGGCTGGCCGCTAATCTGGTCCGCTTGATTTCCATCCCCGATGTGATGAAGCTGAACGAGGCGCAGTCAGAGATCGCCGAATATCGCCGGCTCGCCTTGACCATGTCCGTGCTCGCACAGGTCCAGATTTCCGCCCGCCAATACATTGTCGCGCGCAAGTCCTATGAACGGTCGCGGAATCTCGCCTCGGTGAACCGCCGCATCGCCGATCTCCAGACGAACACCCAGGAAGCACAGACCACCTCCGATCTGGACCTGATCAGGGAACGCGCCAATGCGGTTCTCACAGAACTGCGTAGCCATCGCAGCTATGCCGACCTGCAGAATGCCGACGCGGGCGTCTACATGACGCTGGGTATCGATCCCCTTCCGCTGGATGTGCAGGCCAGCAGCCTGCCTGAACTTGTCGCGGCCATCCGCAAGCAGCAGAAAGAGTGGCAAAGCGGACGAATCCAGGTGCCGGTTCTCCCCCGCCCCGTGGAGAAGCCGGTGAATGTTGCCAGCGGATCGCCCGTTCTCGCTAAACAGTGAGACGAATCGGGAAGATCGCGAATGTCGTCCTTGCACAGGCGCTTGGCTGTTGCGTCCCTCATGGTTCTGACGGTGAAGGCCGGTGCGCAGACGCCAACGGACGCCGGTCTGCGCGCACAACTCGTCCCCCGCTTTTCGGCCGTCATCTCAAGCGAGATCGCCGGACGCATCGTGCTGCTGGATGTCCGGGAGGGACAGGCCTTCGCCAAGGGACAGCAACTGATCGGCATCGACTGCGCCCGCCATGACGCCCGGCTTGCGCAGACGAGCGCCCAGAGGCAACGGAGCGAACGCAAGCTGGAAGCCTTCCGCCTGCTGGACCGGCGCGGGGCGACCGGAAAGGTCGAGATCGATCTCGCAGAGATCGATCTGAAAGCCGCGCAGGCCGAGGAGCGCCTGGCTGCCATCGAAGTGTCTCGCTGCAGCATTGCCGCCCCCTTCGAGGGCCGGGTGGCCGAACTTAAGGCCCGCAGCCATCAGTATGTGACAGTCGGCGAGCCGATCATCGAAATCGTCAGTGATCGCGAGCTGGAAATCGAGCTGCTGGCGCCGTCTCGCTGGCTACCGCAGATCAAGGTCGGCATGCGCTTCGCCTTGCGCGTGGACGAGCTGAACCGCGAATTTCCGGCGGTGGTCGCACGGCTCGGACCGCGTATCGATTCGGTCAGCCAGGCGGTCAAGGTCTATGCCCGCATTGAGGGCGATTTTCCCGATCTCGTCCCCGGCATGAGCGGCATTGCGCGCATGCCTATAACGGAACCGCCCGGATCCCAGCGATGAGCGACCTGCATTCCCAGCAACTGACGCGCCTCACGGCGCTCATCATGCTGGAAAAGCGGGCCCGGGCGGCAAGCCCTGCCGAGCTTGGCTTCATCATGGTCAATGAGACCGGCTCGGTTGTGAAATTCCGGCAGGCCATGCTCTGGCAGGGCCAGCCGTCCGGCCAGATCATGGCGGCGTCCGGCCTTGCCGCGACCGACCGCAATGCGCCTTACATCGTCTGGGCCGCCGGGTTGTTCCGGCACATCGCAGACCAGCGGATCGCCGGGATCCGCGAACTGCGCGCCGGCGATCTTCCCCTGCAGTTCCGGGCCGAATGGCAGGAATGGTTCGCGCCCATACTGGTCTGGGTGCCGCTCGACGGCACGTCCAGCGTGCTCGTCCTCGGGCGCGACGAACCGTTGCGGGAGGGCGACAAGGCGCTGCTGGAGATCATCGCCGATGCCTATGGCCACGCATGGCGCGCCCATCTCGCGCGCCGGGGCCTTCGCGCGCGGGCCGGCGAGACGCCCCGTCGCTGGACCCGCCTCATTGCGGCCGCCGCTCTTCTGCTGCTCATCGCCGCCGGCTTCCTACCGGTGCGCCAGTCGATCCTCGCGCCGGCGGAGATTGTCCCCCAGGCGCCCGCCGCCATACGCGCCCCGCTCGATGGCGTGGTCGATACGGTCCACGTCAGGCCCAACGAGACCGTAACGGCGAGCCAGCTCCTTTTCTCGCTGGACCCCCGGCGCATCCGTAATCAGCTCGAAGTTTCCTCTCGCGCGCTTGAGGCGGCGGAGGCGGAGCTTCGGCAGGCCCTTCAGGCATCGGTCTCCGACCCGAAGGTGCGCGCCACCCTTCCTGCGCTGCAGGGCAAGCTTGACCAGCAACAGACCGAGGCGAATTTCCTCAAGGCTCAACTCGAACGCATTGAGGTGCGCTCGCCCGAAGCCGGCCTCGCGGTGTTCGACGACCCGAACGACTGGCTGGGACGTCCCGTCGTCATCGGCGAGCGCGTCATGTTGATCGCCGATCCGTCCAAGGTCGAGGTCGACATCCGCGTCCCCTCGGCCGAGGCTATCGATGTGGAGAGCGGAAGCCCTGTGCGTCTGTTTCTGAACATCGAGCCGGAACGGGTGCGGGATGGGGAGGTGACATTCGCCTCCTATCAGCCGCAGAAGGGACTCGACGGCATCGTGTCCTATCGCGTCAAAGCATCCCTCAAGGGAGACGATCGTATCCCGCGCATCGGGCTAAAAGGCACCGCGAAACTCTACGGCCCGCAGGTACCCCTCGCCTATTATATCCTGCGGCGCCCGCTGGCATCCGCGCGCCAGTGGCTGGGGCTGTGAAACATGGCCGGCATCGCAATCACCCCTCCAATGCCGGGCGGGCGGGCGGCAACGCTGCCCCCACTACGCATGGAGCTGGTGCTTCAGCAAGGCCCCACGCTGCGGGATGGCTCGCCAAGCTGGACGCTGCATGACCCGCCGGCGAACCGCTACTATCGCCTCGGCTGGCTGGAGTTCGAGATTCTCTACCGCTGGCATCTGCGCGATCCCGACCTGATTGCCCGCCGCATCCATGCTGAAACCACGCTCACGCCTTCGCGGGCGGATGTGGAGCGAGTGGCGGACTTCGTCACTGCGTCGGAGCTGAACGTGGACCTATCGCTACGCGGGACGGCAAGTCGGGTGGAGCGCGCGGGCTCGCGACGCGAGAGCTGGGCGCGGACGTTGCTGCATCATTATCTGTTCATCCGGATTCCGCTGGTCCGGCCTGATCCGCTGCTCACGCGCCTTCTGCCCCTGTCCGACATCATCTACACGCGCACCTTTCTGCTCCTGACCGTGCTGGCTGGCCTGCTCGGCCTCCATCTCGCCCTGCGGCAATGGGATGCGTTCGCCTCCGCCTTGCCATGGTTCTTCTCGCTGGAGGGCGTGGCCGTGGCGGCCCTTGCGGTGGTGGCCTCCAAGATCCTGCACGAGGTCGCGCACGGCCTCACCGCCAAACGCTTCGGATGCCGCGTGCCGACCATGGGCGTTGCACTTTTGGTGATGGCGCCCGTGCTCTACACTGATACAAGCGCCGCCTGGCAGCTGCGCGATCGACGCCAGCGCCTCGCCATCGGGGCCGCGGGCATGATCGCCGAATGCGGCCTTGCCGCCTATGCCTTGCTGGCGTGGTCCTTCCTGCCCGATGGCCTCCTGCGCAGCGTCGTGCTGGTGTGGGCGACGACGACCTGGCTGCTGACCCTCCTCATCAACCTGTCACCCTTCATGCGGTTCGACGGCTATTATCTGCTGTCGGACCTACTCGACGTGCCCAATCTTCAGGAGCGGGCCTTCAGCCTCACGCGTTACGAAATGCGCAGGCTGCTCTTCGGCGTCGATGACCCGCCCCCGGAACATTGGCCGCCGGACCTGCGCCGGATCCTCGTCGCCTACGCCCTCAGCACATGGGCCTACCGGGCCGTCATCTTCTTCGGCATCGCACTGCTCGTCTATCACATGTTCTTCAAGGCCCTTGGGCTGTTCCTGTTCGCGGTGGAGATCTGGTGGTTCCTGCTGCGCCCGATAGTGCGGGAGATGGCGTGGTGGGTCCGCCGCGCGCGGGGCCACGCCCTGAACCGGCGTACGCTTATGACCTGTCTGATCGCAGTCTTCCTGCTTGCCCTGCTCTGCGTGCCGTGGCGCACCTCCATCCATGCCCCAGCGCTGCTGGGCGCGCAAACGCGCGTGCGCGTCTTCACACAGATGGCGGGAGAGGTGGAGGCGGTCGCGATCAGGACCGGCGCGTTTGTGGCGGCCGGGGACCCCTTGCTGGTGCAGCGGCTTCCCGAGGTCGCGTACAAGCTCCAGCAGGCGCAGCAGCAGGTCGCGAGCCTCATCGCCCAGTGGCAGGCCGCCGCGCAGGACGGCGCGCTCCAGCCCCGGGCCCAGCTTCTGGCGGGCGACATCGTCTCTGCCCGCGCCGCATTGGCCGCGGCACAGGCCGACAGCGCGCACCTCACCGTGCACAGCCCCATTTCTGGGACCATCGTGGAGCGGGCCGAGCCGCTGAAGCCGGGAGAATGGATCAAGTCCCGCGAGTTGATCGGCGTCATCGCCGATCTCTCCACCACCCGCATCACCGCCTATGTGGAAGAGGCAGAGCTGGGCCGGATCGCCATAGGCGTGGACGCGACTTTCGTGCCCGCCGACGTGGCCCAGCCGCGCGTGACGGCACGCGTGCAGGCCATCGACACGACGGCGACGCGGCTCCTAACGGATGCGGAACTCGCCTCGGTCAATGGCGGGCCGATCCCCAGCCGGATGGGTACGGATGAGTCGCCGGTCCCCGACCTGCCCATGTATCGGATCACCCTGATACCTGATCAAATGGCTCCGATTGCGCAGACGCGCATGGGAACGATAATCATTTCTGGGCAGCCTGCGGCTCCGTTGCAACAATTCTGGCGCAGGGCGGTGAGTATCCTTATCCGAGAGAGTGGCTTCTAGCCAGGGGGGCTCATTGAGCCACTGCGTCGCAAGAGTGACGAGGGCATCGTAAGCTTAACTTGGGTTGAGACACAGGCAGTGTCGGCGCTCGGCCTTTTGATCATGCCCGAGTGTTCCACCCAGATGTTCATGGCCGCGGTGCGTAGTTCGCGATGGGGCTGGAGGAGATGTCGTGGCGCGGAATGTTGAAGAGTGTCAAATCGCGTTGACGGGCAGACCCTTTATCGCGTTGAAGGCTAGCAGCGCTCCAAGCGCCGCAGATGAGCCCCAGCAGACCGATCAGGATTGGCTAGATAGGAACTGCGGCAAGAGCCTTCCGGCGAATTCGATGGCAAGGGGTTGTGTCGTGTGCCGCTCGAATTAGCGCCCCGCTAGCAGCTTGAACGGTGCCCCGATTATCGTGATCGGCAGCTTGACGATTGCCTCCAACGACCCGTTAGCGATGTCTTCGCCATGCGCCGCGGCGTGCGACGTCGTAACCCCGCCTTCGAGCACCGCCGTGAGACGCGGCGCCACAGCCGCGAGTTGTGCGAACTTGCCGTGATTGCTCGCATCCAACCCCTTGACCTCGGTCATATCGACCACGATGGCGCCCAGCGCGGCCAGTTCCTCCGTATCCGTCGCAGCACCCAGCCGACTCGACCCGCCGGCGATGAAATTCGATGCGCCGAGCGCCTTGTCGTCCTTCGAGAGAACGATGAAAAACGGCTTTTCCGGCTTGCCAAAGCGACGCATTTGCGACTTGAAGACATCGGTGTCGATATCGGGCGCGGCCAACACGAGCCGGCCTAGCTTGGATTTTTCGGATAGCCCCCCGGAGATGCGGATCTGACGCAAGGCCTCAACGGTGACCCAATTACCCATCGAATGCGCCATGATGTTCACCTGCTCCGCGTTGCTGGCGAAGATCAGCCGAATGGTTCGCTCGAGGTCGTCGCGTGCGGCGGTCGCGCTATTGTTGTCGTAGACATATTGCGTCAATTGACCACGCGAGGCCCAGGTGAACAGGACTGGCACGCCCGGCGCACGGGAATCATGGACAACCTGGGCGAAGCGGTAGAGCCCCTCGGCGAACATCGTGTTGTAGCCGTGGATGAAGAGGAAGACGTTGCGCTTGCCCTTCGGCTTTGCCGCAAGCTGAGCATTGAGCGTGGCGACGAAGGCTCTCTCACCGTCGAGATAGCCAGCCTGACGAACAACAAAATCGGTTTTAGAATTGCCAGGAGGAGATGAGGCCCATTCGACCTGGCCTTCCGTGTGCTTTTCCGGCACCGACACGACGACCCTAGCGAAATCGAGTGGCGTTGCGCGCTCACCGTTGAAAAGCGTGCCTGGCCGGTCGTCTCGCTTGCGGGTGGTCGCGACGAGCAGCGTATGTGCCGTCGACCCGGGATCGACCTCTGCCACGGGAGCGAGGAAGCCTTCCTCGGGTCTCGTGCCGCAACCGGCCATCAAGACAGAAGCTGCGATGACTGCCCCAAGGCAGGCGCGCCTCACAAAATTGATAGTGCCGGTTCCTGTCACTGCGCTCAACAAAAATTGCACGGGCTGCGTTTCACTAGAAGACAATGGATAAGGCATTTCATCGCGGTTTTATTACTTGACGTAAAGCGGCATCGATACAGTCAGGAAGCCAACCGTACCCCGCAGTCGGTTTTCCACGTTGAATTCCCTATAGACCTTGATCCGCGTCGAGATGGGTAGTTTTCCGATCATGAAATCATACCCGACAGTGCCCCCTAGCGCGGTCACCCGCCCCTTGAAGGCGCCGAGTGTAGCACCGGCACCGCTGTCCCCCGTTAGCTGCTGGTAGTGATACCCGACGAGGCCCGCGGAGAAGGTCTTGGAAAAATGCTGCACCACGGCCCATTCCGCATGGAAGTCATTGCCTGATCGATAGTTGGTGCTCGGGTTCTCCCCATTCACCGACAGGCCGATCTTGCCGGAGACGTCGAGCCCGATAGCCGGATCGAGCCAGGTGGCGGCACCGAAGAAATCGCCCATCCATCGATTGAACGAGACGTTGGCAAGAGCGTCTTCGCGATAGTCGCCGATGGGCACATTCGCCGATGCGCCGACCTGCCAATGAAAGTTTCCACTCTTCCAGCCGATGAAGCTGGAGACGTAAGGGTCGCCGAAGGTGAATATGCTGTCTTCGGTCTTGGCGCCCAAAGCACCGCCACGCGGTCCCCTTAGCAACGCGCCCGCGGTGATTTTTGGACCTCCGATGGGAAAGGAGGCAGCGAAGGCCAACGTGCCGCCCAGAAAAGCGGTGGTGGGAACGAAGACGAACGTCGGCATCTCAAGGAATACGTTGGCGTCGAGCTTTGCGGCGACATTTCCGCCAAGCGAGAAGTTGCGGTTTGCGCCGGCGCTTCCGCGATAGAGGTATATGTCGTTCTGGAAATAGAGGCCGACGAGCGGGGGCATGATGGCCGCAGTAGGCCCCGCGGAGCCGAGCAGGTAGATCGACGTACCGCTTTCCGCAGCCGATAGCGGCGAGTTCATGGCCGCCACGCCAGCCAGTGCTGCCAACCCCAGGACCGTCGCGCGAAGTCCGCCGGCCAAGCAATTATCCATGCCCAATCCCATCCAGTTATGTCTTCGCTCGGTCGGCAGGAAGAGATCACATGTTCGCATCTGCTTCCAACGGTCAAGCTTCCACGAGCCGGTTTCGTATTGCGTACCGGATCAAGCCGGCGGTCGTATCCAGATTGAGCTTGCGCATCGCGGAGGCTCGATGGGTTTCGACTGTCTTGGTACTGAGACTGAGTGCGTCCGCGATCTGCTTGTTGGTCTTGCCTTCAGCGATCATCTGGACGACCGATTTCTCGCGCGATGACAGCTCCGATCGTTCGACACCAATCTTCGACAAATAGGAATCCAGCAGAGCCTCGGAGACCTTTCCCGTGAAGAAGGGCTTGTGGTGTACGAGGCTTTCGACCGCTGAGAGCAGGAGTTGCTTGGCGTCGGATTTAAGCAGAAAACCTCGTGCGCCGACCTCCAGCACATCGCGCACCAAATTGTCGGTGTCGTGCATCGTGAAGATCAGGATTTCGACTCCAGGCAGCCGGGCCTTGATCTGCCTTGCCGCCTCAACCCCGTTCACCAGCGGCAGCGAGTAGTCGAGGATGACAATATCGGGGCGCGTCTTAACGGCCTCGCTGATCGCCTCCCGGCCATCCGCCGCCTCGCCGACGACTTCCCAATCCGCGCGAGTTGCCAGGATGCCGCGCACGCCGAAGCGGACGACGTCATGATCATCGGCGATAAGGATGCGCGTCATAGCGAGCTTCCCTTCTGCCTCGTCCTAAGCTGGGAGGCTCTGACGTGTTGCAGGCATCATCGAAGCTAGCGGAGTCAAGCTGGTTGGAGACCTGCTGAGAATCCTGATTCCGAGCGGGGCAAACCCTGAAATCAAGGCACGGCCATCCGTCGGGATGATGCGCTGGAAGGAAGCAAGGCAGCCATCCCGCCATCCGCGCGTGTCGTCCGGAGTATGGCGGTCGACAGCGGGATGTTCGCGACGATGGCGGTGCCACAGCGCCCGGTCCTAATCCGGAGATCGCCACCAAATTGCTTCAGGCGCGCCCGCATGCCCGGGATGCCCACGCCAAACCGGATCGGCGCATCACTCGCCGTTGCACCCGCGATTCCACAGCCATCGTCCCGAATCCGGACGACCAGTCGGCGGGCCGAGATCCGCGCGTGAATAGAGACATGCGATGCATCGGCGTGGCGATGGACATTGGCCAGCGCTTCCTGGACCACGCGTAGGATCGACCACTGGATCTCGGGGCAGATCCGGTCGACCTCTTCGGGAATGCGAATGCGGGACGCAAGCCCGGTACGACCGGCGAAGCCCTCGATGTAGAGACGCAACGTCGTCTGCAGGCCGTCCCTGGCGAGATCCGGCGGGTGCAGCAGGTAGGTGAAGATACGAAGCTCTTTCAAGGCCTTGCAAAGCAGATCCTCGACCTGGGTCAACGCCATGCGGTCTCCGGCATTGGCTCTGACATTTTCCGTGAGGCCAGCCAGCCCGATACGGGCCGCGACGACGTGCTGTGCGGTGGAATCATGAAGCTCCCGCGCGATCCGCTGCCGTTCCTCCTCCTGAAGCGCGAGCAACTGCCCTGAGAGCTCGTCGACCTGCCTGGTGGAGGACGTCAGACGATCCGACAAGGCCTGCAGAGGCCGCTCCATGCGCCGGGCCGTAAATGAGACGGCAAGCGCGCTGGCAAGGAGTAGGAAGCCCGCGAGCCCGGCGATTTCCCAAAGCGCTGCATTGACTGGCGCATTGATAGCTGCAAGCGGGACCCGGATGACCGTCGTCCACTCCGTTACGTTCGAACGGCTGTAGGCCACGAGCATAGGATCGCCACCACTCGTCTCCTGGTAGATTCCGTTCATCACATCGTCCAAGGGGATGCCGCGCAGGCGGGCCGCCAGAGAAGAAGGCGCCGGCGTGTCGTCGTCGCCACCCGTTACGATGGGCCGAAACTCGTTGTCATAGAGGCCTCTCTCCCAGCCATTCGGAAAAGCTTCCTTGTTCAGGATCGTCCTGAGATGGCGCTCGCTGAGAAGCGTGGTGACGAAATGTGTTACAGCGCCACGGACGCCGTCGGTTCCGAGGCTGATGGCGACGAGGACGGTCCCCGTGGCTGCCCCCACAATCCGTCCCGTCACCGACGAGCCGCGTTCTCGGATCGGGCCGAAAAGTTTCTCATAATCGGAAAACACGGTATGGCGTGGCAACTCGGTGCCAAAGAGTCGCGCCGAGTTGACGAGCTGCTTCTCCATGTCTTGGAAGAGCAACCAGGCCCCGTCCGGCACGGCCGTAGTCATGAACTGCTCGTAGATACCTCGCAGATCGCGGGAGATGACTGCGGGAGACCGGGACAGCCCTGTCAGCAGGGATTTGGCCGCGATGACCTCCTGATCAAATGCAAGAGTTAGCGCGACAGCCCGCCTCGCCGCCTGTCGTTCGATCGCGGCGCCATCAGATTGAGCACGCGTCAAAAGCAACAGACCCGCGAACAGACAGGTCGTGACCCCCATCGCCAGAAAAGCTAACGCGACCCCGAACCGAATACGCGGCGGTGGCGCCGAGGGCTCGGCAACAGCGTCGTAGGCGATCTCCCTACTCATGCCGTTCCCCAAACGTCACACAGACCGAGCTTGATCACACAACCTTACGTTAAACCCTGAGACGTCCAAGCGTCGAGCGGGAATTCGATGTTCGGGTTGAAACGAGCGGCGGCGCATTGAAAGGCGTTCGCTTGCTTGGCATCTCATCTCGTCAATGGCTTTCTGCGCGCTGGCAAAAGTCCTCGCGGGAGCCCAGTCCCATCGGGCTTTCAGGGTCTGACGCGGCGGATTTCAGGATTCTCCCCAGAAGCCGCCCGGGTTTCGGCATGCCATTATCGGTGATGAAGACCTCAGAGGGCACGACATGCCGACTTTCGCCTCCAACTGCCGCTGTCTCCGTGTCGTCATGGCGGCTGGTTCGCTGCTGGTCGCGACGTGGCTGGTTGCCCCGTCATCGGCACGCGCTGCGTCAATTGATCGGACCGAGGCAGGTGATGCTATCGGCCTGGACATGCCGGCGATTTCGATCGCTGAGCCTGTCGCATGGGCGCAGGTGCATGTCGGCCGCGGTGTCGCCGTACGAGGTCCGCGAGGCGGTGTCGCTACGGGGCGGCGGGGGGCGGTCGTCCGCCCAGCCCGGCGGCCCGGTATGGCAGCCCCGGGACGCCGACCTGTCGTGGTTGCGCCCGGGCGTCGCCCCGTGGTGGTCGCGCCGGGCTGGCGTCGGCCCAGCTCATATTATTGGCGTCCGGGCGGAGCCATCGCGGCAGGCGCGGCGATCGGCTTCGTCGGCGCAGCGGCAGCGGCCGCCTATGCCGGCTCACCTCCGGCCCCCGATTATTGCTGGTTCTACACTGATCCGCAGCGAACGCAGGGCTTCTGGGACGTTTGTCCCCAGTAGCTTCTGGACCTAGGCGCGTTGCCCGAATACCGTTCGAGCCATTCGCCCTCTGCCATCAAGAACGCGGATCATGTGAGGGCCGCATGTGCCCGCGAGGATCGGCTCCAACCCGCCAGGAAGGTAACGCGATGCTGAATCGTCGAACCATCGTTGCCGCGCTGTTTCTCGCCGGCATGTGTGCGAGCCAAACGACTGCGCTTGCGCAGACTGATCCGCTTCCTTCCTGGAACGAGGGCAAGACCAAGTCCGCTATCCTCGATTTCGTCAGGAAGGTGACGCAGGAGGGGGGGCCGAATTTCGTGAAGCCGGCCGAGCGCATCGCGACCTTCGACAATGATGGTACGCTCTGGGCTGAGCAGCCGGCCTATTTCCAGCTTCTCTTCGCGATCGATGAGATCAAACAGCTGGCGCCCTCCAGACCGGATTGGAAGGGCAAGGAGCCGTTTCGCTCGATCCTCGCTGGCAATATCAAAGGTCTCGTCGCTTCGGGGGAAAAAGGCCTTTTGCAGGTAGTCGCCGCGACTCACGCCGGCATGACCACGAGTGAGTTCGACCAGTCCGTCGCGAAATGGCTCGCCACCGCGCGGCATCCGACCAAGAAGCGTCCCTACACCGAGATGGTCTATCAACCTCAACTCGAACTGCTGGCGCATCTGCGAGCCAATGGCTTCAAGACCTTCATCGTCTCGGGTGGCGGCGTAGAATTCATGCGAGGTTTCGCCGAAAAGACCTACGGCATCCCGCCCGAGCAGGTCGTTGGATCGTCGGGCGTCGTCAAATTCCGGATGGGAGCCAACGGCAAGCCCGAACTTTTCAAGGAAGCCAAGATCGAGTTCATCGACGACAATGCCGGCAAGCCTGTCGGCATCAATCGTTTCATCGGCCGTCGCCCGATCCTCGCCTTCGGCAATTCGGACGGGGATCTCCAGATGCTGCAATACACCGTCGCCGGCGACGGACCGCGCCTGGCGCTGATCGTCCATCACACCGATGCCGAGCGTGAATGGGCCTATGATCGGACCTCGCGCATCGGCAAGCTCGACAAGGCGCTCGACGAAGGCAAGGCCAGGGGCTGGACCATCGTCGACATGAAGGCGGACTGGAAAACGGTCTTTCCGCCGGAGCGGTGAGTATGCCAAGCTCCGCAAGGAATGTCTCGCCTTGACCGGCGAGCGGAAGCCCTGATCACGGGATGCCGTTGCGATGATGGACAGCGAGATTCTCGAGGCGCCCCTTCGTGTCGCGGGAATGATCCACATCCCGGGCGGCACTTTCCGCATGGGTTCTGATCATCACTATCCCGAGGAGGCACCGAGCCACCGCGTCACGGTCGACGGCTTCTGGATCGATTCCACTCCGGTCACCAACGCCCAGTTCCGTGCCTTCGTCGAAGCGACGGGGCATGTCACTTTCGCCGAGATCGCCCCGGACGCGAAGGATTATCCCAACGCGCTCCCCGAGATGCTGCGGCCGGGTTCGCTGATGTTCAGCCCACCGCTGCGCGCGGTCGATCTGCGCGACTGGTCGCAATGGTGGACGTTCAAGTTCGGCGCGACCTGGCGCAAGCCCTATGGCGCGGGCTCCTCGATCAAGGGGCTGGACGACCACCCGGTCGTCCATGTCGCCTATCGCGATGCGCAGGCCTATGCGGACTGGGCCGGCAAGGCGCTGCCGACCGAGGCCGAGTGGGAGTTCGCCGCCTGGGGCGGCCGCGAGGACGCCGAATTTGCCTGGGGCGACGAGCTGACGCCAGAAGGCCGGCACATGGCCAATACCTGGCAGGGCAGCTTCCCCCATGAAAACACCAGGGAGGACGGCTTCGCCCGGACCTCGCCGGTCGGGGCCTTCCCCGCAAATGGCTACGGCCTCTACGACATGATCGGAAATGTCTGGGAATGGACGAGCGACTTCTGGTCGACGCGCCATCCGGCCGATGCGCCGAAGGCCTGCTGCGTGCCGCTAAATCCCCGAGGCGGCCCCGAGGGCGACAGCTACGATCCGTGCCAGCCGGAGGTCCGGATTCCACGTCGGGTGCTCAAGGGCGGATCGCATCTGTGTGCGCCGAACTACTGCCAGCGCTATCGACCACCTGCACGGCATGCCGAGCCGGTCGACACCTCGACCAGCCATGTCGGCTTCCGCTGCGTCATTCGCAACAACTGAGCTCGGTTAGCCAACACATCGCACTGCCCTCCGCCCCGGGGACCGAATCTAGACCTCACACCCGCCGCAACGCAGACATTTTCAACGACATCTGCGCGCCTCGGACCTCAGACACTGCTTCTCAGAGAGCCGCCGGTTTGGAGCAGATCTCCATCGCGCCAGCGTCATGACGTCGAGTGGCCGCCCGTATCGAGCGGCCACGTCAAGTCATTGCTGACCCTTCTGTATTGCCTCTTCTATGATTTTTGAGACGTCAAAGGTTCCACTTCCTTGAACGGGAGGGAATTCGATCAATGTTTGCAGGTGTTCTTTCAGTTTTTCGCTTATGGGTGCAAACTGCCACGAGACCTTCTGCAGGAGGTGACCGTAAGCATCGACAGTATCGTAGCTTTCGAACGGGTCCATGCGAATATTGAAAACGAGCGGCTTCCCGAGCTTTTTCGGCGTTCCGTAATAGTTCTCGCTGGTAATGAAATGCCATTTCCAGGGACCTGCTCTGACTGCGGCAACGTTGGACTCGATATAGAAAATGTAGAACTCGCGCTTGGAATCAGGGGTCTTTTCTGTCCAGTAGTCGAGGTTGTTGAGTCCATCGAGATACCATTTGGACTGTCGCTTCAGACGATCGGCCAGGTCAGTAACGCCCGCTGCTGCTGCTAGTGTCGCATGAAGGTCTTCATGCGTCTGAATCCCATTCAGGACCTGTCCCGCAGGAATCTGACCGGGCCAGCGGACCATGCAGGGCACACGGACGCCGCCCTCATAGGTCGTCATCTTCTCGCTGCGGAAGGGCGTGGTGCCGCCATGGGGCCACGACGAATGCTCGGGCCCGTTATCGGTGGTGTAGACGACGATGGTGTTCTGCGTCAGGCCATTGTCATCGAGCCACTTAAGCACTGTTCCCATGTCGCGATCGTGCTGGAGCATGCCGCTGCCATGGATATCCGCTTCCGAGGTGAATTTTTCAGCCAGGTAGCGATCGGCGTCCGAGAGCCGCGTGTACAGATGCATTCGGCTGGTGTTGAGCCAGACGAAGAAAGGCTTGTTAGCGTCCCGGTTCTTCTTCATGAAATCGAACGCCCGCGGCATTACCTCTGCAGCGTCGAAATTTTCCATTCGTTTGGCCGTTAGTGGCCCTGTATCTCGAATTCGCTGCTTGCCGACTTTGCCGAAGCGAGGATCCACGGTCTGATCATCGGTGTCAGTCGCAACGCAGTCGAGAACTCCGCGCGTGCCGAATTTCTTTTCGAAGTCGGGGCCGTACTTCTGCGCCCAAGCCTTATAGTCACGTTGCTCGGCTTCCTCTTGTGTGTTGAGGTGGTAGAGGTTGCCGAAGAATTCGTCGAACCCGTGAACAGTGGGCAGATGCTCGTTGTTGTCGCCGAGGTGGTTCTTGCCGAATTGGCCCGTTGCATAGCCCTGTGCCTTCATCGTGTCGGCAAGGGTGGGAGTGCCGGCTTTCAATCCGAGCTTGTCGCCCGGTAGTCCGACTGTCGTCATGCCGCATCGGATCGGGTAAGATCCGGTGATGAATGCCGCGCGGCCGGCGGTGCAGCTCGGTTGCGCATAATGATCGACGAACATCGCGCCTTCCTTGGCGATGCGGTCGAGGTTCGGCGTTCTATAGCCCATGACGCCAAGACCATAGGCGCTCACGTTTTGCCAGCCGACATCATCGCCGAAGATTACGAGGATGTTTGGTCGCCGGCCTGTCGCCGCCTGCTGCGCGTTGGCCTTCTGCACCGCCGCCATCGGCGTCAAAGCCGATGCCGCCGCGAGAACGGTCGAGTTGAGGAGCAATTTTCGCCGAGACATCGCCGAAGGTGGTGTTGGCGCCATCTCTTCGTTGCCTTCGCTTGGAACCGATGCGAAATCATTCGTCATTGCAGCCTCCCTTTGCAAATTCGTGCGTAGCGATATGCTATCCAACGATGCGCTGGCGAAATCTGGCTTTTAGCGATCGAATACTTCTGTCACCGTGAGCCTATCCTGACGCCGCAGGTCTGAAAACTGGAAGTGCTCCCCCTGGAAATGCTATCCAACCACGTCGGTCCTTGGGTTTGCACCTCGGTTACCAGCGCTCCTGCGCTCATAGCGGACTCCAACGTCATGCCCAAGCAGTCCATCGGAGGCCGCCGTCGCACGCCCGAAATCGACCTGTTGCTGGTCTTGTCGGATGGCGTTTCGTCAGCCTTATGCCAGCAATGAGGCAAGCTGTCGCCGCTTACTTAACGTCATCCAATCGCTTGGAAGCGGTCCCAAAATTGCCGAGCTGATAGACGGCGACTCCCTTGGCTCCGAAGTCGAACGAGCTGAATGGCTCCTTCTCACGCTCTCCAAGCCATCCGAGAGGTGCTATGCCGACGGTCACATGCGGATTGAACTTCGGACCCGTCTGAGCGGGCACAAAGGTTTCGACGTATTTGAAGAGCATCGGATCGAACGGGGCTCCTGTTGGGTCGGGCACAAAGGCTGAGCCGTCGCCGCCCTGTCGGACGAAGGGATTGACCGCTTCGATCATCGCTTGCTGCAAGGCGACCAATTCGTCCGATGGCTCAACCACGATGCCGGCCAGCCCGATGTTGCCTGAGGGTATATGGTAGAGGCCGGTCGCCTTCATGCGTATCGTCGAGGTGTCGAATTTCGATCTGACCTGATCGACCGCACCGAGAACCGCGGGAAGATCGGTTTCGGCGACAAAGCGCTGGAGCAGCGTGATATGGGGTGCATGCTGTTCGTCCAGCTTGAAGCCCTCGGGACTCTGTTCGCGCATCCGCCCATTCCAACGGGACGCCTCCCCAAGCATCGCGTCGTCAGGCTGCAAGAGCACGTCGATCGCGATGAGCCGGTCCTGGGCAGGTGCTGGAACGGCCCATGCCAAAGCGGCGACCGCCAGAACTGCACGGCGATGTACACTCATCGGTTGGCCCTCCTGGAAAAAGCGACCGAGGTGGTGTGAAGTCCTCATGATCGCCCGCCCGTCATGGTCGTGGGCCTATCGGCCATCTACGCGTGTGACTTGTGGGAGCCGGTAACTTCCACTCAAAACCTGCTCCGCCGGCTCGTACAGGCGCATTTGCAGGAAGAAGTCGCCATTGGGCGCCGGGAGCCAGTTCGCTTCCTTGTCGGGGCCCGGCGATTTGGCCTGGATGTACAGGGTCAGGCTGCCGTCGGGCGCAGTCTTGAGGCCCTTGGTGCGGTCGCCGATCGAATAGCGCTTGATCGCATTCTCGACCATGTAGAGTTCCTTGGCGTCGTACATGGTCAGCGACCAGAACGCCTTGACCGGAACTGTCCCGTCGAACTTGATCGTGTAGGCATTTTGCCCGTTGAGCGGCTTGTTGTCGGCGTCGATGTATCGGTTCGGGTACAGAGCGCGCAGAGCCTTGTTCAGACCCAGTTGCTTGAAGCCGATCGCCGAGCGAAGCAGGTAGTCGTTTCCGTATTCGCCGCCCTTGAACTCCATGTTCCAGCCATTGACGCGGGAGCCGCTATCCGCCGCGACGCGCTGAACCGCGGCCATCCCGTCCTTAAGCGCTCTGGTCATGCCGCGTTTCGTCGGCTCGGACAGCGACGCCGCGTCAAACGGCTTGTCGAGCCCCATGCCGATCCGCTTGAACTGGTCCGTCACCGGAGCATCGTCGGGCAAGGGGTTGCGGCGCATGGCCGTGTCCACCACCGAGAAGAAATTGAGTCCTTCGGGAAAGGCCGGCTTTGCGCTCGCCGCCTTATGGCCCAGCTCCACCTTGGCAGGCGGCTTGCCATAATTGCTCAACGACGTGAGCTGATACCGGTCCTGCATCGCTCTTGCCGCCGGCAGATCGGCGTCGCCGTCGACGCCGGTTCGCCCGATGATGTAGACCTGCGGGGTCGGCGATCTGATCTGCACCATCTCGGGAGGCAGAGTGCCTTTCCAGGCAGGCCCTACAATGGCGAACGTTCCGCCCTTCGCACCAAGCGTGCCGATCCCGACATCGTCGATCGCGCGAGAATAGGCGTCGAGCAATTGCATGATGTAGTAGCGCCCGTTGGTGTCGGGAATCGTCAACACCATCGGCTCCTTCGACAGGTCCAACCCGGCGAAAGAATAGAGCGTGTCGTTGTTCGCGGTGACGACGAACTTGTCGTCGGGGCCGTAGAGCCGCCGGGCGTGACCCATCTGGTTTGTCGGGGCCTGCCCGTTGTCATAAGGCTTGTCGGCGTCGGTCTGGCTTTGGATGCCGATCTGCATCAGGACCGGCGCGAGGCCGTAGAAGACAGCTTCCATGCCGATGGCGTATGCAACGTTTTCGTCGATCTGGTCGGTTGTCGCGGGAGCCTGAGCATTGGTCACGGCGGGTGTGCCAACCATCAGGGCGACAGCCAGCGATAGTGTGCGGATTGACGGACGACCCATAACGCATCTCCCTTTTTAGGCTTTGGTTAGCAGAGCAGTTCGTGAGCTTTTCAGGCCCACAGAGTGATCCGCCGAAAATTTGTTCAGTTGACCAATTCGAAATCCGGCAACTTGAATGTCTTGTTGTTCATCGCTTCGGTCGGGCCGTAGAAGCGCATGGCCGGCAGCGGTCTTTTTCCGGCGGTCGGTATCCAATTGGCTTCCAGCCCGGCAGGCGCCTTCGGGCCGACATAGATCGTCACGCCACCATCGGCATTCTTCTTCATCTTGCCAAGGTCATATGACGACAGCGTGGTGCGATTCGTTTCGCTGTAGATGAAGGACATCGTCGCACGATCGTAGACCGTCAGAGCCCAGAATTGCTTGACCGGCATGTCGGCCGGCACGTCGATCTTGTAGAGTTTGCCCGCCTTGAGCAGTTTCCCGTTCTTGTCGGCCATCGCCATCATGTACTGGGTCGCCGGCGTGTCACTCAGCACCTTCGGCATGTAGGTGCACCAGAAATACTCGGCGGCCCGGTCGATTAAGTCGATGCGATCGGGGTAGACAAAGGTGAAGCTCTTGTTGGTGTCGGTCATCAGCAGCGACGCGAAATGCCGATCCGGCCAGTACAGCCGATCCTTCGGGAAATTGTCGAACCACTGCTGCAGGTAAAACCAGACATCGATGGCGGCCTGCTTCATGGCACGCTTTGCTGTCGCATCGGGAGCGAAGGGTTTCCCCTGCTCGATCCCGAGCGACGCCAGCATCCCCATCATCACCTTGTCCTGCGGATTGACGGGCTCGGTGCTGACGATTGCGTGCAGATCCTCGAAGAAGCGCTCATCGAAGAAGGGCAGCGTCGGATAGCGATCGTTGATGGGATCGACGAAACGCTGTTGCGGCGGGTTCCCCGCCTCGGACAGCGGGTACATGCGCAGCTTCTTGGCGTAGGCGTAGGCATCCGCCACACTCTTGCCGGGCGCGGGCACCGACCTGAAGGCGAGCGCGATCCGGATGCTCGGCGAGGCCACATGGATGTAGCCCTCCGGGACGGCACCCTGATACCCCGGCGGCGTGAACAGCAGCTTGCCGCCCTTCCCCTGATCGAGGCCGGATGGCCCGACATCGGCAATCGTGAGCTGCCAGGCATCGACGACCTGCCCGTAAACGCTGCCATCGTCGCCGGCGACAGGCAACTCAAGAACGACCGGGCCTTTGCGCAGGTCCGAGAAGGCCGTGATGTAGGGCGTCGTGCTGTTGGCGGTGATGGCTTCGAGCTTCGGGGTCGCCGTCGCGGAATAGGCGATGATGTCGTTGTCCTTCAGCCCGAGGTCGCTGAAAGCCGCCCTGCGGAAACTGTAGATCGCGGCAGCGGGGATGCCCCACAGAACGGCTTCAAAGGCACGCTGGTACTTGATCTGGTAGTCGAAGCTCTTGATCGACGCCTTCGCCCCCCTCGGCGGCTGACCGCCAAGTGTCTGCTGGCCGTCTTGAGCAAGGGCGGGTGAAGCGCCGAGCCCCATCAGCCCTACCCCTGCCCCCACGGCAGCGGCCGCTGCCTTAATGACATCACGACGATTGGCGGCTAAATCAATGGCATCAGCGTCTGACATCGTTCGCTCCGCATATAGATATCCAAGTCTACCAATGACGAGCCGCAGCAGACGCCACGTCGCGAAAACGGATCCGCGTCGCAAGCGCTCGTTGGGACGTTTCCCAAACCGGAGCGTTCTACGACTTAGGCAATCTCAGCGAATCCGCCCATGGGCGCTACTTCGGCAAACCCGCAATTTGAGCGGGGTAAACCCTGATTGTCCAAACGCAAGGATGATCCGGATTTCGCTGACAGATCCGTACGATTTGTTGTGATACTTTCAGGAAACCATACGATTGTTGGCCGAAGCACCTCAAATTTCGAGATTCAGAGAGTTTGTCACCCAGGGCCTAAATTGTCGCCGTGGCGCGTCCAGATTGTCCCAAGCCGGGTGCCCCCAAGATCGCCGTCCTGTTTGGCGACCGGATGAAGCCCAGGGAACGCAGGCGGATGTAGGACTGCTAGTGACCGTAGTGAAACTGTGGCGTCGTGAAGCTTAGGCGGCGCGAAGTCCAGTGGGATTATCCTGGCGCTCGCGCTTGTCACGATAGTTGGCGCTTCGGCGTTGGGCACGGCTATGGATGCGACGCACAGCTTGTGTCGTATGACCAATTTCTGGCGGCGCCTCATCGAGCGTAAATTGCGCAGGCCGCGCTCAGTTGCGTCCGACCGGCCATAGCTCCTGACCGTTCGCGCTTGCGGCCTTCAATTCAAAACTGGACGGATAGGCCGGGCTTTCTGAGATCTCTGAAAGCTTGGCTTTACGCGCACGTGGCTTCGTTAAGTGTCACGTCACAAGCGACCCGGCTCAGATCGCTTCGCCTGTATCTGCCGATTGGCATTTAGTGAGGGCTCGCGCCATGGAGGCTGGCCTGCTCGTCATTGTATTCCTAGCGGGATACCTGACGGGCTTTTCGTTTGGCGAAAGGCGTTGGAAAAGATCCGCGTTCGAAGCGCTGGACTTGGCGGCCATCGCCGTTTCCAGTTTGCGGAGCAATCCATCCTGGCGCCGCGAAGCACCAAGGAAGTAAGGCGCGCGCGACGAGTATCTCGTTTCCTCCGAAGATTGTTATGTCGAAGCTAAAGTACGACTTTTACAGGAGCTGCGCTGGCGATGGAAAGCTAGGCAAAGAGCTAAGCCGTTCATGTCTCTCGAATTGGCCGGGTGCCCTTCAGCGGACGCTCTAGCCTTCCACTGACGCGACATGCATCGCCCGCTGGGCTTCGGCACCGCGCTATGCGACACCGCCATCGTCTTCCAGGCAGGCCACCAGACATCGCCAGCTGCGATTGCACCTCGCCGGGTCTCCGCAAACCGCCAAACTCACCTCGTCTGAGAGAACGAGTACCCGTCTCGTGCGTTCGCAACGCAGGGCCTTTGTAGGAGAGCGTCGTGCAATTCGACATCTGGGCAGAATTTCACTTGCTGTTGCGATTGTTCGCCGGAATGGCGGCAGGTATTGTTGTGGGCTGGGAGCGGACAAACAAGCAGCGTTCAGCCGGGGTAAGAACTTTTGGCCTTGTTGGACTAGGCACAGCAGCTGCCGCGACCATCTTCAGTGACCCGCACGAGGCAGACGCAGCGAGCCGTGTTGTCCAGGGCCTCCTCACAGGCATCGGTTTCCTGGGTGCCGGAGTTATCGTCCTTCGGCGAGGCGAAACAACGCCTCAGGGGCTGACAACCGCCGCAGCCATTTGGGTCACAGCAGCGCTGGGATGTGCCGCCGGCCTGGGTGACTATGCCATCGTGCTCAGCGCGACACTGTTGGCGTTATTGCTTCTGCTGATCAATCATTCTGTCGAGCGGGCGCTCGGCCGAGCGTCCGAGGAGTCTGACCCTTGAAATAAGGGGTGACGTGTCGCCTCACTCGTCTGTGCCTGATCGGCGTCACCAAACCGATGCGTCATTCGCTCCGAGAGGATGCCAAGAAGAAACCCAGCCATTACGCCCGATGGCCAGCGAGCCACGGCGATGACGCGCGATATCGCCAACGCACTTGATGCCAACCAGACCATAAATGGATAGCGGGAACTCTGACCAAAAAAGGACGCCAGCGCACCAGTAAGCTGGGCACGCGATGAAAGCTGAAGCCTGCGGGCTTGCGCACCGCCTCGTTGACGAGTCGCTGGTGAGGTGGGACATGAGGGTAAGGCTAATCGTTATCATGAACATTCAGCTCAAATTGACGGGTTCCCGACCGTGCGCAAAACCGAGGTATGCGCGATCATTCATCCAAATTACTTGCCAGGCGAAGAGCCTGGAGGCGTTCTGTATCCCTGTCAGCAGGCATTCTCATGCGCGACCACGGTCAAGGCGCCTTCCTTGCCGCCAGGCGTCTGATCCGCCAAGCGCGTTCCGAAGAAGACCAACTGAGCTTGAGCTTTTGGACCGCGGTTTGCGATGAGATCTCGCGTAGGGCTGCGCCACGATCAGGCATGCCCTAGCGCGGCTGACTTCGCGTTCGTCGCCTGATTGCGAGTACTCCACCCGCGCTCACCACCAAATTGGGGAATGAAGTTCTCCGACCTCGTCAAGATCATCGCTAGCAGTACATTTCCCTCGGAGACGGTGCACTCGACCACCCGCTCCTGCTCGATTATGTCCGCCTTCATCCGGGCTTGAAGCTCAAGGATGCTCTCGCGGTGGGACGCCTTCTCCGGCATCGTCGCCACGTAGGTCTTGCGGGACGACGTACTTTCCGACATTTGAACTCATCAGTTCCCCGATGCCTGCAAATCTCGAAAGCGCAAATATTTGAGCACAAAGCGCGGCGGCACCGGCCGCCGCGCCAATTTCGAGCTTAACGGGGTTTGAGGCGTTCCAGATCGCCCAGGCGCTTGAGAGCAGCCTGCTGCTGCAGGAAGCCGTAGTTAATGCCGGAGGCGTTCAGCGAGCTTCCGGTCTGGTAAGGGAAGTCGTTGAAGTCCGAGAAGAACTCTTTCACCTTGGACTGCACCGGAACGAGCAGCCACATCTGCTGGCCGAAGAACTTCATCGCCTCGCCGCCCTCTTTCATGCCGCGCTCATAGGGATCCATCCGGAGATTAGTTATGCCCGCCCATGACGTCACCTCGCGGGTTGCAGTCGCGATATTACCTTCACTCGCGACGGCGAAACTGACCTTCCAGTCGTTCCAGCGGACGGCATTGAGATTGCCGCCCTGGTCGAAATAGAACATTGTTTCGCGCGGGCCCTTTTTCTCGTCGCCTTTCAGGAAGGGCATGAAGTTGTAGCCGTCGAGGTGAACCTTGAAGGTCTTACTACCGCTCTGGAAGCCGGCCTTCATCTTCTCCTTGACGTCGCCCAAGCCTGCTGCAGCGCAGAAGGTCGGAAACCAGTCCATCAACGTGATCATGTCGTTGACCTGCGTGCCCGGCTTAACCACTCCCGGCCACCGCACCATCATCGGAATGCGGAGACCGCCTTCCCAAGTTGTACCCTTCTCGCCACGGAACGGTGTCATCGCGCCATCGGGCCAGAGCGCGAGTTCCGCGCCGTTGTCGGTCGTATAGAGCACGATGGTGTTCTCGGTGATGCCAAGATCGTCGAGCTGCTTCAGCAACTGCCCAACATGACCGTCATGCTCGGCCATGCCGTCGGCATGGATGCCCATGCCCGTCTTGCCTAAGGATTCCGGCTTGAGATGGGTAAAGACGTGCATGCGTGTCGAATTGAACCAGCAGAAGAATGGCTTTTGCGCTTTAGCTTGGCGGTCGATAAAATCCTTGGCGCCCGCCAGGAATTCCTCGTCGACGGTCGGCATGCGCTTAGTGTTCAGCGGGCCGGTGTCCTCGATCTTGCCATCGGCTGACGATTTAATCACGCCGCGTGGTCCGAACTGGCGCCGAAAATTCGCATCTTTCGGGTAGAAGTAGCCCTCGGGTTCCTCCTCGGCGTTGAGGTGGTACAGATTGCCGAAGAACTCGTCGAAGCCGTGTCGGGTCGGCAGGTGCTCGTCGCGATCGCCTAGATGATTCTTACCGAACTGGCCGGTAGCGTAGCCCGCGGTCTTAAGCGCGTCCGCAATCGTCGGCATCCAATCTGCGATACCGTGCGGATCGCCGGGCATGCCGATTGTCAGGAGGCCGGTCCGGAACGGCTCCTGCCCGATGATGAACGAGGCCCGCCCGGCAGTACAGCTCTGTTGGCCATAGGCATCCGTGAAGATAGCGCCTTCATTGGCGATGCGATCAATATTAGGAGTACGGTATCCCATCATTCCCATTGTGTAGGCGCTGATCTGCGGGACGCCGATATCGTCACCGAAGATGACAAGAATGTTAGGCACGCGACCGGAAGGAGCCGGCCTCTGCGGGGCCGGCGCGGGCTGTTGCGCCTGCGCCGCTGCCCCGGAGGCGAAGC
The DNA here is from genome assembly GCF_035999185.1 of Ensifer sp. GTDB lineage: Bacteria > Pseudomonadota > Alphaproteobacteria > Rhizobiales > Rhizobiaceae > Ensifer. The sequence continues at coordinate 13,599 of NZ_DASYHB010000015.1, read as the reverse complement.
CAGCAGCCGCAGTCATGAAGGCCGTCCCCGAGAGAAGGAGATTCCGACGATCCAGGCTTGCCTCTTCCTTGGCAGCAATTGTTTTAGCGTTCTGATCCAGATCATTCTTCATCGTATTGTCCTCCTTCTGTTTGGGCATCAGGGGGTGAGTTTGACAACGCAACGAAATCCGACGTGGCGTGTCGATACGCGTAGATTCGGTGGGTCCGTTGTCGGATCAAAGCTTTCGCCGTGACCGACAACGTCGACCCCAATTGTGGAAGCCTTGATGCGTTCAGCATTGCCCTTGATTGTCGCGGACACGACGAAGGACAGGAGCCGGCGATTTCGCTCTGATAACCGTAGCTTAGAATAGGCTAGAATAAGTTGCAGAGCTCTCCGCATGGCACGGGCTGTTGGCCCGCTAGCAGTCCTCGCGATGCCGTCCATACTCAAGCCTCGCAAATTCCAGAGAACGAGCGGGATTATTGCTTGTTGAGTGATGAAGCTGGCCCAGTTTGCTGCGGAGCGCAATCAAAATGCCGACTCGCTTCTACGACGATGTCGCAATGGGCTTATGAAGCCAGTGTCGTTGTCGACATGCGCCCTGAGCGGACTCCGACGCCTGACCTGAAAACGGACGTTCGGAGCGAGAAAGTCGCTCAGCAGACTCGACTGCTTCCGAGCCTATGGAAGCGCGAGTTCTAGGTATGGGGCGTTTCGGGTCGAAACACATCGGCTTTTCGCGGCGCAGCGGTGGGTCTCTCGATCGAGAGGGCTATCTCCGGTGCGGCGTGCCCCATGTGCAGCTCGACGAGCCTGGCATTAAGCGCCCTGTCGGCTGCGGTCTGGCGGTAATTGAATCGTAGATAATCGTTCCAGGTGGGCGTGCGGAACGTCTCGGTCCAAACCGCCGTATCGCGCAGATTGCGCATCAAAATCCATCGACGTGCGCCGTTGCGTCCTTGGGCGCGCCGACGCTGCAGCATCAAGCCGAGAAAGGTCTCGATCTGATCTGCAGCGATCCGATACTCGATCTTGACCGCAATCGGACCGCTTCGCGGCTTCAAATCCAGGTTGACCGCAGGCGCCTCGAAGCTGTCGGGCGTCGAAACATCTGCGTCCTTCCGCTGATGGATGGGCAGGAGCAAGCCGAGAATGGCGACGCCAAGAGAGGCTACGGTCGACGCCTGCAAGGCGAAACTCAGGGAATAGCTTTCGGTGACCATCCCCCAGAGCCAACTCCCGATCGCGAGCCCAAACGAGGTGAGAGCGTAGTAGAGCGAAATCGTCCGGCCAACGACCCAACGGGGGCTCGCCCATTGCACGCTTATGCTCAGGCCCGACCATCCCAGCACCCACCCAGCACCACCGAGCATGAGCGCCACAGCTGCGACAGCAGCGGTGGCCGTCAGAGAAAGGCAGAGCGTACATGTCGCGCAAGCGACGCAAGCCAACTTCAGCAGCTGTTCGTCCGACAGCTTTCGCCTGAGCGCCGTCGATGCCAGCCCCGCCAGTAGCGCGCCCCCGCCGAAGCCGGCCATCAGCACGCCATAAGCGACCGCCCCCTGTTTCAGCTGATCACGAACCACCAACGGAAGCAGGGCGAGGATGGCGATGCCGGCGAGGCCGAACAGGAAGCCGCGTGTGACCGCCGTCTTGATCTCTGAAGACAGGGAGGTGAAACGAATTCCGTCGGAGATCGCCGTCAGCATCGCTTCGGGCGGAAGTCTTGAGACGGGAACTTTCCACCTGGATCGCCAGACCACGATCAGCGGCGCGAGATGCCCAAGGGTGTAGAGGCAAAACGCAGTCAGGGGACCGAATGACGCGAGAATGATGCCCCCAAGCGCTGGCCCCACGCTGCGCACCGTGTTGAACCCGACGGATGTCAGCGTAACGGCTGCCGCGAGATCCTTGCGATCAACGATATCGCCCACGGACGCCTGCCAGGCCGGATCGTTGAAGGCGATGCCGCATCCCGCAAGAAAGCTGAAGAACAGGATGATCCAGGGATTGATCATTCCAACTGCGACGAGGATCGTCAGGGCGGCAGCGGTCACGGCCATCAGGGACCGGGCCATCAGCATCACCTTGCGGCGATTGAAATTGTCGACAATGGCCCCAGCGAAAATCGATAAAATGAAGGCCGGCAAGTTCGTTGCGGCCTGAACCAGTGCGACCATCACGCTGGACGGGGTGATAGTCGCCATCAACCAGCCCATTGCGATGGTCTGGATCAGCCATCCCAATCCTGAGATCAGCCCGGCGAGCCAGATTGCCCTGAACGTGACATTCTTGAGAGGCGCAAACGGCCCAGCGCTCGCCAAGGGTTTCTGCTTACCCATAACTCGGCTCATTTCCGACGACTGTTCATAGGCCGCCGGCGTTCGTTCCGAGCGTGATTCTGAAATCTTACGTCACGATTTCTTTTTGGATAGCGCCATAAGCGGTCCTTGGTTCGCCGCCGGAAAGCAGAAATCAGGGTCGGGACGTTGAAGTTGGAGGTCGATCGGCAGCTACGCATCTGAGTGCGCCAAGTCCCGCGGCCGGGATTGAGGATTGGTCGAGTTGTTGACGCCAGGTCGCGGCGACGGCCGTGGATGTTCCGGCTGGAGGGGCGTAAATGGCGCCCAGCTAATGAGTGACGAGTTCGCGCGGATTTAGAGCACGCGACCCACAGAATTTAAGGAGCTACCATGGGCGAACGTAGCCAGCTATGGAGGGCGCCCCTACAGGGGAGCGGCCGCTGGCAGTACGAAGGGAACGTTCAAATTTCCCACGGCGCATGGGTTGGCAAAGGTCCTGACGGCCAAGGCCGGAGTGGTGTCACCCTTCGTGGAGCTATGGCTTCCGGCGGGGGCAATTCAAAGGTTGTCATGCAGATCAGCACTGATGACTTCCTCAATGTGTTCCGAGCCATGTGCGCCGAAAACCGTAAGGCAACGATCATCGCCTTTTCGGAGGCGATCAAAGAATGCATCGGCTCCGGAGAGGTTGAGGCCTAATTGCTGCATCCAAGGTCAAGCCCGTCGCTTGGGTGTTGAGCGTCAAAAGGCCGGGCCGCGCCTGCCGGGAAGCAGACGTTAACGCGACCTGCGCGCGGGTTCCAGCGAGCTCGCCGGAGGTTCAGGTCGCGACAATGTCGGTTGGAGACTGGCAAATGCCTCGCTGGGCGAAGTCCGAACCAGAGATAAGACCGAAGGAGGCCCGAGATGTCGTGTCCTCCTCCGGCCGGCGCATCAAAAAATCGAGCCCGTTGGCAAGCCGAGCGCCATTGCACCGGCGTAGCGGGCCTGGGGACCGGACTGAAGCGGGTGAAATCGCGCACCTTGGATGTCACGGAAGCGCCGCTCCAATCCCGTTGCCCGATAGAACGACGCCCCCCCTGCCAGCTCCATAGCGAGATCGACGGCCGCAATCGCGTGGCGAGCGACCAGAGTGCGCCCGATCATGACTTCATTGACCGTCTCGGCGCACGGCGCATTACGCGCTACGGTATCCAACATCAGGCGGTGTGCGAGCTGCGCAGCCCGCAACTCGGTGTCCATGCGACCGGCCAACGACGGATCGCATGCCGGCTTCTTCTTCGCGATGTCGATGGCGATCTCGCGGGCGCTCTCGGCAACTCCGAGGTAGACCGCGTAGATCAACGGGAAAGCGATCGTCGCAATCGTCTCAAAGACCGGGTGCCACTCGCCGGCCTTGCGCGAAAAAGCGACATTCGCGGCGGGGATGAAGAGATCCTCGATCACGACATCGTTCGACGCGGTGCCACGCATGCCCAGCGTGCGCCAGGTCTCCTCGATGTGAACCGCCGAAGACTTCATCGGCGCACCGAAGTGGATGACCGACCGGCTCCCGTCCTCGCCTTCGTAGACCGCTCCGGTCATCAGGACGTCACCGGCTTCGGCGCCGGAGGTGAACACTTTCCGGGCGTTGATGCGATAGCCTTCGCCGTCCCGTTCCGCTTTTCCGGATCCGGCGATCCAGTCCGAGCCGCCGGACGACAACAGAATAATTCTCTCCGCGGCAACCCGTTTCAGCAGCGGTTCCACGGCGGCGACCTTCTGGTGCCGCCAACGCCAGGCGGGGATGGCGACCTGATGGGTGTGCATGGAGAACGCCAGAGCTGTGGAGCCACAGGCCGTTGCGAGCAAGCGGAGCATCTCAGCGAGCTCGGAAATCTCGGCGCCGACGCCGCCGAGTTCGCGCGGGACGCCTGCCTCCACGAGGCCGGCCTCTTTCAGCAAGGAATAGTTCTCGCTGACGAACCGGTCATTCTGGTCGATCTCGGCGGCACGCGCGGCGAGTTTCGGAGCGAGATTGCGCGCCGTCTGCACGACACTAGTGGAAGGGTCGGCGCCTGCACCGACTGACGGGGTCGAGGCCTTCGAAGCAGTGATAGTCGACATGGAGTCCTCCATTGCTGCAAGGCAGAAGGATGACCGCAGCGGCTTTGGGTTTCCAGTTCAGGAACTGAACTGCCGGCGTTTTCCGTACGACCCCGATCTGATAGCATTCACCAGAAGAAAAACGGGGTTCGCCATGAACGATCGCGGCGGCTACGGTCAGTTCTGCCCGGTGTCGATGGCCTCGGAGATTTTGTGCAGCCGATGGACGACTCTGGTCGTCCGAGAACTGCTCTGCGGCAGCACCCGCTTCAACGATCTGCGGCGCGGCCTGCCGAAAATGTCGCCCGCTTTGCTCTCGAAACGGCTCAAGGAATTGCAGCAGGCCGGGGTTCTTACCGTCTCGCGCAAGACGAGGGGCTCGGTTGAATATCATCTCTCCGAGGCGGGCGAGGAGTTGAGACCGTTGATCATGGGCCTCGGCAATTGGGCGCAACGCTGGATGGAATCGCGGCTTTCGCTCAAGAACCTCGACCCGTCGCTGCTGATGTGGGACATGCACCGAAGCCTCAACATCAAGCTGCTGCCCGCGCATCGCTGCACGATACAGTTTCTGTATCCCGAGCTTTCAGGGTCGCAAAAGCGGTGGTGGCTGGTGGTTGCCGACGGTGCGGTCGAGCTGTGCAATTTCGACCCCGGTCATCCGCTCGACCTGCTGGTCACCAGTTCCCTGCGCACGATGACGGCGATCTGGATGGGGCTGACGACGATCAAGAAGGAGTCGGACACTGGCCAGTTGGAGATCGACGGCGATAAGGCCCTGGCTGGCTCCATGCAACAATGGCTAGGGCTGAGTGCCTTCGCCTTTGAACCGCGTCTGGTGCCGTGACCGACACGATGATTGTTTGCAGGGACGAGCGCGGCAAACGCGGCTGGTCTGTCGTCGACATGAAGCGCGACTGGAAAAGGTCTTTGTCTTCGAGAAGTGAAGGAGAAGGCGGTATCATCCACCACGGCGCGAAGCGCGATGTGTGGCTGGCCGGTTGTGGCGGCCCTTCTCGGAAGTCCAACAAGTCGCTTGCGCGCCACTGTCGGAGACAAGGGGACACCAAATGCGCCAGTACCGATCCTCCTCATTTTTGAGTACACGGCCTAATTTTCGAAACATGCTTATTGCAGTACGGTATCGATCTCGCGCGAGCATGGACAACGGCCCGGTTCGCACGGCCGGCTCTTGACTTGAATTTACTTGACTAAACAATCTAAGCTGCCTTGGCGCAAAGCTACACATAGCTGCTTTCATCTCGTTCCAAGGTGATGTTGGAAGGAAAAAGGGGGAAAGCCAAATGTTGACGAAGCGCGATCTACTTCGTTCGACCGCAGTGATGACCGCTGGCTCTGCGATTGCAAAGCCAGGGTTCCTGATGGCGCAGAGCCACCCCGGCATTATCGAGGCCAAGGACATCGCCGAGGCCGGATTCATCTATGGTCTTCCAATCGTGATGAACTACGGCATCATGTACGAATACGCCGTCGATCGGACTTCGAGCCAGTTCAAGGCGCCGTTCAACGAGATCAAGAACGAAACCTGGCCTGCCCCCTGAAAAGTGGTCCTCCGTGAAGTAGGCTTTTGAGCCTTGGAGGAAGCCGCTATGGCGCAGAAGAAGCACAGGCCTGAAGAGATCGTCGCGAAGCTGAGGCAGGTCGACGTGTTGTTGTCACAAGGTCGGCCGGTTGCCGAGGGCATCCGCACGATCGGAGTGACGGCCTTCACCTATTATCGTTGGCGCAAGGAGTTCGGCGGCCTGAAGAGCGACCAGGTGAAGCGATTGAAGGACCTTGAGAAGGAGAACGAACGGCTGCGCAAGGCGGTCTCGGACCTGACGCTTGAGAAGCTGATCCTTGCCGAGGCTGCTCGGGGAAACTATTGAGCCCCGCCCGCCGTCGCCGCTGCATCGACCACGCCATGACCAAGTTTGGCGTGTCGCAGCGACTGGCGTGCCGGGTTCTGGGGCAGCATCGTTCGACACAGCGAAAGCAGCCAATGGGTCGTGCCGACGAGGCAGCGCTGACGGCCGACATCGTCGAGTTTGCCACCCAGTACGGGCGCTATGGCTATCGTCGGATCACAGCGCTGCTGCATGCCGCCGGCTGGGCGGTGAACGTCAAACGCGTCGAGCGGATCTGGCGACGCGAAGGGCTCAAAGTGCCTCAGCGGCAGCCGAAGAAGGGGCGCCTCTGGCTGAACGACGGCTCCTGTGTCCGGCTGCGGCCAGAGCATCCCAACCACGTCTGGTCCTATGACTTTGTCGAGGATCGCACGCACAATGGCCGGAAGTTCCGCATGCTGAACGTGATCGACGAGTTCACCCGGGAATGCATTGCGATCCGCATCGATCGGCGGCTCAGATCGACCGATGTCATCGACGTCCTCTCGGACCTCTTCATCCTGCGCGGCGTGCCGGGACATGTGCGTTCGGACAACGGCCCGGAGTTCGTCGCCAAAGCGGTGCGGGACTGGATCGCGGCCGTTGGAGCGAAGACGGCCTTCATCGAGCCTGGCTCGCCGTGGGAAAATGGCTATTGCGAGAGCTTCAACGCGAAGCTGCGTGACGAGCTTCTGGACGGCGAGATCTTCTACAGCCTCGCCGAAGCGAAGACCGTGATCGAGAGCTGGCGCCAGCACTACAATACCAGGCGCCCGCACTCCTCGCTTGGCTACAAGCCGCCAGCCCCAGCAGCTATCGTGCCGCCGTCAAACATGGCCGTGAAGCCGACCATGCATTAGATTGAAGCCGGACCACTCAATCGGGGCAGGCCAAACCCACGTCGCTACGTATAAGGACACCGCCGTCGTTTCGCCGAACAGCGACACGCCCTATTCGATTTTGTGGATGGACCTGCGAGCGGAGCCGATCGTGGTTACGGTCCCGGCGGTGGAGCCAAAGCGCTACTACTCTGTCCAGCTCGTTGACGGCAACACATTCAACTACGGCTATATCGGCAGTCGGGCCACTGGCAACGATGCCGGCGACTACATGGTGGTTGCACCGGAATGGAAGGGAACGACGCCAGCCGGGGTCAAAAAGGTGTTCCGGTCGAGCACGCAGTTTTCCGTGGCCCTTTTCCGCACCCAGCTTTTTGAACCGAATGACATCGATAATGTGATCAAGGTACAGGCCGGCTATAAGGCGCAGCCTCTTTCCGCATACCTGAAACAACTCGTGCCGACGGCCTCGCCAGCTGTGAGCTTCCCGAAAATCGACAAGGAGCTCGTGAAGACGAACTTCTTCGAGTATCTCGATTTCTGCTTGCAGTTCGCGCCGGAGCTTGCGAGCGAGAAGGATATTCGGGCAAAACTTGCCCGCATCGGTGTGGGGCCGGGAAAGACGTTCAACTTCAGGGACCTGCCGCTGGAGCATAAGGCCGAGATCCTGATCGGTATGGAGCAAGGCGAGCGAAACGTTCGTGAGGCTACCGACAAGGCGGGTGTGTCGGTCAATGGCTGGCGGCTCAGCGCCCTCTGGGGCGATGCCGAGTTCATCAACGGCGATTGGCTGAAGCGCGCCGCGGGGGCCACGGCAGGCATCTACGGACACGATTCGGAGGAAGCCACCTACCCGCTCGGGAAATTCGACGCCGAGGAAAAACCGCTCGACGGCAGCAAGCATAACTACACGTTGACCTTCCCTGCCGGTCAATTGCCGCCCGTCAATGCCTTCTGGTCGGTGACGATGTACGACGGCAAGACCCAATTGCTGATCGAAAACCCGATCAACCGGTATCTGATCAATTCGCCGATGCTGGCGAACATGAAGAAGAACCCGGATGGATCACTGACGCTGTACCTCCAGCACAGGTCGCCGGGTGCGGACAAGGAGGCGAACTGGCTGCCGGCGCCGAACGGCCCGATCTACGCCGCCATGCGCCTCTACTGGCCGAAGACAGAAGTGCCTTCAATATTGCCGCCGGGCAAAGGCACGTGGCAGCCGCCCGGTCTCGTCGCAGCGCAATAATTATCCCAGGTCGTACTGATGCGTGGTGCCGGATGAGGCGCCGCACATCCGGTGTCGCTGTGAAGGCCGAAATCCATGAAACGCTATCTGAAATTGGCTGGCGTTACGGCATCGCAGCACGACCGCAAGCTTGCTTTGCGCTGCCACCATCGAGTAGCCCGTCGGCAGGTTCTAGGCAGTGTACTCATAAATCAGGAGGCTCGGTAACGGCGCATTTGGTGTCCTCTTGTCTCTAACAGCGGCGCAGCAGCGGACGCTGTTGGATTTCCGAGAAGGGCCGTCACAACTGGACATTCCCACATCGCACGTCGCGCCGCGGTGGATGACAGCGCCTGCTCCTTCATTTCTCGAAGGCAAAAACCTTTCTCCAATCGCGCTTCATGTCGACGACAGTCCAGCCGCGTTGTGGAGCCACTTTCAACGCCTCAACCAACTTGCCGCTGCTTTTGGGGTGACTGTCGTAGGCGTATTCGCGCTCGCCGTCAGTGTGATGGACGATCAGGCCGAAGCTCGGCCGCGGATTTCCGATCGTGGTATATTCGAGCATGGGTTGGTCGCCATCAGCGTTACCGAAGCAGGCAATCGGGCGGCGGCCGATGAACTGATGAATGCCAACAGGTTTGCCGTCGTTGTCGTCGACAAACACGTAGTCCGTCGTCTTGACCAGCACGGGCCGGTTGGACCGGAGTTCATATTTGACGCGACTGTACGATCCCACAACCTGCTCGGGCGGGATGCCATAAGCCCGCTCGCTCGGAACACGCATGAAATCGGCGCCGCCGCCCGACACAATGAAGGTCTTGAAGCCATTGTTGCGGAGATAGCCGAGCACTTCCTGCATTGGTCGATAAGCAAGCTGATCATAGGGTTTCCCGAAGCGGGGATGGCGGGCGGTTGCGAACCACTTCTCGACCCTTGCCGTGAACTCATCGGTGGTCATCCCTGTGTGGGTGAGAGCCAAGATGCGCAACAGGCCATCGTATTTTCCTTCGATGAGCTTCGCGTAGTCGCCCGCCAATGCCGCCTGAACCATTTGATCCTGGTTCAGTTGCGGCCTCTCCACGGCCATCTGCCTCAACGTGTCCGCGACATAGGCTAACTGGAAGGGCATGGGATTTTCGCACCACAGCGTGCCATCGTTGTCGAAAACCGCAATGCGTTCGGCGGGTTGCACGAAATCCCCCGAACCCCGCGCAGTCACACGTGCAACGAAATCGACAATGGATTTCTTCGTCGGCCCCTCGTGCCAGGACGGCAGCGGGTCGGACTGCGCGCGCGCGGGTTTAACGTTCCCGAACAGGCTTGCTGCAAGGGAGAGCATCAGCCATGCGCGTCGGTCGATGATCGGTACGGAACGCGATGTACGTGAACCGCCGGTTGGTCGATTTGGTGCCGTCATCGAACGCTCCTCCCTGACTGCGCCGTCAACTCGACCTGCGCTCGATTCAACGACTAGCGTTTGAGTTTGACCCGGCTCGTTCTGATTTGCTCCCCAAGCGATCTCCGTTAGAAAACCACTGGCGAAAGCCACGTTTCCGCAGCACAGATGCGAAATCAAGTTGGACCGTGGTCTAGTGTGTCTTGTTCAGCAGGGATTGGTCGACGTGCTGATATCCGTTCCTAATCCGTAGCGCCGGACCGGAACTGAGCCGAAAGCGTTGCGATTAGCCAGACCCCCGTGAACCAAACTCCTAAACTGCAGGCTCGAATCATGCGCTACGAGCTCGCGGATCATGAATGGTTTGCCGACCATGCTGCCGAACAACCCGCGTGACGTTCCTCGGGCAAACGACCGGCGTGCCTCAACGGCATCTTCTGGGTCTTGCGATCCAAGGCACCTTGGCGCGATCTGCCGGATCATTTTGGCCCTTACACGACCTGCTTATAACCGCTTCGTCCGATGGCGCCGGGCGGGCGTCTGGGGCCGCATCATACGCGATTGCCGTTACCCATGATGCCGTTGGCCAGAATATCGCCACCTCCATTGTCCCCGTGCATCACCGACCAGTTAACATGACAACGCCATGCAGGATGTGGCCTGTGATGACGGGGACCTCAGTCACGCGGTTGACACTAGGGAAGTTCGACAAGCTGTCTCAGAATGACCGCTCTGGACATCCGATATATTTTGTAGAACGGTATAAATTCCGCGGGCGACGGTAAGCCCGATCGTGTCCGTCGGCTTGCATATGGCTGAGGTGGGGACATGCGCGCGAGAGATCTTATCGGGCTGGCTACACTGACACTCTTTGCGACATTGTCGTGCTCGGGAGTGGCGCTGGCGGAGGATTCACCGAGCCCCGGCGATCTGGCGAAAGCAGCGCAGAACCCCGTTGCCGACATGATCAGCGTGCCGTTCCAGAACAACTTCAACTTCAATGTCGGGCCCCACAAAAAGCTACAAAACGTCCTCAACATCCAGCCCGTAGTCCCGATCACACTGAACAAGGACTGGAACCTGATCACGCGCTGGATTACGCCGGTGATCTCACAACCGGCCTTAACGGTGAATGACGATCGCGAATTTGGCCTGGGCGACATCAACCCCAGCTTCTTCTTCTCGCCGAAGCAACCGACGCACGGCATCATCTGGGGCGTTGGCCCGACCTTTGTGTTCCCGACCGGCACCGACAAAACCCTGACCAGCGGCAAGTACTCGGCGGGCCCGGCCTTCGTCGCCCTGGCAATCGAAGGGCCCTGGGTTGTCGGCGTTCTCGTCAACAACGTCTGGTCCTTCGCGGGCAAGAGCAACCGCAATACGGTCAATGCGATGACGTTGCAGCCCTTTGTGAACTACAATTTCCACGGCGGGTGGTATCTGACGTCGTCGCCCATCATCACCGCCGACTGGGAGGCCGGCCATGGCGACCGCTGGACGGTGCCGATCGGCGGCGGTTTTGGGCGCGTGTTCAAGATCGGTCATCAGCCCGTCAATGCGCAGCTGGCAGCCTACTACAATGTCGCAAAGCCCAGCGGCGCCGCCGATTGGCAATTGAGAGCTCAGCTCCAGTTCCTGTTTCCCAAATGATGGGGGAAGCAGCCCCTTGTGGAATGCCTCCCCGTTGTCGTGATCGCGCCGGCGCCGACATACAAGTGGCTCTGCACTCGCCGTAACTGCATTTCGGTCATCGAAGCCTAGTTTCATCCTGCTACCTACGTGATTTCAACGAACAGTTGCGAACCGGAAGGAAGTGTTCAGATGATCACGAAACGCGCTCTGCTCGGCTCTGCGGCGATGGCGGGGCTTATCAGCACAACGGCAAAGGCCAATCCGGTCTCCCCCCTTGTCTTTGAGAAGGATAACCCTCAGTGGCCCAGGCTGTTGGAGGCCAAGGACATCGCGGAGGAAGGCTTCATCTACGGACTGCCGCTCGTGATGATCTACGCGGTCATGCAGGAATTCGCCGTCGATAGGAACTCGGGGCAGTTCAAGGCGCCGTTTAACGAAATCAAAAACTTGCACCACGTCGCCACCCCCGCGGACACGGCGGTTATCACGCCGAACAGCGACACGCCTTACTCGATGCTCTGGCTGGATTTGCGGGCTGAGCCGATGGTCATCTCGGTGCCGGCGATCGCAAGGGAGCGCTACTACGCGGTCCAGCTCATCGACGGCAACACTTACAATTACGGCTACATCGGCACGCGCACCACAGGGACCGAGCCGGGCGACTATCTGGTCGTAGGCCCGGACTGGAAGGGTGCAACGCCGACCGGGATCAAGCAGGCCTTCCGCTCGACGACGCCGTTCTCGCTCGCACTGATCCGCACCCAGCTCTTCAACCCCGCCGACATGCCGAACGTCGAGAAAATCCAGCTCGGCTACAAGGCGCTGCCACTCTCGGCCTTCCTCAAACAGCCCGCCCCGCCCGCCGCGCCGAAGAACGCCTTCGTTCCTGCCACCACGGCGGGAATCAAGGATAATTTTTTCGAGTATCTCGACGCGGCCCTACAATTCGTGCCCGAGACGGCAAGGGACAGGGCGGTTCGTGCAAAACTTGCGAAGATCGGCATCGGCCCCGGCAAGACCTTCGCGTTCAAGGATCTATCGTTCGAACACAAGGCCGAGATCCTGGTCGGCATGAAGCAAGGCAATGACAAAGTCGACAAATGGTTGGCTAACGGAAACAAGAATATCAACGGCTGGAATGTCGGCTCGTTCTTTGGCGACGAGAACTTCTATAACGGCGATTGGGTGATGCGGGCCGGCTCCGCCAAGGGTGGTCTCCTGGGCAACGATGCCGCGGAGGCCATGTATCCGTACACCCGAACGGACGCGACCGGCGAGCCGCTAGACGGGAGCAAGCACAAGTACACCATCACCTTCGCGCCCGGTCAGTTGCCGCCTGTAGACGCGTTCTGGTCCGTGACGATGTATGACGGCAAGAGCCAGCTTTTGGTTAAGAATCCGATCAATCGCTACCTCATCAACTCTCCGATGTTGCCCGCGATGAAGAAAGACGCGGATGGCTCATTGACGCTCTACCTCCAAAAGGACAGCCCCGGCGCGGACAAGGAAGCAAACTGGCTCCCGGCGCCGGCTGACAAGATCTACCTCGTGATGCGCCTGTATTGGCCGAAGCCGACGCCGCCTTCGATCTTGCCGGCGGGCGCAGGGACATGGCAGCCGCCGGGCGTGAAACAGGTCGCATAGAAGACGAAAGCCTTCGTAGGCCCTTCTTCGCAAGGACGCTGCGATAGAGCCGCCGCTTCTCCTGAAATCCGCCCGCGCCGCTGGCAGAGGATACAATATGCGTCGACGATGAAGTCGACACGGTTGTGTTTGAGCAGAAGGTTGCGAGCGAGCCGGACGATCTCGGTCGGGCTGCTCAGGTCACTCAGTGGTGACTATGGCCCGATAGGGATTGAGGCCGGGCCGCTCTCGCAGTGGCTGGTGAATGGCATGGCGGAAGCAGGCCTGCCGGTGATCTGCATCGAGACGCAGCACATGAAATCGCTGCTGAAGGCGCAACACCTCAACAAGTCGGACGGTCACATTGCTCGTGGCATTGCGCAGATGATCCGCGTCGGCCTGACTGCAGCGCTCGACGGACCCGTCACCGGGATGATGTTGAAGTCCTGGAACCTGACCCGCGACAAGGGCTTGAACGGGTTTCCAGGCATTTTTGGGCCTGGTCTTGAGACGCGGAACGCGGCGGCGACGTTTGTGTCGGCCGCCGCGTTCGTTGTGCGTTTCGTCATTGTGATGAGGGGATATTCTTGACAGGCCCGGCAACGACCTACTCTCCCGG